>NC_015067.1:0-600000 GCF_000196555.1 Bifidobacterium longum subsp. longum JCM 1217 | reverse complement strand
TCGTGCTCACCGGTAAGGGCGCGCTGACCGCCGGCCCGGCCCTGTCCGTATCGTTCCTGCTGGCCGCCGTCTGCTGCGGTTTTGCCGGCCTGTGCTACGCCGAGTTCGCCGCCATGGCGCCGGTTTCCGGCTCGGCCTACTCCTATGCCTATCTGGCGTTCGGCGAGCTCATCGCCTTCGTCATCGGCTGGGACCTGATTCTGGAGTACGCCCTGCAGGCGGCCACCGTGTCCGCCGGCTGGTCGGGCTACTTCAACAAGCTGCTGGAAGGCTTCGGCCTGCATTTGCCGGTCGAACTGACCGCCGCCTACGGCACCAACCCGGACGTCACCACCTACTTCAACCTGCCCGGTTTCGTCATCGTGCTGATCATCACGTGGGTGCTCTCGATCGGCATCAACCAGACCAAGCGCACCAATGACGTGATGGTGCTCATCAAGCTCGCCATCATCGTGCTGTTCATCGTGTGCGCCGTGTGGTATGTCAAGCCGTCCAACTGGCAGCCGTTCTCCCCGTACGGCATCTACACTTTCCAGCCCGGCTCCACCCAGCCGTACGGCATCGTGCCGGCCGCTTCCATCGTGTTCTTCAGCTTCATCGGCTTCGATGCCGTGTCCTCTTCCGCTGAGGAGACCATCAACCCGAACAAGACGCTGCCGCGCGGCATTCTGCTGTCCCTGGCCGTTTCCACCGTGCTCTACGTCATCATGACCCTGATCATGACCGGCGTGGTGCCCTACAAGGAGTTCGCCAAGTACATCGACGCCCCGGTGGCCGGCGTGATTCTGGAGACCGGCATGAACTGGCTCGCGGTGATCGTGAACCTGGGCGCCCTCATCGGCATGACCACGGTGATGCTCGTGCAGCTGTACGGCCAATCCCGTATCTGCTACGCCATGAGCCGTGACGGCCTGTTCCCGAAGTTCTTCGGCCACGTGCACGAGAAGTACCGTACCCCGTTCAAGGGCACCTGGTTCTTCGGTCTGCTGACCGCGTTCGCCGGCGGCTTCATCAACATCAACGTGCTGTTCGAGCTGGTGAACATCGGTACGCTGTCCGCGTTCATCATCGTGTCGGCCGGTATTCTATGGATGCGCAAGACCCAGCCGAATGCGCCCCGCGGCTTCCGCGCGCCGGGCGTGCCGGTCACCCCGATTCTGGCCATCGTATTCTGCTTCGTGCTCATCGCCGGTCTCAACTGGGAGACCTGGGTGCGTTTCGCCGTCTGGTTCGGTCTGGGCCTGATCGTGTACTTCGGCTACAGCCGCAAGCGCTCCAAGCTCGGCCTTGAGCAGAAGGCCGGGGCTGACGCCAAGGTCGCTGCGACTGAGGACTGAGGACTGAGGTCTATCGGCTGACCGATAGCCGATGGCTGCTTTCGTGAAAACCGTACGCTGAGTTACTTTCAGCGTACGGTTTTTGCGATATGAGGCCATGTCGGAGACCACCCTGGACCGTATGGTCCGCAAGAGCGTCAAGGAGACCTTGAACGCGATGCCCGCTACCAGCGGTGCATGGTGCACTTCGAACGCAACGTCCTCGCCAGGGTCACCCCCGCAACCGCGAGGTCAGACGGCGCACGCGCATGGTCGGCAGCTTCCCCGACGAACGCAGCGCGTTGATGCTCGTCTGCGCACGCGTGCGCTATGTCACGTCGAACGAGTGGTCGACGCGCCGCTACCTCGACATGTCAAGACTCGGTGAGACTGTACGGGAAGCGAACCGATCATCGCCACAGGGACGGGCGAAGACCAAAGTGCGCAAGATATCGGGCACTACCCCAGCGCAAGCTCTCCCAGGGCATCACCGCCGGTGCCGTGAAATACCCCCCCCAGCAGCCCGGCTCACCCGGCAGATTCTAGTGGTGGTTGCAACACCTGAGGTTTGAGCGGCCTTCCATGGTCACGTTGTCGGTTGTTGAGGTTATCACGCGGCGTCGAGCAGTTCGATGATCTTCTCGCTTGGTTTCATGAACCCGAGGGTTTTGCGTGGCCGGTCGTTGAGTTCCTCGGCGACCGCGTCGAGGTAGTCCTCCGGGTAGACGGATAGGTCGGTGCCTTTGGGGAAGTACTGGCGCAGGAGCCCGTTGGTGTTCTCGTTGGTGCCGCGCTGCCACGGGGAGTGCGGGTCGCAGAAGTAGACGGCCATGTCCAGCGAGGCGCCGATCCGTTTGTGCAGGGCGAGTTCCGCTCCCTGGTCCCAGGTCAGGCTGTTGCGCAGGAGTTTGGGCAGGTGCTGCATCTTGTCGATGATGGCCTGCTGGACGTGTTCGGCGTCGTGCCCGTCGGGCAGGTGCAGCAGGATCGTGAACCTGGTGGTGCGCTCGACGAGCGTGCCGATGGCGCTTTTGTTGCGGCTGCCGGTGATGAGATCGCCCTCCCAGTGGCCCGGGACCGCCCGGTCCTCGATCTCCGGGGGTCGCTCCGAGATCATGGCCATGGGTTCGCGGAAACGGGGTTTGCGGCCTTGGCCGCCTTGGGGTCTGCGGGCGGTTCGCCCCTGCCTCATGGCGCGTTTCAGCTCCTGCTTGAGTTCGCCCCTGGCCTGCAGGTAGATGGCCTGGTAGATCGTCTCGACGCTCGCGTGCATATCCCCATTATCCGGGAAGTCCAGCCTCAGCCGGTTGGCTATCTGCTCCGGGCTCCAATGCCTGCGCAACCCGGCGGCGATCTCGTCCCACAGTCGCGTGCCCTCGGCCGCCTTGCGCGGTTTGGGGCGTTTGAGCCGGTCCGCGGCCTTCTGCTGGGCGCGGTAAGGCTCGTAACCGCCGGACTCGGGATTCCTGTTGCGCTCGACCTCGCGGCTGACCGTGCCGGGGTCGCGGCCCAGCAGGCGGGCGATGGCGCGGATCGAATCGCCCAGACGCAGACGGTCCGCGATCTGGATGCGCTCCTCCTGGCTCAGGTAGCGCGGATGGAGGGTCTTGGGTTTGTCCATGGTGGAACGATACCAGTCCACCAGGGGTTTCTCGTTCCTTCCCGTGGCGCGCGTCCTGCCGTTGCGCCACGCCTTGCCGGTGCGTTTCGAGACGCCGACCGCGTGCGCGGCCTGGGTGAAGTTCATGCCTTCCTCGTCCAGCAGGCGCACGTACTCGGCGCGTCTCGCCTCGCACATCAGCTTCCTCGTCGGATATTCGACGCCGTTGAACGTCCAACGGTGTTCCCCGCCACGGTCTTCGTTTCGGTGGCTTCTGGTCACCTGACCCTCCTTGCGGTAGGTCAGGTGTTGCAACGATCACTAGAACCCGCCCCCCAGACAAAACGCCGTGGCGGGACGGGCCTGCGACAGGAAAGGAAGTAAGCATCATGCTCGACGCATTCACCACAGCGAACCCCGCGCCGGGGCTCGGACAAGGCGCCTTGGATGCCGTGGCCATGAGGACCCCCGGCCGCACCCGCTGCATCAACGCCGAAAACCCGGACGGCGGCAAGGGCCGCGCGGCCATGGCGGCCAGCGCGTTGGGCCCCTCCCGCAAGGGAAGCCCCTGCATCAGCACGGTGAGGTCCGGGGAATCGGTGACATTGATGGACGTCGAGGACCCCGGCGTGATTCGTCACATCTGGATGACGGTAACCGACCGCACCTCCCCCACCGGCCCCGACGTGCTACGCAACCTGATCCTGGAATTCTACTGGGACGGCGAGGACTCCCCCTCGGTGCAATGCCCGATCGGCGACTTCTTCTGCTGCGGACACGCCCAGTCCTGCACCATCAACTCAATTCCCGTCATGGTCAACCCGAACCGGGGCTTCAACTGCTACTTCGCCATGCCGTTCGAACACGCGCGCATCGTGCTGCGCAACGACCACAACGAGGACGTGCCCGCGTTCTTCTACCAAATCGACTACACCGAATACGACCAGCTGCCGGCCGACACGATGCGCTTCCACGCGCAGTGGCGCCGCCAACGCGTCACCGAACTCGCCCACGACTACGTGGTGCTCGATGGCGTCGAAGGACACGGCACCTACGTCGGCACCTACCTGGCGCTCACCGCGCTCGAAAGCCGCTGGTGGGGCGAAGGCGAATTCAAGTTCTACATCGACGGCGACGGCAAATACCCCACCTGGTGCAGCACCGGCGCCGAGGACTACTTCGGCGGTGCCTGGAGCTTCGCCGAATTCGACGAACACGGCCGCATGCACGAGCGCACCTTCACCGGCCCATACCTCGGCTTCCCGTTCTACTCGCAGAACCTCGCCGGACGCGAAAGCGCCTACTGGGACACTGCCACCCCCGTGACCCGCGGCCTATACCGTTGGCACATCCCCGACCCGATCTACTTCGAGCGAGACCTGCGCGTCGAATGGCAGCAGATCGGCACCGAGGAAGCCGGCAACTTCGAACGACAGGACGACGTGGCCACGGTCGCCTACTGGTACCAAAGCGAACCACACAAGCCATTCGCCCCAATCGGCGACCGCGCGTTCCGCCGGCCACGGTGACTTCCTCGATGCCTGTCGGCCGATGGGGCTCCATCGGCCGACAGGCATCGCCATGTCTTCTCCATTCACCTGCGCGGTGAATGGATTGGCAACGGTGTGTTACCCGGGATTCGACTGGACGCCGCCGCACGACGACAGCATGACAGCCGCAAGCACCGTCACGACGCCCCCGACCCAACGTGTTCTTCTCACACACTGATTCTACCGTCAGAAACCGATGACGGTGCAGAAACGAGCACATCAGCCGGCAGCCACACTCACCACTCGTGGCGCTGATAGGCGATTCTGGTGGTGTCGACCGGCCGGTCGAGCAGCTGGATCAGGCCGCAACGGGCGAAGCCGGAGCTTTCGAGCACGTGCTGCATGGCCTTGTTATTGGGGTGGGTGTCGGCGCGCACGTTGCCGTAGTGCTTCAGGGCCCACCTGATACAGTCGCGGGCCGCGTGGCGCACCAGACCGGATGCGGCGATGCGGTGGATGGTCACATAGGCGTCGTTGTCCAGCCAGGCGCCGTCGATTTTGGCGTAGGTCGGATCCTCGCCCGGGCACAGGGCGAACTGGGCCAGAATGCGTTCGTGGCCATTGCAGGTGTCGACCAGCAGCATCGTACGCTGGTTGGCGATGTCGTCCTCAATCATCGATTCACGCGGAAATTCGTTGCCCCACTGGGTGGGGTTGCCGTTGGCGGCCATCAACGCGCGTGCGCGTGCGTAGATTTTCTGCATCTGCGGCAGATCGCGCATGGTGGCGTGGCGGAAACGGCGGCCTGTCGCCTTGTTTGCAGCGTTCGACTGAGTCACTTCCACCTCTCCAACATGCCAAGCTACCGATGTGCAGCGGCCAACGATTAACTGACGGCAAACCTACCATGCCATAGGCACAAACATAGGCACAAAGAAACCCCGTCCGCGTGGTATGCGGGGGCGGGGTTCTTCCATGCCGATTGGCTTGCGATCAGACGACCTTGCGCTCGAACGGGTCGGAGCTGATGCCTTCCTCAAGGATCTGCTTGGCCCATTCCTTGGCGGTGAACAGGCTGTGGTCGCGATAGTTGCCGCAGCTCTTCTCGGTGGTGGCGGGCACGTCATCCCACGTGGCCTTGTACGCGATGAACTCCAACGATTCCTTCAGGGCCTTGGCCACTTCCTCGGTGGGGTGGGTGCCCCAGGTCAGCAGGTGGAAGCCGGTGCGGCAGCCGAACGGCGAGCAGTCGATGTAGCCCGGGATACGTTCGCGCAGCAGCACGGCGATGGTGTGTTCGATGGTGTGCAGGCCGCCGGTGGGGATGGCCTGCTTGTTCGGCTGGGTCAGGCGCAGATCATAGTTGGAGATCACGTCGCCGTGAGGGCCCGTTTCGGTGTCGATGTAACGCACGTACGGCGCCTTGACCTTGGTGTGATCAAGCTGGAATGATTCGACGACGGGCTTTTCGGCCGTTTCTTCTGCCATGCTGTTGCCTTTCTACTTGCCGAGTGTTCGGTCATGAAGCATCGAACAGTCATCGTAGTCGAGCCAGCCCAAGAACGCCCGCAAATACTCCGCAGTTCGCTATAGGAGATTGTTATGACGCACTCCCGGCATTGAACGAGGCGACGGCTTGCATGAAGCGCTGGCCGTAGAGGTCGAGCTTGTGTTGACCGACGCCGTTGACCGCCAGAAATTGCGCGTTGGTAACCGGCTTGATGCGGGCCATGTCGCGCAAGGTCTTGTCGGAGAACACGATGTACGGCGGCTTGCCGATTTCCTGGGCGATGGTGCGTCGCAGTTCGCGTAGCTTCTGGAACAGCGATTCCTCGTCATCGTCCGGGATATACGAGCCCAGCGCATCGCCGGGAACATTGGCGGAATCGGCAGTATCAGCCACTCCCCCGCTCCGACCGGAACCGGCCGCCTCCGACTTGCGTTCCACCCGTTTGATCTCATAGTGGAAGTCGGGAGCGGCGGTTTCGGCCGCCCGCGCACCGAACATGACGATTGGCATACGCCCTTCGGCAATTGACAGGTACCCGTCCGTGGCCATCTGGCTCAACACGTCGCGCACGCGAGCCTCGTTCACGTCCTTGAGCATGCCGAAGGTGGGCATCCGCTCCGGGTTCAGCCATGCCAGATCCTGTGCCCGCGAACCGCGCAGGATCTTGACGATCTTGCCGGAACCGACGCGCTGCCCCACGTCATGCACGCAACGGCTGATCGCCTGCGCCACGCGGGTCACGTCGATGGTCTCGAACGTGCTTTCGCAGTTCGAGCAGGCACCGCATCTGCCGGACTGCGAAGAGTCCGCCGCAATGTCTTCACCCGCCGTGGAACCAGCATTCGGCGACAATTCCTGACCGAAATACCGGGTCATATACCGGTGCAGGCAGTCGGTGGTGCGGCAGTAGCCGACCATACCGTCCAGCAGCCGGCGCTTGGACTGGCGAACGATCTCCTGCTCTTCGGGAGTCAATCGTTCGTTCTCATAATCGTTATCCAGCAACCGACGCCGGGTGACGATGTCTGACTCATTCCACAGCAGCGTGCATCGGCTGGGCTCGCCGTCACGGCCCGCGCGGCCGGCCTCCTGATAGTAGGCCTCAATGGATTCGGGCAGATTGTGGTGGATGACGTAACGCACGTTGGACTTATCGATGCCCATGCCGAAAGCGTTGGTGGCCACGACCACCGGCACCTTGTCGGTGATGAAGTCGCGCTGGGCCACCTCACGCGCGTCCGGCGACATGCCGCCATGGTAGGCGACAGCCGGATGCCCCATCTGGTTCAGCGTGTCGGCGAGCGCTTCGGTGGTCTTGCGGGTGGCGCAGTAGACGATGCCGGATTCGTCCGGATGGTCGGCCACATACCGCGCCACCCATGCGGCCTTGTATTTGGTTTCCAGTTTGACCACATCAAAATACAGGTTCGGCCGGTCGAATCCGGTAACGGTGACGGCCGGATTCCGCAATCCCAGCAGTCCCACGATGTCCCGGCGCACCCGTTCGGTGGCGGTGGCGGTGAACGCACCCACCGGTGGACGCTGCGGCAGCCCGGCGATGAAATCGCCGATACCTAAGTACGACGAGCGGAAGTCCTGACCCCACTGGGAGACGCAGTGGGCTTCGTCCACGGCGATCAGCGAGATCGGCGTACGGGCGGCAAAGTCGCGGAATCGCCCGGTTTCCAAGCGTTCCGGGGCCACGTACAGCAGTTTGATCTGCCCGGCGGCGGCTTGGGCGAACACCATCGCCTGCTCGTCGGGAGTTTGAGTGGTATTGATGAACGCGGCCGGCAGACCGAGGTCGTTCAGCGCATCGACCTGGTCGCGCATCAGGGAAATCAAGGGAGATATGACCAAAGTCATACCCGGGCTGAGCGCGGCGGGAATCTGGTAGCACACGGACTTGCCTGCGCCGGTGGGCATCACGCCCAAGACATCGCGTCCGGCAAGCAAAGCCTCGACAATTCCTTGCTGTCCGGGCCTAAACGAGTCATAGCCGAAGTATCGTGTGAGCGCCTCCAGCGCCGCCTGATGTGCTGTCATAAACGACCAGTGTAGGCCGACCGCGGCTGGATTTCAGCGTATAACGGAATACCTCGCAACGATGTACGTAGCCCTTCCGTATTATTATGCGTCAAGGAACGTTATTCCCGGCATATCGCACGATATGCCGCTTTGAGAGAACTAAGACGGGGCATTTTGATGGCCAACGATACATTTTCCTTCTCCTCTCCTGACGATCAGGAGACGGCGGTGCTGCAGCCTGTGGCCACCGATGGGCTGTTCGCAGCCGCGGATTCAGGTACCGCCACACCACAGCAAAGTGACAATGGCACCAATAACCATGCCGATAATACAGCCTATGTGGGTGAACATGTTATGGCATCTACCACCGCTAAATCACATGGCAAGGCCGCACGGATTGCCATCATAACCATATTTGCAGTGTTGCTTGCCGCATTAATAGCCTATTTCTTCGTCGGACGTTGGTACTTCCAAGACAAGGCTGCGCCCGGTGTTCATTTGGGCAATGTCTCTGTCATGGGCCAGACCCGCGAAGAACTTGCGAATACTGTGAAGCAGCAGCTGAATAACACCACAGTGACGTTCACCGCCGAAGGCAACAGCGTCAAAGCCTCGCTGAAGGACCTTGGCGTCACCGTCGACACGGATAAAACCGTAGATGCGCTGTTGAACGCGAAGACCGGCGACGTGGCCAAGCTCAATATTTTCGATCAGCCGCATATCGCTCTGACCGCCACCACGGACAAAGAGACTGCCGAACAATTCGTCACCGCCGGCCTGGTCGATGAGGCCGACCGAGCGCAGATTGCCACCGTTGTCTACAACAAGAGCACCAAACAGTTCGACTACACCGCGGGTCAGGACGGCAAGGGCCCGGATACCAATGTTGTCAATGCTGCAGTCAAGGAGGCCGTCGCGACCCCGGGCGAAAATGCGACGGTGCCGGTCAAGCTACAGACCGCAAAGAATCCGATTGATGACGCGAGCGCACAGCAAACACAGTTTGACGCCAATGCCAGGCTTGGCCTCAAACTGACCGTAGACAACGGCGTGAACAAGAGCGTCACCATCCCGGCCGATACCATTGCCTCATTCCTCAAGCCCACGGTGAATAAGGCGGAAGGCACCATGAGTCTGGTAGTCGACCGCGATGCCATCACCAAGTACGTCACCAGTGACAGCGTAACCAAAGAACTGACTGTTCCCAAGGTGACACGCGAGGTCTACATCACGCCGAAAGACGAAGGCGGCGTGGAAATTGGTGCCGATAAGACACTCGGCGTGGATGGTATTGAAGTGACTGGCGCCGGGGACGCCCCCGAACGTCTGGCTACCGCCATCGAGCAGAACCAGTCCACTGATTCCACTGTGGCTGTGAAAGACAGCCCGTATGATGTCAAGCAGGTCGAGGTGCCTCATAACTTCGATACGGCAAATGGCGATAAGTGGGTTCATGTTGATCTGACGAACCAGACTGCCACTGCATATCAGGGCACCACGGTGGTCAAGAAGTTCAACATCGCTTCTGGCAAGCCCACCGCCGATGGTTCCATGCTGTCCGATACCGGCACGTTCTACGTGTATCTCAAGTACGAATCGCAGACCATGGTTGGCGAAGGCTACAACCAGCCAGGCACGCCGTGGGTTTCCTACTATAACGGCGGCGAGGCTCTGCACGGTGTTCCTGCATACATGTGGGGCGAGCACCCCATCTATGTGCAGCAGGGTATCCCAGGCTCGCACGGCTGCATCAACATGCAGGTGGCCGATGCCAAGTGGATGTACGACTTTGCCACCATCGGCACTCGTGTGGTCGTTGATGGCACCACACCGACTTCCGGTCAGACGTTGCGCCCGGCTGGTGCGGATGCCACTGGATGGCAGGGCGGCAACGCCAGCTGATTCAATATGTTTAATCGATAACGGAAAATCCCCGACCCTTGTGGGCCGGGGATTTTTTGTAGGTACCAATCGATAGCGAGTCCGCCGATAAGCGTGGTGGCACCGTCAATACGGTGCCACCAGTACCGTCAGTACGGTCAGATACGATCCAACGCCTGCTTGAGATCGGCGATAAGGTCGTCGGCGTTCTCGATACCGACCGAAATGCGCACCAGGTTGGCGGGCACCTGCAGGGTGGTGCCGGCCACGGAGGCGTGGGTCATGGCGGCGGGCACCTCGATGAGGCTTTCCACACCGCCGAGCGATTCGGCCAGTGTGAAGATCTGCGTGTGGTCCACGAAGTGCTTGGCCGCCTCGGCGCCGGCCGCGAGCTGCACGGAGACGATGCCGCCGAAGCCGCCGTGCATCTGGCGGGCGGCGATTTCATGACCCGGGTGGGACTCGAGGCCCGGGTACCAGACGCGCTCAATCACATCAGAGGGCTGGGATTCGAGCCATTCGGCCACCTTCAGGGCGTTGGCACTGTGGCGCTTGACGCGCAGATCCAGGGTCTTCAGGCCGCGGATGTCCAGCCAGGAGTCGAACGGGGAGGGCACTGCGCCGGCGGCGTTCTGCAGGAAGGCGACCTTCTCGCGGGTCTCCTCATCGTTGACCACCACGGCACCGCCGACCACGTCGGAGTGGCCGCCGATGTACTTGGTGGTGGAGTAGACCACCACATCGGCGCCATCGGCCAGCGGGTGCTGAAGGGCGGGCGAGGCGAAGGTGTTGTCGACAGCGACCTTGGTGCCGTACTTGTGGGCGACTTCGGTGGTGGCCGCGATGTCGGTGATGTTGAGCAGCGGGTTGGACGGGGTCTCGACCCACACATACTGGTAGTGCTTGGAGGCCAATGCGGTTTCCACGGCTTTCAGATCGGTGATGTTCACCACGTCGAGGCCCACACCCCACGGCACGAACACCTTGGAGAGCAGGCGGTAGGTGCCGCCGTACACATCGTTGCCGAGCAGGATGTTGTCGCCGGGCTTGATGGTGGAGCGCAGCAGCACGTCGATGGCGGCCAAGCCCGAGGAGAAGCTCAGCGCGTACTTGCCGCCTTCCACGGCGGCGAGCTGCTCGTCGAAGCTGGTGCGAGTGGGGTTGATGGAGCGGGAGTAGTCGTGGCCTCCCCTGAGGCCCAACACGCCATCCTGCTTGAAAGTGGAGGTGGCGAAGATCGGCGTGACGACCGCACCGGTGGTCGGGTCGGGCTCCTGGCCGGCGTGGATGGCGCGAGTGGCGATGTCGGTGTTGGCGAACTTGGCGTTGTATTCAGCGGACATGATATTGGGTTCCTTTCGGGATCGTTCCGTATTCGAAGGTAGAACAGGTGCGGTTGGTTAGTGCGGATGTTGGTATTGATTCTTTTGATAGCTAGTTATGGAGTCCGTCCCCAGCTCCCTCATCAGAGGGAGCTCCGTTAAGGTACTGCTCGGCGAGGGAGGGCTTGCTGGTGCGCTCCACGATGTCGCCGTAGCCGTTGGCACGCATCCAGTCGTCGTTGAAGATCTTCTCCAAGTAGCTGCGGCCGGAATCAGGGGCGAGCACCACCACGATCTGGTTCTCGTCCAAATCATTGGCAAGCGCGTACTTGATGGCGCTGACCACGGCCATGCCGGACGAGCCGCCGACCAGCAGCGCCTCCTCGCCGGCCAGACGGCGGGTCATTTCAAAGGCTTCGGCGTCGGACACGCGCACGATGTCGTCGGTGATGTTCCGGTCGAAGGCCTTGGGATAGAAGTCCTCCCCTACGCCCTCGATATCGTACTGGTGGACTTCGTCGCGTGAGGAAGCGGAGTAGATGGAGCCTTCCGGGTCGGAGCCGATGACCTTGACCGCGCCGTTGGAGGCTTCCTTGAGGTACTTGCCGGTGCCGGAGATGGTGCCGCCGGTGCCGATGCCGGCCACGAAGTGCGTGACCTTGTGGTCCGTGGCCTCCCAGATCTCAGGTCCGGTGGTGTAGTAGTGGCTCAGCGGGCCGTTCGGATTGTCGTACTGGTTCGGGCGGAAGCCGCCGGGAATCGTATTGGCCAGTCGTTCGGCGACCTGATAGTAGGAGCGCGGGTCGTCCGGGCCGGCGTCGGTTGGCGTGACGATGACTTCGGCACCGTAGGCGCGCAGCACCGCGCGCTTGGATTCGGAGACCTTGTCCGGCAGGGTGAAAATCGTGCGGTAGCCGCGCTGCTGGGCGACCAGGGCCAGGCCGACGCCGGTGTTGCCGGAGGTGGGTTCGACGATCACGCCGCCGGGCTTCAGTTGGCCGGACTGTTCGGCGGCGTCGATGATGCGTTCGGCAATGCGGTCCTTGGAAGATCCACCGGGGTTGAAGTATTCGACTTTGACGGCGATGGTGGCTTTGACGCCGGCCGCCTGCGGAATGTGGTTGAGCTTGACGAGCGGGGTGTTGCCGATGAGTTCTGCGAGGCTGTTGTGGATGGTCATGTGAAGTCCTTCGTTGCTGGGGTTGTGGGGTTTTGCTGCGTTGCGTTCGTGAACCGACGTTCCCAGACGAATGGACTGTGGCTTTAGTTTGAAATCGAGTATCCCCGCTCACTGTACGGTGAAGCCGGAAAGTGAATCGGTTTTTCATGTTAACCACGACTCGCGCGTTACACGGTTACACTCGTGCCATCGATTTCATGAAAATTCATGCGACAGATTTGCCGCGATTCGAATGCTCTATCTCAAGTTATGCGTCACTGACCGCTCGCCCAGGGGCGTCGGTTAGCGACAACAACATGAGATAATCTGCATGTCTCACACCATAGCACAACCCGCGACAAGCGCGTGTCGCCGGCGGCCTCGGCTCCCCTCCCTGAGGGGAGCTGGCCGCGAAGCGGACTGAGGGGAATACGACGGCACCCGTAACTCCCCTCAGCCTCACTGCGTTCGACAGCTCCCCTCAGAGAGGGAGCCAAAAAAGGTCTATAACGAGGCTGCCTCGATGAGCTGACGGGTGTAATCGGATTGGGGGTTGCCGAGCACTTCAGCGGTGGAACCCGTCTCTTCGAGACGCCCGTCATGGAGCACGAGGATGCGGTCGGCGATGTGCTGTACCACGCCGAGATCGTGGGAGACCATGATGATGGCGGTGCTCGGCCGGGCCGCGCGGATGGCGGCGAAGGTGTCGAGGATCTGAATGCGCGCGGCCACGTCGATGGCGCTCATCGGCTCATCGGCGAGGATCACTTTGGGCTCGTTGATGATAGCGCGGGCGATGACCACGCGCTGCGCCTGGCCGCCGGACAGGTCGATTGGGTACCGGTTCAGGAAGTCTGCCGGTTCAAGGCCTGCCATGGTCAGAGCCGCGGCCACTCGCTCGTCGATATCGGTGTTGTTCAGGTCACGCCGTTGCAGACTCAGCGGTTCAGCCACTGATTTGGCGACTCGCCAACGTGGGTCGAGCGAGGAGAACGGGTCCTGGAACACCAGTCCCGATTCGCGGCGCAGGGCCGCGAATCCCGGCGATTTTCGGCCGCCGACAATGGATTGGCTCTCGTATTCCACGCTGCCGGAGTCCGCGGATTCCAAGCCCAGCATAATGCGGGTCAGCGTGGATTTGCCGGATCCGGAGCCGCCGATCACGGCCAGACATTCGCCGGCGTGGACGTCGGCGGAGACGTCGAAGAGGACTTGGTGGCGTGCGGTGCGCGGGCCGAAGGATTTGGTGATGGAGTGGGCGGAGAGGAGCGGCACACTGCTGTTACTCATGCGAATCCTCCTTGGGGGTGTGGAGGGTGAGGGTTTGGGCGGCGGCGACCAGGCGCTGGGCTTGTGGTGTGGTCGGCGCGGCGAGCAGGTCGGCGGTGGGTCCGGATTCGACGATGCGGCCGGCGTCCAGCACGTAGCAGCGGGTGGTGGCACGCGCGAGTACGGAGAAATCGTGGGTGATGAACAGCATGGAGGCACCGGCGTCGTCCACCAGCGAGGTCAGCAGGTCCACGATCTGGCGTTGCGTGATGGAGTCGAGTGCGGTGGTGGGTTCGTCCGCGATGATGAATCGCGGTGAGGTGATCAGCGCCGTGGCGATGCCCACGCGCTGCTGTTGGCCGCCGGACAGTTCGTGCGGGTATTTGCCGGCCATATCGAGATCCAGCCCGACCTTGCTCAACAAGGCATTCACTCGGTCGGCTCGTTCGACCTTGGTCAGATCATAGTGCAACCGCAATGGCAAGGCGATCTGCTGCGCCACGGTCATCACCGGGTTCAGCGAGGCAGCCGGATTCTGGAACACCGCACCCACATACCGGCCGCGCAGGTCGGCAAGCGCACGTTCGGAAGCTCCGATAATTTCCGTGCTGCCCATATCAATCGACCCATTAGTCACAGCGGTCAGGGGCAGCAACCCCAGCATCGCCTTGGCAATCATAGATTTTCCGGAGCCTGAAGAACCGATCAAGCCGACTCGTTCACCGTCGGCAATGGTCATATCCGCATCAGAGACGATTGGTTTGCCGCCAATCGTGATTTTCAACCCGCGAACATCGACGCTCATCGTTCGCCTCCTATTTCACGTAATGCGGGGTTGGTGACCGGATCGATGGCATCGCGCAGCACATCACCAAAAATATTCAGCGCCACAACCACAACCGTGACGATCAGGCCGGGCCACACCACGGTTAATGGGAACACGTTGATGAGTTTGACCGAAGTGGCCAGAGAATGCCCCCAGCTCGGCACACCGGACGGCACACCGATACCGAGATAAGTGAGCCCCGACTCAGCCAACACCGCCGTGCCCGCCGACAATGACAGTTGCACAGCCAATACCGGCAGAATATTCGGCATAACATGGCTTATGAGCACACGCCACCCGCTGGCACCATTGGCCAAGGCCGATTCCACATACGACGAGCGGGCCGCCAGCAACGCTGCGGGGCGAGCCACACGAGCCAGATTCAACCCATATCCGAAGCCGCAGGCGATCACAATCACCGCGATTGACGCTCCCAACGGCACAGCCAGAATCAACGCAATCAACACGGTGGGAACGGAAATCAACGCATCAACTACCACTACCGAAGAACTGGCGAGCGCCGCATTGCGTGCCACCATGGCCGCGATGAGCAGCAGCCCCCAAGCCATAGATGCCACTACGGTCAGCAGCACGATCACAAGATTGGTATGTGAGCCGGCCAGCAGCCAGCTGAACACGTCCGCGCCGGTGCCGTCAGTGCCGAGCCAGTGCTCGGCGGACGGCTTGGCCCATACATGGTAGCCATCAGTGGCCCACAGCGATTGCGGGGTCCAGAACAGGGAAACGATGGCAATGAGCAACCACAGAGCGAGCACGATAAGTGCGAATTTGCCCTCGGCACGACGCCACATAGAGTGCAGGACGATGACGAAGGCAGCCCGTCGACCACCAGTCGTCGCACGACGAACATTGCTCATGCGGTCACCTCCGTAATGGCGGTAGCGGTTTTCAGACGCGGGTCGAGCACGCGGTGGAACAAATCGACCACGAGGCCGACAGTCAAAAAGAACGCGGCCAGCAGGAACAGCTCGCTTTGCACGGCAATCAGGTCGCGGTTGCCCACGTCGGTCACAAGACCGTTGCCGATGCCCGGTAACGCAAACAGGTTTTCGATGACCATCACGCCAGTGACCATCGAAGCGAAGGTCAGCCCGATAACAGACACCAGCTGCGGGGTTGCCAACCGCAATCCCACACGCAACACCGCCTGAGTGCGCGTCATGCCACACGAGCGTGCCATATCGATGTAGCCGGAACTGGCTAAATCCCCTAAGGCCGCGCGCGTGTATCGCATAAGCGATGCTCCCACGATGATGCCGACCGATACAGCCGGCAATACCAACGCTGATATCGCCGAACCGGGTGCGCCCCAACCATCCAGCGGGAACCCTTGCGAGGGAAACACATCAAGCAATCCTACGCCGCGCCCGAACAACAGAATCAGCAGCAGACCGCCCCACAACGCAGGTACGGCACCGCCGACAATAGCCAGTACATGAAACACCGCACGCACCGTTGCGCTGCGGGCCAGTACCGCCGCACAGCCCAGCGGCAAGCCGATGACCAAGGCGATGAGCAGGGCAAGAATAATCAGGGGAAAGGTGATGGACGCACGTGCGCCTACCAAGGAGGTTACGGAGCGACCAGTCAGGATTGAAGTGCCGAAGTCACCACGGGCCAGCGCACTCATCCAATCGAAGTATTGTGCAATCAATGGCCGATTCAGACCGAGTTGTTCGCGTAGCTGGGTCACACGCTCAGGCGGCGAGTTGACGCCGGCCATCACGGAGGCCACATCGCCAGGCAGAATGCGCAATGCTGCAAAAACCACCACGGACAGGCCGAACAACGCCACCACGAATAACGCCAGCCGTTTCAACACGAATCGCATAATGCCTACTTTACTTGGATTAACAATGAGCCCCCTCACTGAGGGAGCTCATTGCTGTAACGAACTACTTCGTGTAGGTCACGTTGTAGAGGGGCAGAACGGTCTGGTTGAGGTCGAAGGGGAATCCTTCAACGCCCTTGGCCGTGGCGGTGGTGATGCGGTAGTTGAACAGCCAGTCGGCCGGCGCATCCTCGGAGACAAGCTTGGCGGCCGCGGCGAACTTGGCATCACGCTCCTTGTCGGAGGTGGCGGCAACACCCTCGTTGTACAGCTTGGTCACATTCTTGTTGTCGTAACCGAAATAGTATGTCGGATCGGTCCACGATGCGAAGTCGTGGCTTTCGTTGTGGTCCACCAGCGAAATATCGAAGGTGTGGTTGGTGTACACATCCTGCAGCCACGTGGAGAACTCCACCACATTCACCTTCAGGTCGATGCCGAGGGGCTTGAGCTGGGAGCGCAGCTGGTCTCCGAGCTCGGTGCCGTAGATGTTGGCGTAGGTCAGCGTAAGTTGAAGCGGCTTGTCGGTGGAATAGCCGGCTTCAGCCATGAGCGACTTGGCCTTGTTCTGATCATACGGGTACAGATTCGTCAGATCCTCGTAGCCGGGGTCGAGAGACGGGATCGGGCCGCCGAGCGCCTTGTCCGCACCGCCGCGAGAGGCGATGAGCTCCTTGTGGTTGATGGCGTAACGGATGGCCTGACGAATGCGCTTGTCAGCCAGTTTGGAACCGGAAGCGTTGTTGAAGCCGAGCACGAACTTGTCGGTGCCGTTGCCGGCTTTGACCGTGTACTTGGCGGAATCGGACTTGAACGGTTCGGCGAGGTTCTCGGTAATCGGGGCGAGCACCTGCACGTCACCGGACTTCAGCGCATTGACCGCGGCGTTGTCGTCGGCCAGATACTTGACGACCACAGTGGGCGTCTTGGCCTTGTTCTTGCCCCAGTACTTCTCATTGGCCTTCAGCGTGATCGAGCTGTTTTCCACGAACTTGGCAACGGTGTAGGGGCCGGAGCCGACGGCCTGCGTCTTCAGGTCATACTTGGCATCCTTGTCGAACACGAGCCCTGCGCGACCGGTCAGGGTCCACAACAGGTTGGAGTTCGGCGTCTTGAGCGTGATCACCGCGGTGTCGGCGTCCTTGGCCTCCACCTTGCTGACGGCGGCGAGCGCGTCGGCGTCGTGGTAGCCCTTAGCGATCAGCTCGTTGATGGACCAGGCCACGTCCTCGGCGTCAAGTTTGTCGCCATTGGAGAAGGTCATGTTCTTATTGAGGTGGAAGGTGTAGGTCAGGCCGTCCTTGGACGTCTCCCAGCTGGAGGCGATGGCGGGAGCGACCTGGTTCTTGGAGTCACGTGCCACGATGCCTTCGTATACGTTGCCAATCAGGATCTGGTCAAGCGCGGAGCCGGCGGTGTTGCGGATGTCCAGATTGGTGGGGGCCAGTTTGAGGCCGATGGTCACGGTGTCGGCATATTGGTTGCTGGACGAGGCCGACTTGTCATCTTTCTTACCGCCGAAAGCGAGCGTGACGCCGATGACGACCGCCACTGCCACGATGACGGCAATCAGTGAGATCAGCCACCACTTCGGGCCGTTTTTTTTCGGATTCTTTGCACGCGAGGCAAGGCTCGCATCTGTGGTTGCGCCGTCTTCGATGTGCGCACCATTGTCTTGAGACATGGTTCTTCCTCTGTATATGTTGTGTTCTACGGTTGGCCGCCACGCTGGGTCGACCACCGCAGGCCATCATAGCCATGGGACTGTAGAATTGCGCATGAAATCCATCTTGAATCTGGAGGGTTATCATGCTGGTCGCCGTTGATATCGGCAATACGAACATCGTGCTGGGCTTTTTGGATGGCGATACCATCGCCGGCACCTACCGCATCACCACCAAAGCCAACCATACGTCTGATGAGTATGGGCTGTTTCTGACTGAATTCCTGAGAATGAGCGGTTTTCAGCCATCCGATGTGGACGATGTGATCATCTGTTCGGTGGTGCCGAAAGTGATGCACTCCTTCCGTTCGTCCATCGTCAAATTCCTCGACATTGATCCGATGGTGGTGGGACCGGGCATCAAGACCGGTATGAACGTGCGCGTTGACGATCCGAAATCGCTGGGTGCGGATATTCTGGCCGACTGCGCCGGTGCCTATTACGAGTATGGCGGCCCAGTGCTGGTGGCTGATTTCGGCACCGCCACCACGTTCACACACGTGAGCGACAAGGGCGTGGTCGATTCCGGCGTCATCACCACCGGCATCCGTGCCGGTGCGGCCGCTCTGTGGGGAGATACGGCCCAGCTGCCGGAAGTGGAAATTACGCGACCAGATACGATTCTGGGCACCAACACCAAGACCTGCATGCAGGCCGGTTTGTATTACACGTTCTTGGGCGGTGTGGAGCGCACGATTCGTCAGTTCCGCAAAGAGCTCGGAGGCGAGGATTTCAAGGTGATCACCACCGGTGGCCTCGGTCGAGTGTTTGAGAATGACACCGAGCTGATTGACGTGTATGACCCGGATTTGATTTTCAAGGGCATGGCGCACATCTACTCGCGCAATGTGAAGTGACGTAGTATGCAGGAATCGGCCGCGTATAGCGCGGTCGATTCCGATCCAACCCCGAATCCCTACTTAATCGTAAAGCCCTGATTGAGGCCGTATTCTCGGAGGTCTTTCTGCCATTGGGCCAGGCCGTCGGAGAGACTGACTCTCTTGCCGGGCTTCTCCAATGGTTCGAGCGGGTTGCCTTCCTTGTCCTTCATACCCATCTCAATGGCTTCCTGTCGCTGCTGATAGGCGTGGAAACTGCCGGACCACTCGTATGCCTGGCCCACCGTCGATTTGAAGTCACTGCGCGCATACACTTCGAACGGCAGATACTGGTATCCGACCGACACATCCTCGGCGGCCTCCGACAGTACACGGTTGAACTTCTGCCCGCCGAAATACGGGATTTCAATGCCCCGGTCATTGGTAATCGTGGTTTTATCCAAAAAATCAGCGGAATTCAGGGTGGCATAATCGGCCGGGAAAGCACCGCCATCCACACGCGCGCTAATGCCTTGGGCGTCATGCGCCACAAAGTCCACGAAACGATAAGCCGCATCCGGCTTACGGGTCAATTGCAGTACGGTCAGTGCCGACCCGCCGCTTTCGGCGTTGGTGGGCTGGCCATCATAGGTGGGCATGGGAGCCACGCGCCACAGACCGGCCGCGCCCGGCACATTGGACAGCAGCAGCGACGGCATCCAGGCTCCGGAGAATACGGAGGCGATGGTACCGGTGCCCACACGGCGCTTCCATCGGTCGGACCATGTGGCGGAGGTGGTGTCAACAAGCCCCTCATCGATCATTTTCTGCCAGAATTCGGTGAACCGTTGGGTGCCGGCGTCCTCATCCAAATCGATGGTCACGGTTTTGCCGTCGGCCGACGTGTGGAACGGCTGGCCGCCGGCGAGCCAGACCATGGCATCGTAAAAGCTGCCATCGCCCGAGTCGGCGGCGATGTACACGCCAATCTCCTTGAGCTTTTTGGCAGCCTCATAGTAGTCATCCCAAGTCTTGATCTTGGTGGCGTCCACGCCGGCTTGGCGGAACACGTCTTCGTTGTAGAAGAAGCCCATCGGGCCCGAATCCATGGGCAGCCCGTAGGTACGGCCGGCGAGCTGCACGGACGACCATGTGCCGAGGGTAAAGAAGTTGGAATAATCCGAGCCGATTTTGTCGGTCAGATCAAGCAATTGGCCGGAGACCGCGTACTGCAACAGTGCATAGTATTCGATTTGAGCCACGTCCGGCGTGCCGTAACCGTCCTGAATGGCGGTGTTGAGATTGCCATAGCCGGAGATGTTGGTCCATTTCACGCGGATGTCCGGATTGGCTTTTTCGAAACGGCGGATGACCTCGCCCATGCTCGGTTCCCAGCTCCATACGCTGATTTCCGTGCGGTTATCGGTGGTGGACTGCCCGCACGAGGCCAAGGATACGGAAAGGATGGCAGTCACTGCTATGGTTGCCATTCTTTTGATTCGCTGTCCGATCACTCGCATGGTGACGAGTGTACTAGGCGGGGCTTAAAACGGTAGAAGCCCCGTGACGGGATTCGTCACGAGGCTTTGTGTATCAGGTGAGATTAGCTAGGCAGTCTCAGCGAGGGTTCAAGGCTTACTTCACGGTGAAGCCCTGATCCTTGCCGTAATCCTGCAGTGCCTTCTGCCAAGCGGCGATACCGTCAGTCAGCTTCTGGTCGCCGGTGTAGGACTTGCCAAGGTAGTCGCCGAAGATGGTGCGGGCCTTGACCTCGTAGGGCAGGAACTGGTAGTCGGAGGACACGTTCTCAGCAGCCTGAGCCAGAACCTCGTTGTACTTCTGACCACCGAAGTAGTCAACGTCCTCGCCATCGGCGTTCTTCACAGTGGTGGTGTTCTTGAAGGAGTCGGACTCCATGGAGGCCTTGTCAGCCGGGAATGCACCGCCGGCCACACGGGTGGCCACGCCGTCGCCGTGGTTGGCGTACTCGATGAACTGGTAAGCAGCGTCAGCCTTCTTGGTGGAGGCGAGCACAGCCAGCGAAGAACCACCGTTCTCGGAGTTGGTGGTGGAGCCGTCAGCGGTCGGCATCTGGGTCACACGCCACTTGCCAGCGCCGTCAGCAGCGGAGTTGGCCAGGTTGGCAGGCATCCAAGCGCCAGTGAACAGGGAGGCGATGGTGCCGTCGACCATGCCCTTGAACCAGTCCTCAGACCAGCCAGCGGTCTTGGTGTCGAGCAGGCCCTCGTCCAGCAGCTTCTGCCAGAAGTCGGTGAAGGTCTTGACGCCCTTGTCCTCGGTCAGGTTGACGGTGACTTCGGAACCATCGGAAGAGGTCTGGAACGGCTTTGCACCGGCCAGCCAGGTCATGGAGTCGAAGAAGCCGGCGTCACCGGTGTCGGAGGTGATGTAGTAGTTGTCGCCCAGAGCGTGAATCTTCTTGGCGGCGTCGTAGTACTGATCCCAGGTCTTGATCTGCTCGGCGTCAACACCGGCCTTGTCGAAGACCTCCTTGTTGTAGAAGAAGGCCATTGGGCCGGAATCCATCGGCAGGCCGTAGACCTTGCCGGCGAACTGCACGGAAGCCCACGGGCCAGGGGTGTAGAAGTCGGAGTAGCCGGAGGTCTTGTCGGTGATGTCCAGCAGGTTGCCCTTGATGGCGTACTGCGGGATGGCGTAGTACTCAACCTGAGCGACGTCCGGAGCACCGGAGCCAGCCTCGATGGCGTTATCAAGCTGGGTGTATTCCTTGGTGTTGGTGCCGACGTTCTTGAGATCGACCTTGATGCCGGTCTTCTTGGTGAAGTCCTTGGCAACCTGGGTCAGCGTGGGCTCCCAAGCCCACACGGTGATTTCGGTAACGTCCTTATCTTGAGCCG
Source organism: Bifidobacterium longum subsp. longum JCM 1217 (assembly GCF_000196555.1). Lineage (NCBI taxonomy): Bacteria > Bacillati > Actinomycetota > Actinomycetes > Bifidobacteriales > Bifidobacteriaceae > Bifidobacterium > Bifidobacterium longum. The sequence continues at coordinate 578,327 of NC_015067.1, read as the reverse complement.
GCTTGCCACTGGCGGTGTCGGAACCGCAGGCGGCAACGGAACCCAGCATGGCAACCGCACCGGTAAGTGCAATGGCCTTCTTAGCAACGGTGAACTTCATCGTTCTGTTCTCCTTCCTTGGATCGCCTTTCGGCGGTCTGCAGTGATTGTCACCACAACAGCATGGCAACTCTCCTCGTCGTCATGCTATCGTGAACCATCACTCTATGGTTCAGTAGTCACAAAACGGCTTTGTTTCGCCACTTTGTAGCTATGGTTGCGATAACATCTTTTATTATACACATTCTTCGGCAACACGCCATCTTGGTATCGCAATCCGCGCGCCACTGCTCCCATGGCATAAGAAAATCGGGCGCTCCGAAGAGTGCCCGACCCTGTTATCGCAACCTCCCGCTACAGAAACCACAGGAGGAAGTCTGCTGTGATTGCCGTTACTTCACCTGGTAGCCCTGCTGCTTGGCGTAATCTTGCAGGTCCTTCTGCCAGGAAGCCACGGCATCGGAGAGCGTGGTCTTGCCGGTGTAGGCATCGCCGGCGTAGTCGCCGAACTTGCCGCGAGCGTAGACCTCGAAGGGCAGGAACTTGTAGCCGGTGGACACATTGGCTGCGGCCTTGGCCAGCTCCTCGTTGAACTTCTGACCGCCGAAGTACTCGTGGGCCTTGCCGTCGGAGTCGGTCAGGGAGGTCATGTTGAGGAAGTCGTTGGACTTGAGGGTGTCGTTGTCGGCCGGGAAGGCACCGCCGTCAACACGGGTCTTAATGCCCTCGGCGTCGTGGCAGGCGTATTCCATGAACTTGTAGGCGGCGGCGACCTTGTCCTTGTCGTCGGACTTCACGATGGCCAGCGAGGAACCACCGTTCTCGGAGTTGGTCTCGGAGCCGTCTGCGGTCGGCATCTGGGCGATGCGCCACTTGCCGTCACCGTTCGGAGCGCCGGAAAGCAGGTTGTACGGCATCCAAGCGCCGGTCAGCAGGGATGCGATGGAGCCGTCATCCAGACCCTTGTTCCAATCGTCGGTCCAGCCGACGGTCTTGGTGTCGATGAGATCTTCGTCGATCATCTTCTGCCAGAAGTCGGTGAAGGTCTTGACGTTCTTGTCACCGGTCAGGTTGATGGTCACGGTCCCGCCGTCCTTGGAGGTCTCGAACGGGGTCGCGCCGGCCAGCCAGGTCATGGAGTCGAAGAAGCCGGCGTCACCGGAATCGGAGGTGATGTAGGAGTCCACGGCGCGAATCTTCTTGGCGGCCTCGTAGAAGTCGTCCCACGTGCGCACCTGAGTCGGATCGACGCCGGCCTTGTCGAAGACGCCCTTGTTGTAGAACCAGGCCATCGGGCCGGAATCCATCGGCAGGGCGTAGACGCCGTCATTGATGTTCACCGAGGACCACGTGCCCGGGGTGTAGAAGTCCTTGAAATCGGAGGCACCGAGATCGGAAAGGTTCTCGAGGTGGCCGCGAATCACGTATTCGGGCAGTGCGTAGTATTCGATCTGGGCGATGTCCGGAGCACCGGAGCCTGCCTCGATGGCATTGGACAGTGCGTTGTACTCGTCCTTGTTGGTGCCGGCGTTGGTCACCTTCACCTTAATGTTCGGGTTCTTGGCCTCGAATCCCTTGACCGTACGAGGCAGTGTGGAATCCCAGGACCACACGGTCAGCTCGACCTTCTTATCAGAGGAGCCGGTGCTTCCGCCATCCCCGGCAGAAGTGGAACCGCAGGCAGCTACAGAGGAGAGCATGGCCACAGCACCAATCAGGGCAATTGTCTTCTTGCCGAACTTCATCGTTCTTTCCTTCCTTGTTATTGGAAACGACGGGACTTGGCGTTTTGTTCCAAGTCTTGTATCGTTTTAAGAAACGGTACCACATGTTTTATGTTTACGCAAACACGACACGTCGCACCATGGTGACTAACCGCAAACCGAAGGAGATGCATCCCGCTCATGACCACTCACAACAGCCAGTATTCCGCCGAAACCACCCATCCCGACAAGCAGGAAAGCAGCCCGGCGCCGACCGCCGCCGGCACCACGGCCAGTAACGTCTCCACAACTGGCAACGCAACCACGCCGGACGCCAGCATCGCCCTCAACGCCGACGCCACTCCGGTAGCCGACGTTCCCCCGCGTCTGTTCGGCTCATTCGTAGAACATCTGGGCCGCTGCGTCTACGGCGGCATCTACGAGCCCAGCCATCCCACCGCCGACGAAAACGGCTTCCGCCAAGACGTGCTTGACCTGGTCAAGGAGCTGGGCGTCACCTGCGTGCGCTACCCCGGCGGCAATTTCGTATCCAACTACAACTGGGAAGACGGCATCGGTCCACGCGAGAATCGCCCCATGCGCCGCGACCTGGCCTGGCATTGCACCGAAACCAACGAGATGGGCATCGACGACTTCTACCGCTGGAGCCAGAAAGCCGGCACCGAAATCATGCTTGCCGTCAACATGGGCACCCGGGGGCTGAAAGCCGCGCTCGACGAGCTCGAGTATGTCAACGGCGCGCCCGGCACCGCTTGGGCGGATCAGCGCGTGGCCAACGGCATCGAGGAGCCGATGGATATCAAGATGTGGTGCATCGGCAACGAAATGGACGGCCCGTGGCAGGTGGGCCACATGAGCCCGGAAGAATATGCCGGCGCGGTGGATAAGGTGGCCCACGCCATGAAGCTCGCCGAGTCCGGTCTCGAACTCGTGGCCTGCGGTTCCTCGGGTGCCTATATGCCGACCTTCGGCACGTGGGAGAAGACCGTGCTCACCAAGGCTTACGAGAATCTCGACTTCGTCTCCTGCCATGCCTACTACTTCGACCGCGGCCATAAAACCCGGGCCGCCGCCTCCATGCAGGACTTCCTGGCCTCTTCCGAAGACATGACCAAGTTCATCGCCACCGTCTCGGACGCGGCCGATCAGGCGCGCGAAGCCAATAACGGCACCAAAGACATCGCCCTGTCCTTCGACGAATGGGGCGTATGGTATTCGGACAAGTGGAACGAGCAGGAAGACCAGTGGAAGGCGGAGGCCGCGCAGGGTTTGCACCACGAGCCATGGCCCAAGTCTCCACATTTGCTGGAAGACATCTACACCGCGGCCGACGCGGTGGTCGAAGGTTCCCTGATGATCACCCTGCTCAAGCACTGCGATCGCGTGCGTTCCGCCTCGCGCGCCCAGCTGGTCAACGTCATCGCCCCCATCATGGCCGAGGAACACGGCCCGGCATGGCGGCAGACCACGTTCTACCCGTTCGCCGAAGCCGCCCTTCACGCGCGCGGCCAGGCCTACGCTCCGGCCATCAGCTCCCCCACCATCCATACCGAGGCATACGGCGACGTGCCGGCCATCGACGCGGTAGTCACGTGGGATGAACAGGCCCGCACCGGTCTGCTGCTTGCCGTCAACCGCGACGCCAACACCCCGCACACGCTCACCATCGACCTTTCCGGGCTGCCCGGCCTGCCCGGTCTCGGCACGCTCGCGCTCGGCAAGGCGCAACTGTTGCATGAGGACGATCCGTACCGCACCAACACCGCCGAAGCGCCCGAAGCCGTCACGCCGCAACCGCTCGACATTGCGATGAACGCCACCGGCACCTGCACGGCAACGCTTCCCGCCATCTCCTGGATCAGCGTGGAATTCCACGGCTAAAAGACGGAGAGTCACGCCCGTACCAAGTACAGTCAAGTCCAATACGACCAGGGCCCGTCAATCACCATACGATTGACGGGCCTTGTCATTCACTTCGGATATTTCGAACCATGGATTCATCAGGCGCAGGCCAACGCCGGCGAGGACTCGCGCAGGGAGAGGCTATAGGGGGCCTCGATGGTTTGGGCAGGAGCGCGACTGCCGGATTCGACCTGTTGGATGATGGATTCGACGGCCAGTCGGGCGATGGCTTCCCTGCCGGGGTTAACGGTGGAAAGAGACGGCACCATGTAGGCCGATTCCTCCACGTCATCGAAGCCGATGACGCGAACATCATCCGGCACGGCAACGCCGCGTTCGCGCAGTTCACGCAGCACGCCCCACGCCAGCAAGTCATTCAAAGCGAACACGGCATCGAATTGCAGGCCACTCTCCAGCATGGTGTCCACCGCGGCCAAACCGTCGGCGCTCCCCCAGCCTTGGGTTTCGATAAGCAGACTGTCATCACAGGGGATGTCGCGCGCGGCCAGCGCCTCACGATATCCGTGGGTGCGGATGGAGCCCGACGAGAAATCGTGCTCGGGGTGGGGCACGGCACCGACTACGGCGATGCGGCGGCAACCGGCATCAAGCAGGTGATAAGTCGCGGCGGCGGCCCCTTCGCGATTGCGAATCACTACGTGCGGCGCGTTGACGCCGAACAAACGTTCACCCAACAGCACGAGCGGGTAATCGCCATCCAAAGCCGCGATATCGTCAACCGTCATCATCAGAGGGCTTAAGATGAGCCCGTCCGCGCTGTGCGTGCCCATCGATGCGATGCTTTCCAGCTCGCGGGCACGATTGTTGGTGGTGGATTCCACGATGACGCCGTAGCCATGTTGCCGGGCCTCGGCCAGAATATCCTCGGCGAGTTCGGAGAAGTACACCTGCCGCAGATCGGGAATGACCAGCTTGAGCAACCGGGTACGCCCGGAACGCAGGTTTCTGGCCGACGAGTTGACTTTGTATCCGAGCCTGTCGATGGCTTCCGCAATACGCGCGGCCATCGCCTCGCTCATATATGGCTGTTTGTTCAGAAAATTAGACACCGAGGCTACCGAAACACCGGCCTCATGGGCCACGTCCGCCATCGTCACTCTGTTTTTGCCTCGCACGGTGACCACCCTACCCGACTTTGCTGGAGATACGAAAACGACTCCCCTGCTACGATGAGCAGCAGGGGAGCCTTTCGGTAATTAGGCGCTATGCGCGGTTTTACAGCTTGACGACGAGTACGCCGTTGGGCTGGATGGCGGCCGTGTGCTCGGACTCGTTGACCTGGGCCAGCGAGGCGACCAGCGGTTCGCCTTCCACGTCCACGACCGCAACATCGTGGGTGCGGTTGAACAGGAACACGAAGTGGTTCTCGCCAGTTTCGTCCGCACGCTCGACGCGCAGCACTTCACCGCGATCGTCCTCAGCCGAAGTCTCGATGCCGAGTTCCTCCAGCAGCACGGGCAGGCTCTTGGCCAAACCCTCACGGCCGAGACGGGCACCGACGTATGCGGCCTTGCCGTCGCCGAAGTCGTTGACGGTGATGGCGGGAGCGCCGTCGAAACCGGTCCACTTATCTGCCTTGAAGGAGGCGACCACGTGAGCGGTATCGGCCACGGAGGTGATCACGTCGGCGAAATCGTGCGCCACGGTTCCGTTGTCCAAGTCAAGGTGGTCCATGGCACCGGGGAAGTCGTTGCCCATCGGGGCGAATTCCTCAACGCGCACACCCACCACGTCACGGATGGAACCGGGGTAGCCACCCAGCCAGACGTGATCCTTGTCGTCCACCAGACCGGTGTAGTAGGTCACGAACAGCTTGCCGCCGTTCGCCACATACTCGCGCACGCGGCGCGTGGTCTCTTCGGACAGGATGGTCAGGCTCGGCAGCACGACGGCTTCGTACTCGTCCCAAGGGCCGCGAACCGGCACCACGTCTGCAGTCAGACCGTTGTCCGCCAGCGCGCGGAACCACGCGAGCGGCTCGGTCCAATGGCGTACCTCCTGAGTAGGCGTGGCGGTGTGTTCCGTAGCCCACTGGGACTCGTAATCGAAGACGACGGCGACCTTGGACTTGACCAGCTTGGTGCTCAGCAGGCCCTCGTCAGCAAGCTTGTTGAGGTCGGCACCCAGCTCGCACACATCGCGGAAGATCTGGGAGTCGGGGCCCGCGTGAGGAACCATCGAAGAGTGCCACTTCTCGGCACCGGCCTTGGACTGGCGCCACTGGAAGTAGCAGATGGCGTCGGAGCCCATGGCCAAGTGGGCCAGGGAGTCGCGCACCAATTCGCCGGGCTCGACGCGATAGTTGATCGGGCGCCAATTGACGGCGGAGCTGGAGTGCTCCATGAGGAACCACGGATTCTTGCGGGCGATGCCGTCACATAGGGAGGCCGAGTAAGCCAGCTCGTCGAAGTGAGCTTCGCCAGGCGTGAAGTAGTGATCGTTGGACACGAAGTCCACGTCGTAACCCCACTTGTCGTAATCGATGCCGGCACCGCCGGCGGAGACCATGAAGTTGGTGGTCTGCGGCTTGGGGGCGATCTCGAGCAGGGCGTCGCGCTCGGCCTTGTAAAAGTCGAGCAGGGCGTCGGAGCTGAAGCGCTTCCAGTCAAGCAGCTTGCCCGGGTTCATGAAGTTGCCGTCGCCGATGAAGCGCGGCGGGATGATCTCGGAAAAATTGTTCATGCGCTGCGCCCAGAATGCGGTTCCCCAAGCGTCGTTGACAGCGTCGATGGTGCCGTACTTCTTCTCGCACCACTTCTGGAAGGCGCGCTCGGCGTCTTCGGAATAGTCGAAGCGGTTGTGGCAGCCGTACTCGTTGCTCACATGCCAAGAGACCACATAGGGGTTGTCCTTGTAGTGCTCGGCCATCTTGCGGCACAGGTTGAGCGCGTAGTCAAGGAAGACCGGGCTGGTGGCGCGCCAGTGCTGGCGGGCACCGGGCTGGCAGACGTCGCCGCGGTAGTCGACCCAGAGGATCTCCGGGTGGGCCTGGGTCATCCACATCGGCGGGGATGCGGTGCCGGAGGCGAGATCGACGGCGATGCCGGCCTTGCCGAGCTTGTCGATGACGCGATCGAGCCAATCGAAGTCGTACACGCCTTCTTCGGGCTCAAGCTTGGCCCAGGAGAAGATGGCTACGGAGACGAGGTTGACGCCGGCCTGCTGCATAAGCTCGATGTCTTCGTCCCAGACTTCCTCCGGCCACTGGTCGGGGTTGTAGTCGCCGCCGTACCAGATGCGGGGCTCGTTGCCCGCAAGAGGCTGCGGCCACTTGAACTCTTTACGTTCCATGATGATTCAGTTCCTTTATTGAATTTTATCGATAATCTGCGTCTACGGGAATAAATTCCTCACGTTGCACAGACACACAAGGAGGCACCTGCACAATTCTCAACAATGCGAATATCTGCATAGGTGCCTCCTTCTGTTAGTGGTTATGCGCCTTTATCTCGGCTCCCTCCACCAGAAGGGAGCCAAAGTACGCTCACTCCTTGACGGCGCCTGCGGCCAGGCCGGACTGCCAGTACTTCTGCAGGCACAAGAACGCGATGACCAAGGGGATGATCGTGATCAGGGAGCCCGTGATCACCAGGTTCTGGATCGCCTGGCCGCCGGCCGTGCTCGCCTGGTCCTTCCACTGGTTCAGGCCGATGGTCAGCGGGTACCAGTCCGCGTCCTTGAGCATGATCAACGGCAGGAAGTAGTTGTTCCACGTCGCCACGATCGTGAACAGGGCCGTCGTCACGATGCCCGGAGCCAACAACGGGAGGCTGATCTGCCAGAACGTGCGGAACTCGGAGGCACCGTCCACGCGGGCGGCCTCCAGCAGCTCCTGGGGCACGGCCTGCTCGCTGAAGATCCACATCAGGTACAAACCGAACGGGCTGATCAGCGACGGGATGATCATGGCCCACGGGGTGTTCGTCAGGCCCAATTTGGCGAACAGGAGGAACTGGGGAACCGCCAAAGCGATGCCCGGCACGCTGATCGCGCCGATGATGACCACGAACACCGCTTTGCGCCCCGGGAAGCGGAACTTGGCCAGAGCGTAGCCGCCCATGATCGCCAGCAGGGTCGCGCCGCCGGCGCCGACCACCACGTACAGGATCGTGTTGAACAGCCAGCGCGCGAAGATACCGTCCTGATAGGAGAACACCGTCGCGATGTTGTCGAACAGGGCGAACGTCTTGCCGAAGCCCAGGCCGAACGTACTGGTGAAGTCGGCCTGCGTCTTCGTCGCGTTGATCAAAAGGTAGACGAACGGGAACAGGCAGTACACGGCGAAGACCGCGCACAGGACGGTCAACAACGTGGAACGCCTCGGGTTGTTCACGTTCGCGAACCCGGCCTTCGCGCTGCGCCTGCGTTCGGCGGCCTCGTCGGCGGCGATCCTCTTCTGGCGGGCCTTCTCCGCCTTCCTGGCGGCCTTCTCCTGGGCCTTGAGCTCGGCGTCGGTCAGGCGACCGGCGGCCGAAGTCGTTGCTGCACTCATCACATACGCTCCTTCACGATCATCATCGATTCCTCAACACGAACAGCAGTAGTCGTCGTCACTTCATCTGCTCCTTGAGGCTGTTGAGCTGGACGATGTAGGCGATGGCCATGGTGATCACGGCCATCACGATCGCCAACGCGGCCGCGTAGTTCGACTGGTTGCCGGAGAAGCTCAGGTTGTACGCGTACATGTTCGGCGTGTAATACGTCGTGATCGCATTACCAGGAACCATGTTCTGCAAAATGCTCGGCTCGTTGAACAGCTGGAACGAGCCGATGATGCTGAAGATCACCGTGATCGCCAGGCTGCCGCGCAATTCGGGAAGCTTGATGCTCTTCACGATCTGCCACTCCGACGCGCCGTCGATGCTGGCCGCCTCGTACAGGGAATGCGGGATGGTCGACAGCGAGCTGTAGAAGATGAGCATGTTGTAGCCCGTGAACTCCCACGTCACGATGTTCCCGATACTGGCCAACAACACGCTGGGGGCGAGCACGTCGATGTCCGTGCCCAGGAAATCGTTCAACGAACCCACCAGGCCGTACTTCGCGCCATACACGAAACCCCAGATCAACGTCGACACCACCGCCGGCACCGCGTAGGGCAGGAACGTCGAGATACGGAAGAACCTCGTGCCATGCAGCTTCATCGAATCCAACGCCAGGGCCATCAAAGCCGACAGGCACAGCATGATCGGCACCTGCACGCACGTGAACAGGGCCACACGACCAACACTGCTCCAGAACTGGCCATCACCCAACAGGCGCGCGTAGTTCTCGAAGCCGACGAACTTGGTGCCGCCGATCATCTGCTTCTTGAAGAACGAAATATAAACGGCGTACACGATCGGCACGATGAACACGAACACGAACACCACCGCAAAAGGCCACATGAATTTCCATCCACGCCAATCGGCCTTGTGCTTATTCACACGAGCCTTGCCCGAATGCACGGGCGCAGCTGCGATATCGGCTGAAGCCATTCCCAACCCCTCTCCTTCGAAGGTTGACCAAAATGTTTGCGTTATCATCATAACACCATTTGTAACATTGTCCAATCGTGTTGAGTACCGTGTTGAATTAAGGGTTTCTCAGTCACTCTGCTACAATGGTCACGAAGACAACGATGTTATCGTTACCGTAAGCGGCCCTAAGATAAGCGTTGCAAACGAAACACCGACATTAATGAGTCAAGCGAGGGTGAAATGTCGAGGCCAACACAGGTGTCCATGCAAGACATAGCGAAAGCCGCCGGCGTTTCGCCACAGACAGTGTCCCGCGTGGCGAATGGCAGCGATGCGGTGAAACCCGAAACACGCCAGCGTGTCGAAGCTGCAATGAGACGCCTTGGGTATCGTCCGAATTATGCGGCCCGAGCCCTAAAGCACGGCCGCTTCCAGGATATCGGCGTGGTGATGTTCAACACCGCCACGTTCGGCAACGCCCGCATCCTTGATTCTATTGTGGCCAACGCGGCCGATGACGATTATTCAGTCACCATCCAGACCATGCGCCACGGTGCGGAACGCACGCTTTCCGCCGCCATCGATCGCATGCAGCGTCAGCCGGTGGATGGTGTCATCGTAGTGCTGGAGGAACGCATCTCCGATTTCGTCGGATACAAGCCTCCGCGAGAACTTCCAGTCGTGCTCATCTGCGAATCCGCCGCCGACCACTGCCCCACTGTTGACGCCGACCAGTATGGCTGCTCGATCGCTATCGTCGATTACCTGATGAGCAAGGGACACAAGACCGTCTACCACATTGCCGGACCGTCCACCTCGCGTGCCGCCGAAAGCCGCGCCCGCGGTTGGCGAGAAGCGTTGGAACAAATGGGAGCACGCGTACCGAGCATGTATATCGGCGATTGGTGCGCGGATTCAGGCTACCAGGCCGGCGTGGCGTTGGCCCACGACCCCGACTGCACGGCCATCTACGCCGCCAACGACCAGATGGCGTACGGCGCAATGCTCGGGTTGCAGTCAGTGGGCAAGCGTGTGCCCGAGGATGTCAGCATCGTGGGCGTCGATGATTCGCTGGTCGATATGGTCCCGCGCTTGAACCTGACGACCATGAAGCTGCGCTTTGACGACATTGGCGCCACCGCCTTCTCCATGGTCCGCCGTCAATGCGAAGGCGAGAAGATACCGGTCGGCGTCAAAACCGTAATCCCGCCGGAACTGATTGAACGCGGTTCCGTGCTCGACATCAGCTGACGAGCGGCATGCGCTGGCATCCACTGGTACCTGCCAGTGATCCACCTGCCAGTGATTCATAGGCAACGCCAGGGCATTAGTCAGACCGACATGGCCCAACGGCTGGGCGTGCCACGTCGCTGGCTGATCGAATTTGAACACGCCCGAGTCCCCAATCCCGAATTCTCCACCATTCTCAGCGCCCTGACTGAGCTTGGCTTGTCGCTGGATGTCCGCAAAACCCCGCAGCCCGCCGAACTCTATGAATGGTGACACCATGAGCGAAAACACTCTCAATGCATAAGAAATCAGATCTTAAGCGGCACACGGGAAACGAATTCGCGCTTCTCGCCTGTTATTGGATCGGTGAATCGCAGCATGCGTGCTACCAACTGCAATGGTTGGCTGAAATCGTCGTAGGGGCGCGTCTGGATGCGCGGGTAGAAGTCGTCGCCCACGATGGGCAGGCCGAGCGAATTCATGTGGACGCGCAATTGGTGGGTTTTGCCGGTGCGCGGGTGGAGTGTGTAGCGGCAGATGGGGTGATTCCCCGGATGGGGACCACCCTCCGGCGCTTCGCGCCACCTCCCGTCAGCGGGAGGGAAACAGAGGTCGCCGCGCTCGATGAGGGTTTCGGCGTTGGCCAAACCCGGTTCCTCGAATGCGGCCATCGTGCCGTGTTCCTTGGTGATGTGCGATCGGCGCAGCAATGGGAACGGGCGTGGCGGCTCGACCTGCATGATCGTGCCGAATCGCGGGCGGCTGATCGGCCGGCAGGGCGCCAGGCATTCATAGACCTTGACGGCCTGCCGGTTCTGGAACAGCATCTGATACGCGCCGCGGCAGGCCGGATCCCGCACGAACACCAATACGCCGGCGGTCATGCGGTCCAATCGGTGCGCTGGCGTGATGTCCGGCTCCCCCAGCCGCTCACGCAATCGGATCAGCGCGGTCTGCCGATACCACATGCCGCGCGGCATGGTGGCCAGAAAATGCGGCTTGTCCACCACGATGATCCGCTCGTCCTCATACAGCACGTCCATCTCAAACGGAATATGAGGCTCGTCAATCACATACCGATGTGGCTTACTCAACGGTCACGGACTTGGCGAGGTTGCGGGGCTTGTCCACGTCGTAGCCCTTGAGCTTTGCCATGTCCATGGCGAACAGCTGCAGCGGCACCACGTCAACCAGCGGGCTCATCAGCGTTGGGCAGGCGGGGCGCCAGAACACCACGTCAGCGTACCGTTCCACATCCGGGTCGCCCTGCTCGGCCACGGCGATGATGTACGCGCCACGAGCCTTGACCTCCTCGATACCAGAGATCACCTTGGCGTGCAACACATTGCGGCCGCGCTGCGGCGGCACGATGAACACCACGGGCTCACCCTCGTCCACCAGCGCGATCGGTCCATGCTTGAGCTCGCCGGCCGCGAAGCCCTCGGTGAACGTGTAGGCGATCTCCTTGAGCTTCAGTGCACCCTCAAGCGCCACCGGGTAGCCCACGTGACGGCCGAGGAACAAGAAGGAGTTGGCGTTCACCATGCGCTCGGCGGCCGCCTGGATGGTCTTGGGCTGGGTGTCGAGCACCCACTGAATCTTGCGCGGCATGTCTTTCAGGGAGTCAAGCACCTGATGAATCTCATCGCGGAACATCGCGCCCTTGACCTGCGCCAGATACAGGCCCAGCAGGTAGGCGGCGGTGATCTGCGCCACAAACGCCTTGGTGGATGCCACGGCAACTTCCGGGCCGGCGTGTGTGTAGAGCACGGCGTCGGATTCGCGCGGAATGGAGGCACCCTGCGTGTTGCAGATGGCCAGCACCTTGGACCCCTGTTCGCGCGCGTGGCGCAGGGCCATCAGAGTATCCATGGTTTCGCCGGACTGAGAAATGGCCACCACGAGCGTACGCGGGGTCAGAATCGGGTCACGGTAACGGAATTCGTGCGCGAGTTCGATTTCCACGGGGATACGCACCCAGTGTTCGATGGCGTACTTGGCTACCTGGCCGGCGTAGCTGGCGGTGCCGCAGGCCACGACGATGATTTTGTCGATGGCCTTGAAGTCGTGTTCGTCGATACGCACTTCATCAAGGGTGATGCCGCCATTCGCATCGAAGCGGCCAAGCAGGGTGCGCTGCACTGCGGCAGGGTCTTCGTGGATCTCCTTGTCCATAAAGGAATCCCAGCCGCCCTTTTCGGCGGCCGAAGCATCCCAATCCACGGTGTAGGTCTTCGGGTTTTCGACCACGTTGCCGTCGAAATCGGTGACGATGACCTTGTCGGCGGACACGCATACGGCCTGATCCTGGTCGACTTCCATGGCGCGCTTGGTGTAGGCCACGAATGCGGCGACGTCGGAACCGAGGAAGTTCTCCCCCTCGCCAAGGCCCACGACCAGCGGCGAATCATGGCGGGCTCCGACCACGATGTCCGGCTGGCGGCAGTCGGTGGCCAGAATGGTGAACGCGCCTTCAAGCATGCGGGCCATGCGGCGCACAGCCTTGAACAGGTCTGGCTTGCCTTCGTCCGCGATAATCTTGTCCACGATCTTGCCGAGCAGCTTAGCGGCCACCTCAGTGTCGGTGGCAGAGGCGAATCGGTAGCCTTCGGCTTGCAGGTCGAGACGCAGCTGAGAGGCGTTTTCGATGATGCCGTTATGGATGATGGCCACCTTGCCGTCCATGCTGGTGTGCGGGTGGGCGTTCACGTCGCTCGGCTCGCCATTGGTGGCCCAGCGCGTGTGGCCGATGCCCACCGTGGCAAGCGGCATCGGCTTACGCTCGATGTCTTCGACCAGGTTCTTCAAACGGCCGGCCTTCTTGCGCACGACCACCTTATCCATGCCGGGCGCGGTCAGCGCCACACCGGCCGAGTCATAGCCTCGGTATTCCAGACGTTCCAGGCCTTGCAGGCAGACCTCCAAAGGCTTGCCGCATGCCGTTTCAATATTTCCCGCGTATCCAACGATTCCACACATGGCTCACCAGCCTAGCGGACGATTATTGCGCAAAGCGAATCCAACCCGCCGCCTTTGCAGGATTGGAACATGCCCCTTCGTGAAAACCGTACACTGACTACCACTCAGCGTACGTTCTTCACGAGATGGGGGTGCGATTAGGCGTCGCAAAAAAACGTACGCTGAGTTCATCAGCGTACGTTTTTGGAGCTGCAACAACGAGCCTTCCTACAGCACGTGCTGCAAGAAGTCCTTAAACCTAGGCTCGGTGGGGTGGTCGATGATGTCGGGGCCGCCCTTTTCTACGACTACGCCGCCGTCCATGAACACGATCTGGTCGGCGACTTCGCGGGCGAAGCCGATTTCGTGGGTCACGCACACCATGGTCATGCCTTCCTTGGCCAAGGAACGCATGACGTTGAGCACTTCACCCACCAGTTCGGGGTCAAGGGCGGAGGTCGGCTCATCGAAAAGCATGATCTCCGGCTTCATGGCCAGAGCACGGGCAATGGCCACACGCTGCTGCTGACCACCTGACAGCTGGGAGGGGTAATAGTCCATGCGATCGCCCAGACCGACGCGCTGAAGCTCGGCCACGGCCAGGTCACGGGCGGCTTTCTTGGACTGGTGCTGCACGTGAATCGGGGCTTCCATCACGTTTTCCAGCGCGGTCATGTGCGGGAACAGGTTGAAGCGCTGGAACACCATGCCGAGGCGAGAACGCTGTGCGGCGATCTCCTTATCGTCCAGGGTCTGCAGCATGTCCTGGCCGTTTTTGGTCACGTGCTTGTAGCCGATGAGTTCGCCGTCCACCTCGATGGAACCGCCGGTCAGGGTTTCCAGCTGGTTGATCAGACGCAGGAACGTGGACTTGCCGGAACCGGAGGGCCCCAGAATCACGGTCACAGTACCGGGCATAACGGTTAGATCGATGCCCTTGAGCACATGCAGCGGCCCAAACGCCTTGTGCACCTGCACGGCCTTGACAGCAGGAATCACGGAACCGTCAGCCGCCTTGCGCACGACCGGGGCAACACTGGTGATGTCATTCGTAGTCATAATCGCGCTCCCGCCTTATGCATTCAATCCGACAAATGTGGTCTGGTTGAGCTTGTCCACGTCATCCTTCGGTTCACCGTCGGTCTTACCCGGCAATGGCGGCTGCTTGCCCTTGGTGCCCACCGGGCGGGCGTTGAAGCCCTTGCCGAAGTGCGCCTCAAGGCGGGACTGCACAACCATCAGAATGGAGGTGATCAGCAGGTACCAGAAGCAGGCCACGAGAAGCAGCGGAATCGGCTTGTAGATACGGTTGGCGATGGCGTTGGTGGCGAACTGCAGTTCGAGGGTGAACGGCACGGCGGTGACCAGCGAGGTGGTCTTCAGCATGCCGATGGTCTCGTTGCCGGTGGGCGGGATGATGATGCGCATAGCCTGCGGCAGCACGATGCGGCGCATGATGAGCGTGCGGTTCATGCCCAATGCCTTGGCCGCCTCGGTCTGGCCGGGGTCCACGGCTTCAAGGCCGGCACGCACGATTTCGGACAGGTAGGCGGCCTCGTTCAGAGCCAAACCAATCCATGCGGCGTTGAATGCGGTGACCACCACGTTGGAGTCGATGCTCCAGAACTCCACCGAGGTGAACGGAATGCCGAGGCTAATCTTGGGAATCAGCACGGCGAACAGACCCCAGAAAATGAGCTGCGTGTACACAGGCGTGCCGCGGAAGAACCAGATGAAGAACCAGCTGACGCCGCGCAGCACCGGATTGATGGATTTGCGCATGATGGCGAGAATCACCGACAGGATGATCGCCACGACCATGGAGATCACGGTGAGCTCCAAGGTATAGCGAATGCCTTCAAGCACGTTCTCGTTGAACAGGTACTTCCAGACGGTGGGCCAATCCAGTCGCGGATTGGTAATCAAGCCTTGAATGAGCATCGCGGCGAGCAGCACCACGATCACTGCGGCCACAATCGGGCCGGGGCGCTTGACCGGCAGCGCCTTGATGCGGTTGGGGATGTTCACTCCCTCACCGTCGACTTCTTTCTTCGCCATAATTTGGTTCCTTGGACGTGTTGGGCAGCCTGAACTGCAAGTTGCAACTAGCGTTGAACCTTAGTGTACGAATGGGGCGACTGTGTTACAAACAGTGCGCCCCATTCGAATTTTCGCGACAGCTTGTCGGCTATTCGACGGCCGGGTTGATTTCGGCCTTGTCCAGTGCGCCGGATTCGACGCCCCAGTGCTGGAGGATCTTGGTGTAGGTGCCGTCGTCCATAAGCTTTTGCATGGCCTTCTGCACGGCTTCGGTGGTCTGGGAATCGCCCTTTTTGATGGCGATGGCGTTCGGCACTTCATCGAAGTCCTTGCCGAGCTGTTCCAGCTGACCATCGGTCTGGGCAATGGCGTAGCCGACAACCGGGGAATCGGCGAAGAAGACGTCGGCCTTGCCGGTCACCACAGCGGTGGTGGCGTCGGTCTGCTGCTTGGAGGACTGGATGGTGATGTCTTTCTTGCCGTCCGCCTTGCACTGCTTGGCGGTCTTGTTGATGGCCTCTTCCTCGACGGTGCCGGTCTCGACGGCAACGTTCAGACCGCACAGGTCGTTCTCATCGACGTTCTTGGGGTTGCCTGCGGCCACTGCATAGCCCATGCCTGCGGTGAAGTAGGAGACGAAGTCGACGGATTCCATGCGCTCCTTGGTGATGGTGAAGGCAGCGATGCCCAGATCGTACTTGGAGCCGATGGCCGGAATGATCGTATCGAAGTTGGAGGAGACGATTTCGGTATCGAGACCGAAGATGTTGCCCATGGCGCGGGCAAGATCCATGTCGTAGCCGATCTGGGTCTTGCCGTCGGCGTCGAGGAATTCGGCCGGGGCGTAGGAGGGGTTGGTGCCGATGGTGAGCTTGCCGTCCTTGGTCACGGATTCAGGCAGCAGTGCGGCGATTGCATCGTCCTTCTTCACGGAGCTCACGTCGTAGCTGGTGATGGTGACCGACTTGGAGGAACCGCCCTTATCGGAACCGGAGTCACCCGCCTTGTCGGAGGTGCCGCAAGCCGCGGCGGAGAACAGCATGGCCACGCTCAAGGCGGCGGCCGCAATGGTCTTCAGCTTGTTGAACTGCATGATCTCTCTCTTCTTCTCTGTGGAGCCGCCCTATAGCGACTATCAACAATCAGGTATAAATATACATTATAGCGTATACATATACAAATGCTCCCGCTGGGAGGCCGCCGCATAAGAATACAACTGCTGGTGGCTGTTATGCTACAGACCACCCTCAGTCGCCTTCGGCGACAGCTCCCGCCAGCGGGAACGAACAGGGACACCTGGCAATCAGGCGGCGTCGGCCGGGTTGATCTCAGCCTTGTCGATGGCACCGGAACCAACACCCCAAGTGTCGAGGATCTTCTTGTAGGTGCCGTCGTCCATCAGCTTCTGGATGGCCTTCTGCACGGCTTCGGCGGTCTTGGTATCGCCCTTCTTGATGGCCACGGCCTCGGGCACCCCGCCGGCGTCTTCACCGAGCGTCTCCAAGGTGTCGCCGGTCTGCTTGATGGCGTAGGCGGACACCGTGGAATCGGCGTAGAAGATGGAGGCCTTGCCGGAAGCCACGGCGGTGGTCACATCGGTCTGCAGCTTGGAGGACTGGATGTCGATGGCATCCTTGCCGTCCGCCTTGCACTGCTCGTTGGCCTTGTTGACTTCCTCTTCCTGGGTGGTACCGGTCTGCACGGCCACCTTCACGCCGCACAGGTTCGAGGAGTCGACCTTGTTCGGGTTGCCCTTCTGCACCACGTAGGTGGAACCGGCCTTGAAGTAGGTGACGAAGTCGACGGCCTGCATGCGCTCTTTGGTCACGGTGAAGGAGGAGATGCCAAGGTCGTACTTGGAGCCCACGGACGGAATGATGGAGTCGAAGGTAGAGGAGATGGTTTCTTCCTTCAGGCCGAATACGGCGGCGATGGCCTTGGACAGGTCGACGTCGAAGCCGACCGGGGTCTTGCCGTCTTCGGCCAGGAATTCGGCCGGAGCGTAAGAGGTATCGGTGCCGACGGTCAGCGTGCCGTCGCTGGTGACGGAATCAGGCAGCAGTGCGGCTATCTCGTCGTCCTTCTGGATGCTGCTGGTGTCGAAGCCTTGAATCGAAGTGCTGGACGAGTCCTTGGATGAATCGCCGCTCTTGGCTGCGGTGTCGGTGCTGTCAGTCGTGCCACAGGCTGCCAAGGCGATCAGCATGGCCGCGCTCAGGGCGGCGGCCGCAGCGGATTGTATTCCCTTGCTTAGAGACATTGGATTTCCTCTCTCCGGATAGTCAGCTGGGCGGGTATGTTTCCCAGATGGTTCCAGAGCGTAGGAGTGCAATGCTACGGAAGCGTTAATCGTGGGCGAAATGGCCCACAACGTGGACATCCTACTCTTGGCTCCCCTCCGGAGGGGAGCCAAGGGACGGGATTAGTGGCGCATGTTGGCGTAGCGCATGGCGCGTAGGGCTTCGCGCTTGTCCTGCTCTTCGCGCAGGGCCTGACGTTTGTCGAATTCCTTCTTGCCTCGGGCCAGTGCGATCTCCGCCTTGACGCGACCGTCCTTGAAGTACAGGCTCAGCGGCACAATCGTGTATCCCTTGGCCTCGATGCCGCGGGCGAGCTTGGTGATCTGCAGTCGGTGCAGCAGCAGCTTGCGCTTGCGCTTGGGCGCATGGTTGTTCCATGTGCCGTTCAGGTATTCGGGGATGTTCGCGCCCTCCAGCCACATCTCGCCGCGGCGGTCGATGGAGATGAACGCCTCGGACAGCGATGCGCGGCCTTCGCGCAACGACTTGACCTCGGTGCCGGTCAGGGCCAGCCCTGCCTCGTACTTGTCTTCGATGGCATAGTCATGCCGGGCCTTCTTGTTCTGTACGATGAGTTTCTCACCGGTTTCCTTGGGCATGTCTCCTCCTTTCGTGGGTAGCAACGCAACATCCGACGATATCACGGACCGGCCTCGAATACGAAAAAGGGTTCCTCTTCAAGAGGAACCCTTCAACCGTATATATCGGCCGAACCAACCGATCAGTGGACGAACCAGTACTGACCCAAATTGGTCAAGGTGCGGTAGTGCATGATCCACGGACCACCCCAGTTCATTTCAGAAATCTGGAATGTGCCGTCGCCATACACGGCTTCGACCACGGCAACATGGCCATAGGTACCATCGGCACCGTCCTGACCAGGCAAGAAGGAGAGCGCCGCACCGACCTGAGGGTTGTGGTCCACGCGCAAGCCGTACGAGGGGGCGCTGCGCCACCAGTAACCGCCATTGCCGAGATAGGACGGCGTGCCAATGCCCATCTGCTTACGGCGTTCATACGCCCAATACGTGCACTGGCCGGTGGCATAGGCGTTGCCGTAATCACCGTTCGATGTACCTTGGCCGCTGCTGTTGCCGCCACCGCTGGGAACCGTCGGGGTGGGGGCCGGCGTCGGTGTGGGAGTGGGAGTAGGAGTCACCGGAGTGGTCGGCGTACCGCCCTGGTTACCGGTGTCCACCCGGTTGGCGGCGTCCTGCTGCTCCTTCTGGTACTGACGATTGTAGGAATCGACCTGGGAGGCGATCAGTACGGTCTGGGCCGCCTGCTTGGCGGATTGGGAATCCAGACTGTCGATCATGGAAGACAGTTCGTTACGCCTTGCTTCGCCTTCCTGACGTAGCTTGTCCAAAGCGTCACGTTCGCTTTGCGCGGTTTCGGCGGCGGTCTGCGCGGAAGCGGCCTTCTCATCGGCCTGGGTCTTGAGCACAGCGATCTGCTTTTCGATGGCCGACAGACGTTCGCCACGGTTCTTCGACGTGCTCAGCGAGTTCGCGGCGGAGGAAGCCGCATTCGCCTCGTTGCGGGACAACGCGTCCCGGGACTGCATGGAGTTGACGAAGTCCTGTGTGCTGGTGGCACCCGTGACCACGCTCATCACGTCGGAAGCATTCGAGCCGTGCATCTCGTCACGGGCCAGCTGGGCCACGGCGGCGTGCGCGTCATCGTAGTCCTTGCCGGTCTGCTTGATCTGCTCCTCGAGCGTCTCCTTGTCTTTCTGTGCGGCGGAAAGACGTTCGGATGCGGCGTCGGCCTCGTCCTGAGCGGTGGCGGCATCCTCGTTGGCCTGCGTGACCTTGTTCTGGGCGGCGACAATCTTGTTGTTCGTCAAATCATCCAGCTCAAGTACCTTATCCGCCAGTTCCTGGTTGACACCGGCCAACTGCTGCTTGAGTTCGGCCTCGCGCTGTACCGACGCGGCGTGCTGGTTCTGCGCATTGATCAGGTCGGAATAGGTGTCTGCCTGGGCAGGTTGGGACGAGCCGAACGCCAGACCTCCCACACAGGCTGCGGCGGCCACCAATGCCGCCAGTGCGGGCTTGATCACACGTACATTCGTCATATGTGAATGGTCCTTTCGCTCACTTAAGCCAATACCATAACATGCGAACCTGAGAGGCTTGCACACGATGTCATCACATTTCTCGCGGGTAAGCCGGTCGCGTTACGCCCTCAAATAACGCCGCAACGAAATGGTTGAAGCGATGATGGACAGCAGTATCGCGCCCACAACCAGGAACGGCGATATCACCAGTACCGTGAGCTGATTCACATAAGGAATCCATGTAATGGATTTCGCCAGCCAGCCGGTGATGAACACGTTCACAATGGCCGAAAGCATCAGGCACGAGAGCACCGAGCCGATCAGTGAGGCGATGGCGCCCTCCAGAATGAACGGCAGACGAATCGTCCAGTTCGAGGCACCCACGTATCTCATGATTTCGGTTTCGGTTCGTCTGGACGCGGCGGACATGCGAATGGTGGTTCCGGTCAGCAGGATGGCGACCACCACCATCACGCCGGCGAGCACGGCCGTAACCGCCGTGGCTCGGTTGAGCACGGCGAACACCGGGTCGAAGATCTGGCGCTGGTCGGTGACGTCTTCCACGCCCTCCTTGCCGGAGAGCACTTCGGAGACCACCTGATATTTGGTCGGATCCTTCAGCTTGAGCCAGAGAGAGTCCTGCATATCGTCCGCGGTCAGCGTACGGCCTTGGAATTCGCCATTCGGGTACTGCTTGGTGAATGTGCTGTCGTAGAAGTCCTGCTTGCTGACGTAGTCAATGTTGGAGACCACGTCGTTGAGTTCGTCGCGAATGGTTTTCTGCAGTGCCGTGATCTCATTGGCTGAGGGCGATTTGCCGGAAGCGCAGTTCGCGGATTGGCTGGTGCCGTCGGGGCATAGCCACACCACGACCTCGACCTTGTCGTACCAGTCGCCCTTGGCTTTGGTGATCTGCGCCTGAGTAAGCACCGAAGCGCCGATGAACAGGAATGAGATGAAGGTGACCAGCGTCAGCGACAGCAGCATCGACAGGTTACGGGTGAGGTTGGCCCACGTTTCGGACAGAATGAATCGTGCTCGCATATGATCCCCCTTACTCCTTCGCGCCCTCAGCGGGTTGATCGTCGGATGTTTGGTCTGCGGCGGACTGCTCGCCGACAGGCGGTACGGGCGGTTCCGGCGGGGTCGGCGGCTCGGGCGGTTCCGGCGGGGCCGGCGGCTCGGCGGCGGATGACACGGACGTATCGGCAACCGCGGCGGTCTCGCCGGACTCGTCATTGAACGGGTCGAACGCCTGGGTGCTTTCCAGGGCGGCGGCCTGCTCGTCCAACGGGATGCCCTTGCCCCAGGTCAGCGTGTCTTCCAGCGGCGCGAACGTCTCGCCATAGCGGCCGGTGCGGCCGGAATGCACGGAGTTGGCCAGACGGGCGATGCCTTCGGACGGCTCGTCACTGCCCTCGATGGCCTTGGTCGCCGCCGCCAGCACATGATGGGCGGCGTCGGACTTGGCTTCGACTTCGGCATCCGGGAAGAACAGGGCGGAATCATAGGAGCCATGAGCCTCGTCACGCACGATCTTGCCGTTGTGCAGTTCGACCACGCGCTTGCGCATCGAGTTGACGATCTCTTCGTTATGCGTGGCCATGACGATGGTGGTGCCGGTGCGGTTGATGGCGTCCAGCACTTCCATGATGCCCAGCGAAGTGGTCGGGTCGAGGTTGCCGGTGGGCTCGTCGGCCAGCAGAATCTGCGGGTGGTTCACGTAGGCGCGGGCGATGGCCACACGCTGCTGCTCGCCACCGGAGAGCTCATGCGGGTAGTTCTTTTCCTTGCCGGTGAGCCCCACGGTATCCAGCACCTTGGGCACCAACGATTTGATGGTGGACCGCCGTGTGCCGATCACCTCAAGGGCGAACGCCACGTTCTCCCACACGGTTTTGTTATTGAGCAGCTTGTAATCCTGGAACACGAAGCCCAGCGAACGGCGGTACTGCGGCACTTGACGGTTGGTGATGCGCCGCAGATCGTTGCCGGCCACGCGAATCTCGCCGTTGGTGGCCTCTTCCTCGCGCAACAGCAGGCTCAAGAGCGTGGTCTTGCCGGAGCCGGACGCACCCACAAGGAACACGAAATCACCGCGTTCGATATCGAGGTTGATGTCGTCAAGCGCCGGTCGGGTGCCTTTGGGATAGATCTTGGACACATTGTCCAGTGAGATCAGCGCCATAATGCTGCTTACTCCTCGGTTTCGGCGGCGCGGCGCTGTTCGTGGCGCCAGCGGATGCCGGCCTCGATGAACGCGTTGATGTCGCCGTCGAACACGGCCTGGGTCTGGCTGGTTTCGTAGCCGGTGCGCAAATCCTTGACCATCTGGTAGGGGTGCAGCACGTAGGAGCGCATCTGATCGCCCCAGCTGGCCTTGATATCGCCGGCGAGCTCCTTCTTCTTCTTGGCCTCCTCCTCGTGGCGCAGCACGAGCAGTCGGGACTGGAGCACGGCCATGGCGGAGGCGCGGTTCTGAATCTGCGAACGCTCATCCTGCATGGTCACCACGATGCCGGTGGGAAGGTGGGTGATGCGCACGGCCGAGTACGTGGTGTTCACGCCCTGGCCGCCGGGGCCGGAGGAGCAGTAGGTGTCCACGCGGATGTCCGTATCCGGAATGTCGATGTGATCGGTGGCCTCGACCAGCGGCACCACTTCCACGGCGGCGAAGCTGGTCTGGCGGCGACCCTGGTTGTCGAACGGGGAGATGCGCACCAGACGGTGGGTGCCGCCTTCCACGGACAGTCGGCCGTAAGCGTAGGGGGCGTCCACCTGGAAGGTGGCGGACTTGATGCCCGCCTCTTCGGCGTAGGAGGTGTCCATGACCTTGGCCTTGAAGCCGTTACGCTCGCAGTAGCGCAGGTACATGCGCAGCAGCATCTGCGCGAAGTCGGCCGCGTCGACGCCGCCGGCACCGGAGCGGATGGTCACCACGGCGGAACGTTCGTCATATTCGCCGTCAAGCAGGGTCTGAATCTCCATCTGGTCGAGATCCTTCTGGATCTCGCCGATTTCGCTTTGCGCCTCGTCCAGAGAGTCCTGATCGCCCTCCTCGTGGCCGAGTTCGACGAGCGTTTCCACATCGTCGATGCGCTGGGAGGCGGAGTTCAGACGCTTCAGCTGCGATTCCGCGGCGGACAGCCGGCTGGTGATCTTCTGGGCGTTTTCCGGGTCATCCCACAGGCCCGGGGCCGCGGCCTGCGTTTCGAGATCCTTGATATCGGCCTTGAGTCGGTCGACGTCCAGCGCCTTGGCGATGGATTCGTATTTGGCGCGGGCTTCGCCGATCGCCTGGGTAAAGTCAAATTCTGCCATCGTGGTTTACCTTACTGTTGATTCTTTGAGATTCCTTGGGAAGTCACGTCCTTGTTGACAGCCTTCGCACATTCCTCTGGCGTTGGCGGGCATTGCCGCGCCACACGCGCATCCGCCTGCAATCCATGCTGTCAGAAGGTTCCGGGCCTGCCTTGCCGATAACCGGCCGGGCGACCTCACGAATCCCTCGCATCAGACGTGTTCAACTGCGGGCACGAATATGCGAAGGCAACGTCAAAGCCCCGCGTAAATCGCCGGGATGACCAGGGAGCCGAGCATGGCCACAGCTATGACCACGCACACCACACGCACGATGGTGCGGCGGCGGTTCTCACGCTGCTGTCGGCTGTCCTGATAGTTACTCACGAGACCAATAGTGTACTCACCGCTTACGACCGCAGGACTTGCCGCCGATGCCCGCCCTGCCGGTGGACCCCCACGGCCCTTTCCCTTGCGCTTTCAGCGCCGCCAGATGGTGTTTCATGGCCACCAGCATGATGTGCGAATCCTCAAGGCCCAGGTGGCGTTCGTTGTGGGCGGAATCAAGCGCGCCCTGACGTTTGGCGTAGGCGTCGAGCGTGTTGTCTCCGTAAGGATGCTCGTTGGTGGGTACCGCGCCGGGGTCCCACTGCCGGCTCATCGGCAGGGTATCGATGATGGTGATGCGCCCGGCGCGGTAGCTTTCCGCGTATCCGGCGACGTTCAGCATGAACCAGCTATGTTCGAAGGTGGCGTTATGCGCCACGTACGGCTGCTGGGTAAGCCGCGCGAGCAGGCCGGCCTGGGCTTGGGGCCATTCGTCGAAGAGTCGGTACCCGGCCTCGCTGCTGCGGCCGCGTACATCGATACCGGTGAGTTTGGCGATGAGGGCGTTGCCGAGCGCCGCGTTTTCCGGCGGCACGCCAAAAGCGAGGCGGGACTGGCCGTAGGCGTCGCCGGCGGCGTAATAGCCCTGCTCATAGGCGTATGTCTCGGGTTCGCCGGCCGGGCGCGGACTGGCCATGTTCATGAACTCGAAGCCGACGTCGATGATGTAGTCACGTGCCGGATCGATGCCGGTGGTTTCGATGTCGATGCCCATCACCGCATCCACGTCGCGGCCGGGCAGGTAGGCGTCGCGCCAGTCGGGCTTGGGATGGTGTCCGGTAGCGTTGCCAGACGCGGCGGCACCACCCGGCAGAGCGGCACCACCCGGCGAAGTCGCGCCGGAGAGATTGGCGCGGGCCATCGCCGCATCGCCCGCCCGCTTCTGGAAGCGCTGGGCCTTACGCCGTTCGGCGCGTGCGTCAAGAATCGCTGCCGTACGATCTTGGACATCGTCCAAGGCGACTGTTGTGGGGAACTTGACATCGCTGTTTTCGGCGGCAGTGTTTCCGGCAGATGTGCCACCGGCTTCGCCGCTCAGATCCAGCATGCCTTGGTCATCGTTCGACGGGCCGCTGCCGGAGTACGGCTTGAGCACGGCAATGGTGGCCCTCCCCCGCCGTTCGCGACTGACCGCCCATAGGTGTTGCTGTTCGCCCAGATGCAACAGCGTGTTGATGTTGTCGTTGAGCCGACGATTGGCGTAGGCGAGCGCGCGAGGCAGACGATAGGAGCCGATGAACCGGTCGAAATCGGTCATGAATGCGCTGTTGCATTGGGCGATGATCGATTCCAGACGCTCGCGTGTGGCGTAGTCGGCCTTCAATGCGTCGTGGATGGACTGTGGGGTGGATTCCGGTATTGTGCCGACGCCATGCGCCAGGTCCAGAGAACGCACCCAGTCCCAGTCGATGGTGGTGCCATCGGCGTCCTTGGGCATGGACGCCGCCCATTGGGGAATGTCTCCCTTGGCGGCGTCGAACCATGCACGGTCGGTCATAGTGCGAAACCGAGCTCTTCAGCGGCCTCGGTGGGCACCGGGTCTTCGCACCAGTAGTCCTCGAGGTTCTCGTTGGTGGTCAGCGAACGGATTTCGGCGCGATCGATATACAACTCGCCGCTCAAATGATCGGTTTCGTGCTGGAAGATGCGTGCGGGCCAGCCGTGCAGCGGCTCGCTGTGGTGTTTGCCGTCTTCATCATCCCATTCGGCGGTGATGTCGAGCCAACGCTTGCGCACAGCTTGGTATCCGTCGAAGCTCAGGCAGCCCTCGTAGAACGAGGCGGTTTTGTCGCTGGTGGGTTTGTAGCTCGGGTTGATGATCACGTGGAAGGGGAATTCCGCGATTTCGCGCGGATCATCCTCGTCGTCGCGCACGTGGTCTTCGACCACGGCGAGCGCGAGCCCCAAGCCGATCTGGGTGGCGGCGAGCCCCACGCCGGGTGCCTCCAGCATGGTGGTGTGCATCGTATCGATGAGTTTGGCGAGCGTACGCTTGGAAAGCTGGCCATTATAGGCCACTGTCCGTTGGCGCAACACCGGTTCGCCGGCCTGCACGATGGGCAGGAGCTTCTCCTTGCCGCCGGTTTTGATGAGTTTTTCGACATCACGGTTGAGTTCGAGGTCGACTTTGGCGTTCTTTCCAAACATTGTTTTTTTCCTTAGGGAAGGGTGCTACAGCGCGAGTTCTTCGGCGACGATCTTGGCGAGGCGGGTGCAGACTTCGTCGGCGTAGGCTTGGGTGGCGGCCTCGGCCATCACGCGCACGAGCGGTTCGGTGCCGGAGGGGCGCAGCAGCACACGGCCGGTGTCTCCCAGCAGTTCCTCCTCACGGGCCACGGCATCCTGGATGCGCTTGTTGGTGGAGGCGGCCTTCTTGTCCACGTTCGGCACGTTGATGAGGGTCTGCGGCAGCTGCGGGAAGTCGGCGGCGAGCTCCTTCAGGCTCTTGCCGGACTTGACGACCTCGTTGCACAGGGTCAGTGCGGTCAGGGTGCCGTCGCCGGTGGTGGCGAATTCGCGGTTGATCACGTGGCCGGACTGCTCGCCGCCGAGCGAGTAATCGCCCTTGAGCATTTCCTCAAGCACGTAACGATCGCCCACGGCGGTTTCCACGGTCTTGATGCCCATATCTTTCAGGGCGAGCTTCAGACCGAGGTTGCTCATCACGGTGACCACGAGGGTGTCGTGGTTGAGCTTGCCTTCGCGCTGCTTGGCGCGGGCCAGAATGCCCATGATCTGGTCGCCGTTGATCATGTTGCCGTCTTCGTCCACGGCGAGGCAACGGTCGGCGTCGCCGTCGAAGGCCACGCCCATCACGGCATCGGTGGCCTTGACCATGGCCTGCAGCTGCTCGGGGTGGGTGGAACCGGCGTTCTTGTTGATGTTGTAGCCGTCCGGCGAGGCGTTGATCACGATTACATCCGCACCGGCACGGCGCAGGGCTTCGGGAGCCACCACGGAAGTGGCGCCGTTGGCGCAGTCGGCCACGATCTTCAGGCCCTTGAGCGGCTTGGGCTGGGTTTTGTCATCGTTCAGCGGAGCGATGGTGGCCACCAGATGATCGATGTACAGGTTGGTGGCGGTGGTCTGGTCGTGGCTCACGCGGCCCACGCCGGCACCGGTCGGGCGGTCCCAGTCCTGGCCGAGCACGGCCTCGATGTCGTCTTCCTTCTGGTCGGGCAGCTTGAAGCCGCCGCGTGCGAAGAACTTGATGCCGTTGTCGGGCATCGGGTTGTGGGAGGCGGAGATCACGGCACCCATCTCAACGTTGAGCACGCTGGTCAGGAACGCGATGCCCGGGGTCGGGATGATGCCTGCGTCGATCACGTCGAATCCGCCGGCGGCCATGCCCGCAGACAGGGCGGAAGCCAGAAAATCGCCGGACACACGGGTGTCACGACCCACGAGCGCGCGGCGGCGCCCCTCAGGCTGATCGTCTTGGGTGCCGGCGTCGCCGAGCACACGCACGGCGGCATCGCCCAAATCCAACGCCAGACGTGCGGTCAAATCCCTATTGGCCAGTCCTCGAACACCATCGGTTCCAAACATCTTCGGCATATGAAGTTCCACTCCTTGTATCGCGTTACCCGCACCATCGTAGTCGTTGTGCTCCACCCTAGGACCCGACTCGGCAAAAAACCGCCACGGAATCTGCTCCAGAACCGGAAATCAGCATTCAACAGCCGCAATGGCATCACCCACAAACCCGCATATTCATCTTGTTCGGCGGATGAATGATGAGATACATTCGTTAGCGGGCATGCCGGGCGGACCGATGCACTCCGGCACGGGAACGAAGCCATCGCACTAGTAAGAACGGGCCGGCAAACGCGCCTGTAAACAATACAGCGGCAAATACGACGAACGGAACTACCCAGCGTACATCGATAACCGGCAAAGCAACACCAAACAGAACGACGGCGAGGAACACGCTGAGCCATGCGATGAACATGCCCAACGGCATCTCCTCTACCGGGGTGGTCTCGGCCATGAATGCAACGATCTATTACTCCGATGTTGTGGTCAGTATGTGCGGCAGTTGCTCGTCGCGGTTGAGGAAAGAACGCGTTTGGCAGCGAAGTAGCGTATGCCGACCTTCCTCAGTGCGGGCGTATACCATGGTGCAATGCGTCAGGCAGCGGTCCAACTGCCGGCTCAGTATCTCGGCGTCCTGCTGGCGGCGGGCAAATACGGACGGGCAGGGGAAGCTCACGCAGTAAGCGCGCACGCCCCATTCCTTACCGATGATGACATATCGCGGATTGTTGATGGGCGCGAGTAGCTCCTTCATAACGCCGGCGAACAGCACCTGCTCGCGCCGCGAACCGCCAATCAGCATGACACGCAATGCCGTGAATCTGCGACGTGTCTGGCGGATCGAGGAAGTCGTTCACCGCTTCGCCTGCCGCGCTGGTTTCTAGGCGCTCAGGTTCCGCAGTCGCCAAATGCCAGACATTGGCCACCTTATCGGGGTCTGCGACCACGCTGCGGTTGACGGCCATGCTGTATGCTTCACTGCATCAGTGTAAGGCACGAATCAATAGGTTTTGAGCCCCAGATCGATGGTAAGAATGATGCCGGCGATTACGGCGGCGGCGCGCATGATGTTTGCGGGAATCTTGCGGGTGATGGACGGGGCGATGTACCCGCCGATGAAGCATCCGATGCACAGCATGATGGCGGCCGGCCAATCGACCGCGCCTTGGATGATGAATACCACTGAGGCGCTGATGTTCGCGCCTGTGCCGATCAGGGTTTTCAATGCATTGATCTTGTGGAATGGGCCGATTTTGGCGGCATCAAGCACGGCGAGAGCCAAGGTACCGGCGCCCGCGCCGAAGTAGCCGGAGTAGATGGCGACCGCCGCTACGCCCAGCCATACCCACCAGGAATCCTGACTCATGGGCTGCACGAGTTGTTCCGGCGGGCGGTGAGGTGCGGTAGGGGTGGTTGCGCGCTTGGCGGCTTCAGTGGCTTCAGTGGCTTCAGTGGCTTCAGTGGCTTCAGTGGCTTCGATGTGCTTGAGTTGCGCGGTGGCATCCGCGGCGGCTTGCTTGGCCTGCATGCGGCCGCGCGGATTGATGGCGATGATCAGCGAGCTCAGCAAAATCAGCACTGGTGCGGCAAATTCAAAGACACTCGGGTCGAGTTTGAGCAACAGAAACGCACCGGCCACCCCGCCGAATGCGCCGATGACCACATACGTAATGGAGCGTACCGCTTGGCCTTTGAGTTCTTTGCGCGCACCCATCACGCCACCGATGCCCGTGCCGACCACGCCAACGGTGTTAGAAGCGTTTGCCAATACAGGCGGAATGCCGAACGCGAGCAGGGCCGGGTATGAGACCAGTGACGATGCGCCTACCGCATAGCCCACGAATCCTGCGCCGATTCCGGCCAACAGAATCAGCAGTAATGAAGTTATGGAAAAGCCCGCAATCATTCCCCGTATCCTTGTCGCTCATCGACCGGCATATTGCCGGCCTTGAGCGAGAATACGCTGTTGAGGATTGGTTGCGGGTTTTATGTTGGAATGTGGACGTAGCTTCTCGCGGAAGCGACTCCCCTCAGTCGCCTGAGGCGACAGCTCCCCTCGCGCCCGAGGGGAGCCAGAAGGAAATCAGAGCGCTTCGTTGTATTCGCGAACCTTGAGGGTGCGGTGGGAGGATGCCACGTTTTCGACGATCAGACGCTTCAGGGCATTGTCGGCGGCAATGTGCTCGTCCAGCCAGGCGTCACCGAGCTTGACCAGCGTGGCGGGATCGGCGTAGCCCGGGTACAGGCCGTTGAGCAGGGCGTCGGCCATGTGGTAGGTCTTGTTGGCCCAGACCCAGTCCACAGTCTCGAAGTACTTGGCGGCGAACGGCTCGGCCAGATCGGAGCGCGGGGTGGCGGAGAAGCCACGGGCCACGGCCTCGAGCTGGGAGTTGGTCAGCTCGTCGTTGTGGAGCGCCTGATCCCAAGCCCATTCCTTGGCCTCAGCGGTGGCCATGGAGGCACGGGCGCCGTAGGCGAACTCGCGGTTTTCCGTGGTCTCCTTCTTGGCGAGCTGCGCGTCCACGTCGTCGTTGGTCATCTCGTTGACGGAGGTGAGCGCTTGGACGATGGTCCACGTGAAGTTGTTGTCGATTTCGAGGCCTTCAAGACGCACGGTGCCGTCCAGCAGACCGTGTGCGTTGGCGGCGAATGCGGCGTCGCCCTCCTCACCGTAGCCCAAGTAGGCGGTGACGAGCTGGAACTGGGTGTCCGAGCCGGCTTCGGCGGCGTTGGCCAGAGTCCACAGTTCGGCGGCCACGTGGCGCAGCACATCGTCGCGGCGGGCGGGCGCCACGTAGTGGTGGGCGGTGGTGCTCATGCAGGCCAGCGCGTAACGGAAGGTGGTGGATTCGGTTTCCGTGGCCAGAAGACGCAGGGTCATGTCCACGAAGCGTTCGGCCGGGAATTCGCCGTCACGGGTCATATCCCAGAAGGCGAGCCAGGTCACGGCGCGGGCCAGGGCATCATCGAAACGATGCAGGTTGGCTTCGGCGAATGCCTGGGATTCGGCGTCGAAACGAATCTTGGTGTAGGTCAGGTCATCGTCGTTGACCAGCACGAATGCCGGGCGCGGCTTGCCGGCTGCGGCCTCGACGATGGTGGTTTCGCCATCTACATCGAGTTCGAACTGCTCGGTGCGCACGATCTTGCCGGTTGCGGCGTCTTCGTTGTAGAAGCCGACGGCCAGGCGATGCGGGCGCAGCACCGGGTGTTCGGCCGGCGCGCTCTGGGTGAGCTTCAGTTCGGCGATGGTGCCGTCCGCGTTTACGGTCAGGCCAGTGGCGATCGTGTTGATGCCGGATTCCTCCAGCCACTTGGCGCTCCAGGCCTTGAGATCGCGGCCGGAGGTCTTTTCCAGTTCGCTCAGCAGGTCGGCCAGGGTGGCGTTGGAGTAGGCGTGACGGTTCAGGTAGTTGTGGATACCTTCGAAGAACTGCGTGCGGCCCACGTAGAATGCCAGCTGCTTCAGCACGGAGGCGCCCTTGGCGTAGGTGATGCCGTCAAAGTTGACGTAAGTGTCGTTGAGGTCGTTGATCGGCGCGACGATCGGGTGCGTGGTGGGCAGCTGATCCTGGCGCAGCGCCCAGCTCTTCTCGCCGGAGCAGAAAGTGGCCCAAGCGTCATGCCATTCGGTGGCTTCGGCAGTGGCCAGCGTGGAGGTGAATTCAGCGAAGGACTCGTTGAGCCACAGGTCGTTCCACCACTTCATGGTCACATAGTCGCCGAACCACATGTGCGCAAGCTCGTGCAGCACGGTCACCACGCGGCGCTCGGCCAGCGCGTCGGTCACCTTGGATTCGAACACGTAGGAGTCGCGGATGGTGACCATGCCGATGTTCTCCATGGCGCCCGCGTTGTATTCGGGCACGTAGATCTGGTCGAACTTGGCGTACGGGTAGGGCACGCCCCAGGTCTTGGCGTAGAACGCGAAGCCCTTCTTGGTGATGTCGAACAGGTAGTCGACGTCCTTCGCGAAGGCCTTGGCCAACGACTGTCGGCAGTACTGGGCCATTGGCACGGTACGGCCGTCTTCGTTCAGGTATTCGGTGTGCCATTCGGCGTACGGGCCGGCGCAGATGGCGGTCAGGTAGGAGCTCATCACCGGGGTCGGCTCGAAGTCCCACAGACGGGTGCTTTCGTTCGGCTTGTCGCCGAGGGTGCCGTCGAGGGTTTCGCGCGGATCGTCCTCGATGGTGGCAACCGGCATGTTGGAGGTGACGATCCAGCTGGCGGGAGCGAGCACCTTGAAGTCGAAGGTGGCCTTCAGGTCAGGCTGGTCGAACACGGCGTAGACGCGGCGAGCGTCCGGCACCTCGAACTGGGAGTACAGGTAGATGTTGCCATCGGACGGGTCGACCGAGCGGTGCAGGCCCTCGCCAGTGTTGGAGTAACGGCACCTGGCTTCGACGGTGACCTCGTTCTTCTCCTTGAGGTCGGTCAGTTCGATGCGGTTGTCTTGGAAGGCCACGGCCGGGTCCAGGGACTTGCCGTTGAGGTCGATGGAGGTCACTTCGTCGGCGATCAGGTCGAGGAAGGTCGACGAACCAGGCTTCGCGTTGAAGCAGATGAACGACTTGGAACCGAAGTTCTTCGCGCCGACCGTCAGGTCAAGGTCGACGTGATAGTGAATCGGCGCTTCGATAACGGCCTTACGTTCTTCGGCTTCAATACGAGTGAGATTAGAACCGGGCATGACTTCAATTACTCCTTACGGTCGTCCCTGGATAATCCGGACTACTTGGTTTCTACGGTTTCGACGTCCTGGGCGATGTCGGCCACGACGGGCACGATCATCGGCTTGCGGTGCAGCTGGCGCGCAACCCAGCTGCCGAGCGTGCGGCGCATGGTCTGCTGCAGCTTGTAGGTGTCGCGCGTGCCCTGCATCATCTGGTCGTTGAGCTGTTCGACGATCTGGTGACGAACCTTGTCGAACTCGCTTTCGTCCTCGGCCACGGCATTCAGGTAGATCTTCGGGCCGGTGACGACCTCGTGATTGTCGGTGTCGACCACCACGAACGCGGAGACGAAGCCCTCGGTGCCGAGAATGCGGCGCTTTTCCAGCTCGTCATCGGTCAGCTCGCCGACGGAATCGCCATCGACGTACACGTAACCACACGGCACGGAGCCGACGACCGCGGCCCTGCCGTGGTACAGGTCGACCACATCGCCGTCTTCGGCCAAAACCACGTTCTGCGGGTCCACGCCGGTCTTGACGGCGATCAGGCCGTTGGCCACCAGATGGCGGTTTTCGCCGTGGATCGGCATGGCGCACTTGGGCTTGACGATGTTGTACATGTACAGCAGCTCGCCCTCGTTGCAGTGGCCGGACACGTGCACGGCGGCGTTGTCGCGGTTGACGACCTTGGCGCCGAGCTGCACGAGCTTGTTGATCACCTTGTAGACGCCGTGCTCATTGCCTGGAATCAGGGAGCTGGCGAGAATCACGGTGTCGAACTCGTTGATGTGGATATCGCGGTGGTTGCCGTCGGCGATGCGGCCGAGTGCGGCCATCGGTTCGCCCTGGGAGCCGGTGCACATGAAGACGAGCTTGTCGTCCTGAATGTCGTTGGCCTGCTTCAGGTCCACGACGGTGCCTTCGGGGATGTGCAGGTAGCCGAGGTCGGCGGCGATGGACATGTTGCGCACCATCGAACGGCCGACGAACACGACCTTGCGGCCGTACTTGTGGGCGGCGTCCACCACCTGCTGCACACGGTGCACGTGGGAGGAGAAGCTGGCGACGATGATTTTGCGGGTGGCCTGGGCGAACGCTTGGTCAAGGGCCGGGCCGATGGAGGTCTCGGGCTTGACGAAGCCGGGCACCTCGGCGTTGGTGGAGTCCATCATCAGCAGGTCCACGCCCTTTTCGCCGATCTTGCCGAATTCGACGAGGTCGGTGATGCGGTGGTCGAGCGGCAGCTGGTCGAGCTTGATATCGCCCGTGTCGATCAGGGAGCCGGCCGGGGTCTTGACATAGACGGCCAGGGCGTCCGGGATGGAGTGGGTGACGTTGACGAATTCGAGGTCGAAGGGACCCACCTTGAGCTTCTCACGGCCGGCAACCTCAACCTTGGTGGGGTTCTGGTGGTGTTCCTTGCACTTGGCGTCCACGAAGGCGAGGGTCAGCTTGGAGCCGATCAGCGGGATGTCCGGACGCAGCTTGAGCAGGTAGGGCACGCCGCCGATGTGGTCCTCGTGGCCGTGGGTGAGCACCAGGGCGTCGACCTTGTCGAGACGGTTCTTGATGTAGCTGAAATCGGGCAGGATGAGATCCACGCCCGGCTGCTCCTCCTCGGGGAAGAGCACGCCGCAGTCGATGAGCAGCAGGTGACCGTTGTATTCGATCACGTTCATGTTGCGGCCGATTTCGCCCAAGCCGCCGAGCGGCGTGATGCGCATGGAGCCCTTGCGGTACTTCGGCGGGGCGATCAGCACGGCATCCTGCTGGGGTGCGGTGGCCTGCCGGGTGGCGTTGATCTTACGGGACGGCGTACGGCTGTTGGATCCGTTGGTGTTGCGGCCGCGCGCGGAACCGCGACGGCGAGAATTCGTGTTCTTGCTTGTTTTCTTTTGTTCTTGTGCCATAACCTTTTTGGGATTTCTGTTGTGGTGCCTCTGCTCTGTCATGCAGGGGCGGCGGGCTGGCAACCCGTATGCAGCGTTTCGGGCTTACAGCAGTCCGGCAGCGCGCATGCCCTCTTCAGCCTTGTCAAGCTGAGTGGCGTCGGGACCGATGTTCGGCAGACGCATGGTGGTGGAGGGGATAACGCCCTTGACCTTGAGCGCAGCCTTGGCCATGACGGCCTGATAGCCGTCGCCATTCAACGCGTGGACAAGGGGGGCGAGCTGGTTGGCGAGGCGACGGGCGGTGGTGATATCGCCGCGATCGAATGCCTGGACAAGCTGCTGCATGGGGTTGGAGGCGACGTGGGCAATCACCGAAATGATGCCGACGGCGCCGATGGAGAGGAACGGCAGGAACAGGCCGTCATCGCCGGAATACCAGGCGAGGCCGGTGCGCTGCTGCTTCTCCACTGCGGCTGCAAGATCGCCGGTGGCGTCCTTGACAGCCTTGACGTGTTCAAGTCCGGCCAGTCGGTCGTAGGTTTCGACCTTGACCTTCAAGCCGGTACGGCCGGGAACATCGTAGACGATGATCGGCTTTTCGGCGGATTCGTCGACGGCCTTGTAGTGGCCGACGATACCGTCCTGCGAGGGGCGGGAATAGTAAGGCATGACGACGAGCACCGCGTCGGCGCCCGCTTCCTGAGTCTGTTCGACCATACGCACGGTGTGTGCGGTGTCGTTGGAGCCGGCGCCGGAAATCACCGGAACGTCGACGACCTCCTTGACGGCCCTGACCAGCTCGACCTTCTCATCCATATGGGTGACGGGCGATTCACCGGTGGTGCCATTGACCACCAGACCATCCGCGCCATCGGCGACGAGGTATTTGGCGAGCTTCTGCGCGGCGGCGAAATCGACGCTGCCGTCGGATTTCATCGGGGTGACCATAGCCGGCAGAATGCGGCCGAAAGGTGCTGGCTCAAGAAGGTGCATGTCATGCTCGCTCATAGTGTTCACCGTACTTCCCATTGTGGACTCTTATATTACGTACCTTGATTGTTGCTGAATGCGTGGCATTATGACCGGAGCCGGTGGCAATGCCGTGATGCGCGTCCCGGCGCGCTTCCCTGCCTGAAATGCGGGGGCGACTACTGGTCGACTGCGGGTCGATTACAGGTCGAGGAAGTGGTCGAGGCCGATGGTCAGGCCGGCCGGAGCGTCGCCGGCGAGCTTGCGCACGGCAAGCAGGACGCCGGGCATGAAGCTGGTGCGGTCGAAGCTGTCGGCCCGAATGGTCAGCTGCTCGCCGGCGTTGCCGAAGAGCACTTCCTCGTGGGCGTTGAGGCCGCGCAGACGCACGGCGTGCACGTGGATGCCGTCGACCACCTGGCCGCGTGAGCCGCCATCGGTTTCGGTGGCGTCCGGCACGGGGGCGAGTCCTGCGGCCTTGCGTGCTTCGGCGATGCCGTGGGCGGTGTGGATGGCGGTGCCGGAGGGGGCGTCCACCTTGGTGGGGTGGTGCAGTTCGATGACTTCGGCGGATTCGAAGTATTTCGCGGCCTTGGTGGCAAAGTAGTCGGCCAGCACGGCGGAGATCGCGAAATTAGGTGCGATGAAGACCTTCTGGGTTTCGGGCTTCGGGCCGTTGGCGATGGCGGATTTGACCTGGGCGAGTTTCTCGTCGGTCCAGCCGGTGGTGCCGACCACCACGTCCACACCTTGGCCGATCAGGGTCAGCACGTTGTTCAGGCTGACGGACGGCACGGTGAATTCGACGACCACATCGGTGTTGTCGGTGGTGACCTGGGTCAGGTCGTCGCCGGCATCCAATGCGAGCGCCAGCTGCGTATCCTCGGCCTTGTTCACCGCTTCGACCACGTGCGAGCCCATGCGGCCCTTTGCTCCGACCACCGAAACCTTGATCATGTCTTCTTCCCTGTCTACCCGTACCTGCCCGGCAATGTACCCGGAACGTTTTCCAATCGGCAATCAGCCTATCACCGCCAAGCCCTCACGCCAATATCCCGTCCACAGAATCGAGCTCCCTCTGACAAGCCGAACCGTGAAGTCGAGCTCCCTCTGATGAGCCGAACCGTGAAGAAAACGCCGGAGGCGTTTTTAGGTGAGGGCGAACGACAGTGAGCAATAATTCAGTTGGCTGAAAGCCATCATTAATTGCGTTCGAGCTGGACGCGAAGCGGACTGAGGGAGAGACCCCGGCGAAGCCGCCAACCATCCATCGGGCGTAGCCCGATCCCGTTTCACCCACGCCGCTTGGCCAAGGCCCATCCGGCCAACGCCAATGGCACGGACGCCAGCGTGAAGATGAATGGCAGCATCATGCCCACATGAGGGTTGGAGGCGTCAAGCACAATGCCGGCCACGGACGAGCCGATCGACGTG
Source organism: Bifidobacterium longum subsp. longum JCM 1217 (assembly GCF_000196555.1). Taxonomy (NCBI): domain Bacteria; kingdom Bacillati; phylum Actinomycetota; class Actinomycetes; order Bifidobacteriales; family Bifidobacteriaceae; genus Bifidobacterium; species Bifidobacterium longum. The sequence goes on along the minus strand of NC_015067.1, from coordinate 542,398 downwards.
CCGACCGTGCCTGCGGTGGTTACCCAGCTCAGCCCTTCGGTCAGGGATTCCGCCGGCACCAGATCCTTGACGATGAGGTTGCCGGTGGCGAACGTCGGCGAGACGGTCAGGCCGGCGAGGATTTCGAAGACGCCCAGCAGGATGAGATTGTCCATTGACAGCCGGAAGAACACGTAGCCGACGGTCAGCAGCGATAGGAACATCACCATATGCGCCCAATGGGAGCCTTTGAGTCGGCAAGAGCCGAACACCAGCGCGCCGATGCACGAGCCGACCGCGAACATCGCCAATTGCAGACCGAGGAAGGGCTCAAGTCCCATGGATTTCATGGTGGCGGTAATGGACACGTCGAAGGACGTGAAGCTCATATTGAACACGATGAACACAGCGAGCAACGGCAGTACGCCGGCATAGAGCAATACGCTCTTGGGCTTGGCGCCGCTGCGTTTGAGCTGGCGCAGGGTCAGCTGGTCGGCATCTTCGCTTGCAGCAGGGCTGCCGTCATCGTGCGCGGCCACGGTGACCTGTTCCACGATAACCGGTGGCTGGGTGGATTTCAGCGAGAAGAATATGGTGCCGCCGATACCGCATGCCACGGTGGGCACGAACAGTTGGGATACCGGATGCACGGAGGTGGCCAGCCAAGCCGCCAGAATCGGCCCCAGAATAAAGACGATCTCGTCAATGGCGGCTTCCATGGCGTAGGCCGTGTTGAGCAGCTGTTCACCATCTTCCACACCGCGCAACGCATAGGACCAGCGTGTTCGGACCAATGCGCCGAATGAGAACTGCGTCAGACCCATGATGATGGCCAGGACGAACAGCAGCGGAATCGGCACGCGCACCAACGCCGCGAAGGCGAAGGCGAGCATGGCCACAATCTGCACGGCGAGCGCAAGCCGGCCCACGCGGGCTTGGCCGAAACGGTCGAAGGCGCGGGCGTAGAACGGGGTGACGCAGCTCATGGCCAGCACATAGGCGGCGCTCATGGTGCCGGCGATGGTCCAATTGTCGTAGAGATGGTTGAGCGCCAGAACGATGCCGAGACTCATCATGGAGATCGGCAATCGTGCCACCGCGCCGGACAGGCAGAACGCCTTGGCTCCGGGCAGCATGAACAGGCGCTGGTAGGGCGAGTGGGCAGCGGACGACTTCGAAACCGCGCGAGTCGTGGACACAATAACTCCTTACTGGTGCGTTGTCCGGCACGTGCGCCCGCCCACACGTGCCATCCGAGGGTAGCGGTTCCCGGGCAACGTCACGCGGTGCGTTTCAACCGCGGACCGGTACGTGGCCAGTCGTCTTCATCGTCGGAGATGCCTTGCGATGCATAAGGTCTCTCCACCGGTGAAGGCCGTCCGATGCTGTACAGGTCATGAGCCTTTGGGCTCAGTCGTTGTCAGATTGTTCGGGAATGCCGGAGCTCAACTCGGTAAGGATTTCCTGTTTGGTTTTCGCGCGGGCGTGAAGCTCGCGCAAGCCCTCGTCGGGCTCACTGACATAGTAGAGAGTGGCGTCGATACTGTCCAATTCCACACCTTCGACCGCTGCCAGCAGCAGTCGGTACATGTCGAGCTGGGCAAGTTTGCGGGTGATGTCGTCTGGCTTGGTGGGCCGACGACCGGTTTTCCAGTCGACCACGGTAAAGCGTGCGGTGGTGCTGGACGGGTCAAGTCCACCGATGAATACCGCATCGAGTTTGCCATTGACCAGGCCCACGCCCGGCACGTCCACGACGATGGCACGCTCCGTCCACGCCGGGATGCGCTTGGCCCACGATGATTCGGCCAGTCTGCGCTGCCACGCCACCAGCTTGGACTCGGTGGCATTGTCGCTGCTTATGGAAGTGGCGGATACGGCGGATACGGCGGATACGGATTGTTGAGCCGTGGGCTGTGGGACAGCGGGCTGCCGTGTGGATGGCTTGCGGCATTGCCGCTCCCGTTCGGCCAAATCGGCCAACATGGCTTCCCGGGAAACGAATCCCGCATCCTGACCTGTATGCGGCATGCTTGGTTCGGCTTCATATGCCAGTACCGCTTCATCCGGCTTACCGGCATTGATGAATTGCTCGGCCCACGCATGGAACTGCGTGCCGGCCTCGGCCGCCGGAGACGATATGCGCGGAATCGGGCGGATAATGCTACGCCAGTAGAGGCGCTCCTCCCGTTCGTTCATGCCACCTACGCGGGCTTGCAGGCTTGTCACGTTCTGGCGTCCTGCAGCCAGAACGCGTTGCGCCTTGGCTTTGACTGCCTCATCAAGCGACTGGCCGCTGGCGGCATCGGCCATCAAATCGGCGTCGTCCACCAGCAATTGTGCCCGTTGCAGGAGTGGGCCGGCGTCTTGGTGCTGCTCAAGTGACGAGGAATCTGCGGCGATGACATCGATGCCGCGTGACAGCTGTTCATGCACCGCGTCGCTGAGGGTAGCCGGCCACGGCAATTCGACGGCGGCATTCGTCTGCGTAATCGGCGTTTGCCACGCCTCCCCCACCACGGCGTCACTGTATGCCGCGGCATGCTCTCCGATAAAGAACCCTTCGGGAGGGGCAATCGCTTCGCCTTGCGCCGAGATCAGCATGGGCTTCCCGGCATTGGCGGTTTGCAGCCGTTCCACACAGTCCTGAGCCGATATCGCATGTTCACGGGCTTGGAGCGCGTCATGCACTTCAAGCCAGAAATTGGATGGCTGAGCGGCGCGAGAGCCTTTGGGCACCACTGACGGGTCCCGCCCGGATTCGCCCGTATAGGCGCAATAGGTCATCAGGGCATCTTCCCGCGCACGGGTAAGCGCCACATACATCAATCGACGTTCGTCGGCATGCAGCCGACGCCCATATTCCTCCGCCTGCGTCAAATACCAGCCGGATGCATCCACTTCTTCCACGCCATCGCCGAATTCGCGCATGGAGCCGAACACTTCATCATCGATAAGCTCCACATCATCCAAAGCCGCCAACGATGCGATGGGGTCGGCTTCCACATCGGCATCATGGGGGAATCGCGGCAAAATGCCGGCATCGGCGCGCATAGGCACGGGCACGGCGGTGGGGTTGGTGAGCCAGGAGTCGGCGGTCTCATGATATTCGGGTGCGGTCCAGTGACCTTGCTCGGTGCCTCCCGTATGGTGTTCGTCCAGCACGATCTTGAGATGGTCGCCCTGATTGCTGGGGAATCCGCCGGCGGTAAGCCCCACTACCGCAACGGCATCCCATTCCAACCCTTTGGACTGGTGTACGGTCATCAGTTCCACATCCACCGGAGCGTCGGGGAGACTGGCGGCTTCATCCTCCACCGAAGCCAGATGATCCACCCATGTGATGAACCCATGCAACGAGGGAGTTTGCTCAGCGGCAATCTCTTGCGTGTACGTATCCACCAAATCCACAATCGCATCCATAGGCATATGCGCCAAAGCGGGATTGGCGCGGTGCTGCGGATTATGCAGCACACCGGCCAATACGGTGTCGATGTCAAGATCCAACGCTTCTATGCCGGCGCGAATCACGTCGCCCAGTGGCCGCCCGACGGCATCATGCACCTGACGGAGCATCACCGCGGCCCAGGTTATGGCGTTGCGCCCGTGTGCGCTCAACCGTTCAAGCAGTTTTACCAGGTCGCCGCGTAGCAATACGTCTGGCAGGAATACCGCATTGGCCACCTGATCGCGGTACTCACGCACCACAGCCGCCCATTCATTCGCTGGTGTATCCGGTTGGGCAAGGCCGGCCTGCACCAATGCTTGGAAGCGTTGTTCCATGTTCTGTTCTTCAGCAAAACGGGCCAACATGGTCAAATCCGCTGCGGACATGGTGAATCGTGGCGTGGCCAGCAAGCGCATCAGCGATCCCGTATCGGTGTGGTCGGCGGCCACGTGCAGCAACGCCATCAGATCGCGGATTTCCGGACGTTCCAGCAGCGCGGAATAGCCGACCACGAATGTGGTCAATCCGGCCTGTTCCAATGCCGCCTGATATTCGGGCATATGTGATTTGGACCGAAACAGCACGGCGACCGGCGCTTTCTGTTCGCCCGGCATCTGTTCCTGTTGTTCGGCTGCGGAACGGTGCCGTGCGATGGCCGTCTTGCAGAAACGCACTACGGCGTCGATCTCCTGCCCGGCCGTGGCGAAGCCCAGTACTCCCAATGTTCCTTCGGGGGCATCAGGCATGGGGTCGAGCGATGAGACATCGACCTCACGCATCAATGAGCTGGAGGGACGCGACGGATTGGAGCGCAACGGCAGCGTGAGATTATTGGCGGCTTCGAGCACTATACGGCTGTTGCGCCTGGTGACGGACAACGGGAATGGCTTGTATCCGGCAGGCAGGTGGAAATCTTGCTGGAACATACGGAATGCACCAGGGCTGGCACCACGCCATGCGTAAATCGACTGGAACGGATCACCCACCGCGTTGACGGCGGACCTCTGTGACGCATCCACGTGGAACAGTGCTGCCAGCAGAGCGGCCTGCGTGGTGGAGGTGTCCTGATATTCGTCGAGCAGCACGTGGCTGTACCTGCGGCGCGTACGCTCTCCGATGGAGGGGAAGCGCTCGATAAGCTGATACGCGGCAATGGTGAAGTCGGAGAATTCGGCCATATTGCGTTCCCGCTTGGCTTGGGCATAGGCCTCCACCAGCTGGAGCAGAATATCGCGTTTGCGTGTGGTCTCCAGCAGCGCACCGCAATGATAGGTGCAGCGGGCGTGCAAATGTTCGGCACGGTCATCGAGCTTGGCTTGCCAGCTGGCGTCGGTATCTTTCTTCAGTCGTTTGATCTTGGGGATTTTCGGCTCGTCCTCGGGCATGGGTTCGTCTGCAACGGCTTGTTGCAATCGATTGATGAATGCCGAATCCCATTGCCGTACTCGATTGATCGCATCATCGAAGCTGGTGCAGCCGGCACCGATCATGGCACTGCCAATGGCATCCGACAACGCCAGAACACGGTTCGCCAAACTGGAGAAGGCGCCAAAATCCTCACTGAACGCCAGATCCATGTGACTGTCGATGACTTCGGTGGCCAGTTGAAGCGCTCCGGCTGCGCTCAATGGTTGCGTGTTCTGATCGAATCCGACAAGCAGTCCATATTGGCGCACGATGGTCTGGAAGAAGGCGTCATACGTGAAAATGGCCGGCTTGAGGAATGCCCGATCAGACACCGTGGCGGTCGTAGAGCCCGCCATATCACCGGCCACTGCGGCGGAGACGCGTTCCAGCAGTTCGCCTGCGGCCTTGCGTGTGAAGGTCAGGCCCAGGATGCGTTCAGGTGCCACACCTCGATTGATAAGCGCGATGATGCGTTGGGTCATCGTAAAGGTTTTGCCGGAACCGGCACCGGCAACCACCAATACGTCAGCATCGACTGGCGCATCGATGATGGCGGCCTGTTCCGCACTGGGAGTGAACGTGCTCATGCTTGCCTCGTTTCGAAAATCGTGTCGATCTGGCCTGCACAGGCAGGGCAGACGTTCTTCATACGGCAGAATCCGATATGGGTGTCTTGCGGATGGGCCTCGATGATGGCTGATCTGCTGGCCGCCGCGGCATAGAATACGCGGGCGATCATGGTCAGCGACCATAACGTCTGCGTACCGGCGAGCGCGGCGAATTGCGCCCACGCTTCGGCACTCACACCTTCGGGAGGAGTAGCCGGATCTATGGCGGGTATGTCGAAGAAACGGTTGGGGTCTTTATACCAGTATCGGGGCGTGAACGGTTCGGCATTCAACGAGCCATCAGTGAACAGCGGCGGCTGGAAGGCACCTTCCGGAGCGTAGCTTCTGGCTGGTGCCGCATTCTGCCCGACATGGAATAGCACGCTTTGGCTGATATGCGGCATTGCGGCAAGTGCCTTGGCACCGCGCGGCCCGTCTTCGGGGAACACGAGGCCAAGCTGATAGCACACGAGCTGCAAATCATTGAAAATCTGTTTGACCGTGGGCGTTCTGCCTGTTTTGTAGTCAATGAGGCGAATGCATTCGCCGCCGTCTGCGAGTACGCGGGTTTCCATACGGTCGATGCGCCCGGACAGTCTCACGGTCAGATGCTCGTCCATGCCTTCCGGCCACCCTCCGACCAGTGCTCCCATCAGACGGACCAGCGTGTTCCGACCGATTGGGTGCAGGCCGGGCACGGCATTGTATGCGTCGAGTATGTCACGCACATCGAATCGTGCGGCAAACTCCCGTTCGCATTCGGCACCGGCCAATGCGCCAATGCTGAAGTTGCTGGAGTTCTTGCCAAGATACGTTTCCGGATCGGCGTCGCTGCGCACAAAGTAATCGGCGATGTTGCGCAGGGTATCCGCCGCGGACTCGTCCTTACGGGTGGCCTCATAGCGGTTCCGGGTGTCGGCTATGGCATTCGGATCAGGACGTTTGCTCTGATAGATGGCATTAAGCCGTGCCGAGACAGCCTCGATGCGACGTTCCGCGCCGGCCGTGGAGTCCAAGCCCAGTGCGGCCAACGCCTGGGCATTGTGGGAAAGATGGTCCAGCCCTTCCTCGCTGCCTTGCTGCGCAACCGCATGGATGAGGGTTCCGAAACTGGTGGCCACGGAGCTGGGGCGAGGACCGGCGAACCGGTTCTCCAGCATCCAGCACACCGGGCACGCCCATAGGCTGTCGACCGCCGATGGAGATAAGGTGACCATGGGCGCGGCCTGCGCATCCGTCTTGCCTTTCCCTGTTTGGATACCGTCAGGCTGTACACCACCAGATGACGCGCTGTCGGATGAGGCACTGTCAGATGAGGTATCGCCAGATGACGCACCGCCAGATGACGCACCGCCAGATGACGCGCTATCCGATTGGGCCGGCGATTCCACAAACGCCCAGCTCTGCGGATTTGCGGCGCGCACACCATGCTCTAACAGGAGTGTCAACGCAATCGCGGCGTCCTTTGCGGCAGCCTGCTGCGGTTGAGCAGTGGCCAGAACCGCGCGGGCGGCGCTGACCAACCCACGTGGGTCGGCGTCCAATCCGGCCAGATCATATTCGGCGAATCCCGCATGTGCCCCCACTGTGGTGAAAGGCGCCTGTTGCCGGTTGCGCGGATAGTATTCCGGCAGATACCCGAAGAGAAAGTCCGAGGGGCTCATGCTGTCGTTCCATACCGCGCTGATCATGATTCGCCGTGCACGGGTCAGCGCGACCAGGAAACTCTTCTTCTCGCCCGACAATACAGCCGCGAACCGCGGATCATGCCCGGTTTTGTCGCTTTCTTCAAGCGCTCCCCTCAGCACGAGCTCGGCAAGGTCTTCACCACCGAACATGGTGTTGCGCCCGGCGAGGTTCGGCCACACGTCTTGCTGGACCACCGGTATCCACGCATATTCCCAGTGGCGTCCGGCCGCGCCTGCCGGCGTAGTCAATGTCACCGCGTCTTCCACCGGTCCTATGTGGGCCAAGGAATCGGCCTGCACTTCCATGCCCCGAACCTGTGCCATGAATGACGTGATGTCTCGACTGGCGGTGGAATCATCGGCGAACTGGAACAGGCGCATTGCCGCGTCCAGCCGGTCATTGGCCGTACGCCCCTCTGCCGTGTTGAATAATGCCGCACGCTGCCAGACCGGTGCCAGACCGGTGGCGTTCCACGCAACAGACAGCGCATAGCGCGGCTGTACGCGCTGGCTTGCCGGCAGCCGCTCCAAGCCGGAAGCAACGCTGCCCACCAGATGCCACAGGTTCGCAAAAGCGCGGGCCTGAGGGTCGTTGCCGAGCACCGCGTGGATGGATGCGAGCGCAGCCTGCGCCGGCGCGGCGGCATCATCAATGGCAAGCATCACGTACAGCGCGTCAACGCCAAAGGCCAAGTCATCGCCGGACGGTTCACCGAGTATTTCGACAGACACTGGCAACGAAGTCACTGACGACGAAACCGCTGACGTCGAAACCACTGACGAGGATGTTTCACGACCTGTTTCACGCCGTGTTTCATGGTATGTTTCACGCAATGTTTCCCATGCCGTCGTCAGAGAGGTCAGCATGGCATCATCCGTGGCGAGATGCGCCAGCGACTCCAACGACCCCATGGCCGATTCGATCGGCGCAAGCCTTGCGGGACGCCCCTGACCGGGTTTGGCCCCGGCACTCACCAACGGGCCGTTCATCAACGTGGCCACTCTAGTCCTTATATATGCCGCGCAGGAAGCCAACGTCATCTGGCATTCCGCCATCCCCTCGGCACGCAATCGGGCAAGCTCCACAAGCGCGAACAATCCCTGCACGAAAGTCTCGTCCTTCAAAGGACGGGTGACCGACGAATACCGCACCGGTACACCATCTCGGCGCAGTCGTTCGCCGAACAGCCGCACGGCGGCATTGTCGTGGGTGATGACCGCCATGTCGTTCCACCGAATATGCCGGTCAAGATGCGCCCGCTTGATGCGCCAGACCACATCATCCAGCTCCTCACGTGAGGATCGGTACAGGCCGGCGGTCACCGTGCCGTCCGCCTGATAATTCGCTGCATCGACTCCGCCCAGTATGGCGGTCAGCTTGCCGGGACGCTCGGCCGGAGGCAGCGGCTCGTCTTCCGGCGAGGGAATCGACAGCGAAATACGAGACGCGATCACATCAGCCATCGTCATGTGCGACTGATCAGCGACGGCACTGCCGCCAACCAGCTGTTCTTCCTTGGCCTTCAGCCGCCCTTCCACGGCACGGCGCATCAGATATTCCGGATACGATCCGCGGAAGGTCTGCACCGATTCATCCGGGTTGCCGACCAGCACCAACTTGACGCCGGCATTCCCCAACTCCTCCAAGAAGCGCATGCCGGCCAGCGTGGTGTCTTGAACATCATCCACAACCAGCAGCCGGGGCAAGCCCAACGCCTCCACACACATAGGCCGGTCGGAATCATCCGCGTGATCGGCGGCGAATGCCTCACGCACCACACGAGCGCCTGCCACCAGCAAATACGAGGCATCCAAACGGTATTGCCCCGGATATACCGCGCTTTGGGCTGCAATATATTCACGGCGCAACGCGAAAGCCAAACGCCATTGCACCGACAATCGCGCGTCCTCCGTCACGGCGTCCAAGAGACGTGGCTCTTCGTGAACGCCTACACCGAGCTCATCCAATCGGGCCAGCATATCGCGCAACTGGCTGATAAACGCATCTGAAATACCTCGCGTGAACCTATCCGCGCTGGTCGAGCCGCCTGCCGACGTCGGAGACGGCGAATCCGACCCTTGTTGCGAGAGGCTTGATTGTGCGGAAGCGGCCGAGCCGGGCATCTCGCCGGCACCGGCATCGCGTATGAGTCTCGCCCAGTCATCCTGGGCAAAGTAGACGCGCAGCAAATCACAGGTGCCGCAATCATCTCCCGCTACGGCATGGCGCAGATGCACGGCCATGACTTGACGCAGCAAAGCATCCTGTTCCGCACCGTTCAGCAATCGAGGCGACGGCAATCCAGTTCCCTCGCGCAAAGCCGATATGGCCCGGAATGCCACGGCACCCAGCGTGGTGACCGGCCTGGCCTGCACGGAAAACCCGAGCTCACGAATCACCCGATTGCCCAATGCGTCGGCGGCCACACGGCCGGATACGGCCATCACCGCCTGCGTGCCACCGTAGCGGCGCAGCCCCGCCATCAACACCGATAAGGCGAATTCAGTTTTGCCGCTTCCAGGCGTGCCGACAATCAGCCTCGCCGCTCCATCACGGTCGATGCCGTCCAGCACTGTTCCAGGTTCAAGTCTCGTCATCATGGCTCCAGCCTAAACCCGACCGTCACAGAGGGAAAAATTTTACCGAACCCGACGAAGAATCGTACCCTTGACGGTATCCTGTAGAACGAATGCAGGGAGAGCGCATTTTCCAAGGAGGGAGGGAACAGATGGACAACATTCCGATGAGACCGCCGAAGCTGCCCGGATATGATTTCGTCCAGATGTTGGGAAGCGGTGCCACCGCCACGGTGTACCTATATAACCAGCGTATGCCCGCACGCCCGGTGGCGGTAAAGGCCAGCGCCAAAACCCTTGACCCACGGGCCGCTGCCCTGTTCAACCGCGAGGCCAACTTCATGGCCAAGCTGTCATCCCACCCGTACATTCTGCCGGTATATGGTGCCGGCGTCACCTCCGATGGCCATGGCTACATCGTCATCGAATATGCGCCGGGCGGCACCTACAACAGCATCATGAAGGCCCGGTCCATGACCTGCGAGCAGGTACTCGACCTCGGCATCAAGCTGTCAAGCGCGCTGTTCACCGCGCATCGCAGCAATATCATCCATCACGACATCAAGCCCAGCAACATTCTCATCACCTCGCAGGGCTTGCCTGTTCTGGGTGATTTCGGTATCTCCACCGATGTGTATGACCGTACCGAAACCGGATTCTCGCCGCCGTGGGCACCGCCTGAAGTGCTTCAGCATCTGACCAATGGTTCGGAAGCCGCCGACATCTATTCACTGGCGGCCACCCTGTACGCCATGTTCGTCGGCTGCTCGCCATTCCAGCACGATTATCACCCGCGTTCGCAATCGGAACTGATTTCGCTGATCGTCAACCAGCCATTGCCTCGCCTCAACCGCCCCGACGTGCCGGCCGATGTGGAAGCGGTGCTGCGCCGGGCCCTGAACAAGGACCCCGACCAGCGGTACTACTCCGCGTTGGAGTTCGCACGTGCCATGCAGCGTGTGCAATTCGCATATTTCGGGCATGCCACTCCCGTTACCGTGGAAGGGATGCCGGCCTATCCCAAAGACATCGAGCGTCGGCGCCGGGCCACGGACCAGCGAGATCAGATCACCCGTTCGTCACGGCGATGGGTCAAACCGGTGGGTATTACCGTCGGTATACTTGCGGCGATCACCGCAGCGGCACTGATATTCGCCTTCGTGGTCGTTCCCCGCATGGACAGCGCCACCGGATCAGATACCAAACAGGTGGCGACGCCCGGCACCAAGGATGATGACAACAACCGCAATAATCAGGATGACGTGATCACCGATACCGCGAACGCCCAGATTCCTTCCCCGGAGAATCTGAACGGCACCTATGCGGCGGATGGGTCATCCGTGACGTTCACCTGGACGAATCCAGACCCGCAAAGCGGTGATACCTATGCGTGGGCCATAGTGCAGGGCAGCAATACCGACCAGAGCGCGCAAACCGTCACAACGTCAGATCCCACGGTGACCGTCAACGCGCAGGAAGGCTCGCAGACCTGCATTCAGGTGTCCATTGTGCGCAAGAACCGCCAGATGTCCGTCAGCCCCGCCATCGCCTGTGCGGCCAAGCCGCAAGAATGATCCGCTCGCCACTGCCGGGCATGCCACCCTGGCATTGCGTATCGCATCAGACGTGCGCCCAGCAGCGGCGAATTCACCAAATGGACAACAGGAACGGCAGGTATTGGAACCGTAAAGCGTTGTCATTACACCAGCAACCAGAGAAAACAGGGGTCAGGGAGTTCAGATGGCCACATCGTCCCAGTCATACGATCGTCGCCGACGCATCAGCGCGGCTTTGCGCCGCCTTATGCCCTCCGGAGGGCATACGTGGACGGTTCCCGTAATCACGCTCCTGCTGCTTCTGGGACTTGTTGCCGGCGCGGTGATCATGAGCACCGTCACGCGCCGCCATGTGCAACTGGACGATGGCACCGTATGGGTCACTTCGCTGAAAAACCAGAAGGCCGCACGATTCAACGTAAAGAACAAGGAGGCCGACGCCGGCGTCTCCTCCTCCGCCCCACGATTCGACATCGCACAGCATAATGGCGACACCATCCTGACCGAAACGACCAAAGCCTCCACCATCAAGGCATCCACGGTCAGCACCGGTGTCAAGACCGACATCAAAGCCAGCACCACCACTGTGGTCGGCGGGGATACCGCAGCCCTGATCAACGAGAAGACCGGCAATGTGTGGACCGGCTTGTCGGAAAACCTTGATTCCGTGACCCCCACCACTTCCGATCCGAAAATAAAGCTGGGCGAGGGCGGGCGCATCGCAGTAACCCACGATGGCAAAGTCTACGGATACCGTCCATCCGACGGTATGGTGCTGCGTCTTGACAATCCCAGCAGCGCCAACGTCAAAACCCTCGAATCGCTGACCGACGGCAAGCAGCAGACCGTTGAAAGCTTTACCGTCATCGGGAGCACGCCGGTAATCGCAACCGGCAAAACCGTCATATTCAAGGGCGGCCGCGTCGATGTCGACACGACCGGCACCCTCACCCTTCAGGAGCCTCCCACCGATGACATACAGTCCGATTGGGTGGCCGCGGCATCACCGAGAGGCCTTGCGCTTATCCCGTTGAAGTCCAATGCCAAGGCGAATTTCATAGCCAACGGGGGCAAGGCGAATCCGGCACGACCGGTATCGTCCAAGGGCTGCGTGTACTCGGCTTGGAGCCAGAAGGCCAGCAACTACATTCGCGCCTGCTCCCCCACGGATACCAGCGTCAAGCCGCAAACCCTCGAATCCGTCAATACTACTTCCGAATTGGTGTTCCGCACCAACCATCGCCTTGTGGTGCTCAACGACACGGTTAACGGCAATGTGTGGAACCCTGAGGATTCCACCAAAGTCATCAAAATACAGTGGAACAAAATACAGACCGAGCAGACCGAGAAAGAACAGCAGAACAACGACTCGGCCAACAACCACCACGACTTCTCCAAGACCTGTTCCGCACAATCCGGCCAAATCAAAGCCGAGGATGATGAAATCGGCGCACGAGCCGGTTCGGAACAGATTCTCGACGCGCTGCGCAATGACGAGCAGACCGATTGTTCCGTACTGAAAATCACCAAGGTTGGCGCACCAAACAACAAAGACGTCACCATTTCGCCGATTTACGACGGCCGGTATCTGCAACTCGATGCCTCCGCCGCATCCGCAGGCACCGTTACCTTTACTTACGATATTTCCGATGGTCGCGGCCAGACCTCTTCCGCCACGGTGACCGTAACCCTGAATGATGGAGGCAACCACGCTCCCGTACAGTTCGACACTCCTCCCGAGATCGATGTGGAGCAGGGAGCCAGTTATACCGCCAATGCGCTGAGCAGCTTCAACGATCCGGATGGAGACCCGCTCACTCTGGTCTCCGCTGTGGCCCAGAACACCGACCAGGTGCAGGTGTCCACCCGAGCCGACGGCCAGCTTACGTTCAACACCGGTGCGCTGGCGTCGGGACGTGTGGGCGTCGAGGTCACCGTCTCCGACGGCACGGCAACCGGCACCGGCATGGTGTATTTCTCGGTCAAGCCCGCGAACACCTTGGCCGCGGTCATCGACCCGGTAGCGAAAACCACCGTTCCCAACACGGATACCGTCGTCAAGCTGTCCTCTTATGTGCATGGCACTTCCTTGCAGCCGGCACAACTGACTCAGGTGGATACGCCCAACGGCGCTTCGACGACCACCAATGCGGCGGATATGTCGTTGACGTTCAAGGCCACCAATCCCGGCACCTATTATGTGCCCTACATCATTACTCAAGGTTCGATTCCGGCCACCGGATTGGCTCGAGTCGAGGTGCAGCCCGCCACCGGCGAGGCCGCCAAACCGGTTGCCGCCAACGATGTCGCCCTGCTTGGCGCGGATAATACCGCCATTGTGGAGCCGCTCACCAATGACGTCGATCCGATGGGCGGTGTGCTGTCCGTCACCACGGTGAGCGCACCGGCCGACTCCGGCATCAAGGTTGGTCTCGTCAGCCATAAGCGCGTGTATATCACCGCGCGTCAGGTGCCCACGAAGCCCGTCGCCCTTACCTACACCGTGGCCAACGCCTCCGGAACCGCCAAGGGCACCATCGTGTTGCAGCCGCCGGCTCTGGCCACCTCGAATTCAGTGCCCAAGGCCAGCAATATCAATGCCCAGGTGCGTACCGACGGCATCGTGTCCGTGGATGTGCTTGACCATGTGGCCTACTCGGATGGCACCACGGTCAAACTCAAGAACAACCTGCAATACGACAAGGGGACGTTCAAGGGTCTGGCCTTCGTCTCTGGAGACACGGTCCGCTACCAAGCATCCAGCGAGACCGGCAACTTCCCCATCACCTATACGGTTGAAGACAATCTGGGTAATGTGGCTTCCGCCAATATCACCATTACCGTGCATAAGAGCGACGCAGCGAGCAAGGCCGCGCCAACCCCGCATGACGCCGAAGCGCAGGTTGCCGCCGGGCAGAAGGTCCGCATCCCCATCACACTGACCGGCATAGACACGGATGGCGACGACAATCAGCTGTTGGGTCTGGGCAACAAGGCACCCACGCTGGGCCGCATATCCGAAGTCGGTTCCGACTACTTGGTCTATGAAGCGTATCCGGATTCGTCCGGCACCGACACCTTCTCCTATGCCGTGGAGGATTGGACCGGTCAGCGCGCACAGGCGCAGATCCGCGTGGGCGTATTCCAAGGATCGTCCGACTCCGGCGTATACGCCAGGGATGACGAAATCACGTTGAGGCCCAATACGGCCGCAACCGTGCCGGTCGCGCAGAACGACATCTCCGGCGACAACACCAATCTGACCGTCGACAAGCATGTCGAGGTCCAAGGTCTCGACGGGGTGAGCGTGAAAGACAATATGCTCTCCTTCACCACGCCCGACAGCGCCACCACCGACTATATCGCCTACACGGTCAAAGACAAGGCCGGCTTGTCCGATACGGCCACCCTCACGGTAAACGTGGATCCGAGTGCCGCCATCGAGCCGCCTACCGCCTACGACTATCGTGTGCCGTCCGCCGCCACCATCGATAAGAAGTCCGTGGATGTGGATGTTTCCCAGTGGATCGCCAATCCTTCCGGCACAGCCAATGAGCTCAAGGTCGGCGTGCATCCCTCCGCCAGCGCTCACGCTCACGTCAAGGGCGGCGAGCATTCGACCACCATCACCGTCGACCTGACGTCACAGGCGCGAGCCGTGCCTTACACGGTGACCAATACGAAATACAACATCACCTCCACCGCGTTCATCCAGGTACCGGCCTATGGTGTCTTTCCGCCCACGCTGCGTCCCAAGGCACCGGAATTGAAGGTCAACTCGCGCGAGACCATTGAAATCAACATCAATGACTATGTCCGCGTCGGCGCCGGCAAGGAACCGTATATCGAAAGCGCTGATTCCGTCAGCGCCACCAAGGCTTCCAACTCCGATTTCTACGTGAACGACAAGACCCTGAAGTTCACTGCGGCAAAAGACTACGCAGGCCCCGCCTCCATTACCTTTACCGCTGTGGATGGCAAGCAGGGATCGGATAAGACCAAGATCATCAATTCCGCAGTGATCACTCTCCAGATCACGGTGATAGGCCGCGATGTGCCGCCGCCCACGTTCTCGTCCTCCACTATTGATGTCGAGGCGGGCGCGGACCCCAAGACCGTTGATCTGACGGCGCTCACCCATGCACCGTCCGGCGTGTATGACGACGAAAAGCAATACACGTATTCCGGTGGAAGCTCATCATCCAGGCAAATCACCGCAAACCTGTCCCGTTCCGGTAGCTTGCAGGTTTCCGCCACCAAGGATGCCGCTCCTGGCACCACCGCGTCCGTTCCCGTGCAAATCGCATACGGCGCGGGCACCGTGAATGCCGGTGTGACCGTGCGCGTAGTGTCTTCGACCCGTCCGCTGACACGCGTCGGCGACAAGACGTTGAAGATCAAGGCCGGTGCCAGCGATGCCGTGAACGTGCTTACCGGCGCGTACAATCCGTTCCCCGATTCCTCGCTGACCGTCATCAGCTGCAAGGCGGATGACGCCGCCAAACTCACCATCGCCGGATGCGATGCCTCCGGAAACATCACCATCGCCGTCGCATCCGATGTAGGTGCTTCCACGAACACCGTGCTCGTCACCGTGCAAGACGGCACCAAGTCCAAGGATCGTGAAGTCACCGCATCGATTACCGTGTCCGTGATCGACAAGCCCGAGCCGCCACTGCTCTCCCCCGTAGCCGGGGAACCGCAGGACAGCGCGGTCAGCCTCACATGGACGCCCGGTGCCGCCAATGGCAGCCCGATCACCAACTACAAGGTCAGTTGGACCGGTGCCGTCACCGGAGAGAAGGATTGCGGTGCCGTCACCTCATGCCAGGTCACTGGTCTGAAGAACGGCAAAACCTATTCCTTCACCGTCGCCGCGCGAAATGACGTCGGCTGGTCCAAGCCGTCCACCGCCGTCGAAGCCACACCGGACAAGGTGCCGTCCGCTCCCACCGATGTTACGATCACAGGTGGCAATAAAACCGCCAGGGTGACGTGGAAAGCGCCGAGCGGTGATTTCAGCGCCGTCGACAACTATTCAGTGACCGTCACCGGTGCAGGTGCTCCGCAGACCAAGGAAACCGGCAATACGGCCACCGAGCTGTCGTTTACGTTCAACAACAACGACATTTCCGATGGCACCGCCATTACGGCGACCGTCAAAGCCCATAACAAAATCAATTGGAGTGCCGAGTCCGCCGCATCGCCGTCAGAGAAGATCTGGGGAGACCCGGATGCGCCGAACATTGCGTTGTCGAACGACGACACCACGGTAACGGCGAAAGTCACTCTCGGCAATAACCGCAATGCCGGCTGCCGGCGAATTTCCTTGGGAGGAGACGTCAAGGACACCATCGATTGCAGTGACAGTGGCGCTACGTTCGATATCAATGAGAACGATTTGAACACCCGGGAAATCACCGTAACGGCCACCGTGGTGCCGCAGCGCGATGCTTCCTCCGGCACGGGCAAGAGCAGCTTTGTCCCGCAGTACAAGGTCCAGCCGCCCACTGACGTCTACACCACCGGATCCGGCAGTACATGCACCGTGCATTGGACCAAGCAGGGACATGCGCAGTCCTACAGCGTGACTGCCGATGGCATCGATTCCGGTACAGCTACTAACCGGAACTCACTCGACTTCCGAATGAGTCCTTGGGCCAAATGCAACACCGCATCGGTGCAACAGGTGTTCAACGGCGCTACCAGCGACGCCGTCACCGGAGGCCCGCACAATGGCGCTCCTTACACCTATGAGAAGAAGGCTGTAATCAACAAACCGCAGGAGCTGCGCTGGTCAGACAACGCTCACGTCATTAACGTCACCGGCGGTTCGGTTGATGTCTATGGCAAGTCGGCCACTGTACAAATCATCATCAATGGCCAACCGTTCACGTGGAACTCCGGCCAGCCATTGGATGTCACCGACTTGGCCGTGGCCGCCGATGGCAACTACGCGTGGAGCGTCAAAGTCACCGGCGGGCCGGGATACTCCGGTCTCGACAACACTGCGGACGGAGGCAGCGTCGCGGGCACACGTCCCTCTGACTCCTCGGAGGGGACCAAGTCGCTCAAATCCGGTACCGATGTCACCACTTTGGCCAAGAACCCCTGGATTCTTGGTTTCGGCAATACCCCAATATCGTCAACCACCATTCACAAGCAGTAGGAGAACATCCATGAGCGAGAACATCGATGACGCGACGCAGTTGTCTGACACGACCCGTCTGTCCGACAGCACGCAGCTATCCGACAGCACGCACTTGTCCGACGCCACGCACCTGGCATCCGCACCACACACCGGCACGACCCCAAGCACCGAGTCGGCGCCGCAGTCCGTTGCGCTGCCTAACCTGCCGCAGCGGCCGTCACAAGCGCCGTCAGAAAAGCCGTCTCCTACTACTGATGCCGCCTCCATTCCTGCGGGCGATGACAGCACCGTGCTCAAGCCGCGCAAGGGATCGACGCCAGCCATCCCGCAGCAGGCCACCGCGCAATCCCAGCCGCAATCACAGCCGCAGCGTCAGTCGAGCAAAGCCGCGCAAGCAGCCGCATCGGCACTGCCCGCCAGCATCAATTCCGGACTACTGCCCCAGCCCACGGCTCAGGTCCGGGATTTCCAGCAGTCCTTCAATGCGCTGGTCGAAAATGTCTCCAAGGTGGTTATCGGCAAGACCATCCCTATCAAGCAATGCGTCACCGCACTGATGGTCGGTGGCCATATTCTGCTTGAAGACAACCCCGGCACCGGTAAGACCCAGTTGGCCCGAGGCTTGGCCAATTCCATTTCCACCGGTTTCAAGCGTGTTCAGTTCACGCCCGATCTGCTGCCTTCGGATGTGGTGGGTGTGACTTTCTACGATCAGAAGCGCGGAGAATTTGAGTTCCGCGAAGGCCCGATTTTCGCCTCCATCGTGCTGGCCGATGAGATCAACCGTGCATCGCCGAAGACGCAGTCCGCACTTCTGGAGGTTATGGAAGAGCAGAAAGTCACCGTTGACGGCGTCACACATGATGTGCCGCAGCCGTTTATCGTGATTGCAACCCAGAACCCCATCGAGCAGCTCGGTACCTATAAGCTGCCTGAGGCGCAGATGGACCGATTCCTTATCAAGACGTCAATCGGCTACCCGGGCCATGATGTGTCCGTCGATATCCTCAAGCAGGTCGATATCACCGACCGTGCGCAGACCATTTCCCCGGTGCTGAGCGGTGACGATGTCATGCGGCTGCGTCAGGTGGCCACCGAAATCTATGTGGATAATGCGATTCGTGAATACATCGTCAGGCTCGTCGAGGCGACCCGCCACAACGAGAAGATCACGGTCGGCTCCTCCATGCGTGGCGCTTTGGCACTGACCCGATGCGCCCGTATCTGGGCCGCGGCCGATGGCCGTGCCTACGTGGTGCCGGATGACGTCAAGGACCTTGCAGTGGCCGTGCTCGCACACCGTATCACGCTGACTCCGGAAGCCACCTTCGATGGCGCGACTCCGGAAAGCCTGATCGCACAGGTGCTCGAAGACGTTCCCTCCCCCACCATCGGTTCCTGATAGGGCCCGGAAAGGTATCCGACCATGGCATCTACATCCGCCGCATTACGCCGTCGCCGGCGCGCTGAACGCATGTTCAAGCGCGCGGTAAGACGCATCAGACGGTTCTTCGCATCCTACGTCTCGCCCTTGGGCTGGGCGGTAACGGGCGCAGGCATCGCATGCCTTATTGCGTTCCCGTTTCTGGGCTGGTATGAGCTGCTCGTATTCGGCATCGTGGCGATGGTGATGATGCTCGCGGCAATCGTGCTTTCCCTCGGCAACACACGCTTCCACGCGTCCATCGTCGTATCCAATCATCGCGTGACCGTGGGAGACACCGTATCCGTTATCGTCGGCATCGACAACACCGG
Organism: Bifidobacterium longum subsp. longum JCM 1217; assembly: GCF_000196555.1. Lineage (NCBI taxonomy): Bacteria > Bacillati > Actinomycetota > Actinomycetes > Bifidobacteriales > Bifidobacteriaceae > Bifidobacterium > Bifidobacterium longum. The sequence goes on along the minus strand of NC_015067.1, from coordinate 523,229 downwards.
CAGAACGCCGACGACCACGGCACGCGGATATCTGCCAATCGGCGATGCGCATGAACGATTCAACATCCCCATGCTGGCTCCCGGGCAATCCAAGCAAACCGATGTGGAGTTCCGTACCGTATCGCGCGCAATACTGCCCATCGGCCCATTGCGCATCCGCAAGGGAGACCCGTTCGGTCTGGTGCGTCACGAAAAGGAGCTGGCCGACCGCATCACCGTATTCATCCACCCTCGTACCGTGCGTCTCGATACTCTGAATGCCGGCGTGCCCCGCGACCTGGAAGGCCAACCATCCGGCCAGATCGTGGATGATGATCTCGACTTCTACGGATTGCGCGAATACGAGCCGGGCGACGACGTGCGTAACGTCCACTGGCTGAGCTCCGCGAAAACCGGCACGTTGATGATTCGCCAATATGAGGCCACGCGCCGCACCGACACCTCGGTGACCATCAGCGTGAACCCGGACGAATACGTCAACGGCGAGGAATTCGAGATGGCGGTGTCCATCCACTCCTCCATCGGCGTCAAATGCCTGCTGCAGGATCGTCCATTGTTCTGCCACGCGGGCAACGCGCACGGCCAGCCGCGCAACGCCATGGAGTTCCTCGACAACGCCAGTGCCATAGAGCCTGATCGTGAGGATAATCCGAATCTCGCCGAGGGCACGCTGAAGCACAGTCCTGATGCTTCGTTCTATTTTTTCACTGTTGGATCGCTGAAAGACATCGAGCAAATCAAGCGCATGACCTTGGCCTTGCCCCGATCGGCCAGCTGCGTGGTATTGCAGGCCAGCGCCGGCGCCAATCGCGGCATCAGAAGATTCGCCAACTTCACATTGGCCACCATCGGCGACCTCGATGATCTCCCGCTGATCATGGGGGTGCTCGCATGACCTTCGACCAGTCCAGTATCACCAATACCAATACCGCTGCGTACGCCGGATCGAGCGGCACATACACCGGCACTTCCTCCGGCACGTACACCGGGACCTCCACCACCACCGGCTCCTGGGCCGACTCCACACATTCGGTTATCTGGATGACCAGAGGCAATGTGCTTCGCGGCATGGGCCTCAGTCGCCAGCCGTGGGGCAAACGAATCGCCAGCCTCGTACTCATAGCGGCGATGATGTTGCTGGCGCAAGCCAATCTCATCGACGTGTACGGCGGCGTGGCCACTTGGGCGATTGCCGCTGTACCGGCCACCTTGCTGGGCGCGATCATCGCTCTGGCGGGCATGTTGCCGGCGTTGCGACTGTGGTGGCAAATCGTGTTTCTGGCGTTTGCCCAATTCATCATCGGCCCGGTGGTAACGCTGAGTTCCACTACGTCCCATTACGTGATTCCCACCTTGAAGACCTTGAGTTCAGGTTGGGAAATGACGTTTGGCTCGTTCAAGTACATTATTTCCGTCGATCCGCCTCTGGGCACGCAAGACGGCGTGCTGATGGCGGTATGGACCATCGGCCTGTGGCTTACGTTCTTCACCGGCGTGTTTGCCATTAATGCCAACGCATGGTTGTCTCTGGTGGGAGTGCTGCCCCTTGCGGCGGCCGTGGCCGTATGTGCCCTGCTGGGCACAGACAGCGGCTGGCAACGCGCCATCTGCGGTATTGCCTTTGCCTTGCTGCTGATTATCTGGCTGTCTTGGCGTCTTGAACTGCTGGAATGGGGGCGCTGGATATCCGCGCTGATCATCGTCGTGCTCGCTGCCGGCCTTGCTTTCGGGGGCACGTTGCTGGTGCCACAGGACCGTTTCGTGCTGCGTGACCGCTACGATCCGCCGTTAAGCCCCTACGATTACACCAGCCCGCTCAGCGGCATGCGATCCTATATCAAGGACCACAAAAAAGACGTGTTGCTGACCGTTCATAATCTGCCGGCCGGAACACCGGTCAAACTTGCGGTGATGGATCGATTCGATGGCACAGTATGGAACCTGTCCGATTCTTCCGAAGCCACGGACTCCTCGAATTATCATCGCGTGGGCACCACGATCAAGGCGGATGAGCAGGGTAAATCCTTCACTGCGACCTTCACCGTCGATCAGGGACTGACCGACACCTGGCTGCCGCTGGCGGGAGCGGCCACTGGCGTGAGCTTCGCCAACGATGCCGACAACGGCAATGACACGTTTTACTACAACACGGATACCGATTCCGCCATTATTCCCGCCGGCACGCGTAAAGGCCTCACCTATACCGAATCCGGCATTATCGCCCGTAATCCCACCGATAAGCAGATCAGCAGTGCGGCTGCGGCCCGCATCACCCAACCAGAAGCCCAGGATGTTCCCGATTCGGCCAGCAAACTGGCCACGTCCATTGCCGGCGGGCAGTCCTCGGGCGGTGCCGCAGCCACGGCGTTGGCCGACACATTGAAAGACTCCGGATGGTTCTCTCATGGACTTGAAGGCGACTATCCCTCCGATGCCGGCCATGGCAACTACCGCATCAACAAGCTGCTGGCAGGCACGGCCATGGTGGGCGACTCCGAGCAATATGCCTCCGCCATGGCACTGATGGCTCGTGATCTGGGACTGCCCTCCCGTGTGGTCCTGGGCTTCCTGCCGAAAAACGAGGATGGCGAAATCACCGATGCCCGCACGGAGAAGACCTCAGGCAATGGCACCAAAATCGAATTCACCGGCAACGATGTCACCGCTTGGGTGGAAATCAAATTGCAGGGCCTGGGATGGGTGGCGTTCTATCCGACGCCCAAGGAGACCAAGATGCCTGATGAAAACCAGAACCTGACGCCGCCGAATCCGCAGACGCTGGTCCGGCAACCACCAGTGCCGTTGACCGATCCGCTGCGCGATCAGACGCAAGCCAAGGGCCAAAGCTCATTGGCCGGCGCCGACGCCGATGATTCGCCGACCAACCTGTTCTGGGCGCGGTTCTGGCGAGTGACCCGCAAGGTGGCCCTGTACGGCAGCCCATTGTGGACCCTACTCATCGCCTGCGGTCTGATTCTGATGTTCAAGGCCATACTGCTGGCACGAGCGCGGCGACACGGCAGTCCGAAAACCCGTGTGGCAGCAGGTTGGAATGCCATACGCATGCTTGCCGAGCAAAGCGGCATCACAGCCAAGGGCACTCGTCGAGATCAGGCCGGTGCCATCGCCCGTCAACTCGGCACAGATGACCAGGCTTTGATCCAGCTTGGCCGGGAAGCCGACTACGCCACGTTCTCGGGGCAAGACATTGAATCGGGCCAAGCCACCACATATTGGACAGGAGTCGACCAATTACGCAAGGCAATGCTCGCTTCTTTGCCGCGTTTCAGGAGGATACGTACACGACTTTCCCTGAAAAGCGTGGCTATACTGTCAAATGGGCACGCAGCAAAGCCGCACACGACGCATGTCAAGCGCACGCGTAAGAAGGGGAAGGCGTCATGACCACAGGCTCCATCCGTATCGCGATGACCAGTGACGTGGGTCTTAGGCGCAAAAACAACCAAGACACCGGATTCGCGCAACAAGGCGTGTTCATGGTCTGTGACGGCATGGGCGGCGGCAAAGGCGGCGAGCAGGCAAGCCAGTTGGCTGCCCAGCATTTCGCACAATTGGCCGCCATGCCTTCACGCACCCGTCAGGATATCGACGACACCTTGGCACGGGCCCAGCACGACATTCTCGATCTGGGAGACCGCCTTGGCGGCGTGGCCGGCACAACCTGCTCCGGTTTGGTACTGCCCCAAGATCATGCGGATTCCGCCAGCGCCCGCAGCGCTGCTTTGTTCAGTGACGCCGATGATCAGGACTTCTCGGACCAGACCTATGTGGTCAATGTCGGCGATTCCCGCACCTACCATCTCAGTCCGTTGGCGCATGCCGATGCTCCCGCCACGGATATCATTCCCGTGTGGGACGCCGCTTCGCTGACCCGCATCACGCGAGACCATTCCCAGCGCCAAGAAGCCATCGATTCCGGGCAGATGTTGCCGGAAGAGGCGGAGGCGACCATTCCACGCAACATCATCACCCAATGTCTGGGTGATCCGGATGGCATCATGCCCGACGTATATGTCGCCGATCTGACCGGCCGCTTCATCATCTGTTCGGATGGATTGCATGGCGAGGTGCCGGACGAACAGATCGCGGCCATCGCCGCGGCGCATTCCAGTCCGCAGGAGGCCGTGGACGCCTTGGTGGCGGCCGCTCTTGATGCGGGCGGAACCGACAATATCACTGTGATTGTGGCCGATATGCCATTGACCGAACCCGAACATCATGCGTTCAGCGCATTCAGGCTGGACGAAGGTGAGGATATCGGCGCCATTGAAGACGCAACACTACAAACACTACGGACCATACGTTCGGCATAACCGAGCGAACATAAGGAGGTAATCCCATGGTTGATTATGATGCTGCGGTCGCTGCCGTTCAGGATCCGAACGCGGATCCGATTCTGCTGGCAAAAATCGCCTACGAGAATCCGGAATTCGGTGCCAATGTCGCCGTGAATCCGCGCTGTTATCCCGGCTTGAAGCGTTGGATCGCCGAGTTCGGTGACGGTCGCGCCCGCGAGACCCTGGCGCAATACGGGTTCACTGCCGAGGCATTCGGCGGCCCGGTTCAGGATCAGAAAGCCACGGCACAGGCGGCCCAGCAGCCCGCCGCCGAACAGGCTCAGCAGCCCGCGGCTCAGGCGGCATTCGAGGAGCCTGTGGCCACCAATCCTTACGGTTTCACCGCCGAACAGGCCCTGACCACCACCGACCAGATGCAAATCGCCCAGATTGCCCAGTACGCGCCTGAACTACGCGCCTGCATCGCACGTAATCCCAACACCTATCCGGCACTGATCGAATGGCTGGGCCAGCTCGGCGACCCGGCAATCAACGCCGCTCTGGCTTCCCGTCAGTGAAAGGACGGCATCATCATGGCCAAACTTCCCTACCCTCCAGCACCTGAACTGGGTTGGTATTCTGACGATCCGGTGGAAGGCACCCCGGATTCCGCAGTTGGCACAGCCGAACCGCAGAACGACTACGGGCAGCCCAGTACCGCGGAAGCGGCAACCAATACCGCTTTTACCGCAGAGCCTGCCGCCACGGCCGCCGCCGCTGAGCCCGCTGCCACCGCTCCGGCAGACACCACACCGCACGCCGCCGAAAACGACATCGAGGATTGGGACAGCACCGTGCTCTCCTCCTCGTTCACGTCCAAGGCACCGAAGAAGACGTACCTGCTGCATAACGATGTCACCGGCCAGACCATCGTGATCGATAAGAGCACGTTGCTGGGCCGCAAGCCTTCCATGGATGTGCCGCAGGGTGCCAAGGCGGTGCGTATCGTAGACCCGACCCGCACCACATCCCGCAACCATGCCGCCATCAGCATCGACACCGATGGCGCGCTGTGGATCGAGGACTACGGCTCGTTGAACGGCACCTACATCATCACCAATGGCCAAGAGACACAAGTCACCAAGGGCACACCGCTCAAGCTCAGCGCGCCTGCCACGGTGCGTATCGGAGACCAGTTCTTCCAGTTCACCGAAAAACAGGCTTGAGTAATCAAGCAACGAGCGGCTGCCTGCTCTTGTTCAACAGGAAAATCACAATGGCAAATATACGGATGGCCCGGAACTGATATAGTTCCGGGCCATCTTATTGCGATTAACGCAAGATCTGAGTCCTAGAAGGGGCATCCTTTCTAGGACCTTCTCACTTACTCCTCGATGTCAGGCTGACCGCCCTGATCGGAGTAGAAATCATCCGGGTTGAAGTCGTCGCCGAGCTTCAGATCGCCGAACTCGAGGTTCGAGAAGTTCAGGTCAGACAGGTCGGCGTCGGAGAAGCTCGCGTCGCCGAGATCGCCATCGCCGCCCAGACCGAAGTTCGGGTAGATGGTGTCGCGGATGGCCTTGTCAGGCTCGACCACGGCGTTGCGGTAGCGCGCGAGGCCCGTACCGGCCGGGATGAGCTTACCGATGATGACGTTCTCCTTGAGGCCCTTGAGGTCGTCGACCTTCTCGGAGAGGGCGGCTTCGGTGAGCACGCGGGTGGTCTCCTGGAAGGATGCGGCGGACAGCCAGGAGTCGGTGGCCAGCGACGCCTTGGTGATACCCATAAGCGCCGGACGACCGACGGCCGGACGGCCACCGTTCTTGACGATGTTGCGGTTGATCTCGCGGAAGCGGGCGTTGTCCACCAGCTCACCCGGCAGCAGGTCGGTGTCGCCGGAGTCGATGATGGTCACGCGACGGGTCATCTGGTGCACGATGACCTCGATGTGCTTGTCGTGGATATCCACACCCTGGGAGCGGTACACGGTGTGCACTTCCTCCACGATGTTGACCTGGGCGGCGCGCTTGCCGAGGATGGTGAGGATCTTCTTGGGGTCCACAGAACCTTCGACCAGCTGGGTGCCGACCTTGATGTGGTCGCCGTCGGCAACCTTGAGCGGCACGCGCTTGGAGACCTGGTAGGTGATCGGCTTGATCACGCCGTCTTCCTTCGGTGCGCCGGAATCGGCGTCCGGGGTCAGGATGATCTGGCGACCGCGATCGTTCTCCACGATCTTGATGCTGCCGGCGAACTCGGTGATCGGGGCCTCACCCTTCGGGGTGCGGGCCTCGAAAAGCTCGGTGACACGGGGAAGACCCTGGGTGATATCGGAGGCCGCGGCCACACCACCGGAGTGGAAGGAACGCAGCGTCAGCTGGGTACCAGGCTCACCGATGGACTGGGCGGCGACGATACCGACGGTCTCGCCGACATCGACCAGCTTGTTGGTGGCCAGGGACCAGCCGTAGCACTTGGCGCACACGCCGCGCTTGGACTCGCAGGTCAGCACGGAACGGCACTTGACTTCCTCGACGCCGTGGGCCACGAGGTCGTTGAGCACGTCCATGGACAGGGCGTCGTCGCGCTTGTACAGCACGGTCTGTCCGTCGGCCGGGTCGATGACGTCGGCGGCGAGCAGACGGGAGTACGGGCCACCGTCGGCGGCCTTGACGAGCACCAGGTTGCCGTCGTTGTCGCGCTCGGCGACGCGGATGGGCAGACCGGCCTTGGTGCCGCAGTCCTCTTCGCGCACGATGACGTCCTGGGAGACGTCGACCAGACGACGGGTCAGGTAACCGGATTCTGCGGTACGCAGTGCGGTATCGGCCAGACCCTTACGTGCACCGTGCTGGGAGATGAAGTACTCCAGCACGGACAGGCCGTCGCGGTAGTTGGACTTCACAGGACGAGGAATGATCTCACCCTTCGGGTTAGCCACGAGGCCTCGCATACCTGCAATCTGGTTGATCTGCATCATGTTGCCTCGTGCACCAGACTGCACGATGATGGCCAGGTTGGAGGTCGGGTCGAACTTCTCCTCGACTTCCTTGGACACTTCGGCGGTGCACTCGGTCCACAGGTCGATGAGTTCCTGACGGCGAGCTTCCTCGGTCAACAGACCCATCTCGTAGTTGGCGTTGACCTTGTCGGCCTTGGCCTCGTACTCGGCGATCTTCTCGTCGCGCTCGGGCGGCTCGTTCACGTCGGAGAACGCGAAGGACACGCCGGACCACGGTGCGCGGGTGAAGCCGAGATCCTTCAGGGCATCCAGCGTGGCGGCCACCTGCTGGGTGGAGTAACGCATGGCGATGTCATCGACGATCTTGGACAGACGGCCCTTGGCCACCTGCTCGTTGACGAACGGGTAGTCGGTCGGCAGGGTCTCGTTGAACAGGATGCGGCCGTAGGAGGTGGCGAACAGCACGGTGCCGTCGTGGAAGCGTTCTTCCTTGACGACCTCGTCCTCGCCTTCGCGCGGGTCGAGCACCTTGACTTCGCCGGGCTCCCAGTTCTTCGGCAGCACGAAGCTCTCGGGCAGGCGGATGAGCACCTTGGCCTGCATGTCGATCTCGTGGCGGTCGAGGGCCATTTCGGCCTCTTCCAGCGAGGAGAACACGCGGCCCTGGCCCTTGACGCCTTCCAGCACGGTGGACAGGTAGTACAAACCGAGGATCATATCCTGGCTCGGCATGGTCACAGTGTGGCCGTCGGCCGGCTTCAGGATGTTGTCGGAAGCCATCATCAGCGAGCGGGCCTCGGCCTGGGCTTCGGCGGAGAGCGGCAGGTGGACTGCCATCTGGTCACCATCGAAGTCGGCGTTGAAGGCGGCGCAGGCCAGCGGCGGCAGGTGGATGGCCTTGCCTTCCACCAGGATCGGCTCGAATGCCTGAATACCCAGACGGTGCAGCGTAGGTGCACGGTTGAGCAGCACGGGGTGCTCGGAGATGACCTCCTCGAGCACGCCCCACACTTCGGCGTCGCCGCGGTCCACAAGACGCTTGGCGGACTTCATGTTCTGCGCATAGTTCAGGTCCACGAGGCGCTTGATGACGAACGGCTTGAACAGCTCGAGGGCCATCGGCTTCGGCAGACCGCACTGGTGCATGCGCAGGGACGGGCCGACCACGATCACGGAACGGCCGGAGTAGTCGACTCGCTTACCGAGCAGGTTCTGACGGAAACGACCCTGCTTACCCTTGAGCATGTCGGACAGGGACTTCAGCGGACGGTTGGAGGCACCGGTGACCGGGCGACCACGACGGCCGTTGTCGAACAGGGAGTCGACGGCTTCCTGGAGCATGCGCTTCTCGTTGTTGAGCATGATTTCAGGGGCGCCGAGCTCGATCAGTCGCTTCAGACGGTTGTTACGGTTGATCACACGGCGGTACAGGTCGTTGAGGTCGGAGGTGGCGAAACGGCCACCGTCGAGCTGGACCATCGGGCGCAGGTCCGGCGGGATGACCGGGATCACGTCGAGCACCATGGCCTCCGGCTTGTTGCCGGTGGTCAGGAAGGCGTTGACGACCTTGAGGCGCTTCAGAGCCTTGGTCTTACGCTGCTCGGAAGCGTCCTTGATCTCCTCGCGCAGTTCCTTGGAGATGGTCTCCAGGTCGAGGGACTGCAGGCGCTTCTTGATGGCTTCGGCGCCCATGCAGCCGTCGAAGTAATCGCCGTAGCGGTCCTGCATCTCGCGCCACAGGTCCACGTCGTCGACCATGTCGCCGGGCTTGAGCTTCTTGAACTTGTCGAAGACGGCGTCCACACGGGCGATCTGGTCGTTGTAGCGGGTGCGGATGGCGGCCATATCGCGCTCGGCACCGTTACGCAGCTTGGTGCGGGCCGGGCCCTTGGCCTCACCGGCCTCCTCAAGGGTGGCGAGATCCTCTTCGACCTTCTTGGCGCGGGCTTCGATGTCGGAGTCACGGCGCTGCTCAAGGCGCTTGATCTCGGAATCGAACTCGTCCTGCAGACCGGGCAGATCGTTGTGACGCTCGTCCTCGTTCACCTCGGTGACCATGTAGGAGGCGAAGTAGATCACGCGCTCCAGATCCTTCGGGGTGACGTTCAGCAGGTAGCCGAGGCGGGAAGGCACACCCTTGAAGAACCAGATGTGCGTCACCGGGGCGGCGAGCTCGATGTGGCCCATGCGCTCACGGCGCACGCGGCTGCGGGTCACTTCGACGCCGCATCGCTCGCAGACGATGCCCTTGAAGCGCACGCGCTTGTACTTGCCGCAGGCGCACTCCCAGTCACGGGTCGGGCCGAAGATCTGTTCGCCGAACAGACCGTCCTTCTCAGGCTTCAGCGTACGGTAGTTGATGGTTTCAGGCTTCTTGACCTCACCGTGGCTCCAACCACGGATGTCATCGGCGGTGGCAAGGCCGATGCGAATCTTGTCAAATGCGTTGACGTCCAGCACTTGTTAATCCGTTTCTGTTCTTGAGACCTTCCCAAGCTCCCCTTGTCAGGGGAGCTGTCAGCCAAGGCTGACTGAGGGGTAGTGCAAACCGGAAAGGTCTCTGTACGTTATCTATTTCACGTTGGCGGGGCTACACGCGGCGTATTGACCGCATGCAGCCCGAGGGATCACTGGTATTCGGGCTCTTCGGCCTTCTGGTCTTCCTTGGCGGCCGCGTCGGGGCGGGCGCCAATGTTGAAGCCGAGGTCGTCAGCGGAGCTGGCCGGATCGTCATCCTCATCCTTCATGTCGATGGCCACGCCTTCGGCGTTGAGCACTTCGACGTTCAGGGACAGGGACTGCATTTCCTTCAGGAGCACCTTGAACGACTCAGGGATACCTGCCGGCGGCAGGTTATCGCCCTTGACGATGGCACCGTAGACGCGCACGCGGCCGTCGACGTCATCGGACTTGGTGGTCATCATCTCGTGCAGCGTGTAGGCGGCACCGTAGGCCTCAAGGGCCCACACCTCCATCTCGCCGAAGCGCTGGCCACCGAACTGGGCCTTACCACCGAGCGGCTGCTGGGTGATCATGGAGTACGGGCCGGTGGAACGGGCGTGGATCTTGTCGTCGACCAGGTGGTGCAGCTTCAACATGTACATGTAGCCGACGGAAATCGGCTTGGTGTACGGCTCACCGGTACGGCCATCGAACAGGGTGGCCTTGCCGTCGGGGCCGACCAGACGGTCGCCGTCACGGTTCGGCAGCGTGGTGGACAACAGGCCCTTCAGGACTTCGGGCTTGACACCGTCGAACACCGGGGTGGCGACCGGGGTGTTCGGCTCGGCCTTCTCGGCACCGGACGGAATCAGCTTCTTCCACTCGGCTTCCATGTTCGGGTCAAGGGAGATATCCCAACCGGAGTGGGCGATCCAGCCAAGGTGCAGTTCGAGCACCTGACCGAGGTTCATTCGGGAAGGCACACCCAGCGGGTTCAACATGATGTCGACCGGAGTACCGTCGGCAAGGAACGGCATATCCTCTTCCGGCAGAATGCGGGAGATGCAGCCCTTGTTGCCGTGGCGGCCGGAGAGCTTGTCGCCCACCGTGATCTTACGGTGCTGGGCGATGTAGACGCGGATCATCTGGTTGACGCCGTTGGGCAGCTCGTCGCCGTCCTCCTCGGCATCCTCGCGGGTGATCTCCTTGACGCCGATGACGGTACCGGTCTCGCCGTGAGGCACGCGCAGGGAGGTGTCGCGCACCTCGCGGGACTTCTCGCCGAAGATGGCGCGCAGCAGGCGCTCCTCCGGGGTCAGCTCGGTCTCGCCCTTCGGGGTGACCTTACCGACCAGGATGTCGCCGGCCTCGACCTCGGCGCCGATGCGGATGATGCCGCGCTCGTCGAGGTTGGCCACAGCGTCCTCGCCGACGTTCGGCAGGTCGCGGGTGATCTCTTCGGCGCCCAGCTTGGTTTCGCGGGCGTCGATCTCGTACTCCTCGATGTGGATGGAGGAGAGGGTGTCGTCCTGCACGAGGCGCTGGGAGATGATCACAGCATCCTCGTAGTTGTAGCCGTTCCACGGCATGAAGGCGATGAGCAGGTTCTTGCCCAGGGCCAGGTCGCCGTTCTGGATGGCGGGGCCGTCAGCCATAACCGAGCCGGCTTCCACACGCTCGCCGTCGTGGACGATCGGGCGCTGGTTGTAGCAGGTGGTCTGGTTGGAGCGCTGGAACTTGGCCAGCTTGTAGGAGCTGGTGGTGCCGTCGTCGTTCATCACGCGGATCAGGTCGGCGGACACGTAGGTAACCACACCGTCCTTCTCGGACTTGATGACGTCGCCGGAGTCGTTGGCGGCGCGCCATTCGGAGCCGGTGCCCACCAGCGGGCGCTCGGATTCGATCAGCGGCACGGCCTGACGCTGCATGTTGGTACCCATCAGTGCACGGTGGCCCTCATCATGCTCCAGGAACGGAATCAGGGAGGCGCCGAGGGAGACCATCTGGCGCGGGGAGACGTCCATGTAGTCCACGGAGCTCACCGGCACATCGACCGCCTCTTCTTCGCCGACTCGGGCAAGGGCGGACTTCTGCACGAAGTTGCCGTTCTCGTCGAGCTCCTGGTTGGCCTGGGCAATGACGTGGTCAAGATCGCGGTCAGCGGTCATGTACTCGACCTCGTCGGTCACGTGGCCGTTGACGACCTTGCGGTACGGGGTCTCGATGAAGCCGAACGGGTTGACGCGGCCGAAGGTTGCCAGGGAGCCGATCAGACCGATGTTCGGGCCTTCAGGAGACTCGATCGGGCACATACGGCCGAAGTGGGACGGGTGCACGTCGCGCACCTCCATGGAGGCGCGGTCGCGGGACAGACCGCCGGGGCCCAGTGCGGAAAGACGACGCTTGTTCGTCACACCGGACAGCGGGTTGTTCTGATCCATGAACTGGGAGAGCTGGGAAGTGCCGAAGAACTCCTTGATGGTGGCGTTCACCGGACGGATGTTGATCAGGGACTGCGGGGTGATGGCCTCGGCGTCCTGAGTGGTCATACGCTCGCGCACCACGCGCTCCATACGGCTCAGACCGGTACGCAGCTGGTTCTGAATCAGCTCGCCGACCTGGCGGATACGACGGTTGCCGAAGTGATCGATATCGTCGACGTCCACGCGCAGGTCAACGTCTTCGCCGTTGCGCTTGCCCGGGAAGGTCGCCGCACCGTCGTGCAGGGCCACCAGGTACTTGATTGTGGCGATGATGTCTTCCTGGTGGAGGGAACGATCGTTGAAATCGGCCTCGACACCCAGCTTGCGGTTGATCTTGTAGCGGCCAACACGGGCCAGATCGTAGCGCTTGGTGTTGAAGTAGAAGGAGTCCAGCAGATTCTTGCCGGCCTCGGGGGTCGGGGTGTCGGCCGGACGAATCTTGCGGTAGAGGTCAACGAGGGCCTCGTCCTGGGTCTCGAGGGTTTCCTTCTCCAGTGCGTCGAGCACCAGCGGGTAGTCCTTGAATGCCTGGGCGATCTCGGACTTGGTCATGCCGATGGCCATGAGGAACACGATGGCGGACTGCTTGCGCTTGCGGTCCACGCGCACCTGCGGCTGGTCTTTCTTATCGATCTCGAACTCGAGCCATGCACCACGGCTCGGGATGATCTTCGCGCCGAAGACTTCCTTATCGGAGGTGCGATCCTGCTGGCGGTCGAAGTAGACGCCCGGGGAACGCACGAGCTGGGAGACGATGACTCGCTCGGTGCCGCCGATGATGAAGGTACCGTGCGGGGTCTGCAGCGGGAAATCGCCCATGAACACGGTCTGGGACTTGATCTCGCCGGTGTCGCCGTTCTCGAACTCGGCATTCACGTACAGCGGTGCGGAGTAGGTGTAATCCTTCTCCTTGCATTCCTGCACGGTGTGACGCGGCTCTTCGAAGTACGGATCGGAGAAGGTCAGGCTCATGGTCTGAGCGAAGTTCTCGATCGGAGAGATCTCGTTGAAGACCTCATCGAGGCCGGAGGTGTGGGCCACGGTGTTAGTGCCGTTCTTTTCGTCCTCCTCGACGCGCGCCTTCCAGCGTTCGTTGCCGATCAGCCAATCGAAGCTGTCGGTCTGCACGCCCAGCAGGTAGGGCACATCGATGGGTTCCTTGATGGAACCGAAGTTCACGCGATCCGACGCCTTGTGCAGGTCAATATCATGCTGGTCGGCGCGTGCGATGATGGTGGTGGTGTTCGTCGTAGACTCAGTAGCCAATGGACGTTCCTTATCGCTCGCTAATATGTGGTAATTCCCCTGGGAGCGCCGGCATGGCCACCATATGCCTATGCGGACGCTTCATTGTCGACGGCATGCCCGCAATATGACACACCTCATGCAAAGTCAAAAGAATAGCGCTAAGGCAAGACTTTTACTGCACCGTAAACGTCACCGGATCGCTCTTCACCTTCGGATGATCCTTCAAACTCAGCTGCGCCACGTACGTTCCCGCATTGACTTTGGCCCAACCTGACTCATCCGTGCATTTGGCGAGCGTGGCGTTCGCATTGGTATTCCACGTGACCTTCTGAACGTCCTTATCGCCCTTAGCCATCAGCAGCAGACGTGAATCCGCCGGGCACACATCGGACTTGTAAATCGTTTCCTGACCGGAAGTAATGGTGAGCACACGGCCGGAATCGGACCCGTCCACTAAACAGTTGCCTGACCCCTCGTGCACGATGGTCGCGGTGAAATCAAGCGATCCTCCTACCGGCACGGATTGGGAGGCCGCGGAAAGCTGCAATGTCACATCACTGGCCGAGCAATCCTTGACGTTGCTGACTTTCTTCGGCGCCGGCGTGGCGTCGCGGGAAATCGCATACACCTCGTCATGGTGGATCATCGAGTTCACGGCACCGATACCCCGGCCAAGGCTATACACGCAGAATACAATCAGCGCGATTATCAGCAGCAGCACCGTACCGGCCACGATACGCCGACGACGATAGATGGCCTGCTGCTTTTTGCTGATCCTGCGCTTGCGCGGCTTGCCGGAACGGTTGTTTTGGGAGGGCCCGCCGGATGGCCCATTGGCCCCGGTGCCGGCTCCGCGTGCCGTTCTCGCGCCTGATGTGTTCCTCTGCACTGCCATAACTCTTCCAGTCTACGGTCACCACGCCCATACACGCTTGGGGAGCCCACCATTTTTCACAATGTCAGCTGGGTAGTCGCAGGCCGCCGTCCAGAATCTCTATCAGGCCGTCATCGTCAAGGCTGGCGATGCAGGCGGCAAGCTGAATCTGGTCCTTCCAAAGCTTGTCGGCATCTTCCCTGGGCAACGTGGCTCCAGCGGGAAGCTCGCGCAGCGCGGCGAGCACCAGACCGCGCACCTGTCGATCCGTGCCTTGGAATCGTTGGCGTGGGCGGGTGCGGCGCTCCCCCAGTCCGGGGCGGCCGGCCTTGAGAAATGCACAGTCGTCCGCAATCGGGCAGGTGTCGCACAGCGGCGACTTGGCCGTGCAGATCACCGCGCCCAGTTCCATCACCGACTGGTTCCACGTGACCGATGGGCGCTCGCCACGATGCAGTCGAGAGCGTTTGCCGCCACGGATAGTGCTGTTCACGACATGTTCGGCGCTACCGGCATTATCGGCGACGTCAGCATCGCACCCGAGAATCTCGTCTTTGGGCAGCATGCGGTTCGCCAGCGCGCGTTCGGCCGGGCTGGTCGCTCCCCCGCGCGATTCGACGCCCAGGAACACGCGGCTCAGCACGCGGCGAATGTTGGTATCGATCACGGCAATTCGTTCGCCGAACGCAAAGCTCATCACCGCGGAGGCGGTGTAATCGCCGATGCCGGGCAATGCAGTGAGTTCGTCATACGTGCGCGGCAGTTTGTCGGCGTAATCTTCAGCCACCACGCGGGCGCATTCCTGTAACCGCAATGCGCGGCGTGGATAGCCGAGCCGCCCCCATGCGGTGATCACCTCGGCCTTGGGGGCCTCGGCGAGGGCGCGGGCGTCGGGCCAACGTTCCATCCAGTCGGTCCAGTACGGCACTACACGGCTCATCTGCGTCTGCTGGCTCATGACTTCGGATACCAGCACGCCCCACGGCGTGGCCCGGCCGAAGCGCCATGGCAAATCGCGCGCATTGGCCTCCCACCATGCGCCCAATCGCAAAGAAATTGCTGTGTCGTTCATCGTTCTTATTCTTAGCAGCTATGACGAACGAAGCAGAACAGAATTCGCAGAACGCACAGAATCCCGAAACAAAAGTCGAGAAGATGTTCGAGTACGGGTACCGTAAATCGAATTACGGACCGGACGAACTCGTAACCGACGCGCATGGCAACCCCATCTCCGTGGTGGACGCGATGCTCTCGGCTGAAAAGGCCGCCACCACCGAAACCGTAACACCGCATCTGTGCTACTACTCACCGCGCATTCCCGGCAACACCGGCTCGGCCATCCGCCTGTGCGCGGTGACCGGCACCATCCTGCATTTGGTGGAGCCGTTGGGTTTCAACCTGCGCGACACCAAGCTGCGCCGAGCAGGCCTCGACTACCACGACATGGCCCACGTGGTGCTGCACCCGAATTTCGACAACCTGGTGGAGTCCATGCCCAATTCGCGCATCATCGCGTTCACCGCACATGCTACCAAGCTGTACACCGAGGTGGAATACAAGCCGACCGACATCCTGCTGTTCGGCCCCGAGCCCGGCGACATCCCCGACCCGATGGACATCATGGAGGGCCCTCATGTGGCCGAACAAGTGCGACTGCCCATGCGCCCGTCCTTGCGTTCCCTGAACCTCACCAATTGCGCGTCCATCGCCATCTACGAAGCCTGGCGCCAACTCAACTTCGCTGGAGGGCGCTGAGGAGAAGGCCCGGTGGGCCTTCGAGTAGCGACGCCGAACGAACGCCGACAGGCGTGAGAGAGGAAACCCTGAGCCTCGCAGCACGACCATCATCGCAGAAAATGGGTCTATCGGCGCTTCGAGGGGCTGATTTGGCATCTGCCGGAGGTCTATTGCCGCTTCGAGGGGCTGTTAAAGGACGAAACCCCGAGTATAGGCGTTGAAATATCAACGCTTGTACTCGGGGTTTCTTGATTGAGGTACCCCTCTGAAAGCAGATACCTATCTGCGCAAATGTACCTCTTTGAAGGCAGATACCCTACTGAATCAGTTCTTGAAGCTGTGAATCGGAGCGGGAATACGACCGCCACGGGTCACAAAGGCCTCGCAGCTGGTCTGGTTGACCGGCATGATGGGCGCGTAGCCCATCAGGCCGCCGAAGTTCGCCATCTCGCCCACGCCCTTGCCGGCAACCGGGATCACGCGCACGGCGGTAGTCTTCTGGTTGACCATGCCGATGGCGGCCTCGTCGGCGATCAGGCCGGAGATGGTGGAAGCAGAGGTATCGCCCGGAATGGCGATCATGTCGAGGCCCACCGAGCACACGCAGGTCATGGCTTCGAGCTTCTCGATGGTCAGGCAATCGGAAGAAGCCGCGTCGATCATGTTCTTGTCTTCGGAGACCGGGATGAACGCGCCGGACAGGCCGCCCACGTAGGAGGACGCCATGATGCCGCCCTTCTTGACCTGGTCGTTGAGCATGGCGAGCGCCGCCGTGGTGCCGGGAGCGCCGACCTGTTCGAGGCCGATCTTCTCTAGCACTTCGCCCACGGAGTCGCCCACAGCCGGGGTCGGGGCGAGCGACAGGTCGATGATGCCGAACGGAATGCCGAGGCGGCGGGATGCTTCCTGGGCCACAAGCTGGCCGACGCGCGTGATCTTGAACGCGGTGCGCTTGATGGTCTCGCACAGGAACTCGAAGTCCTTGCCCTTGGCCGCATCGAGTGCGCGGGAGACCACGCCGGGGCCGGAGACACCGACGTTGATGACCGCGTCGCCCTCGGTGACGCCGTGGAAGCCTCCGGCCATAAACGGGTTGTCGTCAGGCACGTTGCAGAAGGCCACGAACTTGACGCAGCCGTAGGAGTCGTTGTCGGCGGTACGCTCGGCAACGTCCTTGATGATATGGCCGAGCAGTTCGACCGCGTTCATGTCGATGCCGGTCTTGGTGGAGCCGACGTTCACGGACGAGCAGACGATGTCGGTCTCGGAGAGAGCCTGCGGCAGGGAGCGGATGAGCAGCTCCTCGGCCGGGGTCATGGACTTGGAAACGAGTGCGGAGTAGCCGCCGATCAGGTCGACGCCGACTTCCTTGGCCGCCTTGTCAAGCGCGTGGGCGATCTTGACGAAATCCTCGCTCGTCTTGCAGGAGCTGGCACCGACCAGTGAGATCGGGGTGACGGTGATGCGCTTGTTGACGATCGGGATGCCGTAGTCGCGTTCGATGGCCTTGCCGGTGGAAACGAGGTCCTTGGCATAGGTGGTGATCTTGCGGTAGATGTTGTCGCAGGTCTTGTCGACATCGTCCGAGGCGCAGTCGAGCAACGAGATGCCCATGGTGATGGTGCGGACGTCGAGCTTCTCCTGCTCGATCATCTGATTGGTCTCGTGGACCTCCATGATGTTCAGCATGGTTTGTTCCTTACAGGATATTTAAAGACTAGTTTGGCGGTCACCCTCATCAGAGGGATAAGGATGGCTCCGTCAGTGGAAAGCCCACCGGGCTTTCCACCTCCTCGCGTGAGGCGGCCTGCTGAGCGGGCCGCCTCAAATACGGTGCATCTTGGTGAAGATTTCCTCACGCTGGCAGCGGATGCGCACGCCGATGTCGTCGCCGAGGTCCTCAAGGTTGCCGACCATCGCGCCGAAGTCCTTGTCCGCGTTGGCGTAGTCGACAATCATCATCATGTTGAAGTAACCGTCGATGATGGTCTGCGAGATGTCGAGCACGTTGACGTTGTGCTGGGACAGGTAGGTGCAGACTCGCGCGATGATGCCGACGGTGTCCTGACCGACGACGGTGATGATTGCCTTGTTCATGGCTCTCCCTGGTCGTATACAAAAAGCGGGTGACTACCCAAGTATAGGGAAGACACCCGCCATTTAGCATTGTGATTTATTATCATGCCTCGCGTGAAGCGGATTTCGCCGCGTACGCGGCAAGCGCGCGCGGTGCGTGGAAGCCTTGCTTTTCGAATTCGTCGGCGATCTTCTGAGCGACTTCCTGAGAACGACCCTTGTCCACCAACGCGATGATGGAGCCACCGAAGCCGCCGCCGGTCATACGCGCACCGTAGGCACCGTTCTTGCGGGCCACGTCCACGGCCACGTCGAGCTCGGGCACAGTGACCTCGTAGTCCGCGGCCAGCGAATCATGGGAGGCGTTGAACAGGCGGCCCGCGGCCTCGATGTCGCCGCTGGCGAAGGCGCGCACGAAGGAGCGCACGCGCTCGATCTCGGTGACCACATGGCGCACGCGCTTCTTCATCGTCTCGTCCGGCAGCGCGTCCAGCGTCTCCTTGAGCGCCTGGAACGGGTCGTCGGCCTTGGCGATGCCGTCGGCGGTGACGCGCAGGTTGGCCACGCCGAGGATCTTCGCGGCCTGCTCGCAGGTGGCGCGGCGCTGAGCGTACTGACCATCGTTGAGCTGGTGCGGAGCCTGGGTATCGACCACAAGCAATTCGAGGTTGTACTTGTCGAGATCGAACTCCTGCTGGGAGACGTTCTCCAGCGGGGTGAGCTCCGGGCGGCAGTCGAGCAGCAGCGCGTGGCCTTCGGTGCAACGCATGGAGGCGCTCTGGTCAAGACCACCGGTGGAAGCGCCGGCCATCTCGTTCTCGGACTTGATGGCAGCGTTGATGAGGGTCACGCGGCCGGCGTCGGAATCGCCGTAACCAAGGCCGTACACGTCGTCCAGAGCCAGAGCGGTGGAGCAGGTCATGGCGGCGGAGGAGCTCAGGCCAGAGCCCAGCGGCACGCAGGAGACGAAAGCGGCGTCAAAGCCCTTGACCTTGTCGAAGCCGGCTTCACGCAGCGCCCAGGCCACGCCGGTCGGGTAGGCGGACCAGCCGTCCACGCCACGGGCCTTGAGGCCATCGAGATCAGCTTCGGCAACCTTGTCGGGAGCCACGTCGGAGACGACGCGAACCTTGGTGTCTTCGCGCGGCTTCAGAGCGATGAAGGTGCGGTGCGGCAGAGCGATCGGCAGGCACAGGCCGGCGTTGTAATCGGTGTGCTCACCGATCAGGTTCACACGGCCCGGAGCAGCCCACACGCCCTCGGGCGCAGCGCCGTAGGTGTCGACGAACAGCTTGGTAGCTTGCGAGACGCCTTCCTCATGGGTCAGCGGCTCAATGAATTCAACAGCAGTCATTGATGTTTTCTTTCTATCAGTCGGCGATGTCGATGGAGCCGAGCTCGTGGAAGCGCTTGGCGATGAGTTCCGGCGTGGTGTCGGAGATCCAGGCGGCCATGCCGGATTCGGAGCCGGCGAGGTACTTGATCTTGTTGGCGGCGCGGCGGAAGGAGAAGAACTGCAGGTTCAGGCGGTAGTTCTCGCGGCGGGCGTCGTGGATCGGGGCCTGGTGCCAGGCGGCGATGTATGGCAGGTCCATGCCCTTGCCGTCGCCCTTGTCGAAGAAGGCGTTGCCGCGCTTCAGGAGGTGCGAGTACATGGAGGCGAGGTCCCAGCGTTCTTCGTCGTTGAGCTGGTCGAGGGTGAGCACGTCGCGCACCGGAGCCACGTGGACCTCGAGGGGCCAACGGGCGGCGGCCGGCACGTAGGCGACCCAGCTGTGGTTGCGCATCACGATGCGTTCGCCGGCTTCGAGCTCGGCGTTCATGATGTCCTTAAGCAGGTTGCCGCCGGTCTTCTCGTGGTAGGCCTCGGTGTGCTGGAGTTCCTTCTCCATCTTCGGGGCGATGAACGGGTAGCAGTAGACCTGGCCGTGCGGGTGAGCGAGGGAGACGCCGATTTCCTGGCCGTGGTTCTCGAACGGGAAGATCTGCTCGATGCCTTCCATCTTGGAGATTTCGGCGGTACGGAAGGCCCAAGCCTCAACCACGGTGCGCAGGCGGGAGACCGGCAGATCGGCCGGCAGGCCGTCCTCGTTCGGGTCGAAGCAGATGACCTCGCAGCGGCCGGCGGCGAGCTTCTTCTCCCACAGCGGGTTGCCGTCAACGTAGGTCACGTCCTCGGAGACGCCGGGCACGCGCACCATGGAGGGGAAGCGGTTCTCGAACACGACGACGTTGTAGTCGGTGTCCGGCACTTCGCCGTCCTGGTACGGGTCACCGGGCTTGCGGGCGGCCAGCGGGTTGCCCTTGGCGGTGGCGCCGGGGCCGGCGGTGATCGGGCGGTTCATACGGGCGGTGGCCATCGGGATCCAGTCGCCGGTCAGCGGGTCGCGGCGCATCTGCGGGGCGGCGTACGGCACTTCGTTGCCGTCGGCGTCCAGGTGCGGGGCGAAACGGTAGTCCAGCGGGCGCGGGTCCTTGAGCTCGCGGGTCTTGGCACCGGAGACGAACTCGGGGTCGTCGTCCAGGTAGAAGAAGTCACGGCCGTCGGCAAGCGTCGTCGGCGTGATGCGGATGTGCTCCTTCGCATACTCCCCGGGGGTGTAGTTGGCGAAATCAGCCATGGGTTTGCTCACTTTCCTCAATGGTCTCGCTCTGGTGGGCCAGCACGAGCTCCTTTACTAAATCCTTGGTTTTGGCGGCGGAGTCGGGGTCGAGCCCGTCGTCAGTAATGACCGTGTCCACTTGGTCGAAGCGCGCAAACAGCGACAGCGACGTGCAGCTCCACTTGGTGTGATCGGTCAAAACTATGGTGCGATCGGCGATGTCCATCATCGCCATATCGGTTGCGGCTTCCAGCGAATTCGGCATCAGGAAGCCACGGGGAATCGACACCGAGTGGGTGCCGAGGAATACGGTGTTGACACGCAGCGAAGCGACGACCTTGTCCGCGATCGGGCCGACAAGCGAGTTCGATCGGGTGATCACGCCGCCGGTGACGATCACCTCCACATCCTTGGATTCGAGGGCCTGGACCAGCTCGGCCACGGGAATCGAATTGGTGAGGATGGTGATGCCGCTGGACTGCTGCGATTCGAGCAGATGCTGGGCGAAGACATAGGCCGTGGTGCCGCCGCCGATGGCGATTACATCGCCGGGAGCCACATATTTGATGGCTTCCTGGGCGATGGCGTCCTTCAGGCCGATATCCATCTGAGACTTGACAGAGAACAGGGGTTCGCTGAGCAAGGTACTGGTAGTCACCGCGCCGCCATGGACGCGCTTCAACAGTCCCTTGTCGGCAAGTTCGGCGATATCGCGGCGGATGGTCATCGCCGACACACCCAGTTCCTTCGATAGCGCCGTAATGCGCACTGCCCCGCGTGTGCGCAACCTGCTCAAGATGAGGTGCTGACGTTGTGACGAAATCATGCGAACATTATCGCACACAAAAGCTCACAAACCAAACCGGCTTGAGCGTTTTGGGGACAATCTCTCGAAAATCCCGGGCAATTCAGGTGTTCATTTCCACAAAACCGCGCAAAATCGCACATTGTGCGAACCGATATTCTCGCAGCGACCACTAGCGCGATGACTCACGACCGACGACTCTCCCGAGCGCGTTGCTCAGCGGCGAGTCACGCCTGATACCTGGTGCATCCCGATTCATGTATCTTCTGCCGAGCCGACGCCTGCGTGCGCCTCGACACGCGGTAGCCCCTTCCCCAATTCGCCTAGGCAGGAATCGCCTAGCCGCACCAGCCCAAGCGTGAGACAATAGGCGGTATGACTTACGTTTCTGAAAGCTTCTGGCACGACGCCGTCAACAAAGCCACCACCGATCTGTTCACCTTCGGCTACAAGCACATCATCAAACCGAACTTCGTGTTCAACCACCGCCCCGATGAGGCACACGATCAGATGATCGAGTTCTGCCACGTCGTCAAGAACGTCCCGCCGCTGCTGCTCGCCGAGCAGCTGATGCTCGACTACACCGACCCCATTCTGGAAACGAATGTGATGGGCGTCGATTTCACCAACCCGTTCGGCCTGTCCGCCGGCCTCGACAAGAACTGCGACATGCCCGTGGTGCTGGACCATGCCGGCTTCGGTTTTGAAACCGTAGGCTCCACCACCTCGCGTCCCTGCCCGGGCAACGCCAAGCCGTGGTTCCACCGTCTGCCTGAATACGATTCGATGATGGTGCACGTCGGCCTCGCCAACATCGGTTCGGACAAGGTCATCGAGCGCGCCGAGAAGGCTTGGACTCAGGCCCGCCAGATGCAGCTGTCTGTGTCGATCGCCCGCACCAACGACGACCAGTGCGGCGATTTGGACGAAGGCATTGAGGATTACTGCATTTCGATGCGCCGCGCCGCCGGCCGCACCGCGATGGTGGAGGTCAACGTCTCCTGCCCGAACACGCACGTCGGCGAACCGTTCACCGCGACTCCGGAAGCGCTCGACCGTCTGTTTACGGCGCTCGACAAGATCGACCGCCCGCAGCCCACGCTGGTCAAGATGCCGTTGAACAAGCCGTGGGGCGAGTACAAGGAGCTGCTCGATGTGCTGGCCGATCACAATGTGCAGGGGCTGTCCATCGCCAATCTGCAGAAGGACCGCACCGGCCTCGAGATTCCGCGCGATTGGGAGGGCGGCCTGTCCGGCGGCCCGTGCACCAACGCCAGCACCGAGCTGATTCGCAAGGTGTATAAAGAGTATGGCGACCGGTTCGCTATCGCCGGCATCGGTGGCGTCTTTACCCCCGAGCAAGCCTATGCGAAGATTCGTTCCGGCTCCAGCTTGGTCATGTTCATCAGTTCGCTGATGTACCGAGGCCCGCAGCAGATTACCGTGTTGAAGCGCGGTCTGGCCCAGCTGCTGCGCCGCGACGGATTCGAGCACGTCTCCGACGCCGTCGGCGTGGACGTGGAGTGAACTCACATATTGCCCTATTACCCATGGGGCGGTAAAACCCTCATGGGGCGGTGATTGTCCCATGGGGCGGTTAGCCAAATTTCACATTCCGCAGAATACCGCCGTTTTGGGTTACCGCCCCATGAGGGTTTTACCGCCCCATGGGAAAGTTACCGCCCCATGAGGATTTAGTACGCACCGGCCACGTATTGCGGGGCGTAGGGGATCTCGGTGGACGGTATGCCCAGCTTGTTGGCTGCACGCAACGGCCAGTATGGATCACGCAATGCGGCGCGGCCAATCTCCACGGCATCGGCTTCGCCATGGGCCAGAATCTTGGCCGCCTGCTTCGGCTTGGTGATAAGACCCACCGCGGTCACCGGAATATCGGCCTTGGCCTTGACCTGCTCGGAGAACGGCACCTGATAGTTCGGCTTGACCGGAATCGACACTCCCGACATGATGCCGCCGGTAGACACGTCCATCACATCGACGCCATGCTCCTTCAGCACCTTGGATAGTGCGATGGTCTGGTCCAAATCCCAACCGCCGGCGGCCCAATCCGTGGCCGAAATGCGCACCAGAACCGGCACGCCCTCAGGGACGGCCCCACGCACGGCATCCACAACCTCGACCAGGAACCGAGAGCGACCGGTCAAATCGCCACCATATTCGTCATCACGCTCATTGCTCAGCGGGTCAAGGAACTGAGAAATCAGATAGCCATGCGCGGCATGAATCTGAATCGCTTGGAAGCCGGCGGCCACCGCACGGCCCGCCGCCACGGCGAACGCGCCGACCAGACCATGAATCTCATCCACGGACAGCGCGCGCGGCGTACGCAACCCACCGAACGCGATTTCAGACGGTGCCATGGTAGGCCAGCCGCCCGCCTCCTCCGGCACGTTCTGACCGTCGTAACCAACGGCAAAGCAACCAGTCGAAGCCTTACGCCCCGCATGGTTGAGCTGGATGGCAGGCACCGCACCCGCCTCGCGAATACCGTCCACGATCCAGCGCCAAGCATCAATCTGCCCGTCTTCCCACAGGCCCAGATCGCACGGCGTGATACGCCCCTCAGGAGCCACGGCGGTGGATTCGACAATCACCATGCCGAATCCGCCGAACGCGCGAGACACGTAATGCTGGTAGTGGAACGGCGTGGGCCTACCATCGCGGGCGAACGACGAATACGTGCACATCGGCGGCAACCAAATACGATTACGCACGGTCACCTCGCGCAGCGTCATTGGCGCAAACAGCCCCGGACGGTCCTTGCTGACTTTCTTATCTGCCTTGCTCACAGCTTCCCTTTCCTCATAATCCTCATAATCATCGAACGATTCGCTCGTCTTGCCCGCGCCGGCCCGCTTCTTGGACCGTGCATCGGATTTTGACTTCTTCTTACCGTGCTTACGGTTCTTCGATGCATCCTCGTGCTTGGTCTTCGGCTGCTTGGACTGATCGCCGTCCGAAGACGAAGCCAGCGTCACCGCTTTGAGATCCGGCACGTCGAATCCACGAAAATCAAAATTCTCATGCGTCAGATCGTCGTTGCTCATCGTTCCCCTTTCCGATGCACGTTCATGGCAAATATTCGATGAACGCGATGGCGTTGTCATTAAGTATTGTAAAACGGGCGTCACCTGAAACAGGTAACGCCCGCAAACTACGTAATTTGGGTATCGCAGTCGGCCATGTTACGCAGACTCAGCCGGCATGCAATCACCAAATGTCAAACGCCAATCACCAATCACTGGCCATCATTCGACTGCTCTGAATTGGTGCCCTGGGTTTGGGTGTTGTTTTGCCCAGTGTTCTGCGACTGAGACTGATTGTTGCTGCTCTGCGATTGGCTGTTGCCATTCGTAGTGGTCTGCGGCACGCTGAACGTTCGTCCGCCAATGCCCAGATACTTGCCAGTCGTGGTGTACTTCGAGACGGGCTGGCCGTAATCGTTGTCAATCGGTATTTTCTTCTTGGAAATGTAGCTATTGAAGAAGTTGGTAACGGCCGGAGCCGCGATTGTCGAACCATCCCAATAGCTGTTGTACCGGCCGTTGATGGCAATGTTGGAAATACGGTTGGTGTACGGGTTCTGTGCATCGCCGACCACAGCGAACGCCGCAATCTGATTAGGAATGAACGATCCACCGGACACCGCAAGATCCTCACTGGTACCGGTCTTACCAAACGACTTACGCCCGTCAGCCAATCTGAATGACCAACCGGCACCATCCGGCCGCACCGTACCTTGGTTCAGGGTATAAGCGAGTGTTTGGATGATGTCCTTATCCACCGCCTGATGGCAGTTCGCGGATGGAACCTTGAGATCGTTGCCGTCCTTATCGGTCACCTTGCTGATGGCAATCGGGTTGCATTGCACACCATTCGAGGCGTATACGGCGAAGATGCTCGCCATGGTCAGCGGGGACACATTCACCGAGCCGATCATCATGGATGGTGTATACACCTGGGTTTTGTCGATGGTCTCACCCGTGGCGGCGTCATGGTATCCCAGTTCAGTCGCGGTGTCCGCCACCTTGCACAGTTTGAGGATGGCACCCATGGAAGCCTGAGTAGTGTTATGCGAACGGACCAGACCGAGGAATGGGCTTTCTGGGTTCACTGTACCTGCGCCCATGGCGTTCGACACGTTCCACGAATCGGCACCGCCCGAATAGTTACTGCAGGCGAAGTCCGTAGTGGGGTATGACGTCGAGGTCTGGAGGTTGTCGTTGATGGAATGGCCCGCTTCCATCCACGCAATCAGGTTGATCGGCTTCCAGGACGAACCGATGGTCCAACCAGAACCACCGCCATCCGCCAAATCGACGGCATAGTTCTGGCTCGTCTTGGTGGGATCGTTCGCGGCTGCCGGAGTGGCGTCATAGTAACGATTCAGGCCAAAGCTCAGCACTTCGCCGGTTCCCGGTTTGACTGCGGCCATGGCTATCTCCATGCCGCTGGGATCGTCCGGTGGAATGGTATTACGCGCGGTCTCCATCATCGTGGAATTCGCTTCCACATCCAGCGTGGTGACGATTTTCAGGCCACCCTCCTGCAGCAGCTTGTTACGCTCGGCACGAGTCTTGCCGAATTCTTCGGAGTTCTGGATGCGATGCACCACAAAATCGCAGAAGTACGCGTAATCGCCGGTGTCCTGACAGCCGACATTCACGTCCTGTGCTTTCAGCGTGTCCTTCAACGGCGTGTTCACAGCTTCGGTGTACTGCTTCTGGGTGATGTATCCTTCCTGCAGCATCAGCTTGAGCACGATATTGCGTTGGTTTTCGCTTTCCTTCTGGTTCTCTTCGACCAGCGGATCATACAGGCTTGGGTTCTTGGTGATAGCCGCGATGGTGGCGGACTGCACCACGTTCAAATCGGCGGCGGACACGCTGAAGTAGCGCTGGGCCGCGGTTTCCACGCCATACAGGTTGTTGCCGAACTGGGCGATGTTCAAATAGCCCTGCAGAATCTCGGCCTTGGAATACTTCTTTTCCATCTGCACGGAAATCAGCATCTCGCGAATCTTACGGGCGATGGTGTCTTCAGTGGCATGGTACTGGGCGATCGAATCGTCATCCTCGATCGCCTGCATCAGCAGCACGTTCTTGACGTACTGCTGGGTCAGCGACGAACCACCCTGCTGGGAGCCTTTGACGAGGTAGGTCTGCACGAACGCACGCATCACGCCTTGCACGTCGACGCCGGCGTGAGTCCAGAATCGACGGTCTTCGCGCGCCACCACTGCCTGCTGCATGGTTTTGGAAATCTTCTTCAGCGGCACGACGATACGGTTTTGGTTGTAGAACGTCGCGATAACGGTGGAACCGTCTCGCGCGTACATCGTCGACTTCTGGGGCAGACTAGTCACGTCGAAGTCCACGTTTTCTACCTTGAGCGACGGAATCACCGCTTTGGCGGCTTTATTGGCACCGATCACACCCGGTACAAACAACACGCTGGCCGCCACGCCGCCGCAGACGGCAAGCATGATATAGGCCAAGAGGAGAACAAGCACACGTTGGAGAGTGAGGGACTTCTTTTTGGGCATGGGCCCCATTCTAAATGGGGTGCCCTACCAACCGGGCTTACGGTCAGCTCCCGTGAACATATCATCACAAGAATCGCACTAGCGTAACATTGGCTGGAAGTCAGCCGAACGGTCAGCGCCGCGAGCGTCGAATCAGCATACCGGGCTGGAAGATGATGATCGATCGGCCGTCACGTGCGATCCATCCGCGGTTGGAAAAGTCCATCAACGCCTTGTTCACGGTCTCACGACTGGAGCCCACCAGTTGGGCCAGCTCTTCCTGAGTCAGGTCATGCGGCACTTTGAGGCCCTGTTCCACCGGCTCGCCGAAACGTGAGCCCAAGTTGAGCAATGTCTTGGCCAGACGCGCCGGCACATCCATGAATACCAAGTCGGAGATGCGTTCGTTGTTGCCGCGCTGGCGGCTGGCCATGACCTGCAACATGTCGATGGCCACACGCGGATGCTCATCAAGCCATGCGAACAGGGCATCATGCTCCAGCCAGACCACGCGCGTGCCATGGCTCATGGACACCGCGGACGCGGTGCGCGGGCCACCATGAGGGTCGAATACCGGAATCTCGCCAAGCACTTCGCCCGGCGCGTGGATGGACAGCAGCTGCACGCGGTCATCGGAAGAAGTGCGAATCAGCTTGACGCGCCCCTGCTCCAGTAAATACATGCGCTGATCGGTATCGCCTTCGGAGAAGATATAGTCGCCTTTATCGAACGTCGCATGCTTCAAATGCGGCAACAGCTCCTCGGCTTCGGCTGGCGATACCTGCTTGAACAATGCCGTATGCAACAGGATGTTTTCCTCGTCAGCAAAAGCGTTTGGCGTTTCCAAGCTCATCGCACCATCCTTATTGTCCTATGACCGTCGTCGCCCATCCGTCATATTGTAACGCGCCCCACAGGTTTCGTCAGGAGCATGCCCTCATTCGTCACTTCATGTGTGGCACGATCCGATAGCCGTACGACATGCTGACGAATGCGTTACCGCGAAAAACGGCACTGTCGCGGCTACCGCGCTCGCCCATGACAAAACCGCGCACGGCCACCGGCAAAATCGTATACGGCCATCGGTGAAATCACGCCGCAAACCAGTCAATAAGGTGCTCGACGATGTGTTCGCGGCTGAGACCCGTCTGGCTTTTCATCGGGTCCACGCGTTTGACCGCTGATTTCACCGCTTTGTCTGACATCTTCTCGCGACTGGTGTTGAGCACACGGCTCATCTTGGCCGCATCGATGTCATACGCCATGGTCACATGGTGCAGCACCGCGCCGCCTGAGCCTACGGGGAAGCGCCGCTGCGCCGCTCCCCCGATCTTGCCGTACTGCGAGGCGATATCATTGAGGCCCGCGAACCGCACATCCAAGCCAAGTTCGCGCAGCGCTTCGACCAGCCACCAGTCACAGAGCCGGTAGGATTCTTCGATGCTTACGCCCTGAACGAAATCGAGCGGCGCATACAGAGAATAGGTAATGGTGTTGCCCGGTTCGATAAACATCGCTCCGCCACCCGTGCAACGGCGTACCACGTCGAAGCCGAGCTGCTTGGCAATGTCCAGATTCACCTCGTCCTGGGCCGATTGGAAACGGCCGATGACCACAGCCGGGCCCGCCCACTCCCATAATCGGATGGTCGGCTGTCGTGTTCCTGCTGCGACTTCACGCGCCCAGGTCTCGTCAATGGCCATTTGCTCGTCCGGAGTACGCGGATGGTCGTGGATCACGGTGAGTTGAGGCTTGAGGGCGTTCCAGCGCTCCCGGTATTCAGAGCTTTTGTCGGGCTGCTTGGTTTGTGTATTGATGGATGCTGGGATGTTCGGCGCATCGGGGCTGCCCACCCCCACCCGCTGCGCTGGAGCCCCCGCCAGCGGGGGTAAGTTGCTGCTTACGGCTCGGCTGTATGCGGTTTTGATGGCAACTTCATCTGTGCCGATAATTTGGCAACTAGGATGAGCGTCCAATACGGACCGCAATGAATCATCGCTAATTAGAGCTCGTTCCAGGTCATGCAACAAAGCATGGGATTCGGCATCCGAAACTGATTCAATAAAGAAATCACCGCTGATATGGCATGACTGTGCGGTGCCGTCATCATCGACGGATACGGTCACGGCGACTAGTTTGCTGCCAACGGTTTTGCATTCCCCATGTCGCATTTGCATGCAACTCAGTATAGAGAGTTTTCTGGCTCCCCTCAGCGAGGGGAGCCAGGTTTGAGGTCACATGCGGGCCAGAATGTCCTTGCCGACCTGGTCGGTGGAGCGCACGGTGGAGCCGAGCTCCTCGATGTCCGCTTCGACGGCGGTATGGATCTTCTTGGCCGCATCATCAAAGCCGAGATGCTCGAGCAGCATGGCGGCGGAGAGGATGGCGGCGGTCGGGTTGGCCTTGTTCTGACCGGCGATGTCCGGAGCGGAACCGTGAATCGGCTCGAACATGGACGGGAACTCGTCGGAGGCGTTGATGCAGCCGGAGGCGGAGTAGCCCACGCCGCCCACCACGGAGCCGGCCTCATCGGTCAGAATGTCGCCAAAGAGGTTGTCGGTGAGAATCACATCGAAACGGCTCGGGTCGGAGACCAGGAAGATGGTGGCCGCATCAATGTGCTGGTAGTCGTGGGTGACCTCAGGGTATTCCTCGCCGACCTTGTCGACGATGCGCTGCCACATATCACCGGCGTTGACGAGCACGTTCTTCTTGTGCACCAGGGTGACGTGCTTCTTGCGCTTCATAGCGAGCTTGAAGGCGTAACGCACCACACGCTCCACACCGTATGCGGTATTGATGGACACCTCGGTGGCCACCTCCTGCGGGGTGTTGCGGCGCACCGCGCCGCCGGCACCGCAGTACAGACCTTCGGTGCCTTCACGTACCACCACGAAGTCGATGTCGCCGGGGTTGGCGAGCGGCGAGGTGACGCCCTTGTACAGCTTGGAGGGGCGCAGGTTCACGTACTGGTCGAGGTCGAAGCGGAGCTTGAGCAGCAGGCCGCGTTCCAGAATGCCGGCCTTGATGCGCGGATCGCCCACGGCACCGAGCAGAATCGCGTCGTTGGCCTTGATGCGCTCCTCTTCGTCCTCGGGCAGAATCGCACCATCGCGCAGATAACGCTCGGCACCCAAGTCGAAGTTCTCGTACTCGAAGTCAGCTACGCCTTCAGCGGCCTTTTCCAAAGCCTTCTGAGCCCACGGAGTGACTTCCTTGCCAATACCGTCGCCGGGAATAACGGCGATTTTATATGTCTTTGCCATAGTTCAAGGAGCCTACTCGCGCTATCACCTGCCGGCCCGAACCCGCTCAGCTAGTGGACATGGCCTAATGAGCGAGCCCCATCACATCCATGCACCAAGCGTTCTCATAGGAAACCTCTTCCCATTGCTTGTAACGCCCGGATAGACCGCCGTGACCGGCCTCGACCTCAATCTTGGCCACCGCGTCCACGCCGGCGGACTGCAAACGGGCCAGCCATTTGAGCGGCTCGACGTACAGCACGCGGGTGTCGTTCATCGAGGTGGTAATGAAGATTCTCGGGAATTGCGCGGCGGCGACCGCGCCGGTGGCCGCCCCATCAGCACTGCCGTCACCGGCAGCCTCGTCGTTGCCGCCCTCGAGCACGGCGACCGGCACATTCTCGTATGGCGTGTACGACTTCATGTACTGATACACCTCAGGGTCATGCAACGGGTCTCCCCATTCGTCCCATTCGGTGACGGTCAACGGCAAGTCCGGGTCAAGAATGGAGGTCAACGCGTCCACGAACGGCACATCCGCCTCAACACCGGCGTAGCATTCGGGCGCCATATTGGCAATCGCGCCCATCAGCAGGCCGCCAGCGGATCCGCCGTTGGCCACGGTGCGCCAAGCATCAGCCAAATGCGCCTTCTGCAGCGCGCGTGTGGCGTCCACGAAGTCCTCAAAGGAATGCTTCTTGTTCAGTCTGCGCCCCTGCTCATACCAGGCGCGTCCCATTTCGCCGCCGCCACGAATATGCGGCACGGCGTACAGCACACCGCGATCCAACATGCTCAGACGAGAGACCGAGAACCCCGGATCGGAGGAAATCTCGTATGCACCATATCCGGTAATGAACATCGGCGAATCCTGCGCCGGGCAATCGCGGTGCCAGACGAGGGAAACAGGAATGCGTTCGCCGTCGCGCGCGGTAATCCACACACGGCGTTCCATGTAATCGCGTGGATTGAAGTTGCCCAACACGGTGGCTCGCTTCAGCAGCGCATCTTCACCGGTGGCGGGATCGATTTCGTGCAACTCGCCCGGGCGGGTGTAGCTGGCGAACGAGTAGCGCATGCGCGGCGCCTCATACGAGGGGTTGCCGCCGACGCCGATGGTGTACAAGCGCCGGGTCTCACCGGGCAGGTGGTCGTCGCTAGCACCATCGGAAGATGACGTGTGATCCGTGGGGGCCTCATCTTCGGTCCACAAGATTTCGCCATGATCGCCGGTGAAGTTTTCGCGATCGTCGGCAACCATGTCCCAGTCGTCCTCCAGGGCAGGCGGCAGCAATTCCGTAAACCGCCACGGCCGTCCGGCCAGGAAGTCGGCGGCAGCCGCGCTCTTGGTCATGTATGCCACGTGCGGCTGGCCGTCGGCACGGTAGCTCAGGGACACAAAGTTGCGATGCAACGCGATGCCTTCGATGCCCAGACCGTGGGCACCCTGCAATATCGCCGGATTGACGGCGTTGAAGTATGCCTCGGTAATCGGCTTATCCGGCTCACCATGTTCACAGCCGTACGGCGACCCGGCGGCAATGCACACGCCTTCGCCGAGTCGGTACGGCGGCTCATGGCCACGCATGTCAATGACGTCGATTTCGAAATTCGGATTGGCAGCGTTGTGATAGACCACGGCGAGTGGCACATCCGCACCGTTCTCCCCCGCGCCTTCAAAACAGGCAAAGCTCACATCATATTCAATATCGTTCTGACGCGGAATGAAAGCTTGGAATTCGCCTTCAGGCGTGGCCACCGGCAGCATCAGCACTTCGGTGGTGGTTTTGGAACCGGTGCCGATCACGATATTGCGCTCATCAAAACTGATGCCAACGCCCACCCAGAACCGTTCATCGGTTTCTCGGTACACGCACACATCCGATTCGACCGCCGTGCCAACACGATGCCGCCACACAGCGAGCGGCCGCCAGGAATCGTCCAATTCCACCCAGAACACCCATTGGCCGTCCGGCGTGAAGCATGCGCTGCCAATGCCGGTGAACTGTTCGGGCAGTTCGCTGACCGGCTCCCCGGTCTCCAGCCCGGCAAGGTCGCGAATGCGGAAATCATATCGCTCGTCTCCCGCAACATCCACGCCGTACAGCATCCAACGGCCGTCCTTGCTCAGATCCAAGCCGCCGAGCCGGAAGAAGTCATGCCCCTCGGATTCCTTGTTCGCATCAAAAACGACCTGTTCACCGGGCATGGAGCCGGGCGCGCCTTGCGGATCCACGACCGGCGGGTCCCAGTCATCGGCATCGCGCACGGGGATGCGGCATTGCACGCCATACTGTTTGCCCTGCTGCGTGCGGGTGAAGTACCAGTAATCATTGACGCGCGTGGGAACCGACATATCAGTCTCTTCCACATGCGATTTCAGCTCTTCAAACAACGTATGCCGGAAATCCGCCAGATGCGCCATGCGACGCTCGCAGTACTGGTTTTCGGCAGCTACGTAGCTGCGCACATCATCGGAGTCTTTGTCTCGCATCCACTCGTAATCGTCTTCGAAAACGTCACCGTGGAATTCGCGGCGCTTCGGCTCGCGCTTGGCGTAAGGCGGCATCGCGGCCGCGGCGTTTGTGCTCTCGTCAGTCATACCACGCGATTATAGGCGAGGCACCGCACCGGGACGCATTCAGTGTTCATCACGCCGCGCCTATCGCAACACCGTCTTCAGATACGGCAGCATGGTCTTCAGAATGTTCGAGCCTGTGGTGCCGGTGAATACTGGCACATCGGTTACCGGAGTCGGCTGGGTCGAGGTGAGCCCCGTCACCGACGCCAATCCGGTTGATTCGCGCGGGCTCAACTCACGAATGACGATCGCCAGTACACGTCCGGGATATCTGCGGGCGATGGTGGCGTACGTGGTCGGGTCTTTCTGCCCGTCATCGCCCACCAGAATGAACTTCATGTCTGGGAAGTCGGCCATAAGTTGTTCGGCAAACTCAAGTTTGTGCTGGGGGCCGGTGGGTACGAAGGTCTTGGGCCTCGGGTCGAGGTCGCGCAGCAGCAGCGGGCCTTCGGGAAAACCATGGTCAGTGATGAAGTTGCGAATCGAACTCTCCACATTCCAGGGCGATGTCGAAAGATAGAAGAACGGTGCGCCGGGGAACAGGTCGGCGATGCGGGTGAACAGCACGCTCATGCCCGGCACGGAGGCTTTCTTCTTGGGGTCGAGGAACAGCAGGTTGTACGCGGCCTTCCATGGCACCGGGGCCTGCGTGATCATGATGGTGTCGTCCACATCGGAGATGATGCCGACTTTGGCACTGGCGGGGATGGTGTACAGGTTGGCGCTCACGGGTTTGCGGTTGGCCACGCTGTAGGAGACGCGATGGATGCCGGGCACCAGACGATGCTCGGCCACGAGGTCGAGATATCCGGCGGAATCGGAGATGGCGTATTCGCTGCCGAGATCGCGCGTGCGGTCCACCTTGTCATAGACCTCGGAGACACCGATCTGCACGGTGTTGAGCGGCATGTCATCAATGCTGGCCTGCACGTGGGTGCGCGGCGCGGGTATGGCAAGCATGCCGCGGATGCCACGGATCAGTTCGCCGGATTGCGCGTGCCTGGGGGCGTATACCGTGCGGCAGATCAGACGCGAGTAATCGCCGGTACCATAACCCACATAGGGTTCCACTCGCGGATACCAGTCCCATTGGCGCACCACCTGAGTGGAGATGCGTGACCATACACCGAACACGCGGGTGACGGCACGACGTATGAATCGGGTGATCGGCGGCTTGACTTCGATGCGCTCACGCTTGGAGGGGGTGTCGAACGTCGTGGCAGCCTTGCGTGCGGGAATCGGCACGGTGGGCATGTCATCGGAATGTTCAGCGTTGCTGGCATTGTCGGCACCATTGGCGGATGCCTTGACGTCAGAGACTGGCGCGGTGGCGGACAGCGCTGCATTGCAAGCAGCAGCATCCCAAGGCAGTCGCTTGCCTGCCGCCTCAAAATCCTCGCGTGGGCTTCTCATAGACACCAATATAGGCCATACGCCTCATTTTCTTGGCTCCCCTCAGAGAGGGGAGCTCAAAAGGAACTACCGCACGACCTTCGCGTATTCGTCGGCGCTCAGCAGCTCCGGCTCATCGTCGTCAAGCTCGACCTTCAGCAGCCAGCCTTCGCCGTACGGATCGCCGTTGACCACGGACGGGTCGTCCGCCACGTCACGGTTCACATACTTGACCGTACCCGCCACGGGGCTGATCAGCGGCTGGACGGCCTTGGAGGATTCAAGCTCCACGATCTCGTCGCCGGCCTCCACACGGGCGCCAGGCTCAGGCAGATCCACGAACACAAGTTCGCCAAGCTGGTCGGCGGCGTATTCGGTGATGCCGATGATTGCGGGGTCGACCGAACGGTCCACCCACGCATGCTCCTCGGAGTATTCGAGGTGGTCGGGAATGTCGAGATTCAGCGGCTGTTCGTTTTCGTTGTCATCACTCATAGTCATAAGCCTAACCTATCTTCGCGGTCCGTCACAGCTCGCGACCGAGCCATTCCTCAATCATGTAGCGGGCGATGGTGGCGCGGCCCGGCGCCACCATACGGCCGGCGATGAGCTCGGCCGTGTATTCGTCGCGTGTGACCCATCGCGCGGTCATGGTCTCCTCGCCGTCCACACGCACGTCGGTGGTGATCGCATGTGCCTTGAACGCCATCATCAGCGAAGCCGGGAACGGCCACGGCTGCGAACCCAGGTACCGCACCTCGCCAAGCTTGATGCCGGTCTCTTCCATGGCCTCGCGGCGGCAGGCGTGTTCAAGGTTCTCCCCCGCCTCCACAAATCCGGCGGACACCGAATACAGCCTCGAATCCTTCCATGCCGCGTTGTGTTGCAGCAGCAGACGGTCGTGCCCGTCCACGATGGCGGTAATGACCGCCGGCTCCACGCGCGGGAACAGCACACGGTTGCCGTCCGCCTCGTTGGTGCATCGCTGCGCCCATCCGGCGAGCGCCGGCCGGACCGCCGCGCCACAGGTGGGACAGAACCGCTGGCGGCTGTGCCAGATGCTTAAGGTGATGGCACTGGTGGCTTGCCCGGCCTCGCGCGCGTTGGAGTGAGGGGCAAATCCGCGCAGGTCCACCCAGTCGAACCGGGTCACGGCCTGTTGCAGCAGCGTGGGCTTCGGGGCCAAGGGCTGTACGGGCGCGCCGACCGAATCATCGAAGGCATCGTCCGCACCTTGCCCGGCCGAATCCGGTACACCGAGCGGCCCGGCGATTTTGGCTGCGGCTACGCCGCCATTACCCTTGGCGTTTCCCGGCTGCCGTATTCCGGCGGCAGCACCTCCGCTGATGCCGTTCTTGCCCAGCGCGCCGTCCACAGTGCCGGAATCCTGGGTGCCGAGCACGCCGCCGACGGCACCGCCAACACCGGCAATCCCGCCAACACCGGGAACGCCGGCTTCCGGCACGCGCGTGATATCCACGGCGACCACGGATTCGCCGCGCGCCCCGACATAGGAGCCAAGGAACATGGCGACCGCTTCGGGGTAGCGTGCCAGTTCGGCGGACACATAGGCGCCCGGCAACGTGGCGAGCCGCATTTTCACGTTCTCATAGTCCACAAGCTCGCCTTGGCCGCGCGGTACGGCGACAAGTCCGCCGCGCGTAAGCACGACTTTGGTGGTCGGCTCGGCCAACAGCTCGTCGATCAGGCCGGGTTCGCTGCGCCGGTCCACCTGATAGTCGATGTCACCTTGTGCGAGCGGCAGGAACGGCAGCGCATGGGTCAGTGCCAGAGGCGAGAAATGAATGTCAGCGGTCATCGAAGTCTCCTATGCGTTCTTCTGCGCGCTCTGCACGCGCTTGACGAGCGAGAGCAGTGCTCGCGCCACGGTATCCGGATGTTCGACGGCACTGAAATGGCCGCAGTCCGGAATATCGATGAATTCAGCGCCGGTGATTCGTTCGGCGAGCGGCCGCATCACACTCGGATTGCTGGAGGGGTCCAGTTCGCCGGATACCACCAGGCTCGGTGCGCTGATCGTTTCCGGCACCGCCCCCAGTTCAGGACGTCCGTAGGTCATGCGCTGACGCCAGGCCAGACCAGCCGGGTTCTGTTCGTTGATCCAGCCGGTCATGGTCGCGATGAATTCAGGAGTCTTCTTGACGGTGGAATCGCCATCGGCCGGCTGCGCGAAGTGCATCACCGGTTCGACCGAGTTCGTCTGTTCGGCGGCGTCCGCCATCTTCAGTCGGTTCTCTCCGCCCACGCCGTCGGACGCGGCCATCGTGTCACACA
This sequence comes from Bifidobacterium longum subsp. longum JCM 1217, assembly GCF_000196555.1. Taxonomy (NCBI): domain Bacteria; kingdom Bacillati; phylum Actinomycetota; class Actinomycetes; order Bifidobacteriales; family Bifidobacteriaceae; genus Bifidobacterium; species Bifidobacterium longum. Next base: position 486,643 of record NC_015067.1, on the reverse strand, counting down.
AGGCCAGTCCGGCCACCGTTTCGGGGTACAGGCGCTGGATGTCCATCGCCACGTAGCCGCCCATCGACAGCCCGACCCAAATCGCCTGCTCATAGCCGGCGGCCTTGATCAGGTCCACGTAGGCTCCGGCCAGGCGATCCAACGCCTCGCTGTACGCGCCGTTCGCCATGCGGGGGCCCGAATCGGCGTCGCTCGGCACCGGGGATGCGCCGGAGCCGGCCATGTCCGGAGCCCAAATCGGGAAGTCCGGCACATCGTTCAGGTCGGCGAAATCGGCGAGCGCCTTCGCGCACACGTCCCACATGCGGTGGTCCACCGGGTAGGCGTTCATCAGCACCACCGGCACGCCTTCGCCGTCGCGGTAGATATGATTGGCCAATTCGATTGCCATTGTCGTTACTCCTTCACATTCGCGCCCCACTGGCGGAGCTGTCGACACAGTCGGCTGGGAGCGGTCTCAAAGCGGACCGCCCTCCGTCGCTACGCGCCATCCCCGCCAACGGAAGGCAAAACAACTGTCAGATTCCGGCCCAGGCCAACGCCTGCCGCACGATGCGCCCGTGGCCGTTGACCATCTGCGCCACGAACGTGTTCATTACGTCGCTCTTGGGATCCACCCATTCCACATCCAGCGTCTCGTCCTGCGGCTTGCAGTCGCCGGCGATGGGCACCATGTAGCACAGGGCGATGGCGTGCTGGCGCGGATCGTAGTATTCGCTCAGTCCCGGCGTGGGGAAGAATTCGGCCACGGTGAATGGCTGGAGTCCGACCGGCAGCAGCGGCAGGGCGATGTCGCCCAGGTCCTTGGCCACATTGCGGGCGATGGCCTCGCGCAGCGTCTCGTGGTACAGCACACGGCCGGTGATCAGCGTGCGTTCGATCGACCCGTCATCGGATACGCGCAGCAGCGAGCCCACCTGGGAGATGCGGCCCATCTCATCGGTGCGTACGGGCACGATCTCCACATACGCGATGGGCATCTGATGGCGCGCCCGGTTGATGTCGGACGGCCCCAGCCAGCCCGGCGGGTTGCCATGGCCAGAACCGCCTCCGTGGATGAAGTCCTCGGGCGTGATGTTGTCGAATTCGCCGCGGCCACGGCCGGCATCATAATCGCCCTCGTCGGGCACTTCATCATTCATGACTGGCATGCATCCCATTATTGCGCGTCACAGCGCGCCGCGCGTCACCTTCCAGCGAAATCTTGGGAAACGTTTGGCCGGCGGCGGAAAATACGACACAAATGTTGGGTGGTGCTGGGAAGCTGGTAGCCAGCAGGGAGCCGACGGCCACGAACCGCACGGCTCCAAGCGCCAAGACGTATTGCATGAATAAGGCAATCGCCCGGCGGCCACGCACGAGGGCCGTACGGCGACGCCAAGGAAAACACAAAAGAAGGGAACATCATGGCAACCACCGCCATCACCTCCGCCGATTTCGAGAAGACCATCACCGACAACGAAATCGTGTTCGTTGACTTCTGGGCCACCTGGTGCGGCCCGTGCCGCGCGTTCGGCCCGATTTTCGAGGCGGCCTCCAACGAGCCGGAGAACGCGAACATCGCCTTCGTCAAGGTTGATATCGACGCCAACCAGGATCTGGCCCAGGCCGCCGGCATCCAGGCGGTGCCCACGCTGATGATCGCCAAGCAGGGCGAGGTCATCTTCCAGCAGGCCGGCGCGCTGCAGGCCGCCGATCTCGACGATCTGATCGCCCAGGCCAAGGCACTCGATCTGGCCGCCGCCAAGGCCGCCCAGTCCGGTGCCGACCAGCAGGCCTGAGCCTGATTTTCCTTCATCCACTGCGCCGCCTATCATGGTGGGCAGTGTGAAATCCGATCAAGGAGCGCAATGACGAGACATGCCAAGCCAACCCTTATGCTCAGGCCGTTGAACAAGCGCCAGTGGATGAAGATCGCGGCTGTGGTGGCCGCGGCAGGTCTGCTCGGCACGGCGGGATTGGTGTCGCGCAGTTTCTACCATGCTGATGATGTGAAGCCGATTTCCACCATCACTTCGTTCTCCGCCACCGATTCGGCCGCATCCCGTTCTGCCACTCGTGGCGCAATCAACAGCGCCGACAAGAACACCACGTTCGTTACGGTGAAGATTAATGGCGATTCGCGCGTAGTACTTGGCGAAAAAGCCAACATGACCACCGTCAAGGACGTGCTGGAGACGGGTGATATCACGCTTGACCCGGATGATGCCATATCTCCCTCGCTGAAATCCAAGGTCACCGAGGCCACCGTGGTCACCATTAATCGCGCGGATGCCGATGTGGAGACCAACGATACCGAGATCGCCTTCAATGAAGTGCGCAAGGAGACCAGCAGCCTGCCCAAGGGTCAGGAAAAGGTCGAGACCGAGGGCCAGAAGGGCATTATGGAGACCACCTCGCTGGTCAAGCGAGCCGGCGACAAGGTCGTCTCTTCCAACGTATTCGCCTCATGGGTCAAGAAGGCCCCGGTGGATAAGGTGATCCTAGTGGGCACTGGTTCCACCAAGTCGCCGTCGTCGGCCGATCTCGGCACCACTGTTCCGGCTGGAGAAGTGCAGTCCTGGGCGCATCAGTATCTGTTGGACAACGGGTATAGCGAAGCGGACTTCACCGCTGCGAACTACATCATCAACCACGAGTCCGGTTGGAGCCCCACCGCCACCAACCCCACGTCTGGTGCTTATGGCTTGGGTCAGGCCTACCCCGGTAGCAAGATGGCTTCCGCCGGTGCGGACTGGCAGACCAACTACAAGACCCAGTTCAAGTGGTTCATCAGCTACTGCGAGCAGCGCTACGGCGGCATCGTCGCAGCGTACAACTACTGGATCGCCCATAACAATTACTGATTGCGATTATTCTCGGTCTACGCAAAGAGCCTCCGCCGGTTGGCCTAACCACCACACAAGGGGTTACCCCCCTAACTTTATAATTGCGTATGCAATTCAATATCGCTCGCATAATTCACGGAGACGGCCATGACCTTTAATCGGTATATTTGCTTTCGTGCCATCCTTGAATCCATAGGTGCCATTGCCTGCATGCTGATGGCTCTTATTGGCAATAACCTGCTCGGAGTAATCGTGGCAGCGATCGCGGCGCTGTTGTGGATCGGCGGCGAAGTATGGGGCATGACTGTATTCCGACGGCAGAACCCGCGACGCGACGAGCTTTCCGATATGCATCAAAGCGCGGCCATGCAATTCGCGCTGGTCAGTTTGGTGGGCATTCTGGTAATTGTCGGTTTCATCTACACCACACTGAATCTGATTGACCGCTCGATAGTTCACATTATTCCGCCAATGCTACTGCCCGCATTGGCCATGTGTGCCTTGGCCATTTCCGATATTCGATATCTATGGCTGGAACACGATACCGGCACCGGAGGCGACGATGAAGACTAGTCTGAAACTTCACCGACTCCAACGCGGTATGAAGCAATCCGACCTCGCCGATCTGGTCAACGTGCGACGTGAGACCATAGGAAGGCTGGAACAGGGGCAATACTGCCCATCATTGCGTCTGGCCATGGATTTGGCGCGGGTGTTCGGCACCACCGTAGAGGACCTGTTCAGTTTTGACGACGAGTACGAATCAGAATCCGAGTAGCCCGTCGGCGTGTCGCAGAAAAAAATTTCCCTGTTGTTTACCATGCACGTATCGCCAATCACCGCAATCGTTGGAATAGCAACGTTTTCAGAACGTCAGGAGACCCCGCCGCAACGGTAATGCGGCGACAATATGTTCGAACGTTGTCACATGATGTGACCACGTTGTCACCCCCCCTTATCCGTTAACATAATTACCCCTTATATACCGACAAAGGGGGGTGTATGGTTGGGGGTTGTAATTGAAGGAAGACCGATTTTCTATTGATAAGAACCGATTTCTCATCGGTAGTAACCGGTTCTATTGTGGAGGTTCGAAGTTATGAAGAAGAAGATTATGGCCGTGCTGGCCGTTATCGCCGCAGTTCTGGGCTTTGGTTTCGCAACGAATACCGCCATGGCTGATGATTACGGTGCAACGGTTACTTACAGCGGCACCACCGCTACCGTGACGTTCCCTGCAGGCACATTCCAACCGAATGAATCCGTCACCGTGTACTACGATGATGCCATCGTCGCCGACGTCCAGCAGATCGCTGAAGTATCCAAGACGTTCACTGCCAAGGCAGATGGTTCCTTGACTTTGCTGTACACGTTCAAGGCCAGCCAGGCTGGCAAGACCATCGCGGTCAAGGCTGTTGGCGCTGTATCCGGTACCAAGACCGCCACCATTCAGGTTCCGGCAACCGGAACCGGTGACCAGTCCGGTACCACGACTGCTACCACCGCCAACACCGGTGCGGCCATCGCACCGTACGGTGTGGCCGTTGTGCTGCTTGCCGCCGCGGGCATCGCCCTGTTCGCCGTCCGCAAGAACACCACTCGTCGCTGACGTGACTGACATAATAAACAGTAGACGCTGAAGCATAGTTCGCGAATACCACTGAACCGGGAGTCGATGATTCCCGGTTTTTTCATGTTATTGCTACGGTACATAACGCACGCATATTCGCGAGGAATGCTCACTGGAATATATGAGGGAATGCTCACAACACTTGAGAAGGGACGTTGTTATGCAAATCATGTATGTATGCACCGGCAATCAATGCCGTTCCGTGATGGCCGAATACTACACCCGAGCCAAGCTTGCCGACCGAGGAATTGGCTTGCAGAGCGGCAATATCACCGTGCGCAGCGCGGGTACTCTGCACTATCCCCCGCATCCCGCTGATCCGATGGTTATCGATTTGCTGAAGAACGACGGCATTGACGCGAATTCCCATTCTTCCACCCCTCTCACCACCGATATCAGCCGGCAAGCCGACCTGATTCTGTGTTTTGAGCGTGAGCAAATTTCCGATTTGCTTGAACAGAATCCACTGGCTATTCGCAAAGTATTTCTGTTCAATGACTTCGTGAACGCTTGCAAATATATGCATGCCGAGGGTCCGATTGCCGGCGATACCGCCGCAGACAGGCTCATCGAAATCATGGATTGCGTACCTATGCTGCGGCCGTTTTTGCCTACGGCACTCGAAACCGAAGACCCTCATCGTCAATCACGCGAGGTGTTTGAACGCGTGTATGCGGAAATCAAGCACGGCGTCGATATTATGCTCGGCGCTGTGGCCTGAATGCGATATCGGCGAATAGAGCCAGCAAAAAGACCGTCAGTTATTGCGATGTTGAAATTGCATATTTCTATATTCAATACGGCTGATATTGCGGGTTCTTGTTTCCGCTTTTCTTGGTATTGGTTAAATCAGTGCTATTCGGGGAGCGCAATACGTAGGTCAAATGTTCTTCAATTATGCAATCATGCATGCATATGGTTTGTATAATGCGAAATTAGCTGGTTACAATTAGTGACGTAAATAAAAAAAACGTGACCAATGCAATAAGGAGAGCAATTATGGCTTCATTGCTTCAGGGATTCGAAGAGGTTCAGCTGGTCAAGCCGGTGGGCAAGACCGTTCTGACCGTCACCGATTCCGCCATTCGTTTCAACAAAGCCACCGCTGAAGTGCTCGGATTCCCGGCGTACGTCAAGGTGCTGATTAACGACAAGACCAGGCAGATCGCCGTGACCCCGACCACCGCCAAGGCCGACAACGCCATTAAGTTCAGCAAGCCCGAAGGCAAGCAGGCTGCTTCGGTAAGCGTCAAGGAAGCCACGCTCATTGAAGCAGTGAAGGCATACTTCACTCTGCCCGAGGCTCCGGAAGGCGAAATCGCCTACCAGTCCGTCAACGGTACCGCCTACCCCGAAAGCAAGACCGTGATCTTCGATGCGGCCAATGCCACCGCCGGCACCATGAAGCGCCGCGGTCGCAAGAAGGCCGCCTGATTCTTCTGCCTTGAAACGGTGCCCTGATTGAAGACGAGGGGCCGGAACCCGTAAAAGATAAGGTTCGATGGATGCTGGTATGCTGTGTTGTAGCAGAAAGGTCGCGCTAGCTTCGGGGCAATCTTCTCGGCGGCGCCACAGACTTTCGCCCCGTTGGACCCAACTGCCGAGGTTTCCTCAACCTCAGTTGTTACCAAAAAGGTCTCTGGCTGGTGAACAGCCAGGGACCTTTTACTTTTTCAAATTCCGGGTTAAGGGCCAGTTTCCTTACCTCGATTTGCGAGGAAAGCCCGACGCCATAAGGCACCACCACTAAGAATCGTGCCGCAACCGCGCTTTGCGACCCACCCAAGCAAATACCAGGCAAATAAAATTTTGGCGGAATTCCAACGTTTCGCACATGTGGAGTGCAGAATACGCAGTAACGAAGCAAATAAAAAATGTATTGCTTCAATGTTTGTTGGGCGGGTTCGGCAGTGTTTTCCGCAGTATCCGATGGTCTCACATGCTTAGCCGGCGAGCGCCCTATTGTTGATGATGAGCAGGCGCGAGTAGCTGAAACACTCAAGAAACTCCATCGAGGCGATATGGACATCGTTGCCTACGAGGATGAGCACAAGTTTGATGGGGACGGGGACGAGCCGGCGTAGCATCAGTTCGCTTGAACTCACATATTCATGTATATATGTGTATATAAGTGTATATTTTTACCTAGAACTTATGGAAGGCCAAAGGAACCGCACATGAACACCGTGGATTTAGCCAGACGCAAAGAAGCGATGCACGCCCTCAATCCATTCGCGCCCGGAGCGGGAAGACAACCCAAGGAACTCGTAGGACGCGAGCAGGAACTCGAAATCATGGACAGAATCATCGCCAGAACAAAAGCGGGATACTCCGACCGCGGACTGGTCTACAGCGGGCTGAGAGGCGTCGGCAAGACCGTGCTCCTGCTGAGAATGAAAGACATGGCCGCCGGCCAAGGACTCATTACCGTCCGCATGGAAGCCACGGGAAACGAGACCCACGACTACGAACTCCTCTTCGACGGCATCTCCAAAGCGATACTGCGCGAGAGAAGAGGAACGCTCCGACAGAAAATGCTCGACTCCCTCAAACACGTCAACGAGGTTTCCCTCGAACTCGGGTTAATCAAAACGTCAATCGGGCTCGGCAACGAGGACAAAGGCATATCCAGCGACTCGCTGCGACTCGAAATGATGGTCGAGGAACTATGCCGCGAACTCAAAAAGGAAGGATCGGGCCTGTTCCTGTTCATCGACGAGTTCCAAGTGATGTCCAGCGACCTGATGGGCACCATCATCGGACTGCAGCACAGCATGGGACAGGAGGATCTGCCCTTCTACGTCATCGCGGCGGGACTGCCCAACCTTCCCGGCGTGCTTACCAAATCACGCTCCTACGCCGAACGCCTGTTCCAGTACAAGCGAATCGGACGGCTCCCCGAAGACGAGACCAGGGAATGCTTCGAAAAGACCATCGGCAAAATCAATGTGCGATTCGACGACGATGCCCTGAACCGTCTCATAGAGCTCTCCAAGGGGTATCCGTATTTCATCCAGGCATATGGTTCTGCAGCCTTCGATGAATCCGAATCATCACCAATCCCATTGTCCGCCGTCATCAAGGGCGAACCCATAGCGCAGGCATCACTGGACAGCGGCCTATACGAATCACGCTGGCAACGGGCCCGCCCACTGGAACGGGAATACATGAGGGCCATGGCCTCGCTCGAAAAAAGCGTGTGCAGCTCGGCGGAGATCGCGGAACGACTGGGACGGCCACCTGCGGATGTCGTACGGGTCAGAAAAGGCATCATCGATTCCGGGCTGGCATATTCGCCAGAACGTGGGCTCTTGGCATTCACCGTTCCCGGCATGGGTGATTTCATTCGCAGAGCCGCACCGTCGGAGGAACAGACCTATGACGACCGAGCATAGAGAAAACAGAAGCCTCCCGATAAGGACGGCCGTGGAACCGGCATCTCTCTTACCCTTGTCTGCCCATATGAGCTACGGGCAGATGCGCATGGCGTTGTACAACGTCGCACCCGACCTGCAAGTGTCCCCTAGGGCCCAAAGTTTTGCGCACTTTGGTCTTCACCCCCCTTATCATTGTACGCATCACAGTAATAGGGGCTGCATGGCTATCTTAAAAAGACGCCCGCAGCCCCTGCACCAAAATGGTAGTCCTATCGATATGAATCCATTCCGATTATCGGCATTAGAACATCGGAACATATTCGCGGCGGAAATTAGAGCTTTTTAAGGATTCGGCCTAGTTTGTTAATGGCTCGTTTGACGAGGTTCATCATACGCTTCTTGAAAGGGATACTAACGCGCCAGTACTTACGTTCGAGGGGTTTCATGTGTTTGTTGAACACGGTGAAATCCCCGGCTTTGACGGCCTCACGGAATGCTACAAAGCTCTCATTTTTCAAAATGGTGCGCATTGCGTAAACCCGCTGACGCCGTTCAGGAATTCCATCAAGGGACGGCTTAATACGTTTGGTAGGTGTCCATTCGCCACGCTGTTGATGGATGTACAGACGCTCAGCTAGACCTTGGCGACGATGGCGGAATCCGCTGGACTGTGATTGATAGACTTCCGTGGCATCCGAATCATGCAGGACGAGTTCATTCCTATACCGGTTAAACAAATCCTGAATGGCTTGATTCCGAATGATGATAACATTGCAACCTTTGTCATCCGACACATATTTGGGAATCCATGCATCTCCGAAAGTCGCGTCAGCGGTCTCGGCAAGCACATCATCGCAGTAATCACACGCATTGTATTTGAAATAGCCGAGTCCCCAGTTTGCAGTAGACAATTCGGCAATGCGCTTGACGATAGGCTCATCCTTATCCGTGCGACGCACCTCAATTGCATAATCCGAGGCACGTGTACCGGAAGTCTTGTGCCGGAAGTCCACACGTGCAATCTTGTCAAGAGGCACGCCTGACTCCCATGCTTCGGCTTGTCCAAAGAAATCAGATTTCAAATGTCCGCATATCAAGCCGATGCAATAGGGGATGCGCTTCATCAGCACAGGATCCTCACGACGTAAAAGCCGAACGGCCTTAACAAAGCACGGAAGGCCGATAAATAGGTAACGCCCTTCGTGCTCACGTACCTGTTTAATGGCCTCGCTGAGTTCAATAGGATAATACTTCGCTTTTGCACCCGCTTTGATCTCATCGACAGTACGGGAGATCTGGATAGTATACATATTCTTAGGATCAGGACCATCTTTGGCATGAATGACCGCATCTACAAGCCCATCCTGAAGCATTTTAGCAGCCAGCCAACTGATCATGCCACCGGAAGTGCCCCGGGAACGCCAACCGTCCACAGACACATATCCGGCATAAGCACTCAGGTAATAACCTAGATGCTGGTCATACTTAACGCCGGACTGTTTGCTAAACAGCTCCTCCCCGAGCTGGTTCTCGTCTACCGAGGACGCGAATGGGCAAACACGCTCCGCCGCAATCCAATCACGAGGCTCACCGACAACACTAGCTCGATAGCAGCCATCTGCATTTTTTGCAATGCGAAACGCTGGATCTATTACCGCACACGAACCACATCCTATGCAGTATGTAGCCGTGCCTCCAATCGCATCCTCGTCAGGAGACGCTATCACACGTTCGATGGTATGGAGCTCATCATCTTTGACTCCGTTCATTTATCAACCTTTCTCTTCGACATGCCAGTAATGAAAAAAGTGGTAGATAGTACTTAATTATCACAATTCTGGCGATGAACTGTTATGAAACATAGAAATGAACCTTGTACTGTATTTCAGAATACACTATCTGACGATAGTAAGAATATCCTGAACAGGATATCGTTTAGAAATACATGTATGTGTTTCATCAGGAAAATGTCCAGCAGCAATATACATAATCAAGAACTCGTTTTCAGGAACTCCGATTAAATTACGCGTCTGTTGATCAATCTGTTTTGAGAACATAGTGTTTAAAGGACACGCAGCGATCTTATTAGCTTCCATAGCCATTAGTAAGGCCATGGAGAAAAGACCGCCGTCAACAAAACCTTCATTGTGTTCGCTTATCGAAAGAAAAGCTTCATTGTCTGCTGTGATCAAGAACAAAGCCGGGGGAACCTTATACCCATTAAAGCCTCCTTGTAGCTTCAACGCTTTCTCAATTACAGATTTATTCGTAATCGCGTACACACGAACCGGCTGACGGTTACAAACCGACGGTGCTTTCGTAGCTACTTCAATCACATGTTGAATCTCGGTTTCGGTAAGAGGGCTATCAGAAAATTCGCGTACAGACCTACGGTTTAGGAACAGGTTCTCAAAGGGAATGGTGGCATTTCCATCTTTCAATGAGGCTTTAACCGGAACACTTCCACCGTTAGCGGAAGCAGATGCAGAAGCATCATCCCAGATGTCCGAGGGAAAAAGCGCAATCATATCATCTATGTGATAACCAGCATTTTCATGCTTATAGCGGTATTCCTGCAATGCTGCCACAGCACTCTGATAAGCCGCACATTCCGGATAGTCAGAATCACATCGTTTCAGATCTTCTAAGGCTGAGGAAAGATTCATTAAAGCTGACTTCCCAAATCCATAGCGAAAATTACTATGGCTTAATCCTTTTTCGATTTGATGACTATAGAACGTTACCTTGGCGATGCAGTGATTTACATTATTATTGCTACCATTCGTAATGGCATTATAGAAACGTTTCAGTTGATAAAGCGATTCATGTTTTAAATGCAGCCACTGTTTTCTTTCCAACAAAAAAACTGGAGTTAACTTTTTTACTTCATCTTTGATATTCATTAGAACATCCTTTCTATTCAATTCAGAGTATATGCCCATATTGTCAGCAATATTGAAATCCGGACCCTATACAATGCTGTTCAACCAACATTCGTTAATCACACTATAAAAAAGGAAGCGAGCCAGTTTTAAATTAAGGAATATGCATTCATAGAATATGATCCACAAAGACATGTACTATTTTCTCTTGAAAATCGAACGAACTCTGTCAACAACAATATGAATATTTGATCGCTCAAAAAGAACATGGAACAGCATTACCAACAGAACCGCCAACACAAGATTACAGAAAGCATAACCAACCCAAGTCATCAAAGTGTTCGGATGGAACGGAAGGCAGAGCCATGAAGCGGCACATATCAGGACAATGACCACCAGCGTCTCCACCATTCGCCGTAATGAAGGGAGAATCGGAAGATGCGTAACATTCTTCGGAATGAAGAAAAGCAAATCAACACATCTATAGAAATTAGACAAGCAAGAGGCAACCAAAACACCCGTAAGACCAAATGAATAGCCGAGGACAACACCTCCAACAACCAGGATACCCGCCTGAATGGTGCTCTGAATCCGCGTCTCCTTGTAGAGACCAGCTGCAATCACTAGCATTCCTTGAGGTGTCTTTAGATTATAAAAAACCCCATTGAGGACAAACAATACGGCAAAAACAATATTCACGTACTGAACATCATTAACACCTTTTGTATACACCTGAATGAATGGAAGAATCGTTGCCATCGTAACACCGTATACTATGCTCATCGCCATATAATATAGGTATTCAAAGTCTTTATATGCTTTGCTGAACGCTTTCATGTCTTTCTTTACTAGGAGCTCTCCGAACCCAGCAGATACTCCAGTAGAAAACACCGACATTACACCATTGATTCCAGCGAGCACCATATTATAGACGGAATAAACACTGACCATCTTAAGTGTAGAGAATAACGTAGTCAATACAGCGGGAGAAGCATTTTGTACAGTCTGCACAACCTGCAGGTACAACGCACTCCAACGCTTATCCATGGCAGAATTATCTGGTGCTACTTTATAATCAATAAACTTATAGTGTATCTTTATATAAATATATAAGATCAGACTTCTAGCAAATATGGAAATAAGGGCGACGATCCGAAGGAGTAATATGTCAACTCTCAAAGTCGATAGAATAACGACAATGAGAGTATTAAGGATTGTATAAACGATTGATGCCGTGGAGATCACATAAGTTTTTTGATCCGCTGTCAATAAAGCTCTATATTTTGCCAGAGTGAAAAATTCAAGAGCACCATTTACGCCAAGTACAAGGACTAGACAAAAAACAGTTCCCTTATCCAGTACCTCTGTATGCGTTATCCAAGGATATACAAATGCAAGCAGAAAAACAAGACCGACAAAGATGAAGCCAGACTTAACATAAAAATTTCGCGCAGCAACTACAACACGATTGATTTGGTTATAATTATGCTCAGCTATTGGTTTATATAATGAATAAACAGCGGCACTTGACAACCCAGCCTCTACAAGATTAAAGTAAACAATGAACTGATTGATGGATGAGATAAGACCATTAATATCTGACCCATAAGCGACTAAAAGAAAACGGGGTGTAATAAACCCTGCTACCATAGTTACTATCTGAAGAAGCGCAGTTGATATCGCATTGAGAACGAATTTGCTTGTCCTTCCCAAGATGCTCACCCCTCATTTAAGCTTGATTCCAGCAAAAGTTGCGAATGCGTAGATGATATCCTTACAATTCACCTGATGCATGCGACATAACGAATACATGGAGGCTGCAGCTTTTCTTCTGTCAATATGTTCATTGGCAATCCTCAGATAAATGCCTTGAAAATGTCTCCTGACCAGAGCAATCATCTCAACCTTATCATCTTGGACACATATATGTTCTACGAGCCTCAGCAAAAGATGCTCTTGTCTCTCAAAACGTTCCATCTGGGCTTGCTCATCATGCGGCTTGAAATTTGAGTGACTGGCAGGATGCAAGATATATGTATACAAAACTCTATTAATATAACCGTAACGATACTTATACGCCATAGGAAGAAGAAGCTGATAATTTTGCCCGGCTCGACTCTCATCAATATGCAGCTCAGGGTAACACTTTTTGAAAGTGGAAGTTCTAATAATATATATACCTGGACAGAACTGCACATTATTACTGACAAGTAAATCACGGAATAGATTATCATTTTCCGCAGGTATTCTTTTTAGAACACCTAAATCATTGCCACTCTCATCCACATGTATCGCCCACGCGATACCAAGATCGATACTCGGATTTTTTTCCATGAAGTCAACTTTGACTGACAGATTATCGGAGCATAGAGTATCATCAGAGTCAGGCCAGATAAAGTACTTTCCCTTCATGTATGGGAAACCGGTATTAAGGGCAGCAGCCTGTCCGCCATTCTCTTTTACAAGATAAACGAATCGATGACCTTTTTCTTCAAAAATCTTCTTGTATTGTAGTGCAATTTCCTCTGTATCATCAGTTGAACCATCATTTATGAAAATTAGTTCATAGTTGGAATATTCCTGGTCTAACACAGATTCGAAGAAAGAAACAAGATACTTAGAGGCGTTAAAAGCCGGAGTAATAATACTAACAAGTGGTTCCATTTTTCTGCAACGCTTTCTTAAATTTGAAAGTCTGATATATAGCTATACAAATACCGAGCACCACAAGTTGACACGAATAGTAGATTGTATTGCCGGTCAAGCTATACACGGCTATGAGAATAATCCAGTATACTGCAGTAAGAAGAATAACAGGTTCCAAGCCTTGGCTGTCTTTCCAACTCAAAAAACTACGAACTAGACCAAAGGTAAGCGTGGCAAGCAAGGCAACGAATAGCAAAAAACCAGCAATACCAAGCTCAGCAAGAAGCTGTAAATAAACGTTATGGGCTTGATAGCTCCAAAGCAACCCATAATAACGGAAACCTTGAGCATTTATATACGCATTAAATGAAAGAAAGCCTCTGCCGATAAGCGGAGATGCCTCAAACATCTGCATGGCATATGTCCAAAAAACCTGTCTACCGCTCAAGGGATCGCCGTTATCTGCAAACAATCTGTCGAATACAAGAGACACTTGAGGAATAAGCGAATCAGCTATTGTTAATGACACAACGAGCACAAAGGATAGACCAAGAGCAATTGAAATCTTATGCTTCTTGGAGAAGAACAACGCAAATACGATAAGTCCCATCACTGGAATAAGAAACAAAGTCCTTTTACCTGTCATCATTAAAGCAGCAAAGACACCAATGATTTGGAACAATCTAGCTAAGGTAAATCCTCTGACGAAAAACTTTGCAAATAGCACGCCTAATCCCATGTTGCATAGGAACGCTGCATAACCTTTTTCATAAGCTAATCCCGAAATAGCGCCACCAGTGTTAACCATAACTGCAGATCGGCTACTTCCATGATCAAGAAAACCGAAGAATAAAGAAAATAGATTGGGAGCCAATAACTCTAGATACATCGAAAAGATAAATATCCAGAACAGAAATTCAAACTGCCTGATGAGACAACTAAAAAATTTACTATCGAATTCAAAAAGCGTCATAGAAAAGATGGCAAGGACGTAAGGAAAATACTTACTATAAGTTAAGCGATCACCTGTGTAGAGAAAGCTTATGCAGATAAGCAAGAAAAAAGCTACGTAGACTTTCTCTACGACAGAGGATAAACCTGACTTCCTTTTCGACATCAATGCGAAACAGAAAATAGCAGCCGTAAGCACAATGGCTAACTGTCTCGTGATGAATATTAGCTTATTATCAGTAGAAAAAACTAATATAAGCAATATGCATGGAATGAAATAATCTTCAATTGGAGTTGTTCTCAGCCAGATTCTTAACTTATATATCAGACTATTCATTGGAACAAATTCCCCGGAGATAATCTAAGGCAGACTCTCTCTCGCTAGAAAGTACAGATTGAGCATGCTCAAAATCACGAACAATATCAAGATTACAATCATCCAAAGTCTCGATAATCGAGTCTGTGAGACCAGTTAGTTTAAGTAAATTCTCTGCTCTATCGTTCTTCTTGAAATCTTTCTGTTTTGTCTCTACATATAGCTTACGATTAAAGATTACAGAAAAAGCCGTACCATGGAAAGAATTAGTCACAACATAATCGGCATGCTTGAATAGACCAAGGAATTCTTCAACGGAAGTGCTAAGATTACCTTCAAAATCTGGATTCTTGACTTTGTCAATCAAGTCCTGACCAATATTAATGACCCTTTTTCCTGTTTTTTTTGCAAGTTTTCTAGCAAAATCATCAATAATATTTGACTTATTCAAACGATAAATAAGAATGTAATTATCAATACCAGGATCTTTCGCGAGTTTCGACCATTCAGCGGCATTTAAAAGGAAAACCGGATCGACATGTAATGCGCAATCTCTTCCCGTCAATTCACGAACGATACGGCGTCCGGATTCTTCTCGGACTGAGAGATGATTAAATCTATTAAGCAACCTCGTGTACTCACTCTGGTACTCTTGAGGAATTTCACTAATCCCAAAAGATGCTGCATAAGAATTTATTTTCCTAGTATCTTCTACAAACGAAAGATAATAATTCTTATCAAAATCTGAACAAGCATAGTTAAAAACTTGATCACTTCCGGTGATGAATACATCATAGCGTTGATTTGCTGTGGCGATTGACTTTGAATCATACGCAACAGGACTTAATTTAGTATTCCCAGCAATCATAGAGCGGAAACTATTCATCTTCTTCCAAGATGGAATAAGATTAATAAACCCTCTGATATTCTGCTTAAATGTCTTCTGCTTGAAACCACCAATCAGTTTATACAGATTTTCCATATGTTCACACCGGTAATCAATTACCTCGGTATCAAAACCGAGGTCAGATATGGCCCTCTGCAGTGCGTAAGTCTGCAGTGCAGCACCGTAGTTGATGGCACGGTGAAACGTGATGACACCAATTTTCATTTCAGATACCCTTTCAGCTGGAAACATAAAAATAGGAGAGAAAGAATGATGTATTCTTCCTTCAAAAACGTTCTATATATAAGCTTATCCAAGGCAGAATTCGGCTTAAATAACGCTAAACAAACTCGTAAATCCTGATTTGAGACAACTGCTCTGAAAAACGACAAACGTCCATTATCCAACGGTGCGCTACGCAAAGCAAAACGGAGCGAGGCAAACAGCCTCGCTGCGTTTCTTGATGAGAAACAGAACTCATCCAGTGTTTCCGAAAATTCACACTCAATTATTTTATACATCGAAATAAGCTTGTCAATAACATGTACATCAATACATCTTGAATACGAAGATTCGCTTATATGGTATTCATAATAACTATCCGGAAGGAAAGATACCGTATTGGACAATGCAAGTGCTCTTAGCTTGAATACAAGATCTTCGGAATAAACAGTCCTTTCTGAAGGGAATTCTATGCCATATTTTCTTAGCATGGATAACCTAAATATGCCATCCCAGACCGCAACACAGCACGAACCAACATTCCCTGCAGAAGAAGCTATAAGATCGGCCATGTGTTGTCGAATAGCAGCATCGTCTTGGAGTACTTCTCTATTGTTTGGATGCTCTTCTACCACTTTCCCGTCTTTAATGTCTCTATATCCCGAGAAAACAAGATCTGCGTCGAATTCTTTAGCTGAATCAATCAACGCCCTGTACATCTCAACATTACATGTATCATCAGCATCAACAAAAGCTATGTATTCCCCTGTTGCATGCGACATGCCAAAATTCCGAGCAATGCCTTGACCGGCATTCTTTTTTGTATAAACGGAAATCCGTTCATCTTCCTCGGCTAACCTGCGACAAATAGCTAAAGAATCGTCCGTAGATCCATCATCAACCACAATTATTTCCAAATCAGTTAACGATTGATCCATGACCGACAGAACACATTCTTCGATTGTCGACGAGGCATTATAACAGGGTATGACAACTGAAAGGATAGGCATATTATTAATCTCCTATGCCTTTCAACATTCCATAAAATGTTTTTTCACCATCATGCTCGACAGGAAAAACTTGTTTCCATGTAAGCTTGAACAAGGAGGTCTCCTTACCTATCTTTCCCCAGAGTCGTTCGTCATATGGCTTGCCCAATACTTTGAACAATTCATCGCAATTGGGGTTATTGGAAGGAATCGCCGCGAATGCTTCCTTCATTGCCGTATCATGCCGTATCGCCAATGTAATCAGGTAATCGACGAACAGATAATCCACCATGGAATCATTGGTACGCCAGTATTCCAGAACAAAATCACGAATAGCGGCGAATACCCAACGTTTATCGGAATGGCACGCAAAAGAGTAGTTCGCGAAATAGCCCTGAGCCACAGAGGCATGGAAATAATCCGGCCGCTTGATCGACCACAGGGAAGAAGCAAACGCGACATCCTCCAAGGAACCGGTGCAGAAGAACGTGGAATCCAGCCACAGCCCACCGTATTGCGACAGCAGCATGAAACGAAGCAGATCCGAAAGATGGGTCCGCGTGATGATGCCGGCCTTCTGCTTCTCCTTCACCCACTGGGGGATGTGCACGTAGCGTTCGTAGTTCTCATCGGTGATGATGATGACCTCGCGGCCACCGGCGTTCCGCTTGATGGATTCCACGCACCATTTGACGATTTCGGGAGCCTGATCGAGGCCCTGCCACCAGCACGTCCAGATCTTGCCTTCAAGAGCGGGGTCGCTCGCCTGCATGGGGGCATGGAAGTCATACTCATCGGCGAAGCGGCCATAACGCTGCTCGAAGTACTTCATGAGAATCTCATGCTTGTGTACCAGACGGTTGCGCACCGCCGGCGGTTCTTTGAATCCGTTGCGATTCATCATCTGGATGTCCACCTTCGCCATGAAGGTCTCCAACGCCTCCGGCCATGACGTCAGCCGGGCGATCTCCGCCGTGGAACGGCACTCCTCACCGATACGATGGACGATTCGTTTGATACTTGAATGACCTGCGACCATATTTTCTTGCTCTCCTCTGCTTCCACGCGTCTATCAGACGGCCCGTGTCAACTTACCTATTCCCGGCAACGCCGGAAACCACGGACATGCCGTCGGCATTGCGAGTGCCTCGGTAGACATCCTCCAGCTGCCGCACATACATATCCTGTCGGCACCGTTCCTCGACATAGCGGCCGCAGGACTCCTGCATGGAGGCGTAGCGTCCGGCGTCCACCTGTGCCGCCTTGGTCAATGTCCGGGCCAGATCGTCCTGGTTCCCGCTTTCGAATTTGAAGCCAGTTTCGCCTTCCACCACGAGTTCGGGGATGCCTCCGATGTTCGCGCCGATCACCGGGGTCTGCGCTGCCAAGGATTCCAAGCCGGAGTACGGCATGTTCTCACGCCATTCGGAGCATAGAACAGAGAAGCGGGCGTTGCCGACTTCGCGCTGGAGATTTTCGCCGGTTTTGTAGCCGAGGAGTTTAATGCGATTTTCGGCTTCGGAGCCGGCAGATTTGATGAGCATTTCGATGGTTTGGCGTTCTGGGCCGTCGCCGACGATGTGGAGGGTCCAATTGGAGGGGAGACAGTTAGCTACAAGGTGACCACCCTCAGTCTCGCTTTGCTCGACAGCTCCCGCCAGCGGGAGCAGACCTGCGGCCTGAAGGAAAGCCTTGACCAAGGTAAGGATGCCCTTTTCCTTGGAGAGACGACCGAAGAACAGAAAATACGGGTCCACGGTGTTGAATTTGTCCGTATTCGTTACTTTATGAGCCATATCCATCTGGCTGGTGGTCAGGAAGTTCTGCATGGCCACGGTACGGCCCGCATAGCCGCCCTCGTCGAGCTTGCTCTTCATGAACTCGCTCGGCGCGATGATCTTGTCGATCTTGTCGTAGCTGTGATGGTGTTTCAGGAACTCCGCCTCCAGGAACGCGAGTCCGCTTTTGGCTTTGGAACCCTTCACGCAAGTCTTCTTCACAGCATGGATGAAACGTCGATCAAGGCAGTCGTCGCACACCTTGCCGTTGCCGTCCACCATGGTGTATGCAGGGCACAGCAGAATGTAGTCATGTGCGGTGTACACCACTGGCACACGATGCTTCTTCAGGTACGGCGCATCCAGAATCGACAGTGTCAGCTGACGGTGCACGTTGTTCATGTGGATCACATCCGGCTGGAACTCCTCCAGCAGCGCCTCAAACTTGCGCTTGGATTCCAACGAATAGATCAGCGTTGCCGCTTCCTTTGCCTGTTGGAATGCGGAAATTTTACCGACGTAGTCTTTTTCAGATACGAAATACTTGCTCCAATAGCTTGGCTCGTTGTTCGGGTGCTGCATGGAGAAGAAGGCAACTTCGTGGCCTAATGATTTCAGGCCTTCGGCGAGTGCGAAAAAGTAGGTTTCGGCACCGCCTTTGCGGTAGAAGTATTTATTGACTAGGAGGATTTTCATTGGGAAGCCTCCTGATGGTCGTGGTGGGCTCTCCCCCACCCGGCTCCGCCGGGAGCCCCCTCGTCAGAGGGGTCTTTTCCTTGGTACAACGCCAAGGTTTGGTCCACTACTTTGTCCCAATTGTATTTTTGAGTGATGTAGTTGGCGGCGGTCGCTTGTAGCTGCGCCACGCGGGAAGGGTCAGTGAGCAAGTTGCTCAGTTTGGCAGTGAGATCTGCAACATCACCCTTGCGGAAGGTAACGGCGTGGTCTTCTACTACCTCGGCGCATTCGGGGATGTCGGAAGTAAGGCAACAATTGCCATAGCTCATGGCTTCCAGCAGACTCATAGGCATGCCTTCGAGATCACTAGGCAACACATAGATATAAGCATTGCTGTACAACTCCGCAAGTTCCTGACCCTCGATAAAACCAGTCAACACGATGCGAGGATCGGTAGCCGCAGCAGATTGAATCTGTTCATAGTATTCAGCGGAATCGGAAGATCCGCCGGCGATGACCAGCTTCTTATCAGTATCCAATTGCTTGAATGCCTCGATAAGATAATGCACGCCTTTTTCCGGCACGATACGGCCTAGAAACAGCACATACCCGTCTTTCACCAAACCATATTTCCGAGTAATCTCATTGGCTGGAACAGACTCATTGCGTTCAATGCCATTGGGAATGAATCGCACATCACGCCCATAGGTGTCTTTGAAATAGCGCTGCACGTTGCGGCTCAGCACAATCACTTCATCGGCACAGGTAGCGGCGGTACGCTCCCCTAATTTCAGATACGTAGAGGCGAATTTACCCCATTTGGCGCGCTGCCAATCTAGACCATGAATCGTGGCCACTGTACGAATACCGAACCAGTGCGCAAAACGCAACGGCACGCACGGCCCTTCCGCGTGGTAATGAATCACATCAGGGCGGGCCATAATAGCCTTTACTGTGGCAAAGAATGACGAGGTGAGCGCGGCCAGACCTTTTGCATCGATAGTGGTGACAGGTATTACCTTCACTCCGCGATACATGAACGGCTTGCTATTCTGATTCGACGCATTATCGAACACCGCACCGGCAACATTATGGCCTTTGCGGTTAAACGCTATGACCTGTTCTCCGCGTGCAGCCATACGTGTAGCCAGTTCGTCCACAACAATCTCGATGCCACCTTCGCGAGACGGAATGCGTTTGTGGCCGATGAACGCGATCCTCATGGCCTCAGTCCTTCTTCATTTTCTCGCTCTTTTTGTGCTGGATTTGGCGCTTCCTGCCGTTGTCATCGGACTCGTCGCCGTAGTAGTAATAGCCACCCTTCTGGGGCTTCTCCGTCTCGCCGTAATTCATGGCCAAGCCCACGGGATCGATGCTCAGTGTGCTCAGTTCGCGCCCGGTCTGCCGGAGCAGTTTCTTTTCCGTCACTCCCAAGCCGGCCACCAGCAGCAGTTCCGGCCCTTCCTTGGCGAATACGGCGGCATCATTGGCCACCTGCATGGGGGCGGTATCGATAATCACATAGTCATAGGCTCCGGAAACCTGCTCAACCAGTGCCTTCATAGCGCGGGAATTCAGCAGAATGCTGGGGTTCATGGTTTGTTTTCCAGCAGGAAGCACGTGGAAGTTCGGCTTCCAGTAGCGTTGAATCGCATCATGCGACGATACACGGTTGGTAATCAGATGGGTCAAGCCCACTGCGCCCTCAATGCCTAGGGCCTTGCTCACCGAGGGGTTGCGCACATCGGCGTCGATCAGCAGTACCTTGCTGCCGTTTTCGGCAAATGCAGTCGCCAGGTTCACGCTCAGCGTGGTCTTGCCTTCAGACGGGCCGGCGGAAGTCACCACAATCACATTGGATAACGGCTCATCGGGCAGCACGAACATCACATTGGTGCGCAGACGTCGAATCTCTTCTGCCTCGCGGGAGGCCGGGCGGGAGATAATCACCGGCGACGTACCGACATAAGCCTCATTGCGGCTCAGCGACCCCAGTACGGGAGCATCGATAACAGTAGTAACATCCGAATCGCGGCGAACACGGGTGTCCAGCAAATCCTTGATAAGGGCCACCATGACGCCGAGAACAATGCCGGACACAAGGCCTATCGCCATATTCAGCTTGACGTTGGGTGAGCTGGGGGAAGCCGGAGCGTACGCCTGCTGCACCACAGTCAGGTTGACGGGAGAGATGATCTTATCGCCCTCATCGCTGTAAATCGTGGAAGTAACCTGTTTTCTCAGGTTTTCGGCAACCGAATTGGCAATGCTGGACGCCTGCTTCGGGTCTGGATCATTAACCGAAATATCCACCAGCATGGTGCCGTCCGGGTTGGAAGCGGTAACGCTCGCAGCCAATTCCTTTACCGTGGTGTCAAGACCCAGATCGTCAATAACCGGCTGCAATACGGACTCGGTTTTTATCAATTGCGGATACGTTTGAATCTGGCTATTGATGTAATTGGCGCCAGAGCTCAGCTCGACTGCATTGCTGGATGCGCCCGACGCAGCCGCTGAACTGCGATAAGTGGCCAAGAGTTCGGAAGTCGCGGTGTATTGCGGAGTGCGGGTAAAGGTGTACGCGCAGATTGCCACCATCACAATAACCAGCGTGACCACTGCGGTAATCACATGCTTTCTTACCGCATTGAATAAATCGAGAATGGTGACTCCATTACCATCCTGCACCTGTTCAGCTTCATCCACAGCTATGCTCCGTTCTTCCTTATTCACGGTTCCACCTTAATGTATAGGGGTTGCCCCTTTAATCAACCAAGGGGGTCTGTCTCAAAATCATTTCATTTTCATTGGCCGCGGGACTGGCCAGCACATGCACCGTGGTCTCGAAACTTTCCCCCGGCCGCAATGTCACGGTTTTCACACCCACCGTCAGTCCATCGTGCACAGCGAACTGATCGAAATCCTGGGTCCAATCCACAATGCGCCCTTCATTGGGGGCGTAGACGTACAGCACCGTTTCGATCTCCCCTGTACGGGGGTTGCCGTTATGGTCATAGCCGCGCAATAGATCCGGAGCGGCATTCACCTTGGCGGCATCGGCCGTATTCGTCAGTTTGATGTGAACGGTGTATTGCTTGGCGCCACTGGGATAGGTTTTGTCATATGTACTGGTCACTTCACGCTTCAGGTACCAGTCCATCTTGCCCATAGTGGCATCGTTGAAGTACACCCCCGTAACCGAATGAGCCGGTTTCGACCGCAATTCGCCGGCGATGGTCGTACCCGAGATACGCCGCTGCTCATCTTCATGAGCACTCCATACATACAGATGGCCGTCGGATACGGACTCCTGGAACGTTTGCACCAGCTGCTGATTCTTGCCGTCCACATTCTTGAGCACATGCGTGAAGATCTCACTGGCCGCCATCGTGAAGAAGTCGGTTTGCTCCGCCTGCGTATCGGTATCAATATAAATCTGGTTCAGAATCCGCTGCTCGGCATTGTCGCCGCTCATCACCGTGCCATCGGAGAGCGTCACGGGGCCGGCAACCTTCAATAACCGCTGCAGGAACACCGGGTCCACGCTGATGACGCCATCCACATCGTCATGACCGGCTCGATGCCAGATCTGACTCGCGATATCAGCGACGCGGGGGAAATCGGGAGTGAAATTGATGTCCGGGTAGTCCGTGGCCATCTTGGTGGAGAAGAGATTGCGTTCTTCCGCCGTCAGTACGCTCGCGGCTTCATCCTGGCTGAACAGACCATCCCGAGGCGGATCGCCGAACGTGCTCATGCTGATTTTGCCTGCATCGACGGTGAGCGTGGCCCACGCAGTTGGAATACCTCCCGTGGCACGCAGCTCAGCATTGTTCTGTGCCAGCACCAGGTAGGTTCGCGGGCCACTGCTACTACCCTCGCTGCTATCCAAGTCGAACATCTTGGGCAGCACATCCGCCAGCCGACTGGCCGCATCCGTCAGGCTGGCAAGCTCCTTGAACCTGCTACGCCCCTGCTGCACCGCCTCGGTAATCTGCGGAATATGCGTATCGCCAATCTTGCCCATGTCTACGCTGGCATCCGCCACTACTCCATTGGCGGCGGCAAGATCCTGAGCCACGCTGGCCATATCCCCCAGCTGAATCGTTCCGTCTTTGATACCGATGCTGTTGAAATCCAAGGCCTGTGCCGCCTTGGCAAGCTTCGGCAATGCGTTGTTCGACACGTCTTCCAAAATGTGCACCATGTCTCGCGCGGCCTTCACGTCAGAACCGTAATAGGGCACCAATGTGGCCAGTTTCCATACCGGCTGCTTGGTCTGCACATACGTAGCGTCGATATGCTGGGAGAATGCTTCAATGCTGGCTTGCGCTTTGTCGGTGTCGCCGGCTTGAACTTGTGATTGGATGCGGCTTGCGGCCTGAATCGCTGCTTCCACTTCATTTTTCGCTTTGAGCGCGGAAAGGCCAAGCCACGCCGCGAGCGCGGCAATAATCAACAGCAGTGCGCCGATTACAATCAGCACCATCCGAATGCGCTTTTTGCGCTTGATCCGCCTGATATGTTCATGGCTCATACGCCGGCGGTGCTTACGCCGTTCCGCCGCTCGGGCGTCTTCAGCAAGTACCTCAGGGTCAACATACGGCTGTATCACTTGGCGATCATCCGCGTTTTCCGACCGCTCGGAGGGTGCCGGCGGCTGAGGTATTTCTGGTATGTTCGAATCAGTCATAGATATATCGACTTATCTTTCTGTAATCACGTTCAAGGGCGGTGCGGCAAGGGCGCGGCAAAACTGTGACAGCGAAACGGGAAGGAATCAGTACGCTCCCTTATGGCTCAGCACTGCACCCACCGTGCGGAACAGCAGCACAATGTCTCCCATAATCGACCAGTTCTGCACGTAAGCCACATCAAGGGCCTCGCTTTCCTCGGCGGACAGATCGGAGCGGCCGGACACCTGCCACGGACCGGTGATGCCGGGCTTGACCAGCATGCGGGTGGCGTACAGACGGTTGTAACGGGCATATTCCTCAGGCAGCGGCGGGCGCGGCCCCACTACGGACATATCCCCCATCCACACGTTGAGGAACTGGGGCAACTCGTCAATGGAGAAGCGGCGAATGAAGTGCCCCACCTTGGTGATGCGTGGGTCGTTCTTCATCTTGAAGATGAAGCGGTCGGTCTGGCCGGTCTCTTTTGCGAGCTCCTTCTTGAGCGCGTCGGCGTTCACTACCATCGAACGGAACTTGTACATCTGGAACGGCTTGCCGCGCAGGCCCATACGGGTCTGCTTGTAGAACACCGGTCCGCCGTCCGTGACTTTGATGGCGATCGCCACCGGGATGGTGATAATCGACGAACAGATGATCGCTAGCGAAGAAATCACCAAATCAAACAAGCGTTTGGTCAAACGGCGGGCTGGCGTGTATTGCGCAAGACGCTGCGTGATAATCGTGGTGCCCTGTATGGATCGAACCTGAATCTCATGGTTAGAAGTGTCAGCGGCGGAAGCCAGCATGGCAATCTCCAGACCGAACGATTCCATGCGCACGGAGAAGATATCGTAATTATCCGAATAGCGACGCAGCTCGTCAGCCACCATAACGGTCTGCGCGTTCATGTCAATAATCTGTTCAGCAAGATTATGATCGCTGTACTCGAGTACGGGCAGCTGGCAGCCTTCGTTCTTTTGCATCTCCTCACGGAGTGTCTCATGGTCGGTGCTCTGTTCAATCAATCCGGTATCGGGATTGAGATGAATCGGGCATACTGCCACCGGGCGGTAGTTGAGTTGCCGACGCTGACCGAGGAATTGTAGCGTGCGACCAATGCCGTGCGGGGAACCGATGATCACCGTGCCATAAGCGTAGGTGCCCTTGCGACGACTACGCGTAATGAATGCACGGCTGGCGATGCGTTCCACCATGGTGAGCAACCATCCGGCAATCACCACCAAGCAGAGCGACGTGAGGGTCAGACCCAGATTAAAGAAGTAGTTGAACGCGCACTGCACCACCCAGCACACGACCATGCCTTTGACCAGCAGCACATTGAGCTGGTAACCGTCACCCATAACATGGCGGTGATAAATGCCGGCAACATAGAGCGACCACACCCAGAAGCAGGCCACAATAATAAGGTAAACGGTGGAGTCAATCGTGAAATTGAATCTGCTCGAATAGAGCGGCGTTGCCTCATGGCGCAGATTGAGCACCGTGGCTCCGGCGATGATGTACATGGCGGCGTCGATAAGCATGAGGGCGAGATTGACGAAGAATCGCCAGTACAGCACGTGGCTGAGCTGCTTTTGGCGGATATCTCTGAGCTGAGCGGTGGTTCGGTCACCGCTATTGGCCTGTCTGCTGCGCGTAGACGGCTGACCGTTACTGCTCAGATACGACACCTCAGACACCAGTCCTTCCTTTTCGACCGTATACTGCAGGTCTCGCGGCTCTCACTTCTCTGGATTCCCCTGTGTACGGGTGTATACGGGGTTACCCCTTCAACATGGTACAGACATCACGGCAGATTCTAGTGGTGGTTGCAACACCTGAGGTTTGAGCGGCCTTCCATGGTCACGTTGTCGGTTGTTGAGGTTATCACGCGGCGTCGAGCAGTTCGATGATCTTCTCGCTTGGTTTCATGAACCCGAGGGTTTTGCGTGGCCGGTCGTTGAGTTCCTCGGCGACCGCGTCGAGGTAGTCCTCCGGGTAGACGGATAGGTCGGTGCCTTTGGGGAAGTACTGGCGCAGGAGCCCGTTGGTGTTCTCGTTGGTGCCGCGCTGCCACGGGGAGTGCGGGTCGCAGAAGTAGACGGCCATGTCCAGCGAGGCGCCGATCCGTTTGTGCAGGGCGAGTTCCGCTCCCTGGTCCCAGGTCAGGCTGTTGCGCAGGAGTTTGGGCAGGTGCTGCATCTTGTCGATGATGGCCTGCTGGACGTGTTCGGCGTCGTGCCCGTCGGGCAGGTGCAGCAGGATCGTGAACCTGGTGGTGCGCTCGACGAGCGTGCCGATGGCGCTTTTGTTGCGGCTGCCGGTGATGAGATCGCCCTCCCAGTGGCCCGGGACCGCCCGGTCCTCGATCTCCGGGGGTCGCTCCGAGATCATGGCCATGGGTTCGCGGAAACGGGGTTTGCGGCCTTGGCCGCCTTGGGGTCTGCGGGCGGTTCGCCCCTGCCTCATGGCGCGTTTCAGCTCCTGCTTGAGTTCGCCCCTGGCCTGCAGGTAGATGGCCTGGTAGATCGTCTCGACGCTCGCGTGCATATCCCCATTATCCGGGAAGTCCAGCCTCAGCCGGTTGGCTATCTGCTCCGGGCTCCAATGCCTGCGCAACCCGGCGGCGATCTCGTCCCACAGTCGCGTGCCCTCGGCCGCCTTGCGCGGTTTGGGGCGTTTGAGCCGGTCCGCGGCCTTCTGCTGGGCGCGGTAAGGCTCGTAACCGCCGGACTCGGGATTCCTGTTGCGCTCGACCTCGCGGCTGACCGTGCCGGGGTCGCGGCCCAGCAGGCGGGCGATGGCGCGGATCGAATCGCCCAGACGCAGACGGTCCGCGATCTGGATGCGCTCCTCCTGGCTCAGGTAGCGCGGATGGAGGGTCTTGGGTTTGTCCATGGTGGAACGATACCAGTCCACCAGGGGTTTCTCGTTCCTTCCCGTGGCGCGCGTCCTGCCGTTGCGCCACGCCTTGCCGGTGCGTTTCGAGACGCCGACCGCGTGCGCGGCCTGGGTGAAGTTCATGCCTTCCTCGTCCAGCAGGCGCACGTACTCGGCGCGTCTCGCCTCGCACATCAGCTTCCTCGTCGGATATTCGACGCCGTTGAACGTCCAACGGTGTTCCCCGCCACGGTCTTCGTTTCGGTGGCTTCTGGTCACCTGACCCTCCTTGCGGTAGGTCAGGTGTTGCAACGATCACTAGAACCCGCCCACACCCCTAACCGCTAGGGGGGGGGGTGTTGGAAAACCAACATAGCGAACGTGATCGGATAGTAACTACGTTCATTTTGACGTCTCGAATAACGGGACTAATTTGCTCTGCAACCGGGCGGCCAGTCATCTCGGCATTGCATCTCGACGGACTACCCCACGGACTACCCCTGGGTGTAGCGTGTTGGGGTTGCTTTGAGAGACCGCCTGATGCGTTGTTGCGGTCGATCAGCGAGAGTGGAGTATGCACGTGAGTGGAATGAACGGAGCTCAGGGAATCAAGAATCATCGCGGCGAACTGCAGCGGGTGCTGAGCCGCGAGGAATCATATGTAGACGGCAAACTCAGCCGGGCGGCGTTCATCTCCATCGCGATATTGACCTTCATCACCTTCGTGGGCAACTTCACGCAGTTGCAGCTGAGTTCCGCGCTGCCGATTATCGTTTCCGAATTCCACATCTCCGTAACCACCGGGCAGTGGCTCACCTCCGTGTTCCAGCTGGTCATGGGCGTGATGGTGCCGCTGACCGCGTTTCTGACCCGACGCTTCTCCACCCGCCAGATCGTCATCTGCTCGATGGCGGTGTTCACACTCGGCTCCGTGCTGGCATGGTTGGGGCCAAACTTCGTATGGGTGCTGGTCGGGCGCGTGCTCGAAGCTGCCGGCACGGGCGTGATGTGGCCGGTGCTGCAAATCACCGTGTTCTCCATTTACCCGCTGTCTCGCCGCGGGTTTGCCATGGGCACGGTGGGCATGGCCATGAGCGTGGCGCCAGCCATCGGCCCCACCTTGGGCGGCTGGCAGACCGATGCCAACGGCTGGCGCTCGATCTTCCTGACCATGACCATCATTGGCGTAATCTCGCTGCTGGCGGCCATGTTCGGACTGCATAATTTCGGTTCACACGACCCTTCGGCCCGCGCGGACTTCTTCTCGGCATGCCTGTCGGTGATCGGCTTTGGCGGGCTTATGTTCGGCTTCACCAATTCAGAGACCTATGGATTCGCGGCACCGGTCACGTGGGGACCTATGGTTGTGGGTCTGATCGGCATCGTATGGTTCGTGCTGCGTAACCTGCGCGCCGGCAAGCGCTATCGTGAGGCCGTAGCCGAGGACAAGTCGGCACTCCCCCAGCCGCCGCTGCTGGACTTGGAAGTGCTGAAGAACCGTTCGTTCACCGTCGGCACCATTACCGCGTCGCTGGCATTTTTCGCCTTCAGTTCGATTCTGGTCATCATGCCGCTCTACATCCAGACCGACCGTGGGTATTCTGCCACGATGAGTGGCCTGATCATGTTGCCGGGCGCTATCGGCCAGTGCGTCTCCCAGTTCTTCGGCGGCCGTGCGATGGATCGATTCGGCGCACGACCCGTGGCTTTGTTCGGTTCGATTGTGTTGACCCTTGGCACCTTGGGCATGTCGCTGGTGGCGATGGATACGTGGATCTGGTGGGTATCGATCTGCCAGTTCATCCGTCAGATCGGCATGGGTTTCCTGCTGATGCCGATTACCACGTGGTCCCTGAATTGCCTGAACGGGCCGAGCGAAGTGTCCGCCGGATCATCGGTGACGAATACCGCGCGTCAGATTGCGGGCGCTGTGGGCGCACCCGTGTTGGTGATTCTGATGGAAACGTTTGCCGCTTTGCATAAGCAGGGCGGCGCCTCCGCCGTCGCCGCTTCGATTTTTGGCATTCAATGGGCGCTGCGCATCTCCGCAATGATCTGTCTGGCAATGGTGTTGATGGTGTTCTTCGGCGTCAAGGGCGACGGCGCCGGTCGTACGCGAGACATTATTTCCTTGCGTGCGCTGCGCGAACGGCGTGCGCGGCGTATGGCTGCGAACTGACGGCAGATTCAACCATTCTTAACATAATAAGAAACCCCGGTTTCCAACACCGGGGCTTCTTATTATGTTGTGCTATCGCAGGATTTCAGCTGGAGTCTATTACGCCCTGCCCATTAGCGTCAGAACAATCAGCAGCACGTTCAACGCCACAATCAGCGCCACGACGATCATGAAGATCACGTGCTTGACGGTTCCATCAGCCCACTTGCCCATGAGTTCCTTGTCATGCGTGTATCGCATCAGCGGAATCACGGCGAACGGGATGCCGATGGAAAGCACCACCTGGCCGATGACCAGCGCCTGAGTCGGGTCCTTGGCGAACCACAGCACAATCAGTGCCGGCACCAGCGTGACCACGCGGCAGGCCCACATCGGGGCGTTAACGTGCAGCAGACCGTGCATGATTTCCGAGCCGGCGTACGTGCCAACCGACGTGGAGCTCAGCGACGAAGCCAGCAGGCCGACGGAAAAGATCGTGCCGATCACCGGGCCGAGCACCTGCGTGATCGCCCGCTGTGCGCCGTCGATGGAATCCGTGCCAGACATGCCATGCAGCGAGTTGGCGGCGAGCACCAGCATCGCCAGATTCACGGTGCCGGCCAGCAACAGCGCCCAGGCCACATCGATTTTCGAGCCTCTCAGCTGCGTTTTGATCGACGGCTTTTCGCCGCCTGCGTAATGGTCGTTCACCAGCGTGGAGTGCAGGTAGATGGCGTGCGGCATCACGGTGGCGCCCAGAATCGAGGCGGCCATCAACACCGAGTCGGCGCCTTGGAAGCGTGGAATCATGCCTTTGACCACTTCGCCGGGGTTCGGCGGGGCTACGAACAGACCCGCGATGAAGCCGAACGTAATCACCAGCAGCATCACGATGATGATGCGCTCGAACGTGGTCTGTGTCTTGCCGCCTTGGAACCACAGCATCACCGTGGAGATTGTGCCAATCACCAAACCGCCGATGAACAGTGGAAATCCGAACAGCAGGTTCAGGGCGATGGCACCGCCGATCACCTCGGCCAGATCGGTGGCGATGGCGATGACTTCAGCCTGCATAAAGAACATGAAACGGCCGGCATCGCTCATACGCTCACCCAGCAGTTCCGGCAAGGATTTGTTGGTCACGATGCCGAGTTTGGCGGACTGATACTGGATAAGCACGCTCATGGCATTGGCGAGCACCAGCACCCATACCAACAGGTAGCCGTACCTCGCACCGGAGGTGATGTTGGCCGCCACGTTGCCAGGATCGACGTAGGCCACGGCCGCCACGAACGCGGGGCCGAGGATGCTGGCCAGCGCATGGTCATGCGGCTTTTTCTTGCCGTTTGCCACGGTTCCAGCTCCGGCTCCGACTCCGGCAAGCTGGCGTTCCTTCTCGATTTCCGGTGTTTCCTGTTCGATGTCTGCCACGGCGTTCGTCATAGTGGTTGCCGCAATGGCATCTGCTGCGGTGTGTGTTACTGCCATATCGTCTGTTCCTATTCCCTTCTCCCTTCATACCGGGCTCAGTTATAGCGCGGGCATGTTTCCCGCGTCAACAGACGGACAATCTGCGGACGATTGATGGATGACTGGCGGACTGGCAGCTGGCATTCCCCGCCATCTCGCTCATGAAATGTGACAAACCGCCGAAAACTCGCTCATGAAATGAGGAAATTACTAGAAAACTCGCTCATGAAATGTGCCAGACGGTAGAAAACTCGCTCATGAAAGTGTAAAATCATTGATATAGCAGTAATTCGGAAAGGGGCTCCTCATGTATCTCAAACGCAAAGCCGATGCCTATCTCAATGCATGGAAATCCGACCCGAATCGCTCCCCGCTAATCATCAAGGGCCCTCGTCAAGTAGGCAAGACAGAGACTATCGATTACTTTGCCGCACACAACTACCGTTCGGTAGTGGAAATCAACTTCGTTGAGGAACCGAAATATCGCGCAATCACTGCGGACGGTTATGGCGCGGATACCATCGTCCGCAATATTTCCCTGATCAACCCAGCTAAAAAGTTCATTCCGGGCGATACGCTCATCTTTTTCGACGAAATCCAGGCCCATCCTGATATCGTCACTGCACTGAAGTTCTTTAAAATCGACGGCAAATATGATGTGATTTGCAGCGGTTCAATGCTGGGCATCAGCTATAAGCAAATCGAAAGCAATAGCGTGGGATATAAGACCGACTACGAAATGCGATCGTTGGACTTCGAGGAATTTCTGTGGGCTCGCGGATACGATGAGGCCGTCATCGAAAGCATGTTCACCCACCTGTGTGATGCTACGCCATTCTCTGAAGTGGAAATGAACGTCTTCTCCACGGCATTTATGGATTACTGCGTGCTTGGCGGCATGCCTGCGGTTGTCGCCTCCCATATACGCACTGGCACGTTCGAGGGAACACTGCAATTGCAGCGCCAGCTTATTTTGGACTACCAGGAGGATATCCGCAAATACGCGCAAGGACTCGATCAGGCACGAATTCTCAACGTGTTCAACCATATTCCCGTGCAACTCGCCAAGGAAAACAAGAAGTTCCAAATCAGCAAGGTTGCCAGCGGAGCGCGTTTCAAAGACTATCGAGGATGCGTGGAATGGCTTGAAACCTCGGGAATGGTGAATATCTGCCGATGTATGTCCTATCCTGAACTGCCGTTGAAAGGCAATTATGACGAAAACAAGTTCAAGATATATTTCGGCGATACCGGTCTGTTCGTAGCGATGCTTGACGACGAGGCCAGTGATGATCTGCGGGCCAATCGTAATCTTGGTGTCTATAAGGGTGCTATGTACGAGAGCATCGTCTCTGAAGCGCTACGGAAATCCGGCTATGACCTGTACTACTACAAAAAAGAGGATTCCACACTGGAACAGGATTTCTTCGTCCGCACGCGCGAATGGCTGGTGCCGGTGGAGGTGAAATCGAAAAAAGGCACCGCCAAATCCATGCGGACGCTAATCGCTTCGGATTCTTATCCGGAAATTCAGTTCGGCGTGAAACTATCCGCCGGCAATATCGGTAGTAGCGAACACGTGTTCACCGCACCATACTTCACCACATTTTTGCTCCGACGGCTCCTGCGCGCTTATGACGAGGGGCAGGC
This sequence comes from Bifidobacterium longum subsp. longum JCM 1217, assembly GCF_000196555.1. NCBI lineage: Bacteria > Bacillati > Actinomycetota > Actinomycetes > Bifidobacteriales > Bifidobacteriaceae > Bifidobacterium > Bifidobacterium longum. Next base: position 454,626 of record NC_015067.1, on the reverse strand, counting down.
ACCTATGCTCAACAATCCTGAGCGGTAGCCCCTATTCGTCTGCGGGCACGGCCTGGCCCGGGCAGGTGTGGAGGACGGCGAGCATGGCGTCCTTTTCTTGGGAGGTGACGGTGAGCTGGTACTTGTCTTTGACGCCAATCTGGCGGGCCACGTAGTCGCAACGGTAGTCGGCGTTGGTGGGTAGCCAGTAGGCGGCGGAAGCCGACCCCTTCTCCTGATTGGCCGGGCCGTCGACGGCCAGCAGGTTGTAGGGGTCATTGCCGAATTCATGGCGTTTGGCAGTGGACCAGTCGCGCGCACCGGATTGCCAAGCGTTTTCAAGGGCCACCACATGGTCGATCTGCACTTTGGCGCTGGTGGCGCGGCCACGTACAAAATGGATGGTCTGAGCGGTGTACGGATCGGCCAGTGTGCCGGACTCGACCACACAGGAACCGGCGTATTTGTAGGTGATGTCCGTGAGATCACGGGCGAGCACGTCGTCGCGTACGTCGCAGCCATTGCCGTCGACGTCGGTGGTGCGGAAACCGAAGGAATCGCGGTCGTAGCCGGAGGAGCTTTGGTTGTCGTCTACGGCGAGCGCGTTCAAAGTGTCGGCGGCTGAACCGGTGGCAGTGTAGCCACCTGTGATTTTGGCCGCGTCGGAGCTGACCTGCGGCAGTAGCAGGCCGATGGTCACGCCGATTGCTGCGGCGAGAACGATGAGAATCAGCACGCGCTCCAGCGGACCAGAAGCGTTGAAACGACGGCGGAAGTGGGCGTTACGACGTGCCATCAATCACGCATAGGTGAAGGTGAGGGGGTCGTGGCCGGCGCGGGTGGGGCCGTCGAGGGCGTCGATGGCAGCGTGTTCATCGGCGGTCAGGGCGAAGCCGAACAGGTTGAGATTCTCCTTCTGGCGGTCAGCATGCACGGACTTGGGGATGATGATCGTGCCGTTTTCGATGTGCCAACGCAGAATCACCTGGGCCGGGCTGACCTCATGGGCGGCGGCGATCTTCTCGATGGTGCCGTCGCCGGCGTTGAGGTCGGCGCCACGCGCCATCGGCGAGTAGGCCTCCACGGCGATGCCGTGCTCCTTGCAGAACGCCACCACTTCGCGCTGCTGCCACGTGGGGTGCAGCTCAATCTGATTGACGGCCGGCCATGCGCCGGTCTCCTCGTGCAGACGCTTCAGATCGGCGGGCATGAAGTTGCATACGCCGAGCGTGCGTGCCATGCCTTCGTCGCGCAGCTTGACGAACGCCTTCCAGGTGTCGGTGCTGCGCCAGTCGAACGGCGTGGGCCAATGGATCATGTACATGTCCACGTAATCGAGCTGGAGGAGTTTCAGCGAGTTGTCGAAAGCTTTGAGCGCGGAATCGTAGCCCTGCTGGGAGTCGCGCAGCTTGGTGGTGACCCACAGGGTCTCGCGCTTGGCTCCCTTGTTGTATCCGGAAGCGGCGAGCGCGCGGCCCACGCCGGCCTCGTTGTTGTAGCCGGCCGCACCATCGATATGGCGGTAGCCGGCTTCCAACGCGGATTCGACGACGGGGACCACACCCTCATCGTCGATACGTAGCACGCCGAGACCGACTTGCGGAATGGAATGACCGTCTTTCAAGGCGATGTCCGGCACGTTGGCGGGGTTGATGTGTCCGTTGGTCATGATGTGCGATGCTCCTTTATTGCTGCGACTACACGCCACTGTACACGGTTATGTGGGTGATGTGCGGCCGGTGTGCAGGGAGCGTGCGGGTAAACGGCATGATTATGACTGGCCTTCCATGTGGGAAAGCCGGTCATAATCATGACAACATCACGCTCTACTCCTGCGACCGGGGCCTCGTCCCATTGTTCCCGGACGCGAATTTGCCTCCAACCACAATGATGCCCAGCGCCATTGCGGAGCCCCTCTTCCCCTCCTCTGGGCACGAATTTGTCCCGGTGAAAACGTCAATCGATTGACGTTTCTACCGGGACAGAAATCGTTGTCCCGGTACGCAATTTCGGCCCATTTTTGAGAACCGGGACAAACCAATTTTCAAAGTCCACATACCCCGACAAGCAGAATCGGCGGAATACCGTCAATCCCGAGATCGACATGTTGTCCCGGTTCGCACATAAAACGATTGACGCTCGTATCGGGGCAACGAGAATTGTCCCGGTACGCGAAAAACGCCCGTTTTTTCAAACCGGGACAATGATTTCTGTCCCGGTATTAACATCAATCGATTGATGCGCGAACCGGGACAGAATCGCATCGCTACGCCGAGACAGCCGCATCTGGCAGACGACAGCCGACAGCCAGCAACTGGCAACCGCATCATAATGCCGAGTCAGTCCTTATCAGGAGCGCTTACGACGCAAAGCAAACGAGACCCCGCCGGCTGCACCGAGAACGACGACCGCAAGACCCACGGCAGTCACCGCGCTACCGGTCTTGCTCAGCACGCCAGTAGCCTTGTTGCCATTCGCACCGTTGGTCTTATCGCCATCGCCATCGTTGTCGCCGATATTGTTCACGGCCTCGGCGACCATGCGAATCTCATCGGCCTGGCCTTGCGGGCTGATGTCGTATTTCTTGAGGTTATCGGCGGTTACTTTACTGGGTACTGTGTTGGAATCGTCGTCGCCATCATCCAAGGTGTATGCCCACGACGTTTCCGCCATGGAACACCGGCAACAACGTGCTCGCGTGGCATGGCGTGTACTGGCGACAGTCACCACGGCGACCCCGCCATGGAACGTGGCACAACCATGCGGGGGACGCTCTATGTGCATTCAGTCATGCTGCCGATGCTCTTTAACTTGCATATCCACGGGGGCGGCACGAGGCAATTCGGCCGCCTTTACCCGTACATCCATGGGGCGGCGAAAATCCCATGGGGCGGTAACTTGCCCATGGGGCGGTCGGTAAAATTTTACCTTCCGCAGAATAAAGCCATTTTCAGCCACCGCCCCATGAGGAATTCACCGCCCCATGGGCCAATCACCACCCCATGAAACAGCTCATTCGCACAGCAACACTATTTGCCGAGCAACACCCGCTTGGCGAGTTCGGGACCGTATTCCGCCAATGCGGAATCTTCCGACGCGATGCTGGCGTGGCCACCATTATGCTCACCATTGTCACCAACACCAACACCAACACCATCGTCGTTACCACCACCATCGCCAGCCGTCGCAAGATTCTCAGTGAGCTTGGCGACCAGACGCGCATGGGCCTTTTCGTCGATCTTCACGAAAATCGCGAACACAATCAGGCCAAGCACAATGCACACCAGCGGAATCATGAAGGCGAAGGTCTTGAAGATGGTGATGTCCTTGGCCGTCATGTCGGCGGCGGTGGCGGAACCGATCATGCCGGCGGCCACGGCCACGAAGCCGACGAAGCCGTTGGAGAATGCGCCGGCGATCTTGTCGAGCATCGGACGCACGGACAGCGTCACGGCTTCGTTGCGTTTGCCTGTTTTCAGCTGGCCGTATTCAATGGAGTCCTCAAGGCACACGATCACGGTCATCTGAATCTGGGTCTGCGGCAGGTAGAACAGCACTAGTGCCACCAGCAGCAGCGGTATATTCGTGGAGGCGACAATCAGCAGCAGGTAGGCCACGACCATCACGGACATGCCGATGAGGAACAGATAACGGCGGGGCACCCACCTAGTGATGACCGGGAACAGTACCGACATAATCAGACCGCACGCAATAGGGATGACGCCGGTGACCGGGAAAAGGTCCATGCGACCAATCACGTATTTGAACAGGTAGACCATCACGCCACCGGTGGCCACGTTGGCGACGGCGTAGAACACATAAGACAAAGCGGTCCACATGAGCTGGTCGTTGTGAATCAGGGCGCGGAACGCTTCAATCGGGTTACCGTTCTCCTGGGCCTTGGTGCGCAGCGTGCTCTGTTTTTCCTTGACACCGAACACTACACTCAGAGCCGTGAGAGCGCCGAGCAGGGCCACGATGATGATGAACGCGGTCCAACCATTCTGGTTCTGCTGGCCGGCATCGAAGCTGAAGAAGGTGACGATGGGCATCACGGCGATAGTCAGACCGTTGTACCCGAGCGATCCGGTGAAGGTGCCGGCTGCGGTGTAGATGCCGCGCTGATGGGAGTCGGAAGAGATGGAGGGGATCATTCCCCAGTAGGAGATATCGCGCAGGGAGTAGAACACATCGAGCACCACGAACACCACCACGAACAGGACGATGAACAGCGTGGTGTTGACGTTGACCAAGCCGAACAGGCCAGTGTAGACCATGACGATCAGCACGGCGGACACCAGACCGCCGATGAGCTGCCAAGGGCGGAATCGCCCGAGTTTGGTGGTGGTGTTATCCACCAGGTTGCCCAGCAGCGGGTCCACGAAGATTTCCGCGATACGAATGATCACGATCAGCGAGGTGATGATGCCGATGAGCTTGCCCGCCACGGCCTTGTCCACTCCGGAGAACAGCGAGTTGGTCACATAGACCACGAAGTAGGTGCTTAGCGCGTTGTAGAACGCCGACTGGCCGAAGTTGCCGAGCGCGTAGGCCACAAGTCGCGCGGGAGCAATGGCCTCTTTCTCATCATGATGGGATTGCGTAGACGATTCAGTTGATGCCGTCATCAGATACATTCCTCCAGATTCCATGTACGCATATCAGCGATGTTGCGGCAATTCACACATCGCGCGTGCAATACACCGGTAAACCAAAAAATAATATACACCAGATCGTAGAGAAAACACACATAAAGTTGCTACTTAAGCACAGAAATTAACAAAAAGTCACTAAACGATTGAACGGCAGATTCTAGTGGTGGTTGCAACACCTGAGGTTTGAGCGGCCTTCCATGGTCACGTTGTCGGTTGTTGAGGTTATCACGCGGCGTCGAGCAGTTCGATGATCTTCTCGCTTGGTTTCATGAACCCGAGGGTTTTGCGTGGCCGGTCGTTGAGTTCCTCGGCGACCGCGTCGAGGTAGTCCTCCGGGTAGACGGATAGGTCGGTGCCTTTGGGGAAGTACTGGCGCAGGAGCCCGTTGGTGTTCTCGTTGGTGCCGCGCTGCCACGGGGAGTGCGGGTCGCAGAAGTAGACGGCCATGTCCAGCGAGGCGCCGATCCGTTTGTGCAGGGCGAGTTCCGCTCCCTGGTCCCAGGTCAGGCTGTTGCGCAGGAGTTTGGGCAGGTGCTGCATCTTGTCGATGATGGCCTGCTGGACGTGTTCGGCGTCGTGCCCGTCGGGCAGGTGCAGCAGGATCGTGAACCTGGTGGTGCGCTCGACGAGCGTGCCGATGGCGCTTTTGTTGCGGCTGCCGGTGATGAGATCGCCCTCCCAGTGGCCCGGGACCGCCCGGTCCTCGATCTCCGGGGGTCGCTCCGAGATCATGGCCATGGGTTCGCGGAAACGGGGTTTGCGGCCTTGGCCGCCTTGGGGTCTGCGGGCGGTTCGCCCCTGCCTCATGGCGCGTTTCAGCTCCTGCTTGAGTTCGCCCCTGGCCTGCAGGTAGATGGCCTGGTAGATCGTCTCGACGCTCGCGTGCATATCCCCATTATCCGGGAAGTCCAGCCTCAGCCGGTTGGCTATCTGCTCCGGGCTCCAATGCCTGCGCAACCCGGCGGCGATCTCGTCCCACAGTCGCGTGCCCTCGGCCGCCTTGCGCGGTTTGGGGCGTTTGAGCCGGTCCGCGGCCTTCTGCTGGGCGCGGTAAGGCTCGTAACCGCCGGACTCGGGATTCCTGTTGCGCTCGACCTCGCGGCTGACCGTGCCGGGGTCGCGGCCCAGCAGGCGGGCGATGGCGCGGATCGAATCGCCCAGACGCAGACGGTCCGCGATCTGGATGCGCTCCTCCTGGCTCAGGTAGCGCGGATGGAGGGTCTTGGGTTTGTCCATGGTGGAACGATACCAGTCCACCAGGGGTTTCTCGTTCCTTCCCGTGGCGCGCGTCCTGCCGTTGCGCCACGCCTTGCCGGTGCGTTTCGAGACGCCGACCGCGTGCGCGGCCTGGGTGAAGTTCATGCCTTCCTCGTCCAGCAGGCGCACGTACTCGGCGCGTCTCGCCTCGCACATCAGCTTCCTCGTCGGATATTCGACGCCGTTGAACGTCCAACGGTGTTCCCCGCCACGGTCTTCGTTTCGGTGGCTTCTGGTCACCTGACCCTCCTTGCGGTAGGTCAGGTGTTGCAACGATCACTAGAACCCGCCAACGGCGTCTCTTATCGTGGGGGGGGAGAGAGATGCACGAACTCGGAGCGGAGTGAACGGCTACCTCCGATGACACATGGGGCCACTCAAACGAGTGACAATTACGAGTTACGACGGGAGATGACAATGTTCCGCAAGGCTCCCCTCAGTCACCTTCGGTGACAGCTCCCCCCAGGGAGGGGAGCCAGATTAGCGTCAGCGTGTGGAGGCGCGGGCGATGACTTGGGATTCGGTGGTGAGCAGTTCGGGTTTGGTGATGCTGCCATCGATGCGTCCGAGGATGCGATTCACTGCCGTGGGAGCTGTCCAGTCAAGGCGGGAATCCATGGTGGTCAGCGGAATCTGCAGGTAGGGGGCTTCCTCGTTGTTGTCGAAGCCGATGACCTGCACCTGCGCGGGCACCTCATAACCAGCGGTGCGCAGAGCGGTCAATGCGCCGATGGCCAACTGATCGTTCAGTGCGATCACACCGTCGAATGGCACGCCGGAATCAATCAGTCGCTGAGTCACGCGAGCGCCAGCGCCGATGGTCCAATCCTGATCGGTGTTGCCAATCAGATGAGGATCCAGCTCAAGCCCACGGCGGCGCGTTTCTTCAATGACACCACGCAAACGCAGTTGTGCGTTGCCTTCCACAGCCTGCAACAAAGCGGCCGCGTTATAGTCGTCTCGTGCGCCCACTACAGCGAGGCGAGAAGAACCTCGATCGTATAGGTAGCCTGCCGCTGTTGCTGCGGCGGCAACATCGTCCGGAGTCACGTGGTCGGCAACACCCCATGTGGTTCGGGCACCGACAATAACCAGCGGGAAATCGACCTTCAGGTCTTCGGGCGAAATATCCTCCACCTCGCTCATGGAGAGAATCATGCCGTCTGACACGGTGGAGTTGAAGTTCTTGAGCAGGTCACGCGCTCCTTTGGCCGAGCCCTCTGCATACGTGGTGACGTATACGGAGTAGTCGCGCTGACGGGCGGCCTCGATGGTGCGGTTGGCCAACTCGGCCAGATATGGCGGAATCAGCGAAGGCACGGCAAGGGTGATGAAACCGGTGTGATCGCGGTTGAGGTTACGGGCGGCCACGTTGACTCGGTAGCCGAGGTCCTTAATGACTGTTTCAACCTTTGCACGGGTTTCATCGGTCATACGCCCGGAGCCATTGATCACGTTCGACGCAGTTTTGAGCGATACACCGGCGGCCTGAGCGACATCGCGTAGCGTCACTCGACGCTTGGCTGTTTTCTCGTCGCTCATGCCACACTCCTCTATCCGGACAACATTGCCATTCTAGCGCGGTTTAGCAGGACGTTTTAGCGATAAGAATGGCGTTGCGGTTCAGCGTATATCCAACGGCGTCAGTCTCGCAACGGTGGGCGATGATGGGATCACCTTCCACACCGTTGACGGCAACGGGCTGCTTCGAACGGTTCAGATAGAAATCGAAGCGGATGGTACCGTCTGAGGATTGGCGGATGGTGTGCAGGATGCGGGGGTCATGAGTCGTGGCTGCTGCGGTCGTAGTTGCGGCGTTGATCTCTCCCCCACCCGGCCTTTGGTCGGGAGCCCTTTCGTCGGAGGGGGCTGTTGTGTTGAGTTCCTTGAGCAAGTGGGTGATGTCGTGGCGGCCAAGATCGCAGCCCACGTAGATGGCGGCGCCTTGGCCGTGGGGGTGACTGGTGATGGCGGGGACGCCGTCGAGCTCCCAGTCAGCAGCGGCTGTACCCACGTACGTGGCAAGCACGCGAGTGTCTGGAGCGACCGAGGTCACGTCATTCTGCCACAGACGTGTCGTGAGTCCATTCGACAAACCGATTTCGGCCGGTTCGTCTTCGGCTTCTTCTCCGAGGATGTTGAATTCTTCGGAGCGGATGCCGAGCATGTCGCGCAGAAGTCCGTTGCCGGCGCCGGGGTATCCGCCGAGACCGATGTGGAAGTGTTCGTCGATCAGGCCGGTGGCATAGCCGACGATGACCGTACCGCCGTTTTCGGCAAAGTCCGCGATGCGACGGGTATCCTCGTCGGACAGGGCGATCACGGTGGGCAGCACGATAGTCTGGTAGCCGCTCCAATCGTAGGCGAGCGGGACCACGTCCGCGCGCGCTCCGGCATCGAGATATCCGCGATACCAGTCGCGTACGTCATGCCAGTGATTGAGTTTCATGCTGGGCAGGGTCTCGGAGCGAGTGGCCCATTCGGATTCCGCACTAAACAGAATCGCCGTGTCCGCGCGCTTCAGTTCCGTGTCTTGCACACCCGCGTCGGACAGCGTCTTCAGCGCGGCGCCGAGTTCGCACACTCCTCGAAACAGTTTCGTATCGGAGCCCGCGTGGGGCACCATCGCGGAGTGGAACGCCTCGGCACCCGATGCGGATTGTCTCCATTGGAAGAAGTTGATGGCGTCGGCACCCATGGCCACGTGGGCCAAGGAGTCGCGCATGAGCTCGCCGGCGCGCTTGCGCGTGTTAAGCGGCTTCCATTGGACGGCGGAGGTGGAGTGCTCCATCACGTACCACGGCTTGCCGAGCGCGAGCGAGTCCATGAGCGCGTCCGAGCAGGCGAGTTCGTCCAGATGGGATTCGCCCTCATGGAAGTAGTGATCGTTGGACACGAAGTCCACTTCGTTTGCCCATTGCGCGTAGTCCATGGTGCATTGGTCGGTGGAGACCATGAAGTTCGTGGTGAACGGCTTGCCGGGGCAGATTTCTTCGATGGCGTCGCGTTCGGCCTTGTAGAAGTCGAGCAGCATGTCGTTGCCGAACCGCTCGTAATCCAACTGCTGGGGCGGGTTGACCATGCTGTCGCCGCCCATGTGGCGAGGCAGCAACACCTCGTCGAAGCTGTTCACGTGCTGGGACCAGAAGGCCGTGCCCCACGCTTCGTTCAACGCGTCGACGGTCCCGTATTTGGCCTCGCACCACGTGCGGAACGCGGCCAAGGCGTTGTCGGAGTAGTCGTAGCGGTTGTTCCAGCCGTATTCGTTGCCCATGTGCCAGGCCGTCACGTATGGATTGTCCTTGTAGTGTTCGGCAAGTTTGCGGCACAGGCGCAGCGCGTATTCCTTGAGCACCGGGCTTGTGGGCTGCCACGACTGGCGTGAGCCCGCATTGACCACATGGCCGTACCGATCGATTGGCAGCACCTCAGGATGACGCTCGTACAGCCACAACGGGGCCGTGGCAGTGGCCGATGCCAGGTCCACGGCGATGCTCGCCGCGCCGAGCTTGTCGATCACGTGGTCAAGCCACTCGAACGTGAACTCGCCCTCGCGCGGTTCGATCTTGTCCCAGCTGAAGATGGCGAGGGCCACGGTGTTGACGCCGGCTTGGACCATCAGGCGAATGTCCTCGTCCAGTGTCTCCTCGGGCCACTGGTCCGGATTGTAGTCGCCGCCGAACGCGATGCCACGACCGGATTCAGTCAGCAGGGACGGCCACCTGAACGTTCTACGAGTAGTCATATCAATCAAGTCCTTTATTGTACCGGCTCATGGCCGATGCTATGTTGCTGGCGGCGGCCGTTGCTGCGATGACCTTCTTGGTGTTGCGCATGTTATCTCCTCCTGAGCCGTTGGGATTGGTCGTGGCTTCGGGACTTTGGACTTACCTTGGGCCTGGGTTCCTCGCCTGCGATATGCTCCGCTGACGGTCTTTTTTGGGGTGTTTTCTTTGGTACACCCGTGTACCAATATCTATGATGATACACCCGTGTACCAATTTGTCAAAATCAAGCGACACGCCTGATTTCCCGCCAAAACTCGCCACCTCGGGCACACAGAAGAATCTTCAGCCTCCGACATCCACAATTCCGAGAGCGTTCACATTCGTGGATGTCCAGCGCCAGACGGAGCCAGTTCGGCTAGTATGAATAGGCACCACCATAGCTGTATTGAGAGGAAGAGCACATGGCGGGACTGTTTCGGACTGCTTCCAAGCAGCCCAATCCTTTAGGAACAGCCATACGCACCCGCGGATCAGGAAAATATACATTCGGACTGGCTTTGAGTGCGGGTCTTGCCGGATTACTGTACGGCTACGACACCGTCTCCATCTCCGGTGCCATCGAATTCCTGCGCGCCAGATACGGGCTCAGTACTCTCATGGAGGGCCTCGTCGTTTCCTCCATCATGCTCGGTGCCGTCATCGGAGCGGCCACCGCCGGATTCCTTTCCGACCGATTCGGCAGGAAACGTATCCTTATTATCGGCGGCGCGTTCTTCCTCGTTGCGGCTGTATGGAGTGCGCTGACGATAGGTCCCATAGCGCTTATCGTGGCGCGCGTGGCCGGCGGCTACGGCATCGGCCTGACCGCCGCGCTGGCCGTCACATACATCACCGAATCGGCTCCGGCCAACATCCGTGGTCTGCTCGCCTTCTCTTATCAGCTGCTTGCGGTTTGCGGTATCTTCCTGACCAACGTCATCAACTACATCATCGCCTCCCACGGATCAAACGACTGGGATATCGCCACTGGATGGCGCTGGATGCTGGGATTAGGCGCGATTCCGGCCGCCACCTTCCTGCTGGCTATGCGGAGGGCACCGGAAAGCCCACGATTCCTCATTCAGATAGGCAGAACCGATGAAGGTTTCGCGGTGCTCGAGCACATCCTCGGCACCGAACGCGCACGCCTGCGCACCGATGACATCCAAGCCTCGGTCAAACTGGAAACCGAGATGTCGCACGAATTCCATGATTTGTTCCGTCCAGGCCTGCGACGGGCACTCGTCATCGGCATCTTTCTCGCCGTGTTCAACCAGTTCATCGGCATGAACGCCATTTCCTACTATGGGCCGGTGATGTTCTCGGATCTCGGGTTCGCCGGGGACACTCAGTTCCTCGCGGCCGCCAGCGTAGGCGGCATGGAGCTGGTGGCCACCGTGGTAGGCATGTACCTGATCGACACGTTCGGCCGTAAACGTCTTATGGAAATAGGCACCGGCATGATGTGCGTGTTCGCGCTATGCATTTCGGGCTCGTATTTCATGGGCAATTCGCTGCTGACGCTTATATTCGTCATGGCGTTCACCATATCGTTCGCCTTTTCGATGGGACCGATTCCCTGGATTGTGATTCCCGAGCTCTTCCCCACGTATCTGCGCGGTCGCGCCACCGGATTGTGTGTGATGTGTCTGCTGTTCGCCAACTGGATCATCGCACAATTCACGCCGATGATGATCGATGGATTGGGCGGCGGCATATCGTTCGCGATTTTCGCGGTTCTGGATCTGATTTGCCTGTTCGGCATCGTGGCGTTGGTGCCGGAGACAATGGGACGCACGCTGGAGGAAATCGAGCATCTATGGCAGCCGAAAACCGATTTGGCCTACGCAAAATACGCGCTGAGCACGGCTGATGCGAATATCCGCCACGCGGAAGCCACGCTGCGTCGTATTGAAAACGAACGTCAGCAGGCATTGGGCATTATGGATGCGGCTGAGCGGGCTCGCGCTGCGGCACAGCAGAAGATTTTCGCCATAGAGACCGCCAAAAGGGTCGAGGCAGAACGGCTGGAGGCGCAGCGCGCTGCCGAGGAAGCCGCCAAGGCAGCGGCGAATATGGCTGCAGAAGAAGACACGGCAGCGACCGTCTCGGAAGTTACGACGGATGAGAACGTGCCGTCGCTTATGCGGCGTACGAGGGGCGCTGTTCTGGTTGGTAAGTCATCCAGTAGACGGCACGACGGTGAGTATACGGACGGCTCTGCGAACGGCCCTGCGGATGGCTCTGTGGATGGCTCCGTGACTGACTCTGCGGATGGTGCGATGCTGGACGGCGCGGCGGCCGAGGCAGCGGCCAGCGCAGCAGTCGCGGCCTTGGCCGATTCACTGCCCGACGATCCATTCACGCTGGCGAATCGGCCGACTACGCGCAGTGGTGCGGATGATACAGATAGCGTTGATGCCGCAGATGCCGTTGATTCCGCGAATGACGCGAATCGAAACCGCAAGCAGACAAATGCCGTGCAGCCGGCACATATGGCCTCTATTGAGCACGCGCACAGTGCCGATACGCCTCGCGGAGTGTTGTTGCCCAGTGCCGACGAGGATTCCTACAGCGAGCATTCCTTCGCCGAGACGGATGACGACCGCGAGGCTCAGGCCATCGACGCGGCCCTCGACTCTCTGGATGCCCTTATCAGAGGCTGATATATAAGGAAATCCTGTATTGCAGAGTATTGCGGCCTGTGACTGTGCGACTTTACAGATTCAGCACCGCATCGGCAACGCGCATGGCGGATTCACGGTGAGAGACCAGCACCACAGCCACGTCTTGCCCCTTATCCGCATTCTGCTCGCTCTTGGACAGCTCATGAATGGAACGCAGAATGATGGCTTCATTCAAGGCATCCAGACGACTGGTCGGCTCGTCGAAGAGCACCAAGTCGGCATTGCGCAGGAATACACGGGCCAAGCCGATGCGCTGGCGTTCGCCTTCAGACAGTCGGTCGCCCAGCTCGCCCACCTGGGTGTCGAGCCCATCCGGCAGGGAATCGATCAGGTCGAGCACGGATGCCTTGGCGAGGGCTTCGCGGAGTCGGGCGTCAAGAACACCGGCCGCTCCCCCATCGCGAATCTCTGCCTCGGGCAAGGCGATAAGCAGGTTATCGCGAATCATGCCGTCGAACAGGTGGGTCTCCTGACTCATCATGGCCTGAATACGGCGGCGGGCATGCACATCGATTTGCGGTAGCGGCGTGCCGGACAGCGTCACTTGGCCGCGCTGCGGATCCCAATAGCGCATCAGCAGCTTCAGCATAGTGGACTTGCCCCGGCCGGACGGGCCTTGGATACCGAGGATGCCGTGCTGCGGCACATCGAGCGAGAAGTCGGCGAGAATCGCCTCGCTCTCCTCCCCCGGGTACGCGAAGATGACGCGGTCAAGGCGCATGCCCTCATAATCCGAGTTCGCAGTGCCAGTTTCCACCACGGCCGGCGCTTCGTCCATCAGACCGAACAGACGACGGGCGGAGGCGAAGGTCTGGGTGAGGTTCGCGGGCAGGGCGGCGAGCGCCAGCGTCGGCCCGAACGAGCTGGCGAGCAGCGCGAAGGCGGCGACCAGCGCCGGGATATCGTAGAGGTTCACGCCGGCAAGATTGATGGCGATGCCGGCAGCCGCCGAGGTAAGCAATGCAACCAGCAATCCGCCGACACCGGCGAACCGGCCGTTGACACGGCTGAGTTTGGCATGGTCACGCCATAGCGCGCGCGTGCGGTCTTCGATGGCCTGCGCACGATCTTCACCCCGACCGAATCGGATGATCTCGTCGAGACCGCGCATGTCGTCGAGCATCACGTTGTCGAGTTCGCCGGCCGCGCCACGGATGGCGGGGCCCAGATTGCGCACGCCGGTGGCGAAGAAGCGCGGCACAATGATGCCGATGATCAGATGGGAGACGATCAGCGCCAACGCCATCCAGGGGCTCAGCGTGGCCGCCACGATGGCGTAGACGATGGTGGTGGTCACGGCTATGGCCACGGGGCTGATGGTATGCGCGAAGAAGATTTCGAGCAGTTCCACGTCGGTGGTGAGCATGGCGATGAGGTCGCCCTTGCCCTTGCCGGCGAGCTTGGCCGGAGCGAGGCGGCGAAGGGCGGCGAAAGCCTTGGAGCGGAAGAGCGCGAGCAGGTGGAAGGCCACGTTGTGGTTCAGATATTGCTCAACGTAGCGCGTCAGGCCGCGCAACACCGCGCAAACAATCATGGCGGTGATTGCACCGGCCGCACTCATGCCCCACACGGGGTTGCCGGCGAGCGCGAATCCGGCGATGATGCCGAACACCGGTAGGAAGGTTGCGGCAAGGTGACCGATGGTGCCGGCCGTGGAAGCCGCGACCATAAGCCCGGCCAGTGGCTTGGCCTCCCCGAGTAGTCGCTTGATGACCTGGAACGTGCTCATCTCGGCCGGAGCTGCAGCCGGAGCTGCGCCCACAGCCGCCCCGCTCCCGCTGGCGGAAGCTGTCAGCGAAGCTGGCTGAGGGTGGTCAGCCCCAAAGTTCTCGATATCCGCCTGAGTAGTGAACAACTTGGCGTACACGCCGCCGGCCGCCATGAGTTCGGCATGCGTGCCGGTTTCCACCGACTTGCCGTGTTCGAGCACCACCACTTGGTCGGCGTGCTCGGCGTTGGCCATGCGATGGGTGATCATGATCACCGTCTTGCTGCGGGATTGCACCAGTTCGCGGATGGTCGCGAGAATCAGTTCCTCGGATTCCACATCCACACTGCTGGTGGCCTCGTCGAATACGAATACCGGCGAATCATGCAGAAGCGCACGGGCGATGGCGATACGCTGGCGCTGGCCACCGGACAGGTTGGCGGCGTCGGGCTCAATCGTCATGTCAAGGCCGTCCGGCTGCGAACGCACGAAGTCGGCGATACGGGCCTGTTCGAGCGCGTCCCAGAGACGGGAATCCACGGCGTCGGACGCGGCTTCACCGTTCTGGCCGTCATCGGGCAAAGCCATCAGAAGGTTCTCACGCAGAGTACCGGCAAACAGATGGCTACTGGCACCGATCAGGGTGATGGTTCGGGCGAGCGTCTCTCCGGACAGGTCGGATACCTTGACGCCGTTCAGCGTAAGCGAGCCTTGGTATCCGGTCAGCGTACCGGCAAGCAGCGCGGCAGCCGTGGATTTGCCGGAACCGGAGATGCCGACGATGGCGGTGAGTTGACCGGGGTAGGCAGTGAAGGTGAGGTCGGTGAGCGCAGGTGCCGGCGCGGAATTCGTTTGTTGAACGGCGGCACCGGAATCGGCGCTGTCATAGGAATAGCCGACGTGGTCGAAGCTGACGGTGATTCCGCCATCGGCCTTGGTACCGGCCTTGGTACCGGCATCAGTCCCGGCATCGGTACCAGCGGTGGCCGGCAGCGTGGCAGTGCCGTGGGCGGGCTCGGGGGTGTCCAGCAGGGCGAAGATGCGCTTGGTGGAGGTCATGCCGTTCATCGCCACGTGGAAGTAGGAGCCGAGCTGGCGCATGGGGATGAAGAATTCAGCGGACAGCAGCACGATCAGCAACAGTCCGGCGAGGGTGAGCGGGAAGCCCGCACCGAACGGCATCAGGTATTGCAGGCCGTAGGCCAGGTAGGCGAACGCACCGGGCAGGTGGGCGGCGAGCATAATCGGAGACCAGCCGGCGGCGCTGGCTCCTGCGGCGGCCGCGGCGGTATGCGCATACTGCCATAGAGCCACACCAATGCCGGCCGCCGCACCGCCGTAGGCCACGATATCCATGGCGGTCAGCGAGCGCAGCTGGATCTGCAGCACGCGCATGGTCATGACGCGGAAGCCTTCGGCCTTCTTGTCCATTTCGGCGGCGGCACGGTCGTCGGCGTCGAAGTTCTTCAGGGTTTCGAGGCCTTGCAGGTTGTCGAGGAATGCGGCACCCATGTCGGTGTATCGGCCCCAGTATTTTTTGAAGGCGCGGGCGGCGGTCATGGATACGATGCCGGTGACAATAATAATGAGCGGCGCGCAGACGAGCATGGTCACGGCGGCCGGCATGTTGATCGGCGCAATCACGGCGAACAGGGTGATCGGCGCAAGAATCGCATAGAAGAGCTGCGGCAGGAACAGTTCGAAGAAGCTTTGAATCTGCTCGACGCCTTCGCCGGCGGACTGGACCACATCCGAGGTCTTGACGCGCGACCTGTAGGACGGGCCGAGGGCCACCATTTTGCGGTACAGCTTGGAACGCAAAGCGAGCTTGACCCGTTCGGCGGCTTCGGTGCCGAGGCGTGTGGCGTGTGTGGTGGCCAGGTAGCGAACCAGCATGCAGACGATCGCCAAGGCCACGTAAACCATGAGGTCGCCGGCCATCGGGGCGACGGTGGTGCCCGGAACGCCGAACAGATTGGCGGGGCACTCGGAGGCCGAGGCGGCGTTACAGGAGAAAGTGTGTGGGTCGGCTGCGGCGAGCAGTCCTTGCAGCAGCATGACCAGCGAAAGCATGAAGCCGATATTGGCAAGCAGCCCAACCCACATCAGAGCCACTTTGCCGGCTATGAGCTTGCCGAGACCTGGTGCCAATTGGAACAGTCGTTTGTCGAACATGGTTCGCTTCCCCTTGCCGTGTTGTTGCGGTGTTGGTTGCCGTGGTACTGCAGTAGGTCTCGTCATGCATCAGTCGCGGGTGCCACCAATCGCATACCTGCACATACCGATGGCGTGCACTGCGCAATCCTATTTACCTTAGGCGAAAGCGCACATACACGCCAGACCTTCAGCTGAGACGACTGTCACGCTGAGCTTCGTTCCCAAATAAGAAGCCACAGACTCCCCAATGCCGACGCCGCCGATGATGCTGGAGCTGATGACCGGACCCTGCAGGGCCGGGCTCAGCACGTACTTGTCCTGCAGGAAGTCGATGGCTCCCGAAATGGACACGGTCATAACCGTAGAGCAAATCGGTTAGACACGGCGTTGTATACAATCCACAAAACCAGACAGACAACTTCTCCATTGCCCACAACGCGCGCAACCTTACGCCAGCGTAATCTAACTCGTCAGAATGGCTCGGGTTGTCAACTTGCCATCATGTTTGTAAGGAATAAACGGCCGTATGCTTACCGAATACACCACGCCCGGCGAATCCATCGAGATCCGCGATGACCAAACTATCTATTCACTGCTCACCGAACGACTGGCCCGCACCGGCGCGGACACGGTAATCGCCGCCAAGAAAATCGGCCCCGGCCGCTGGCAGAACGTCACCACCGGCGAATTCCACGAGCGCGTGGTCTCAGCCGCCAAGGGCCTGATCGCGCTCGGCATCGCCAAGGGCGACGCGGTGACCATCTTTTCCTCCACCCGTCTCGAATGGGGCATTCTCGATTTCGCACTGGCCGCAGTGGGCGCGGTAAGCGTGCCGATCTACGACACCGACTCCGCCCCGCAAGCCCAGCGCATCATGAACGATTCGGCGGTCAAGCTGGCCTTTGCCGACAACCGCGAGCGCTTCGACCGGCTTGACTCGGTCAAGGACCACTGTCCTGCCTTGAAGCAGATTCTCATGATCGAGGGCAACGCGCTGGGCGCGCTCGAAGGTCTGGGCGTGGCTGTTTCGGACGAGGAACTGAACGAGCGCGTGGCCACCGTGCGCGCCGACGATCTGGCCACCATCGTCTACACTTCGGGCTCCACCGGCAACCCGAAGGGTGCCGAACTGACCCACAAGAACTTCGTGTCCATCACCATCTCCGCCTCGCAGGCGTTGCATGAAGTGGTGCTTGACGACCATCCGCGCCTGCTGCTCTTCCTGCCGCTGGCCCACTGCTTCGCGCGATTCATCCAGTACGCCTCCATCGCCTCCGATGACGGCGTGGTCGGTTATCTGCCGGACACCAAAACCCTGCTGCCGGACCTGCGTTCGTTTGAACCGACCTACCTGCTGGGCGTGCCGCGCGTGTTCGAGAAGGTATACAACGCCGCCTCGCACAAGGCCGGTGCCGGCTGGAAGGGCCGCCTGTTTGTCAAGGCCGCCGAGGCCGCGCGCGTCTGGAGCCGCAAGGAGCAGGCCGGCGAGCAGCACACGTTTGCCGAAATCGCCGAGCGCGCCAAGTACGAAACGCTCGTCTACCGCACGGTGCGCGGTGCTCTGGGCCCGAAGATCAAGTACGTGGCCTGCGGCGGCGCACCACTGTCGCTCGATCTGGCGCATTTCTACAACGGCATCGGACTGCCGATGATTCAGGGTTATGGCATGACCGAAACCGCCGCCCCGTTCGCCGCCACGCGCGTGACCGACAATGTGATCGGCACCGTAGGCCAGCCCGCGCCCGGCTCCTCGATTCGCATTTCCGACGAAGGCGAACTGCAGGTCAAGGGCCCGAACGTGTTCCGCGGCTACCACAATCTGCCGGAGAAGACGGCTGAGGCGTTCACCGCCGACGGCTGGCTCAGGACCGGCGACTTGGCCGAGATCGATGATGAGGGCCACATCGTCATCACCGGCCGCATCAAGGACATTATTATTACTGCCGGCGGCAAGAACGTCTCCCCCATTCCGCTGGAGGAAGAGATCGCCAAGTGCCCGATCGTGGAGCACTGCGTGGTGGTGGGCGACCAGCGCCCGTTCATCGGCGCGTTGGTGACGCTCGATCCGGAGTCGCTGGCATTGTGGCTGCCCGCGCACGGCCTGTCCACGGAGACGCCGGTCGACCGGCTCGCCACGAACGCCGCGGTGCGCGAGGAGATTCAGCAGTACGTGGACAAGGCGAATGCGACGGTCTCGCGCGCCGAATCCGTACGCAAGTTCGCCGTGCTGGACACGCAGTTCACGCAGGAGAACAAGTGCCTGACACCGTCGCTGAAAGTGGTGCGCCCGGCCGTCAATCGCGTGTTCGCCGATGTGATCGACAACGAGATCTACAACGGCAAGCGGTGAGACGCGCGGTTCGTAATCCGACACAAAAAAAGGGCCTTTTGAACCGCACCCCGATTGTTGGACTGGAGTAATCCAGATTCGATGATCGGAGGTGCGGTTTCTCATGTCCAGGGATCGCAGGCGTCATTATGACGATGATTCCATGCGGGTCGTCGCCGGGGTGCCGCCCGGCCCAGGTGGGTCATGCCCGGGTCAGTTTCTTGCTCCTGAGACGCAGCACGACATCGGCGGAGTTGGCGACGCGCTTGGAATGCGTCACCACGATCACGCATTTGCCGAGCTGATGGGCGGCGTGCTGCAGCAGATGAATCACCTCGTCGGTCATCTCCGGGTCGAGGCTGCCCGTCGGCTCGTCCGCGAGGATCGCGCGGCCCGGGGCGACCAGCGCGCGGCCGACCGCCACCCGTTGACGCTGGCCGCCCGACAGGTGCATGATGTTGCGCTTGGATTCCTCACGGCTCAAACCCAGTTCCTCGAGGATCTTCATATCGGCCTTGGCGCTGACCAGCCGCAGGTTCTCTTCGGGGGTGAGGTAGTCGATCAGGTTATGGTCCTGGAACACCAGGGACACGTGCTCCCGGCGGTGCTTCGCATAGCCCGATGCGGCGATGTCCTCCCCTTCGAAGCGGACCACTCCCCGGGAGGGGGCGTCCAGGCCGGCCAGCAGCGACAGCAGCGTGCTCTTGCCGGCGCCGGACGGGCCGGTGATCGCATACATCTTCCCGGATTCGAAATCCGCGCTGACATCCGAAAGAACACGGATCTTCGCCGCGCCGTAGGCGTAATCGACATGGTCCAGTTGCAGACAGTTAGACATGATTGGTGACTCCTAACGCATAGAGGAAAGAATGGATTTCGGGGATTTGGACAGCACGGCGGCGCATGACACGGCAAGAGCCACGGCGATGACCGCGCATCCGAGCAGCAGGATGAGCATCGTCTGCTCAGGCGGCAAGGCCTCCACGTGCAACGATTCCAACGGCGCGACGCCCGAATCGCGCAACAGTCGGGAAGACACGTATCCCGACAGCATGGCGCCGGTGCCCAGCGAACACAGGGCGGCGACCGCCGCCATGAGTCCGGTTTCGATGGCGAGTTGTGCGACGATCCGCATCTTGTCGATGCCGAGGGCCAGAAGCGTGCCTATCTCATGGATGCGTGAGCGAATCCAGAAGACCAGCGCCATCGCCAGCACCAGTACGTCCGCGAGGCAGACGGACAGCAGCACCATGCGCACCAGATTACGCACCGTCTGCACGGAT
The DNA here is from genome assembly GCF_000196555.1 of Bifidobacterium longum subsp. longum JCM 1217. Lineage (NCBI taxonomy): Bacteria > Bacillati > Actinomycetota > Actinomycetes > Bifidobacteriales > Bifidobacteriaceae > Bifidobacterium > Bifidobacterium longum. The sequence continues at coordinate 434,804 of NC_015067.1, read as the reverse complement.
TGCAGGACGCCGGAGAGCCGGGCCGAATCGTCGGTGACGTCGTACTTGCCGCCGGCCATGGTCTTGGCCCGTCCAATAGCCGCGGACAGGTCCTGCGGATTATCCGACAGGCATCGGATCATGTCGATCCGGTCGTTTCCGGTCAGAGCGGAAGCTACTCGCCTACCCGAATAGATGAGGTTCTCGGAAGTGTCCGAGGGCAGGGGGCTTTGGGCCTGCACGTTGCCGGAGAAGATCCCGGCCACACGCACCGTGGCGTTGCGCCCCTCCTGCCGGAGACGGAATGTCGAGCCGACCGATAGGCCGTTCTGCATCGCGAAGTCGCGGTGGACCAGCACATTGTCGCCGTCGCCCGAGATATGGCGGCCCTGCTCCAGGCGGTACAGGCCGCTCTGGAATTCCTCGGACAATGAGGAATCGGTGGTGCCCAGCACGCTGACCTGCATGGCCAGATCGGAGTCCAATCGGGGGCCCTGCCGGGGCATGACCGGGCGCGCGCCATCCACCTGCGCCAAGGTCTTCGTCGCATAGGCGGTCTTCGTCACACCGGGGATACGCGAGAACCGGCTCGCCTCCTCGGCGCTAATGGGATTCTCGCCGGCGCTGACGGTAAACCCTATGCCCATGCCCGCGCCGATGCCGTCGGACATGGTACGCAGGGCCGTCGAGACTCCGACCTGCGCCACCAGGCTCGTGAAGACCATCAGCATCAGCAGACCGATGATGCCGCTACGTACCGGCTTGCGTACGATCGCCAACGTGGCACGCTTCCACACATTCATGCTCATCATCGAATCTCCGACAGGTCTCGCGGCGATTTGCGCAGCATCGGCATGCACGCCACCGCGACGCACACCAGCATCACCGCCAACAATCCGAGCGCCACGTACAGCATGGCGGTCCCGTCGACCGACACCGTGAGCGAATCCAGGGTGCGCACCGACATGCTGGATTCAAGATCGCCGCCGACCTGCCCCATGCTGCTCAGCTCCTTCGCCGCGGAGGCGTTCACGGAATGGAGCGCCGTGGCGCCGAGCCATTGGGCCATTCCCTGCGCGCACAGCCAGCCGAGGGCGAGGGACGGCAGACCGATCAGCACCATCTCGGTGAGGTATTGGGCGACCAGGGAGGGCTTGCCGACGCCAAGGGACACCAGTATGCCCATCTCTTGACGGCGGTCGTTCATCCACAGCAGCAGCATGAGACTGAGCACGAGCACGGCCGAGACGGTCACGCCGATCAGGGCGCCGCGCATCATGGAGCGCACGCCGCGGGCGGCATGCAGCATGCTCGATGAATACTGGTCGTTGCGCGTGATCTGATAGTTGTTCCAATCCACCGGGAGTTTCTTCGCGGCATCCATGGTCTTCTCCACGTCAACGCCCTTGGACAGCACGAAGGTGGCGTCCTGGTATATTTCCTTGCCGTCCTTGTACTGGTACAGGTCGCGTGTGGTATCCAGATCGGTGTAGATGGTGTTGGCGGTGAGTTCCGCTCGGCTGGATACCTTTCTGGCGCTGTCGCCCTTGAATATGCCCACGATGGTGGTCTTGACGGTCGCCGTCGAATGTGATTCGTTGTCGGCGTCATAGGCGTTGGCCTTGAGCGTGAGCGTGTCTCCGACTTTGAGCCCGTTGGCTTTGGCGAGATCCTCATGGATCATCGACGTGTACTTGTCGGAGGCCTTCAGATGTCGTCCTTCGGCCATGCCGAGCGTGCGCGACGTGAACACGTTGAGTTTCGACGAATCATTCGTGCCCATGACGTTGGCGGCGTTGCCAAACTGCTGCTCCTGGGTCGCATCGTAATCATCGCCGCCGGGGACCTTCGCCACATTCGCCCCCACGAGATCGGCGGTGGCGTTCTGACGGACCATATACGAATCGACCCCGGGCAGTTGGGCGATCCTGCGCACGTCGGCGGGGCGCACCATGCCGCCTCCGCGAGGCGTGAGCATGCTGCCCTGCATGTTGCTGGACAGCACGAATCCACCGACCGCTTCCTTCTCGATTCGTCCGGCGGCCTGTTGAGCTGCCCGAGAAACCGCGATCGTGGATAGCATGCTCGCCGTTATGATGGTCAGTATTATAAGGAGCACTATGGTTCGCACTCGTTTTCTGAGCACATAGCGCACCGACCGTGCAACGAACGTCATCAATACCTCCTGTGGGACTTGGGCTTTTCGCCCAAAATGCGAAACATGCCGCGTTTCGCCGATTAGTTAGCCGCGACGATACATGATGCACCTCAAGATACGGGAGATATACGCCTTGAGCGAAAAACGGAACAGCGGCGAATGTCGGTTATTCTGGATTTTGGTCCATCTCGGGCCGCGTCGATGCGTCGGCCCGCGAGAAATCAGGCTCGCGCCTCACCTTCGAGGCGGCGAACACAAGAAGCGGCAGAGCGGCGAACGCATAGTTCTCGCATTGGATGTACAGGTATGCGACCAGGACGAGCCAGCAGATGACGGTCTTGTGCCAGACGCCGGATTCGCCCGAACCCGCGCCGGCAACGCCGCCACCACTATTACCCCCGGCAACATCAGCAACGTCGGCAACGTCGGCGACACAAACACCGTGCGCCAGCTCGTCGGACGATGCGCCATCCGCACCGCCACGGCATACCGTCCTCCCGCGCGTCATGCAGACCATCGAGGCTCCGACCAGCATGGCCAGCCCGATCAGCCCGTATTCGGCGATGACGCTGGTATACGCGCACATCGTCCACACCGTGTCCGCGTTCACGCCGGCCGCGAATCCCGTGGCCGCGCCGCCGTTCATGCCAAGACCGTCCAGCAGCCGTCCGGCTTTGGCCGCGCCGGCCCACACCGCATTGATGATGTTGCCCGCGCCATAACCGGTGAGCAGCGTCCACGGATGGGTGAGCAATCCGCATATCGGATCGAGGCTTTGGTAGATCCGCGCGAAGAACGAGCCGTCTCCCTCGGCCCCGTTTTCCGCGATGGCGGAGAGTCTGGAATCCGCCAGCACACCCAGCAGGCCCAGTGCGCATGCGCCGAGAATCTGCAGCATGCCCCGGACGCGGCGTGCGCCGTCATGCCAATCGGTGCGCGCCACAAGGGCGATCAGCAACGCCACGACGGAATCGATGACGATTCTGGTGCCGGCTTGCATGAGCACCGCGCCGACGGCATACGTGACGATGAGGTCACGCAGCCGTTTGGCGTAGATGCGGTCGCGCCCGCGCATGAGCCACATGAGCGGAAGCAGTATGCCGAACAGGTGCATGCCGATATAGCTGGGCTCGGCGAACAGGAACTGCGGACGGCCGCCGCCCCACACCGAGTTGTCGCTGATGTATTGCCGGTACATGAGGTGCGAGAAATAGTCGGTCAACGGTTTGGCGTGCAGACGGATGGACAGCCATTGCACGACGCCCACTCCGAAGGAAACCCAGTATGATGCGATGAGAATCCGCAATGGCGTACGCCACGGAATGCGTTTGATGTCGAACGCAAGGGCGATCGCACCCAAAGTGGCGAGCACGCCCAGCAATCCGGTGATGCTCATGAACGCGGCGTTGAGGTGGATGCCGAACTTCAGCCATCCCGGGATGGACAGGATTATGCAGGCCACCGGTAGGAGGAACATTGGCAGGTACCGGTTGGCTGCGATGCGCAGTTGCCGCCAATTGCATAGGCAGTACACGGCGAACAGCGCCGGACTGATTGGAGACCAGAACGGCGCGTACAGGCCAAGCGTGGTGCCGTCCACCGGAAGAAAAGCAATGGCCAGCAACAGCCAAATGACGTTGCGTTCCTGCGATGTCAGAAATCGCAGGAACGACCGGTATTGCGGTCGGCCATGATGGTTGCCCGCGTCGATGGTGTCGTTGCGTACGCATGCCTGGTTCATGTGATTCTCCCTCCCCGTCAACCTTACTCGTTCATCATGATGCGCGGACGGGGCATGCTTTCCCCGCTGAAAGTGCAATGGCCCGAACATTGACAAGGTCGCACCGAATGCCCCCATCATTGGCACATTGTGCGATCTCGTCGCGGCTGGCTGACGAAATAATGTTGGCCGACCGGTTACATTGGTTCGGTACAGTGGCGGCATTATTGGCCACTGAATCAAGCGATTTGCGGCAGAACGACGAAAACAACACTTGGGCGAAAAGAGGCAGGCATGACTACGAATCGACCGCTCATTGCGGTGACTCCGCTGATGGATTACGGGCGCGATAGTCTGTGGATGCTGCCCGGATATATGGAGGCGATAATGCGGGCCGGCGGTACGCCCGTCATGTTGCCGCTGACCGATGACACCGACATTCTTGCGCAATGCGCCGAACGGTTTGACGCGTTTCTGTTTACGGGCGGGCCGGATGTGGGACCGATGGTTGGTGCAGCGGCCTCCGCCACCGGCCGTAGCGAGGTGCTCTCTCCTGAGCGCGACCGAATGGAATCGATTCTGCTGCCAGCTGTAATGGCTTGGGACAAGCCGATTCTGGGCATCTGCCGTGGCATTCAGTTCATCAACGCAGCGCTGCGCGGCACGTTGTGGCAGGATCTGCCAAGCCAGCATCCGAGCGATATCGAACACCATATGAATCCGCCGTACGATGCGTTCGGACATAACGTTTCCTTGGTGCCCGGCACTCCCCTGGCTTCATTGTTCGCAGGGCAGACTGAGATTGCGGTGAATAGCTATCACCATCAGGCGGTTCGTGAGCCTGCTGCTGGACTCGAGGTCATGGCCGTCGCGCCCGACGGCGTGATCGAGGCCCTGTACCGGCCGGCAAGCCACTTCCTGTGGGCCGTGCAGTGGCATCCCGAGTTTCTCTACAAGGTAGATCCACGCTCGCAGGCGATTTTTGATGCGTTTGTGGGGAGTTGCCGATAACAGCAAAAGGGGCTGCTCCGGTTTCCCGGAACAGCCCCTTTTCAGCGGTAGCAGTCAGCAGACTGATTTAGTCATCAGTGCTGGCTTGCCAGCGCTGATTGGCGCGTGCGGAGACCGCCGTCCGAAGGCGAAGGCGTACGAAGGTACGTCGAACCTGAGGAAAGGCGGTATACGCTCCGCCAATCAGTGCTGGTTGTTGAGACGGTGGTACATCTCGGACAGCTCCAGTTCCTTCTCGAACTGGCGAGCGGTGGTGTTCTCGTCGATGACGGCGAGCTCAACACCGGCGATGCGGGCGAAGTCTTCCCAAGCCTCACGACCAACGGAGGTGGTCATGCAGGTGTGGTGAGAACCACCGGCGGTGATCCAGCACTCAACAGCGGTCTTCAGGCTCGGCTTCGGCTCCCAGACGGCGCGGGCGCACGGAAGCTCCTTGAGGGAGCCCTGCGGCTCAACGACGTCGACGACGTCCATGAGCAGGCGGAAGCGTTCGCGAACGTCGGACATGGAGACCACGACGGCGTCCTTGGCGGGCTTGCCGGAGAAGACCAGGCGGACCGGGTCGGCCTTGCCGCCGATGCCCAGCGGGTGGATCTCCAGCTTCGGCTTGGCGATGGTGCCGATGGACGGGGAAACCTCGAGCATGTGGGAGCCCATGTCGAGCTCGTCACCCTCGGTGAAGTTGTAGGAGTAGTCCTCCATGAGGGAGGCGCCACCCTCAAGGCCGTAGCCCATGACGGCACCGATGCGCACGAGGACGGCGGTCTTCCAGTCGCCTTCAGCGGAGAAGCCCCAGCCGTACTCGGACGGGAAGCGCTGCGGGCCAACGCCCGGCAGCTGCGGCAGAGCGCCGAGGTCCTCGAAGTTGTCGACGCCGGCGGTGCAGCCGTTGGCGCGCATCATGTTGACCATCGCGGCCTCTTCCTTGGCGGCGATGAACAGGGAGTCGTACTTGGCGTCCAGCAGAGCCGGGTCGACGTCGTACTTGGCCTTGTAGTCCTCGATGATCTCCTTGACCTGGTCGTCCTTGACGGCGTCGTACGCAGCGACGAGCTCGTTGACGGCCCAAGTGTTGATGGAGGCGCCGAACACGCGCTCAGCCTCGGTCTTGTCGCCCTCGGTGACGGCGACGTTACGCATGTTGTCGCCCCAGCGCATGACCTTCATGTTGTTGGAGGCATCCCAGCCGGCGCAGGCGCGGGCCCAGGTGCCGAGCTTCTCGGCGACCTCGGGATCGGTGTAGTGGCCGACGACAACCTTGCGCTTGATGCCGAGGCGGGAGACGATGTAACCGAACTCACGGTCGCCGTGGGCGGCCTGGTTCAGGTTCATGAAGTCCATGTCGATGGTCTCCCACGGGATTTCCTTGTGGTGCTGGGTGGCCAGCTGCAGCAGCGGCTTGGTCAGCACTTCGAGGCCGCGAATCCACATCTTGGCCGGGGAGAAGGTGTGGCACCAGGTGATGACGCCGATGACGTTCGGGTTGGCGGAAGCCTCGACCATGAACTCCTTGACACCGTCGGAGGACTTCAGGGTGGGCTTGAGGACGATCTTGGCCGGAATCTTGCCGGTGTTGTTCAGGTAGTCGACCATTTCAGCGGAGTGAATGGCGACCTGGCGCAGGGCTTCTTCGCCGTACAGGTCCTGCGAACCAACGCCGAACCAGATTTCCTTGCCCTCGAAGGGATTTTCCATAACCATAGGGTTACTTCCTTTACTTCTTTGTTTATGGGGGTTTGTTTAAGTTTCATTCGCCGACCGAGGCTCCCCTCAGTCAGCTATCGCTGACAGCTCCCCTCAGAGAGGGGAGCCAAGACACCACCGTGCTGGCGGAGTCAGCGCTGATTTGATGTGTGTGTCCGCAAGGCGCGGAAGGCGAAGGCGTACGAAGGTACGTCGGGCCTTCCGTAACGCGGCGGACACTCCATCAAATCAGTGCTGACCGTAGACGTTCTGGTAGCGGTCGTTGAGCTTATCGATGTCGGCCTGGTCGATCTCGATGATGTCACCGAGCTGACGGGCGGCCCACATGGTGTGAGCGACTTCCTCGGTCATGGCAGCGGCCTTGACGGCGCCTTCAGCATCCTTGCCGATGGTGAAGGGGCCATGGTTCTGCATGAGGACGGCCGGGGACTTCGGGTACTTCTTGAGGGTCTCGACGACACCCTTGCCGATCGCCTCGGAGCCGATCAGACGGAACGGGCCGACCGGCACCGGGCCGCCGAACTCGTCACCCATCATCGTCAGGCCGCACGGGATGTTCTGACCAGTGGCAGCCCAAGCGGTGGCGTAGGTGGAGTGGGTGTGCACGACACCGTAGACGTCGGGCATGTTGCGGTAGATGTAGGCGTGGGAAGCGGTGTCCGAGGACGGGGCTTCGGTGCCGTCGACCACGTTGCCGTCAAGGTCGCACACGACCATGGAGGACGGGGTCAGGTACTCGTAGCGCAGGCCGGAGGGCTTGATGACGAACAGGTCGGCGGTGTGCAGACGCTGGGAAACGTTGCCCGCGGTCCACACGACCAGGTTCCACTTGATCAGCTGCTGGTGCAGGTTGGAGACGACCTCACGAACCTGCTTGACCTCGGCGCGAACCTCGGGGCCGTAATCAGCCAAAGTTGCCATTATTGGTTTTCCTTTCCACTGTGATGGATGGACGTTTTTTCAAAATCTCAAGGACCTCCCTCAATAGAGGGAGGTCAGAAAGGCTTACTTATCTTCGAGGTTGATGGTTTCGATGGCGGCGTGCTCGATGGGCAGGCCCTTGGTGAAGCGGGCGAAGAAGTCCTCGAAACCAACCACATCGGAAGCCACCGGCTTCTCAGTGGTGGACTGGGCGTCCTTGAACACGCAACCGTCAAGGAAGTCAGCGAGGTTGCTGTGATCCTCGTTGGTGTTCCACAGGTAGTTGGCGAGCACGGCCATGCCCCAGGCGCCACCTTCGGCGGCGGTGGACATGACCTTGATCGGGGTGTTGAAGGCAGCAGCGAGAATCTTCTGAGCCACCTTCGGAGTGGCGAAGATGCCGCCGTGGCCCACGAGAGAGTCGACCTGCACGCGCTCCTGCTTGGTCATCACGTCCATGCCGATCTTGACCGGGGAGAACGCGGAGAACAGCTGGGCGCGCATGAAGTTGCCGAGGGTCATGTTGGCTTCGGGGCTGCGGGCGAACAGCGGGCGACCTTCAGGCAGACCGGCCAGGAATTCGCCGGAACGGAACGGGTAGTTCAGCAGGCCGCCGCAGTTGGCGTCCACGTCGTCGGCGATGGCCGCGCGGAACAGGGTGCCGTACAGCATACCTGCGTCAACCGGCTGGCCGATAGCCTTGGCGAACTGGCCGAACAGGCCGACCCAAGCGTTGAGGTCGGAGGTGAAGTTGTTGGCGTGGCTCATACCGGCCAGATCGCCGGCCGGGGTGGTGACCAAGTCAACCTCAGGGTGGAGGGCCTTGAGCTTGTGCTCCAGAACCACCATGGCGAAGATGGAGGTGCCGGCGGAGACGTTACCAGTGCGTACGCGCACGGAGTTGGTGGCCACCATGCCAGTACCGGCGTCGCCCTCAGGCGGGGCGAGCACGATGCCGGGCTTCAGGGCGCCGGACGGATCGAGCAGCTTGGCGCCTTCCTCGGTCAGCTCGCCAGCCGGAGTGCCGGCCACAAGCGGCTCAGGAAGCAGGTTCTCCAGCTTCCACGGCTGGGCTGCGACCTCAGGTAGAGCGTCGAACTTCTCAATGAATGCGGTTTCGTAAGTGTGAGTGGTCGGGTCAATCGGGAACATGCCGGAGGCATCGCCCACGCCGAGGACCTTCTTACCGGTGAGCTTCCAGTGCACGTAACCGGCGAGTGTGGTGAAGTAAGCCACCTTGGAGACGTGCTCTTCCTTGTTGAGCACGGCCTGGTACAGGTGAGCGATGGACCAACGCTCGGGGATGTTGTACTGGAACAGCTCGGAGAGCTTCTTGTGAGCTTCGGAGGTGTTGGTGTTCTGCCAGGTGCGGAACGGCACCAGCAGTTCGCCGGCCTCGTCGAATGCGAGGTAACCGTGCATCATGGCGGAGAAGCCGATGTGGCCGACGTGCGTGAGCTTCTCGCCATAGACGGTCTCGACGTCGTTGGCCATGGAGGCGTAAGCGGACTGCAAACCGCCCCAGATCTCCTCGGTGGTGTAGCTCCACAGACCATCCTCCAAGTGAGAGGCCCAGCTGTAGTCGCCGGAGGCGATGGTCTGGAAGTTGTCGTCGATGAGGACGGCCTTGATGCGGGTGGAGCCGAATTCGATGCCCAGCGTGGTCTTGCCAGCGCGAATCTTCTCGGCGATGTGGGCGACCTGCTCGGCCGCGTTGTCGGTTGCTGCCATATCTTTCCTTTGCCTTGGAGCGCCGGCGTTGTTATCCCCTTCCTTGGGGAGGGTGTTAGCGCTCACAATTTCCCAAAAAACATTGTACCGATAACCTGCATTCGACACAACTTATACCGTGTCACGCATCATAACGGTTTGATAACAGGGCCAATTTACCGCCGAGGAGCCGGCCCCAAGGACCGCCGAGCACGCACCTCGGCGGGAATCAGCCCCATGCCGTGCTGGGTGGTCAGGAAGGTCGGCTCGCCGCCCTCCCCCAGCAAGCGCAGCGTCTCTCGCATGGCGGCCACGCCGAGCCCCTCGAAATCGGGATGCACGGTGGTCAGCGGTGGGTACATGTTATCCACGCCAGACATGTCGTCGAATCCGACCACGCTGATGTCTTGCGGAATCCGAAGCCCATGCTCATGCAACGCGCGCATGATGCCGACGGCCTGATTGTCGTTCGCGGCGACGACCGCGGTGGGCAACGCCGCGCCTCGACGCCCATACTCATCAATGAGATGATTCATGTGCGCATATGCCTCAGAGGCATCCCACGTATGGCAGCGCACGATCTGTGAATCGATGGATCGGGAGGCGGCGAGCTTGCGCCACGCATCCAGTCGGGTGTGGGCGTCGCGCCATTCGTTGGGACCGGCAAAATACAGAGCCGATTTGTGCCCGTATTCGCCCAGCAAGGCCACCACTTTGGCCATTGCACCCCACTGGTCGATACCGACCAGCGCAGTGCGACGCTTGTTTTCGGTGGAGATAAGGCCCAATCCCTCACGCACGGTCATTTGGCCGTGGGTGGCGGTGACGATGACGCGCGGCTGAGTGACTCGTGCACGGCAGGCGGCGGCGAACATCACGTCGGTCGGGGTCAGGAAGATGAAGGCGTCGACGTTCTGCTCGTTGAAGGTGTCGCACAGGTTGTCGAAGTCGGCCTGCGCGCACAAGGCCTCGTGGACCATCATCACGCTCATGAACAGACCGTGCTCGCGGGCCATGGATTCGATGGAGGAGATGGAGGAAATCGGGCCGAAGAATTTGAGGCCTCCGGCGATCAGCCCTATGGTGCGCGAACGGCGGGAAGCCAGTGCGCGCGCGGAGTTGGAGGGGCGGTAGCCGAGTTGGTCAATGGCGGTCTGGACTCGCGCACGGGTGGCGTCGGAAACGTCCGGCGAGTCATTGATCACACGGGAGACGGTTTGGTGGCTGACTCCGGCGAGCTTGGCCACTTCGAACATGGACGGACGTTTGCTTGGCTTGCGGCTGGTCACCATATTGCCTAACCTCCCCGCTGGCGGCCGGCATCCGTGCACGGCCAGGCTTGTACCTTAATCAATACTGACTTTAGCGCGTCCACAACAGTTTTGCGTTAGCGCTCACACTGTCGTGTCGCACGCGGCTCAGGTCAGGTGCCATGAGACACGATGGAGCGGAGTCGGCCCGTGCTCGGCGATGGCGGTACGGTGTGCGGCGGAACCATAGCCCTTGTTATGAGCCCATTCGTAGGCGGCGTAACGTGGGTTGCTTTGCGCGAGGTCGACCATCAGCCGGTCTCGGGTCACTTTGGCGATGACCGCCGCGGTGGCGACGGTGGCGCAATGCTGGTCGCCTTTGACTTTGGTCGTTATGTCGGCTGGAATCGGCACGTCCGGCGCGTCGAACGTGTTGAGCGCCTTGGTGATGTAATCGCTCGGCCCGTCGAGAATTCCGGCGACTTTGGGCAGAGCGCGAACGCTTCCCTCGCAATTTCCAATGGATTCCCCTACGGAGCCTCCCGGACGACCTTCCACAATCTTCCCCGCAGACTCCCCCGAAGCCTTTTTTATCGTCGATTCCCCTCTAAGTCGTAAGCCAAGTTCGCGTTCGACTTGGCTGAGCGCGCGCAGGGCGGCCACGCCGAGCGCGTAGGTGATGCCCCATTCGTCGATCTCGGTGTTGCTGGCCTGGCCTACGGCGTAGGCCGCGCACCAGTCGCGCAGTTCGTCGAAAATCGCCTCGCGCCTATGTTCGGTGAGCATTTTGGAGTCGGCCACGCCGTCCGGCACGCCGAGGTAGGTCCGCCCGGACAGTTCGACGGCATCATCGCCATCCAACGGCTCCAAATCACGGGCCCAAATGGCGGCGCACCCGACCATCACCGGGCCGGCGAGCGCGCCGCGGCCGACTTCATCGAATCCAGCGATAAGGTCATAGCCCTGGGCCGCAAGGCTGCGTTCCAAGTCAAGTGTCGGGGTAATCATGCGCGGCTCCCATCGTCTCACAATGGTTAGGATTCAGACGGTCCAGGATTCATATGGTTCAGGGTTCAGACGGCCCGGAACTCAATCAGTTCAAAGACTCACACGGTTCAAAAAAAGACTCAGGAATTCGAGCCGGAAGCGTCAGGCACGTCCTTGAAGACTTCGTGGTGGTCATCAATCGCACCAAGCCGGTCAAGCGGCCAGTATTTCGCGATTCCGACTCCGACCACATCGGAGATGGGAACCAAGCCGCGATCGCCGTCATCCTGATGATAGCGGGAGTCGGCGGAATTGGCGCGATTGTCGCCCATGACGAACACGCGGCCCTCGGTCACGGTTACCGAGAACGGGAAGGCGCTCGGGTCCACGCCGGGGCGAATGTAGGAGGTCTCATTGATGGCCACGCCGTTGATGGTCACCGGCTGGCCCGCGCCCTTGCATTCGACCACGTCACCGGGCAGGCCGATCAGTCGCTTGATGAGGTACCCGCCACCGGGAGCGCTGCTCTGCTCCTCGTTCAACCAGTTGTTGGGATCTTTGAATACCACGACGTCGCCGCGCTGCAAATCGAAGATCTTGGGGGTGAGCTTGCTGGTCACCACGCGATCGCCGGGCACCATGGTGTCCATCATCGAGCGCGAAGGAATCTCGTAAAAGCCGACGGCGAAAATGCGAATCAGCAGCACGATAAGCACGGGAACGCCGCACCACAGGAAAAAGTCGCGTAGGGTGAAGTGGTCATCATCTGACGATGATGCTGCCGCGGCATTCGCGCCAGCGGCTGCACCCGCGCCAGCGGAAGAAGCGGCGTGCGCCGGGCGCGCCGGTGCCGGGGGAACCGGGGACAGGGCGATGCCGTGGTCGGCGACTTGGAACGTACGGGAATCGCGGGCATCGGCCTCGTCATCATACGAGGTCTGGTTGCTCTCCGGATTGTCGGAAATCGGGAATTCGCCGTTATCCTGATCGTCCTGCATACCATCTCCTCGCGATTCATGCTGCCGGATATGAGGGGTGCCGGCGCCCGTCCATCATACGTGGAAAATACGAAAACAGCCCGAAACCGAAACGGTTCCGGGCTGAATTTCACGGTTTATTCGCGCGCCTGCATCATCAGGCTCACGATTGCACCCGCGAATCGACTCACTTAGCAGAGTTGTCGCGGCGCTCGGCAATACGAGCGGCCTTACCGCGCAGAGCGCGCAGGTAGTACAGCTTGGCGCGGCGCACACGGCCCTTACGCACGAGCTTGATGGAGTCGATGGACGGGGAGTGCACCGGGAAGCGACGCTCCACACCAGTGCCGAAGCTGATCTTGCGGACCACGAAGGTCTCACGCACGCCAGCGCCCTTACGAGCGATCACCACGCCGGTGAAGGTCTGGATACGGGAGTTGTTGCCTTCCTGGATCTTCACGTTCACGTCGACGGTGTCGCCGGGACGGAAGGCCGGGATTTCCTCGGCCGGCTTCATGTGCTTGGCGTCAAAAGCCTCAACAGCGTTAACCATTGTTTTCCTTCAGTGCTGCCGCATATCAGCCACAGATCTGGGGCCATCCACGCGATTACGCATCGCGCGCGTTGGCCTGTTCTCGTTATCCCTCGAGTTTGCCCTTGGGAAGCCTGCCGATCCGCCGAAAGTCAGGCCTTGCGGCCGTTCGGGCTGGACCCATGGAGACGTGGGCTTATGCGGCGGCCCACTTCTCGACACAGCAATCGACCATTTTACGGATTATTGCGGACAGTATCGGCGTGTCGTCGTCTCTCTCCGTTATTAACGCATCAGTTTGGCCGAGGCAGCACGGATGGCGGATTCGAATACTTTCCGTCCCTCCTGCTGGTCGCATGGATACCGACGATGGTATTGATTTGGCGTTTCAGCGCACGGCTTGAAGAAGGTGAGAGTCCGATGGACGGTGATTATTCCAGTAGTTTCGCCGCCGGCAACAGTCATAGTTGAGGGGGGAGCATACGGAGCGTTCCATAACTCCCTCTCAGTCAGCTTCGCTGACAGCTCCCCTCAGTATTGAGGGGAGCTAGAAAAGCGAATCAGAATTCGCGACGTGGGCAGTCGCCAGACTGCCCACCAGACAGCACAGCCGCGGTCGCGCGAATCACGAATTCTGACCGAGCAAAGCGAATCAGAATTCGCGATTTGCGCGGTAGAACTTGATCAGGCTCTGGGTGGAGGCGTCCTGGGCGGCGAGGGCGTCGTCGTCCTGGGAGATGGCCGGGGTGATCTGCTTGGCAAGCTGCTTGCCGAGCTCGACGCCCCACTGGTCGTAGGAGTCGAGGCCCCAGACGGTGCCTTCCACGAAGGTGATGTGCTCGTACAGGGCGATGAGCTCGCCGAGTGCGAACGGGGTCAGAGCCACACCGAAGATGGAGGTGGTCGGACGGTTGCCGGAGAACACGCGGGCCGGAACGATCTCTTCCGGAGTACCCTCGGCGCGAACCTCGTCAGCGGTCTTGCCGAATGCCAGAGCCTTGGTCTGAGCGAAGTAGTTGCCCAGGAACAGCTCGTGCACGTCCTGGTCGCCGTCCTTGGTCGGGTTCGGGGTGTTGACGAACGCGATGAAGTCGGCCGGAATGAGCTGGGTGCCCTGGTGAATCAGCTGGTAGAAGGCGTGCTGGCCGTTGGTGCCAGGCTCGCCCCAGAAGATCTCGCCGGTCTCGGAGGTGACGGGGGTGCCGTCCCAACGCACGGACTTGCCGTTGGACTCCATGGTCAGCTGCTGCAGGTAAGCCGGGAAGCGGTGCAGGTACTGGTCGTACGGCAGCACGGCGTGGGAAGCAACCTTGAAGAAGTTGCGGTACCAGACGTTCAGCATGCCGAGCAGCACCACGACGTTCTTCTCGAACGGGGTGTTGGCGAAGTACTCGTCGATCTCGTGGAAGCCGTGCAGGAACTCCTCGAAACGGGCCGGGCCGAAGATCACGGCCAGGGAGGTGCCGACGGCGGAATCGACGGAGTAACGGCCGCCAACCCAGTTCCAGAAGCCGAACGCGTTGTTCGGGTCGATGCCGAACTCCTCGACCTTCTCTAGGTTGGTGGAGACGGCGACGAAGTGCTTCTTGATGGCCTCGGCCTTCTGAGCCTCGTCGCCCTCGGCGATGGCGCCGTTGGCGGTGAGCTCTTCGAGCAGCCAGGTGCGGGCTTCGCGAGCGTTGGTCAGGGTCTCCAGGGTGGTGAAGGTCTTGGAGACGATGATGAACAGGGTGGTCTCCGGGTCGAGGCCCTTGGTCTTCTCGGCCAGGTCGTTCGGGTCGATGTTGGAGATGTAGCGGGCGGAGATGCCAGCGTCAGCGTACGGCTTCAGAGCTTCGTACACCATGACGGGGCCCAGGTCGGAGCCGCCGATGCCGATGTTGACCACGGTCTCGATCTTGCGGCCGGTCACACCGGTCCACTTGCCGGAACGCACGTCGTCAGCGAAAGCGTAGATCTTGTCGAGTGTCTCGCGCACGTCCTTGACGGTGTCCTGGCCGTCAACGATGTACTTGCCCTCGTCTTCGACCGGGCGGCGCAGCGCGGTGTGCAGCACGGCGCGGTCTTCGGTGTTGTTGATGTGCACGCCGGTGTACATAGCCTTGGTGCGCTCATCGAGCTTGACGGCCTTGGCAAGGTTGGCGAACAGCTGGAGGGTTTCCGGCTTGATCAGGTTCTTGGACAGATCGAAGTGCAGGTCGCCGGCGTCGAAGGACAGCTTGTCGACACGCTCGGCGTCCTCGGCGAACCACTTCTTGAGGCTCACGCCTTCGGCCTGGAGCTCGTCATAGTGCTTCTGCAGGGCAGCCCACTCAGGGGTCTGGGTGGCGTCAACGGGCGGATTGATGGCCATAGGATTCCATTCCTTTCATCAGTGACTGGAGCGCCTTCGCTCACGGCTCGGATGCGCTCCGTATCACCAAACAGAATACTCACAAATTCGGACATGAACAGAACAAAATGAGTCAGCGATGTCGGATTGCCATCGTTTGCATTATCGAACAGTTCATGGCGCGGCGCAACCGTCATCTTCGACTGAGCGGTCGCGACACAACTGCCAAGCCGCCGATTGGACTTTTCGCGGGGATGTCTTATACTTAATTTCTTGTGCGCGGCTGGCGAAATGCCTTCCGCGAACCAAGCCACTTTAGCTCAGTCGGTAGAGCGGCTCACTCGTAATGAGCAGGTCGTCAGTTCGATTCTGACAAGTGGCTCGGATGCCCTAGGCTGGCTGGTCTGTAATGGCTGTCCGGCCTAGGGTTTTGTATATCTTCCACACCTGTGGAAACGCGGATATGCACGCGCGAGTGGCGGAATTGGTAGACGCGCAGGATTTAGGTTCCTGTGTCTTTGACGTGTGGGTTCAAGTCCCATCTCGCGCACCGGCTTGAGCCTCTTGGAAGCATTGGATTGCCAACGATTCCGGGAGGCTTTTCGTATATGCGTGAGGCAATTGCAAGCCCTTGCGGACGCCTCTACATATGGCAATGCCAAGGCGGCAAATATAATGGTCACAGCATTGTGGGTCTGAGCCTGTGCGCCATGAGCCTGTGTGAGTCAAGGAGAGAAGTGTATGTCCGCCATTCTTACGCCGGTTGGTCTGTTGCTGATCATTCTCGCCGGCTATCTGTTCAAGCGGTTCGGCCTGTTCGGGCAGAAGGATTATCGCGTGTTGCAAACCGCGGAATTCAACATCGTGCTGCCCGGTGCCATCGTATACTCGTTCGCCACCAATCCGCATGACATCTCGCTGCTGCTTATTTCGGTATTCGCATTCCTGTTTGCTTTTATCCCGGTCGTGTTCATCTTTCTGGCCACCCGCAAGCGCAATGTGACCGACCGCGCCTTCCTGATGCTCAACGGTGCCGGCTTCAATCTCGGCTGTTTTTCTTTCCCGGTCGTCCAGTCATTCTGGGGTGCGGGCGCGGTGGTGCCGGCTGCGATGTTCGATATCGGCAACTGCGTGATGGTGGCCGCCGGCACCAATGTGCTCACCCAGCAAC
The DNA here is from genome assembly GCF_000196555.1 of Bifidobacterium longum subsp. longum JCM 1217. Classification (NCBI taxonomy): domain Bacteria; kingdom Bacillati; phylum Actinomycetota; class Actinomycetes; order Bifidobacteriales; family Bifidobacteriaceae; genus Bifidobacterium; species Bifidobacterium longum. The sequence goes on along the minus strand of NC_015067.1, from coordinate 418,352 downwards.
TGCTGCATATTCAGCCCGGCAAAACACTTGCCGAACAACACGCCGGTTCGGCTCCCACCCTACCGTACGAAAAGCCCAAGGATCGCGACGCCAAACGGCTTGCCCGCCGCGCATTGCTGCGCACCATCGGCAAGAGCTTCTTCGGCTCGGTGCCGTTCGACACGTATCTGCTCATGATCGTGTTGACCGTCGCCAACGTGAAGATTCCCGATTGGATCGCCTCTATAACCCAGCCATTGAGCGGCGCCAACGCGCTGGTGTCGATGCTGATGGTGGGCATGCTCATGGACCTGCCCCAATCCAAGCATGACGTGAAGGAAGTCATGGCCGTCATCGCTTGGCGTATACCGTTCAGCGTCGCCTTCGCGTTGATCGCGTGGCTCCTGCTGCCGTTCTCGGCTTCGATTCGCGCCGTGATGGTGATCTGCGCGTTGGCTCCGATCGCCATTTTCTCCACGCTGTTCACCGACAAAGTACTCGGCAACGCCAAACTGGCCGGCTTCTCGCTGGCAATCACCGCGATGATTTCACTGGTGATGATGGCTGTGGCTCACGCGCTGATGGGCGTGTGAGCAAATGCGCAAGTAGGCACACGGCGGGTGCACGGTCAGACGAGACGCAGCCCACATAGGCTCGTCCCCCGACCGCCAGTTGCTACCGGCGCAGCAGCTTGTGCGCCAGATTGCTCACGCCGAAGCGGAACTTATCCACCGGCAACGTGAATTTTCCTACCATCTGCTCGACGTAGCCGTTAAAGCCCTGCTTGAATTCCAGCACGCCGCGGCCCTCGTCGTTCGGATCGTCGAACACGCCGGAAATGCCGTAGAAGTTGTAGCGGCTCACGCCCTTCTCCACACATAGATGCAGCATTGCTTCGTACTGAATCAGCGCCGAGGCGTAGAACGGCTTGTACTCCTCCAACGAACCGGAATACTGATAGACCACCTCATTGGGGTGACTGACGAACATTGAAGCCGCTGCCGGCAGCACATCGCCCTTCCTGGCATATCCCTCCACCTCAGCCAGACGCTTGTCGGCGGCCGCGAGATTGCGTGATTCCTCCCCCAGCTGACGTTCGATACGCGTGGTCGGACGTTCATCGTATTTCGCCTGCAATCGAGCTACCTTGGCCTGCAACGCCTCGCGCTTGGCGGTCATATCCGCCACATATTCGGCGATGTGGATTTCCGCGAGCATGAAATGCGCATCTGCGCCATACGCCTGCTTGAACTGGCGGAAATAGTCCGCGCCACGCGTCGCGAACCCACGGCGTTCACCGGTCCGCCGTTCGATATCGGCGAACACGTCGAACTCGTCGGGGCCGATCTCACGAACGTGCACACCCATCGACTGCGCCCGCTTGACACTCCACTGAGCACGTTTGCCGAATGACGCCAGCAGTTCCTTGCCGTTGGTGATGCCGGTGAGATCCTTGACGTACATCCACTGACAGACCACGTCATAACCGGTATGGAATCCGCCATGCGTCCAGCCGGCATCGGCGAATCCGGCCAGTAGTGCATCGTTCGGCTCGCCGTCGGGCTGCCCGTCCGAGGAATACAGACGGTAGGCGACGTTAGGCCAGCATGCTACGGAAACAGCATGGTGGCGACGGGCTGATTCGCAAATCGCCTCGGTTATGGCCCGCAGCAGAGCCGGATCATCGCTAATGCCGATGGGGCCGAAATATACGGAGCCATCTGCACCGAAACGACCATTGAGGTACAGAATTACGCAGCCGGTTACCAGATTGCCGGATGCGTCGCACACGCCAACGCATTCGGCTTCATGCCCACGAATCTTGGCAAGACGGACCTGCCCGGACCATTGCTGGAAGCTGCCCTGGCTTGTGGCTTCGGAAAGCCGGTCGAGCTCTTCGGGCGTAATCACGCCAAACGTATACGTCGTATCTGTTCGATTCGCAGTCGCGCTCATCTCGTCGTCACCTGTGCCTTATTTCTGTGTCCGTGCTCGCCACTGTTTGTCAGCGATGCAGCAGCTTGTGCGCTGCTTCGGATACACCGAAGCGCAGTCCGTCCACCGGCAGCGTGAACTTGCCCGGAAGCTCTTCCACGAATCCGCCGAAGCGAGTCTTGAACTGCCAGACGCCGTAGGAAGGATCGTTGGCGTCGAAAATACCGGAAATGCCGTAGAAGTTGAAGCGCTCCACGCCACGGGCGATGCAGTCAAGCATCGCCTCGAAGTGGATTAGGGAAGACGGGTAGTAATCCATGAAACGATCGTCCTCGCCGCTGGACAGGCAGACGACCTCGTTCGGATGCCAGAAGTAGACGCCGGCTTCCACCGGAATGACCGGGCCGTCCGAAGCGATGATGCCATTGACTTCGCCGATGGTCTTTTCCAGCGCCGCAATCTTCTTGTCTGCGGTGGCGATGCGCTTTTCCAGCGTTGCCGGGTCGGAAGCACCCTTCTTGGCCGTGCCTTCCGGCTGCTGTTGCGTGCGCTGGAGCAGGCGTTCGAGGTTGCGCTTGTCTTTGGAGGCCGCATTCAGCTTGGATTGCAGGGTGTCCAGATATTCGTCGAAATGGGTTTCGACCACCTTGAACTCGATCAGGTCGCCGAAGGTATCGAACAGACGCTCATAGTAGGCCAGATCGCGGCTCTTGAAGCCTTGACGTGCGGCGCTCATATCGCACAGCTTGACGAAAGTGCTCAGTTCGCCGCGTTCCAGTCGGCGCACGCGCAGACCGGAATCCTGGGCAATGCGGATGTTCTTACGGCGGTACTTGGAGAACGAGGCCAGCAGTTCCTTCTCATTATGAATGCCGTCAAGCCCCTTGACGAAGTTCCAGCGGTTCACCACGGATTCGTAGCCCACGGTGAAACCGCCATGTTTCCAACCGAAGCGGGCCATGTTGTCCATCATCGTGGTGTCCGGGTCGCTGGTCGGCTTGCCGTCCAGATCATGCAGACGGTAGACTGCGGCCGGCCAGCAGGATACGCTGATGGCGTGATGGGCCTTGGCCGAACGACGCAGGGCTTCGGTCATCGCCTCAACCACCTGTGGATTGTCATAATCGCACAGCGGTCCGCACCAGACCGAGCCTTCCAAACCGAAACGGGACCGCGTGTACACCACGTAGCAGGCGGCAATCAGCTTGTCACCGCGCTTGACACCCACATAGTCCACCGGACCGTTGAACGCACCCATGGCGGCCATCTGCGAGGTCTGCTGGAAACTACCTTGCACTTGAGCTGCGGAGAACGCATCCAGCTCGGCAGGAGTGATCTTGGTAGGGGTGAGCGAGGCGACGCCTGCATCGGATTGCGTCATAATCGAACCTTCTTACTTGTCGTTACTCTGATCGTTACTCTGGGCTCTGGAATGGCCTGTGTGCTGCGTCCGTTTACCGCGACAGCAGCTTGTGCGCAAATTGCTTCATGGCATAGGCGACCGGTTTGACCGGCAGCACGAACTCGCCCGGAAGTTCCTCGACATATCCGTTGAAGCCCTGCTTGAACTCCAGTACACCACGCCCCTCGTCATCGGGATCATCAAAGACGCCGTCGATGCCGTAGAAGTTGTAGCGAGACAGCCCGTGTTCCACGCAGAAATGCAGCATCGCGTCATGCTGAATCAGCGCGGAGGCGTAGAAGGGCTTGTACTGCTCGACGCTACCGGAGAACAGGTAGATGACCTCGCGCGGATGCTCCACGAATAGTGATGCCGCAGCCGGCAGTACATCCCCGTCTTTGGCGAACTCGGCCGCCTCGTTCAGGCGCTTTTCGGCTGCCGCCAGATTGCGGGTCTCCTCCCCCAGCTGACGTTCGGTTTTGGTGGTGGGGTGTTCGGCGTTTTTGGCGGTCAATGCCGCCACCTTGGCCGAAAGCGCTTCACGCTTGGACGTCATGTCCGCTACGTATTCGTCGATGTGGATCTCGGCAACCATAAAATGCGCTTTGCTGCCGAACGCTTCCTTGAAACGGTGGAAATATGCTTCGCCACGGTATTCGAAGCTACGGCGTTCAGCGGTTTGCTGCTCGATTCGTGCGAATACCCCCAGCTCGTCGTCCGACAGCTCACGCACGTGCACACCCATCGATTGGGCACGCTTCACGCTCCACTGGGTGCGCTTGTCATAGGACTTCAGCAGACTTTTCTCATCGGTAATGCCGGTCAGATCCTTGAGGTAGCGCCAACGCGGAACCGCCGTGTAGCCCACGGTGAAACCGCCATGAGTGAAGCCGATCGCCTCGAGCTGTTCTATCAGCTTATTGTCGGGAGCGCCATTCTGGTCATCCGGCAAAGAAGCTCCATTGGTGTCGCGAAGCCGATACGGGGATTCAGGGGTGATTTCCAGCTGTGAAGCACCCTTTGCCTTGGCATGGCGTTTCAGCGCATCCATGAAGAAGGTCAATGCTTCGGTGTCGTGATAGTCGCACATCGGGCCATCATGGATGACCGCAAATGTAGAGAATCGAGAGCGGTGAGTTTCGAACAGTGCCGCCGCGACGATCTTCTCGCCCTCCTTGAGGGCCAAATATTCGACGTCGATCCCCTGCGCGGCGCGAAGGCGTCCCATCGCCGAGGTTTGTTGGAAATTGCCTTGTGGATGCCTGGCGGAGAAATCATCGAACTCCTCGTCTGTCAACTTCACCAGCACAAAATCACGCATGCTTCCCTTTGCCTCCGAGTCAATCAGGCTCACCATGCTAGCATAGCGCGCACACGACGAATGGCGGCCGAGCAGATGAGGTGTGCACATCGTTCGCACTATTGCCGCCACGATGGTCCAAAGAACAATGGCCCAAAGATGATGAATGTCCGGCTTGCAGTGAATCAAACGCAGTGCTATATTCTCTACTTGGCTCTTGAAGCCACGCCACCTTAGCTCAGTGGTAGAGCATCCCCCTCGTTCGTGGGAAGGTCGGTAGTTCGATTCTATCGGGTGGCTCTTGTTCATCAAGAAGGCCGACGCACTAAGCGCCGGCCTTCTTTCGTATCGCCCTTGCTAGGTCATAGGCGCTTGCTAGACACTCGCCCGATTCGGGGGCTGAGTGCTGAGCCGCGACTCAACTGTGGCTTAGTCGCGGCTCAGTGCAGCTAGACAGCCTAGACGACTTAGTGCAGCAGGGCCTCGATGGCGGGGACCAAGGCTTTCAGCGCCTTGCCTCGGTGGGAAATCGCATTCTTCTCGGCCGGAGTCATCTCGGCGCTGGTCAGCGGCTCGCCTTCATGGTCAGGCTCAGTGCTGACGCGACCGGCAGGCTGATCGTCCGGGACAAACAGCGGATCGTAACCGAAACCGTGTACGCCACGAGCCTCGCGGATGATGCGACCCGGCATGTCGCCGAGCTCCACTGTCTCCGACTTGATGGCGTATCGAGCATGCACCGGGGCAGGGCTCCCATCGGCAGCCGTGGTGTGAACGGTGATGCCGTCGGCAGCCACTCCACCGGTCACGTCGGCACCGGTCTCGGTGTCCGGGACCACCAGCGCGGCGGCGCAACGGAAGCGCGCGGTACGCTTGTCATCCGGAATATCTTCGATTTGGGCGAGCAGCAGCGCATTATTGGCCTTGTCGTGGCCGTGAGCACCCGCCCAGCGAGCAGACAGAATGCCCGGAGCGTTACCCATCACATCGACGATGAGACCTGAATCATCCGCGACAGCGGGCAGACCGGTACGGATGGCCACAGCGCGGGCCTTGAGTAGCGCGTTCTCCTGGAAGGTGACGCCAGTTTCCACCGGATCCGGCAGGTGAAGGCTGCCAGCGGACACCAGTTCGATGTTTTCGGCATCCGCGCCAAGATCCTCTTCGAGAATGCGGCGGATTTCCACAAGCTTGCCTTCGTTATGGGTTGCGACGACGATTTGCATGAGGTTCTCCTTTAAGAAGGCTCCCCTTGTCAGGGGAGCTGGCTTAGTCTAGGGACAGAGCGGCACGCTGGGCGGCTTGCAGTTCCTTGTTGCCCTTTTCGGCCAAGTCAAGCAGGGTGCCGAGTTCGGCACGGTTGAACGGACGGTGTTCTGCGGTGCCCTGAATCTCGATGAAGGTGCCGGAACCGGTCATGGCCACGTTCATGTCGGTCATGGCCTGACTGTCTTCAATGTATGGCAGGTCAAGCATCGGAGTGCCGTTGATCACGCCCACCGATACGGCGGACACATAGTCCTTAAGCACGCGGCTGGCGGACTTGATATGGCGGTGCTTCTCCGCCCAATTGACTGCGTCGACCAAAGCCACGTACGCACCGGTTACGGAAGCCGTGCGAGTACCACCATCGGCCTGAAGCACATCGCAGTCAAGCTGAATCTGATTCTCGCCGAGCGCCTTCATATCGATGACGCCACGCAGGCAGCGGCCAATCAGTCGGCTGATTTCGTGGGTACGGCCACCGATTTTGCCACGTACGGATTCACGGTCGGTGCGTTCGGCGGTGGCACGCGGCAGCATCGAGTATTCGGCGGTGACCCAGCCGAGGCCGGAGTCCTTGCGCCAACGCGGCACACCGGGAGTAAAAGTGGCGGTGCACATCACGCGCGTGTTACCGCATTCGATGAGCACGGAGCCTTCGGGGGCGTCGGTGAAGTGGCGGGTGATGCGCACAGGGCGCAGTTCGTCGACCTTGCGGCCGTCGGCACGAATTATTTGGTGATTGCCAAGCATGTCTTTGATTTCAACCATGCGCCCCAGCATACGCCATCCGCTCTATGCCTGGATAGCAACTCGTCAACCATCATCGAACTACATCGCGCCGCTCTGATACGTCATCGTTGCCCGCCGCGTTATCACCATTGAGAGTTTCACTCATCCAGAGGGAAGAGTAGCCAATGTAACCAGAGGGATGCGGCCAGTGAGATACGGTCAGAGGACTTTGGTCTCTGTGGTCGAACCGTTAAGCGGACAGCCCAGTGGGCTGTCCGTAGGTAAGGGGAGCAGCTATGCTGCGACGGATTCCTATGGAGACGAAAGTTCTCGTCAGAGAACCTGAGTCTCCGTAGGAATCACTGGCTCGCCCTTCATGAGGCTCTGCGCGGTGATGGGCAGTTCGGACAACGCCTTGGCGTGGTAGTCGTGGGCGGCCATGATGGCGTCATGGCCCTGCCACTGCGCATCGATATGGCCGTGGTCCACGAAATCGACCAGCAGGTTCTTCCACGTCGGTTCGGGCGTGAAACCGGCCAGCTTCTCTTCCGAGCCGGAAATCACGTGTTCGGCTTCGGCTAGCGCGTATTCGTAGGAGCGGAATGCCAACTTGCGACCGGGCACTGTGGCCTTATCCTTGGACTTCTTCATGACCGGAACCATCGTGCCGTCAGCGCCTTCACGCTCGGTGAGCTTGTACACCATCGCACAAGTGGGAGCGCCGGAGCCGGTGACCAGCATGGTGCCCACGCCATAGGAGTCGACCGGCGCGGTCTGCAATGCGGCGAGCGCGTACTCATCCAAATCGTTGGTCACGGTAATGGTGGTGTTCGTGGCACCCAGGGCGTCCAGCTGGTTGCGCACACGCTGGGCCATGGCGGCCAAGTCGCCGGAGTCGATGCGCACGCCACCCAGTTCGGGACCGGCCACTTCGACGGCGGTTTTCACGGCTTCCTCGATGTTGTAGGTGTCCACCAGCAGCGTGGTGTTCTTGCCCAATGCCTCGATCTGTGATTCAAAGGCGTCACGCTCGGAATCATGCACCAACGTGAAGCAATGCGCGGCGGTGCCAATGGCCTTCAGACCATACAGCTGGGCGGCCAGCAGATTGGCGGTACCCTTGAATCCGCCCACTACGGCAGCTCGAGCGGCGGCCACGGCGGCCCACTCGTTAGTGCGGCGTCCGCCCATATCCATGCAAGGACGATCCTTGGCTGCCGACGCCATACGTGAGGCGGCGGAGGCCACTGCGGAATCGTAGTTCAGCACGGATAGAATCAACGTCTCCAGTAGCGTGCATTCGCCGAACGTGCCTTCGACCTGCAAAATCGGGGAGTTCGGGAAGAACATCTCACCTTCGCGGTAACCGCGAATCGTACCGGAAAAGTGGAAGTTCTCCAGCCACTTAATGGTCTCGGGGCTTACCACGTGACGGTCGGCCAGGAACTTCAGATCCGCTTCATCCAAGTGGAAATGTTCCAGCGCATCCAGAATGCGGCCGGTGCCGGCCACCACGCCATAGCGACGGCCTTCGGGCAAGTGACGCGTGAACACCTCGAACACGCACTTGCGGTCGGCGGTACCGTCTTTCAGAGCGGCGTCGAGCATCGTGTATTCATACATGTCGGTCATCAGAGCCGGCGAATAATCGACCATTGCAAGGCCTTTCCTACATAAGTGGTGAAGTTGCACCTAAGTGTAGTCCGGGCAAAGCCGTGCGGGAAGGGCTCGTCTTATTCTCGTATCGCCAGATTCGATATTGCCGGGTTCAGTATCGTCATATTCATCGGCACTATGGCGGTCGGTCACACCGACCATAATCATCACGACCAGCCAATACGCCAGCCGCACCATACGGCCCACTGGCGAAGCGGTAGACTCGATGCATGAGATTCATCGTGGCGTTGTGGCGCTTTGCGATCGCCGGTTTCTGCTTCGTGGGCACATATGAGGCATGGTCCAAACCGCAGTTCTGGGTGTATTTCACGTTCCAGACCGGTTTCGTGCTGGGCATCGTGATGCTGTGGTCCGGCGCGGCCACACTGCTCAAAGGTATTCAGCCGCCTGCATGGCTTAAGGGGTGCCTGACTGTGTACGCCATAGTCACCGCACTGGTGGCGTTCTTCCTGACGCCTCCGGACGACCCGGCATACGTGCCACAGGTTATTGGCATCATGACCAATACGATGCTGCACAAAATCGCCCCGATTATGGCGGTTATCGATTTCGTGCTATTCGACCCGCACCGGCGTTTCCGCTGGCATTACATGTTCTCGTGGCTGGCGTACTTCCCTGCATACTTGGTCTTCGTGCTGGCCCGTGCGGCGATTTGGCCGGGGTCCGGACCGGCGGCCGGCGGCAGTCCGTATCCGTACGACTTCATCAACCTCGACGCACTCGACTGGCAAGGGTTCGGCATTAGCTGCGGCAAGCTGGCCATAGCGTTCTTCGTGATATCGCTCGTTGTCTGGCTGCTCGACCGCGCACTGCCGAGCAAGGCCTTACTCGGATAGACGCGCCCACGATCGACGCGCATTGGTCTTAGTGCCCAGCCGGCATCCAGCTCAGCACTCGATGGCCTCAACATTCGATGGTCTCAACATTCGATGGTCTCAACATTCAATGGAATAGGCGCGGTTTTTGTACTCGCGCCAATCCGGCCAGTCTTCACCGGCGTCGATGGCACGCTTGATGTCGCCATAGTAATGGAGCTTGCGCTGCACGTGCATGGCCGCCTCGTTGAGGGCTCGGCGCTGCTCGTCCAAGGATTCGCGGCGAGATTCCAGCAGATCAAGGATTTCATCGATATGCTCGGGCTCATTGGACTCATACACGAAGAACTTTTTAAGATCGTCAATGGTCATGCCGGCGTTCTTGAAGCAGCAAATCGCGCGCAGACGGTCGATATGGCAGTCTTCGTATATGCGCTGGCCGGTTTCGGTGCGCTCCACGTTGGTCAGCAATCCCTGATCCTCGTAATAGCGCAGCGTAGAGGGCTGCATATGGAACTGCGTGGCCACCTGACGAATGGTGTAGGACATCATGACTCCTTACTGCGGCAACACGCCGAAGCGTCGCAGCCGTTTGCATTCAAGTTCACTTGAACTGGAACCATAGTATCCAAGAACACTTACGAATACCGCTCAATCGGCGTCGGTTTGCCCATCGCAGGTAAGCATTCGTAAGAACAAGAATGACATTGTAAGGAGACTCAATGTTCGAGCCAACCGCCATCTATGCCCCCAACCCGCACCGTTACGACACGATGACCTACAACCGTGCCGGCACCTCCGGCCTCAAGTTGCCGGCCGTCTCACTTGGCTTCTGGCACAACTTCGGCGACATCACGCCATTCGACCAGATGAAGTCCCTGGTCTTCACCGCCTTCGACAACGGCATCACCCACTTCGACCTAGCCAACAACTACGGCCCCGAGCCCGGCCAGGCAGAGAAGAACTGCGGACTGCTGCTCGCCAAGTACTTCAAGCATCACCGCGACGAACTCGTCATCTCCACCAAGGCCGGCTACGAAATGTGGACAGGCCCCTATGGCGACCTCGGCAGCCGCAAGTACCTGCTCGCCAGCCTCGACCAGTCGCTGGAACGCTTGGGCTTGGATTATGTGGACATCTTCTACCACCACCACCCGGATCCGGAAACCCCGCTTGAGGAGACGATGGGCGCGCTGGCTCAGGCCGTGAACTCCGGCAAGGCCCTGTACGTGGGTCTGTCCAACTACGATGGTCCGACGATGGAAAAGGCCGCCGCAATTCTGGCAGAACTGCACGTGCCGTTCATCATCAACCAGAACAAGTACAACATCCTCGACCGCACCGTTGAAAAGAACGGCCTGAAAGAGACCGCCTTCAAGCTGGGCAAAGGCCTTATCACCTTCTGCCCGCTGGCTCAGGGCCTGCTGACCAACCGCTATCTCAACGGCATTCCGGCCGACAGCCGCATGGCTCACGATCCGCGATTCCTCAACGATTCCGCCCTGACCGAGAAACTGCACAAGCAGGTTGTGGACCTGAACAATCTGGCCGCCGAACGCGGCCAGACGCTGGCCGAGATGAGCCTGGCATGGCTGCTGCACGACGGCAAGGTGACCTCCGTGCTGACCGGAGCCTCCAAGCCGCAGCAGATTCTCGACAACATCGGCGCACTGAAGAACACCCACTTCAGCGACGAGGAGCTCAAGCTGATCGACGAGATTTCGGCTCGGTGACCATTTTGGCTCCCCTCGCTGAGGGGAGCCAAGTACCACCTTTAGCGCGTCATTTCCTCGTAAATCCGCTTGCAGTCGGGGCAAACCGGGTACTTGGACGGATCGTGCTTGGGCACCCAAACCTTACCGCACAGGGCCACCACCGGGCGGCCGGTCGCACGCGATTCAGCGATACGGTCCTTGGATACGTAGTGCGCAAAACGATCGGCGTCGCCACCATCGTCACGAACCGGCGACTCCTTGGTCTCCGGACGCTCCAGCACCGACGTGCCGGCACCTTGGTCCGGGTTGCGCAGCGGTTCGGCATCATCAACGAACATCTCGGCAAAAGTCATGGTGCACTTCTTTCCTCGTATTCAACGATTCGACTGCACTCCATCATAGATTCCCGTCGTTACCCGCGAAACCCATTGGCGCGTAATCCGCACACCTCCACACACCCATGTCGCGCATCACGCCACCCCGCCACATACAATGCCACATACAATGCCGCACACGACGCCACACCGACGCCACATACGGCACCGCACACACTGCCTCATACGCCGACGCGACAACAATGCACGCTCGGCAGCACGAAGCACACCACTAGCGGTAGGCTATAAAGCATGACTATCGCAGTATGCCCCGGCTCGTATGACCCCGTTACCGCCGGACACTTGGATGTAATCGAGCGCTCGGCGCGGTTTTTCGACGAGGTGCATGTGGTGGTGGCCGTCAACGCCGCGAAAACACCGATGTTTTCCGAAGCCACCAGAGTCGACGTGATCCGCCGCGCCCTTGACAAAGCCGGTTGCAAGAACGTCACCGTTTCTTCCACCGACGGCCTGATCACCGACTACTGCAAGAAGGTCGGCGCCACCGTTATCATCAAGGGTCTGCGCCAGAACGGCGACTATGAAGCCGAGCTCGGCATGGCGCTGGTCAATCGCAAGCTCGCTGGCATCGAAACCCTGTTTTTGCCGGCCGATCCGATTCTTGAACACATCTCCAGTTCCATCGTCAAGGACGTGGCCCGCCATGGAGGCGACGTGACCGGCATGGTGCCCGATTGCGTCGTGCCGATGCTGGCCGATGCCCTGGCCGAGGAACGTCAGCGGAAGGACTGATGCACTAATGACTATGAGCGATGACCACCCTACTGGATACGTCGATCTGACCAAACCGAATGCGGACGCCGCATCGTCCACTCCGGAGCCGTCCGCCCCGGAACCGCCCGCGTCTACGCAAGCCGCGCCGGCACCCACCGAAGAGGCCGATGTTCTCGCCGGATCGCCGCCCGCCGCGCCTACCCCTACTCCGGCACAAATGCAGGCCAAAGCGCAGGCCCAAGCAGCTCAGCAGACCCGGGCACAGGCTCAGACCGCTCAGGCCGCCGGCATTCGCCCCTCGTTCATGAACGAAATGCCCGACCTGCGAGAAACCACGGACGACGACCCGGCCACGGTCAAGAGCCACGAGGAATTCACCACGGTGTATGACATCATCGACCAGCTCGAGGCGGCACTGGGCGAAGCGAAGTCCAGCATATTCGCCCCCGGCATGGTGAAGGTTGACCGCGACGAATTCACCGACCAGCTTTCCGAGTTGAAGAAAATGCTGCCGGTGCAGTTGGAGCGCGCCTCCGCCCTCATGCGCGAGGCCGAGCGCCGTCTGGAATCGGCACAGACCCAGTCCAACGCCATCGTCGCCTCCGCACAAAGCCGCGCAGCCAACATGATCAGGGACGCCAACGAACAGGCACAGTTCCTGGCCGGCCAAGAGAACGTCACCGAGCTTGCACGGCAGAAAGCGCGCGCGATTCTTGACCAGGCACAGACCAAAGCCGACCATCTGACCCAAGGCGCGGACCAGTACTGCACTACGGTGATGGAAGGGCTGTCCCAGCAGCTCGGCAAACTCAGTCAGGATGTGCAGGCCGGTCTTAACGTGCTGGAAGAGCGCCAGCGCGCGGCCCGCGAACAGATGCCGCACCTGACGCTGAACGACTATCCCGAAGCCCAGTAACGCCAGCAACGCCGGCAACATCAGTAACGCGAATAACGCCAGTAACGAATAACTCCAGCCAACATACGAAAGGCACCAAGAACATACCATGGCACGAGTTGAAGATTCCCCGTGGGCCATTCCGGTAGCGCAGATTGCTTCGCGCGCCGGTCAATCCAAGCCGATTGACGCCGATTTCCCGGCACCTTCCGGCATTGGCGACAGCATTGTCGGCATCAAGGAAGGTGAGCCCGTACACGTGAGCGGGCAGTTCGATTCGATTGTGGACGGCCTGATCTTCACCGGCCGCCTGGTCGCGCCATTCGTCAGCGAGTGCACGCGCTGCCTGAAGCCGATTGACGAGGACTGGCCGGTTGATGTGACGGTGTTCTTCCCGTACGAGTCGGGCCAGGACAAGGCCAACGGCAAGGGCGGCAAGAGCAAGAAGGACGACGAAATCGACATCATCGCCGGCGAGGACGAGTCGGAAGACACGTATCCGCTGCTGGAGAACGGCGCATTCGCGGACATCGAGGCGATGATCCGCGACACGCTGGTCGAATCGCTGCCGTTGCAACCACTGTGCCGACCGGATTGCAGGGGTCTGTGCTCGCAGTGCGGTGCCGATCTGAACGAGGATCCCGACCATCATCACGATGTGACGGATATCCGTTTTGCCGGATTGGCGGGGCTCAAAGCCCAGCTCGAGGCCGAGCAGAACGGCGAGCAGGCCGAGTGACGCGCGCCTGAACGAAGTTTGTACGAGCCGTGCGTTAAGATAACGGACGCTTAAGCTCAATTGTTCGAACGAAATAGAGGATACTCAAATGGCACTGCCTAAGTACAAGACCTCGCGCGCCAACACGCATTCGCGTCGCGCGAACTGGAAGGCCACCGCTGCTGCGACCGTGAACTGCCCGAACTGTGGCGCTCCGGCCCTGCCGCACATGGCTTGCCCGAGCTGCGGTAACTACCGCGGCCGCACCTACCGCTCCGCCATCCAGCCGGCTCACACCAAGTGAGTCCTGCGATAACGGCTTGAATGAAGGCCCTGCCATCGACGGGTGGCGGGGTCTTCGCATAAGTGCACCATTGCGTACACCATCGCATCGCAAACAACACAACACAACACAACACATCACCATCGCGTGAAGGACCATACAACAATCATGAGTAATGAAACCCCACAGCAGCCGACGCCGGCCAACGAGCTTCTTGAAGCGTTGGGCACCACTCTCAGCCCGGATCTGCTCGTGCAGGCACTCACCCACCGTTCCTTCTCGCATGAGCACCCCGGCGTGGCCAATTACGAACGCCTCGAATTCCTGGGAGACGCGGTGCTCGAACTGGTCTCCACTGAAACGCTGTTCACCATTCACCCGGATATGACCGAGGGGCAACTGGCCAAGATGCGCGCCAAGGCCGTCTCCGAAGACGCGCTGAGCGCCATCGCCAAAACCAAGCTCAAGGTGGGCCCCTACATTCTGCTGGGTCACGGAGAAGCCGAGCAGGGCGGCGCGGAGAAGAACTCCATCCTATGCGACATCGTGGAATCGCTCATCGGCGCGACCTTCCTGGAACACGGCATCGACGAGGCACGCAAGGTGATTCACCGGCTTATTGACGACACGCTCGCCGAAGTGGCCACCGAGGGCCCGGCACTTGACTGGAAGACCTCGCTGACCGTCAAGGCGCACGGCCTCGGCAAGGAGGAGCCTGTCTACCATATGGAGGTCTCCGGCCCGGAATACGCGCAGATCTTCACCGCGCGCGTCTCATTGGGCGAGAACGGCGACATCATCGGCATCGGTAAGGGCTCCAGCAAGCGTAAGGCGCAGCTGGCGGCAGCCGAAGCGGGCTGGAAGTCACTGGACTCGTTCAAGACGCGGACTAAGTAAGCCCGCTGTCGGATTTGCGAATAGACTAATACCAACATGAGCGACGAGTCGCGCCGGGGCCACAAGTCTCGGGGAAGCGACTGGAATCAGACACGCGGGCACCCGGCCCCATCCCAAGGTCGGGCAGGTTCGCGACAAAACCTATGAGGTGAGAGGAATCATGGCTTTACCCACGCCTTTGCAGGCATTCAGCGGTGTACCGAAAATCAACACGGCCCCCGATAAGCAGACCATCGTCGATGGCGAGAAGATGACTGGCGCCCAGGCGCTGATTCGTTCGCTGGAGGACCTCGGCGTCGAGGACGTCTTCGGCATTCCTGGCGGCGCGATTCTGCCCGTCTACCACGAGATCAAAGACAACACGAAGTTCCGCTTCGTGCTTATGCGCCACGAGCAGGCCGCCGGCCACGCCGCCGAAGGCTACGCACTGGCCACTGGCAAGGTGGGCGTGTGCATCGTGACTTCCGGCCCGGGTGCCACAAACGTGGTCACGGCCATTGCGGACGCGAACATGGACTCCGTGCCCATGGTCGTGATTACCGGTCAGGTGGGCGTGCAAGCCATCGGCACTGATGCCTTCCAGGAGGCGGATATCGTGGGCATCACCTACCCGGTGTCCAAGCACTCCTTCCTCGTGACCCGCGCGCAGGACATTCCTCGCGTGCTTTCCGAGGCGTACTACATCGCCAACACCGGCCGCCCCGGCCCGGTGGTCGTGGATCTGACCAAGACCGCACAGACCGGCGACATGTACTACTCATGGCCGCAGCGCATGATTCTGCCCGGCTACAACCCCACCACCAAGGCGCACGGCCGTGTGCTGTCCGACGCGGCGAAGCTGTTCTCTCAGTCGTACCGCCCGGTGCTGTATGTGGGTGGCGGCGCCGCCCGCTCCAACGCCGGCGCACAGGTCAAGGCTCTGGCCGACCTGACCGGCGCTCCCGTGGTCACGACCCTGCCCGCACGCGGCATCATTCCCGACTCCGACCCGAAGAACCTCGGCATGCTAGGCATGCACGGTACGATTGCCGCAACCGGCGCCGTGCAGCGCGCTGACCTGCTTGTGGCCATCGGTGCACGTTTCGACGACCGCGTGACCGGCAAGCTCGACGCCTTCGCACCGACCGCCCGCGTGATTCACATTGACATCGACCCGGCTGAAATCGGCAAGAACCGTCAGCCCGACGTGCCGATCGTGGGCGATGTGGCTACCGTGCTCGACGACTTGATTCCCGAGATTCAGCGTGCGCAGGCCATTCAGGGCAAGCCGAATCTGGCCCCCTGGTGGAAGGCGATCGACGGCTGGCGCGAGGAATACCCGATGACGTGGGATGAGCCGACCGACGGATCGCTGGCCCCGCAGTGGGTCATCAAGAAGCTCTCTGAGATGGCCGATCCGTCCACCATCTGGGTGACCGGTGTGGGCCAGCACCAGATGTGGGCCTCGCAGTTCATCGATTTTGAGAACCAGCACGCTTGGATCTCCTCCGGAGGCCTCGGCACGATGGGCTACGGTCTGCCGGCTGCCATCGGCGCATCCGTGGGCTCGGCCCGTGAATTCGAGGGCAAGAAGCCGGTGTGGCTGATCGATGGTGACGGTTCCTTCCAGATGACCTCTGAGGAGCTGGCCGCCGCGTTCCTGGACCGCGCTCCGGTGAAGATCGCGATTCTGAACAACTCCGTATACGGCATGGTCCGTCAGTGGCAGACGCTGTTCTACGAGCACCACTACTCGCAGACCAACCTGCTCGATGGTGAAGCGCACGGTGCCGATGGTGCGGCGGCACTGGCCGACGGCGATGCGCCGCTCGAAGTGCCTGATTTCATCAAGTTGGCCGAGGCATACGGCTGCGTGGGTATCCGCGCGTTCACCGAGGAAGAGGCGATTGCCGCCATCGAAAAGGCGAACCAGATCAACGACCGCCCGGTGCTGATCGACTTCCGCGTGTGGAAGGATGCGATGGTGTGGCCGATGGTAGCCGCCGGCGCCCCCAACGACGAGGTGACGTACAAGCCCGGCATCAAGCCGCTGGCTGGCGGCACCCCGGCTCCGGGAACCGGTCCGGACGAGCATGCGACCGGCGTGTTCGAGCACGAGACCGCCGCTGCCACTGCGAGCGAGCACTGAGGAGAGGAGAACACTCATGGCTAACTATCCTGCATCCCAGCCTGGTTCCCAGCGTCATACGCTGTCCGTGCTGGTGGAGAACCGCCCAGGCGTGCTGGCGCGTATCGCCGGCCTGTTCGCCCGCCGTGCGTTCAACATCAACTCGCTGTCCGTCTCCCCCACCGAGCGTCCGGACATCTCTCGCGTCACGGTGACCGCCGACGTGGAGGCCGTGCCGCTGGAGCAGATCATCAAGCAGCTCAACAAGCTGCTGCATGTGCTCAAAATCGTGGAACTCGACCCGAACTCCACCGTGGAACGCGAACTGGTGCTCATCAAGGTGGCCGCCAACGAATCCAACCGTTCCGACGTGCTGGAGATCGTGCGTCTGTTCCGCGTGCGCGTGGTGGACGTGAATCCGGAATCGCTGACCATTGAGGCCACCGGTGCCGAAGGCAAGATCGACGCCCTGCTGGGGCTTTTGGAGCATTACGGTGTGATTGAGCTGGTGCGCTCCGGTGCCGTAGCCGTGACCCGCGGCCCGCGCGCCCTGAGCGAAAAGGTCGTCGGTTCCGAGGTTACCGGGCGCTGATTCGGCGACTGCGGGAAGACCCAGTCCAAGCTCAAAAGGCGGATGCGCATGATGCATATCCGCCTTTTTTCATGCGTGCATACCTCATCACCCGTACTGCAAGCAAAACGACAGCACCTCATGCTAGCATTATGACAGCAACAAGGAGGTGCATCATGGCAACATTGACCATCCGAAAAATACCCGATGAGCAGATTCAGCAGCTCAAAGAAGTGGCTGAGAAAAACAACCGCTCCATGGAATCTCAGGTGCGATCCATTCTTGAAGAATGGCTGGCTGGCACGGTGGCGCATGAAATCACGCGAAAGACCAATTTCTATGACGAGATCCGCGAATTCATGAAGAACATGGATTTTGAGGGACTCGACAAGGGGGAACTCCCACTATCCGAGCGAAATTCCGCCGATTCCCGACCGCCAGTATCTTTTGAATAGGAATCGGCCATGATTATTCTGGACACCAACGTCATCAGCGAAATCATCAAGAAACAGCCAGACGAACACGTTGCCAATTGGCTGAGGAACCAAGATACAAGCAATTTGGCAACCACCGCCATCACCGTCGCCGAGTTGTTGGCCGGAATATGTCGCATGCCTGAAGGCAAACGACGAAAGTACACAGATACGACCGTCAAGCTGGCGCTTATGACATTAGAGGACAGAACGTTCGCATTTGACACTCAGGCAGCTGCGGATTATGCCCATATCCTTGTCGAACGCGAACACAGGGGCACACCTACCAGTATTCAAGACGCCATGATTGCGGCAATTGCCTGTTCCTGGGATGCGGCCATAGCCACGCGCAATATCAAGGACTTCGAAGGTACCGACGTGGAATTGATTAATCCGTGGGAGTTTGCATAGCGGGAGGCCCCGGCAAACTGCCGAGGCCTTGTGAACGTTACGGTTTCTCCCGCTACTCCAATTGTTCGGAGAGTTCGAGCCATTCGGCTTCGAGATCATCGCTTTCAGTATTGACGGCGGTGAGTTGTTCATTGAGCTTGTTGAGACCCTCGTAGTCGCTCGGGTCATGGGCGGCCATCTGCGCCTCGAGATCGGCCTTCTGCTCTTCAAGCTTAGCGAGCTTACGTTCGATGGCATTCACGCGCTTGGATGCCTCGTGGAAGGCCTTGCCGGTGAGCTTCGAGGTGGAGTCCTCACCGTTATTGGCTCCCTCTGACGAGGGAGCTATCCGCGAAGCGGACTGAGGGAGAGATGCGGCAGCGTTGACGGCGGCCGCCTTACCCTTACCAGACTTCGCCGAGCTGCTACCGGTGCCCGCGAAGCCAGGCGTGTCAGCCGGCAATCCCTTGCCGTTCTTAATAGCCTCAACCATATCGAGGTAGTCCTGCACGCCGCCGGGCAAGTGACGTACTTTGCCGCCAATCAGCGCGAACTGCTGATCGGTGACGCGCTCCAGCAGGTACCGGTCGTGGGAGACCACAATCAACGTGCCCGGCCAAGTATCGAGCAGGTCTTCCATCACGGCGAGCATATCGGTGTCCAGATCGTTGCCGGGCTCGTCCATGATGAGCACGTTCGGCTCGTCAAGCAGAATCAGCAGCAGTTGCATGCGGCGCTTCTGACCACCGGAGAGATCGCGGATCGGCGTCATCAGCTGGGCGGATTCGAAGCCGAGACGCTCCATCAACTGTCCCGGCGTCACTTCCTTGCCATCCACAATGTAGCTCGGCTTATAGCGGGAAAGCACTTCCTTGATCTTGTACTTGCCGAGCTTCTCCAGCTCATCGAGGCGCTGCGAGAGCACCGCGAACTTCACCGTCTTGCCAATGTTCACATGGCCTGCGGTCGGGGTGAGTGTGCCATCAATCAACTTAAGCAGCGTGGACTTGCCGGCACCATTCGCACCGACGATGCCGAAGCGGTCACCCGGGCCAATCAGCCAAGTCACATCGTCAAGAATCTCGCGGCCGGAAACCGTCACCTTGCGTGCAGCCGAGGTGACACCGGCTGCAGCAGTGTCATCATCCGAATCCGTTGCAGCAGTGCCACCGCCGATGGTTTCACCACCCGTGTTCATGCGACGAACCTCGCGATCGTCAGCAAGCTGCGGATTGCCGCTCTCAGCCTCGGCCTTCTTACGCGCTTCCTCAGCGGACTCGACGGCTTCCGGCACGCCGGCGTCCACCAGGCGCGGGTCAGTCATGTCGGTGACCGCCACCTCAACGGAACCATGCAGCTGCGGCTCGGCGTACATGGCGTTGACCACATCCACGCGGGAAGCGGACGCGGAGAGCGCCGCCACATCCGGGTCGATATCGGCCATGCCCTGCGGTTTTTCGAAAATCTGCGTCACGTCGACCAAATCGACCACCTGTTTGCCGAGACGGGAGGTGGCCATTTGCTTCAGTTCAAGTGTGTTACGCATCGGCGGCACATCGGCAATCAATTCGCGTGCGGCCTTGACGTGGAACTTCTGCTTGGTGGAGCGGGCACGAGCACCGCGGGAAAGCCATGCGAGCTCCTTGCGAGCCAGATTGCGGCGCTTGGTTTCGCGCACATCGGCTTGGCGATCGCGTTCCACGCGCTGCAGCATATATGCGGAATAGCCGCCCTCGAACGGCTCGATCACGCCATCGTGGACTTCCCACATCGATTCGCAGACCTCGTCCAAGAACCAGCGATCGTGGGTCACGAGCAACAGAGCGCCCTGGCCTTTGGACCAGCGGTTCTTCAAATGTTCGGCAAGCCAGTGGATAGTGACCACGTCGAGATGGTTGGTGGGCTCGTCAAGTGCAAGAATATCCCAATCCTTGAGCAGCAGTCGGGCCAAATCGGCGCGGCGACGCTGGCCGCCGGACAAGGAGCCGACCTTGGCATCCAGGCTCATGCCGCCGAGCAATGCCTCGACGATTTCACGGGAAGTGTTATCGGACGCCCATTCGTAGTCGGCGCGCCCCTCAAGTGCGGCTTCGCGAATGGTGGCGTTGTCATCAAGGGGATCACGCTGGTCAAGCATGCCGAACGTGAGTCCGCCACGCTTTGTCACGCGGCCGGAATCCGGCTCCTGAGCACCGCGGAACAGGTGCAGCAACGTGGATTTGCCGTCGCCGTTCTTGCCGACGATGCCGATGCGGTCGCCTTCAAAAACACCCTGCGTTACATCAGTGAAGATGGTTTTGGTAGCGAAAGCGAGCGAAACGTGTTCCAGTCCAATGTCATAAGTCGGCATGACTCACCAATGTAGCGCCACGCTTGCCCAGCGGCGGCCCGCAAACGTTATTTGTTCAGCGTCTGAGCGTAGGAGTTGCAGCGGGCCGCAAAACCGGAGAACACTTGCTCGGCGAGCGGTTGCAGTAGCTGGTCGTATTGGGCGAACTGCTCGCGCAATTGGGACTTGGAACCACCCGCGGCCTTGAGATCCTTGACCATGCTCGGCTCATCCAGCCATTCGTCCAGCAGCGAGCCGCACACTTCCAGGTGGAACTGCATGCCCAGCGCGGATCCCAGTCGGAATGCCTGCACCTTGGTGGAAGACGAACGCGACAGCAGCTGGCCTTCCGCGGGCAGGCCCACCACGTCGTTATGCCAGTGCAGCACTGTCAGCTGCTTATCCCACATGGAGAAGAAGTCATGCTTGTCCACACGCTTGATCGGCGCGAACCCAATCTCCGGCGCATCGCCCTTGCGCAGCTGCGCACCAAGCGCAGTGGCGATAATCTGATGCCCCAGGCATACACCGAGAATCGGCTTGCCTGAAGCCACGGCGGCACGCGCCAACTTGGCTTCTGCCTTCAGCCCCGGATACTTGTCGTAATCAAGCGCGCCCATAGGCCCACCCATGATTACCACGCCAGCCAGTTCGCCGAAATCAGGCAAGTCCGGTTTCTTTTTGTCGACGATATTCATCGTCACCGTCTCAAGACCGATGTCCTCGAGGTTCGACAATATGCGTCCCGGGCGTTCCCATGGGACATGTTGCAAAATGAGCACTTGTGGTGTGGCCATGACTTCTATTGTGGCACGAGCGTTCCCCGTTTGCGTAACGAGCAGGGCAAATCCATGAATCTCGCAGTTTCCGCAGCGGTCAAAGACGTGTTCTCGCGAGACTGTTGTCCCGCTTCTCATCCGTCTGTCACCTCGTTCGGGCCCCACCTGTGAAGCGTTCATCAAACTCTTCGAGTAACGATTCAGCATGTCTGGTTCGGACCCTACGCTTGAGTGTTATGGGAAACAGCCAAGAACCGCAGGATTTCAACATTTCCGTCATGCCTTCAAGCCTGACGCCGGTGCATGTTGCCAAGGCCGCAGAAGGCCTGAATCTGTATGACACCGCCTCGCACCAGGTCAGCCATTTCGTGCCGCTCAAGCCGGGCGAAGTCGGCATTTATGTGTGTGGCGCGACTGTGCAATCGTCACCGCATATTGGCCATATCCGTGCCGCCGTGGCGTTCGACATCGTGCGCCGCTGGTTTTTGAAGCTCGGCTACAAAGTCACTTTTGTGCGTAATGTGACCGATATCGACGACAAGATTCTCGTTAAGGCCGCGGCCGCAGGCCAGCGTTGGTGGGCCCGCGCCTATTACTACGAGCGCGAATTCACCGAGGCATACAACACGCTCGGCGTACTGCCGCCCACTGTGGAACCTCGCGCCACCGGCCACATGTCGGACATGATCGACCTGATTCAGCGCATTCTCGACAACGGTCACGGCTATGTGGTCACGGATGCGGACGGCAAGCCCACCGGCAACGTGTACTTCGATGTGGCATCCTGGCCGCATTACGGCGAACTCACTCACCAGAAGCAGACCTCCGAAGTCGATGAGGCCGCCGCCGTGGCCGACCGCATGGGCCCGTCCGTGGACGCCACCGGTGCCGACAAGTACAATCCGGTCGACCCGGCCGATGCCTCCCCCGACAAGCATGATCCGCGTGATTTCGCCCTGTGGAAGGCTCCGAAGGACACCGATCCCGAGGACGCCCGTTGGTCGACGCCGTTTGGCGTGGGCCGCCCTGGCTGGCACATCGAATGCTCCGCCATGTCCCACCGTTACCTGGGCGATGGCTTCGACATTCACGGCGGCGGCTTGGATCTGCGCTTCCCCCACCACGAAAACGAAATGGCTCAGACCCGTGCGGCCGGCTACCCCTCCGCTGCGCGCTGGATGCATTCGGCATGGGTGACCGCCAAGGGCGAGAAGATGTCGAAGTCGCTGGGCACCGGCCTGTCCGTGCCGAGCGTGTTGGCTGAGCATTCCGCTTGGGTGGTGCGTTACGCCCTGGGCTCCGTGCAGTACCGGTCGATGCTCGAATGGTCCGATCAGGCGCTGGTCGAGGCGCAGGCCGCATACGACCGCGTCTCGAACTTCATCGAGCGTGCCGGTGTGGCGCTGGGTGGACAGCCTTCTCGCGAGGAAGTCACTGCCGTCTCCGCCGACGATTTGCCCGCCGATTTCGTGGCCGCCATGAATGACGATGTCAATGTGTCTGGTGCAACCGCCGCGATCTTCACCGCCATCCGTTCCGGCAATACGTTGCTTTCACAGCTGGCTGACCGCGCCGATTCCGAAACCGCCAAGGCCGAGGTGCGTGAGGCGCTGCTCGCCGTGCGTGCCATGCTCGACACCTTGGGCCTGGACCCGCTGGCCGAACCGTGGGTGTCCGCCGGCGCTGCCGGCGGTGCCGCTGATGGCACGGCCGAGTCGCCCGAGCATGCAGCGCTGGAGGCACTGATCGCCGAACAGCTCAACGCCCGTGCCGAAGCTCGCAAGGCCAAGGATTTCGCCAAGGCCGATCAGATTCGCGACGCCCTGACCGAGGCCGGCATCGCCATCGAAGACGGCCCGCAGGGTTCCACTTGGAGTCTGAAGTAGTCGCTTCAAACCCATCAATCAGTCAAACACGAAGTCCACGTCCACGATGTGCAGGCGCTTGCTGAGCTCCTTTTCCAGCGAGCGCTTGCATTCGATGAGGTCAGCTACATCAATGGTTTCGCCGATGCCGCTCAGATACACGTCAACGGTGTAGTTCATACCGGTCTTGAAGATCAGCGTCTGCTCGTAGTCGGTGTTGGCAGGCAGATGGCGCTGTGCCTCGGCCTCCACGTAGGCGTTGGTTTCATCGTCGTCATGCACGCCGCCGACCAATTCCACGAACGCCTCTTTGAGCACGCTGAACGGCTCCTTGATGGTCAATGCCACCAAAGCCACGGTGATGAAGAAATCGCCGGTGTAGTGCAGGAAGTCAAGCGGACCGCCGGCCGGTAGCAGCATCAGGAAGATGGCAACTACGCCGATGCCGAACGACATCGATCCGTCGACCAACGTGCTCTTGCACTCGGCGGTGAGCATGGTGCTGGAATCGCCGATGGATCGGTTGGAGCGCCGGTAATACGTGTATAGGCTGAAGCACACGATTACGGTCAGGATCTCGTAGATGACCACCGGGCCGGTTTCAATGCGTTCGCCGGACCCGAACACGAAGTAGTCGTACGCTACTCGGCACACGTCAATCAGCGAATACACCAACAACGACATGGTGAAAATGGCCTTGCAGATCGCGTAGATAGGTTCCAGTGCGAACATGCCATTGGGGAAGCGCTCGGTGGTTCGCACCGTGCGCGACGAGAGGTACACCGCCACCATTCCGGACAGGACGGAAATCGCGGTGAAGGAGAAGTCGAGGAACATGGCCTTGAGACCGGTCATGAAGAACACGGCCATGCCGGCTAAGACCTGCAGCACGTTGATGACGATACCAACGATCAGGGCTTTGCGTTCGAGTAGTTTTTGGGTGGGCATCAGTGGGCCTTCCTTATTGCACGGCATGTCTGCGTTGGCCCGAACGTCATGGTTCGGAGCGCACGGCAGTCTGCGTATAAGCGGTGTCCAGCGATTTTCAAAACAGCGTAAGTATTCCAAAAAACACAGGATTCTTTACGGTTTCCATGGTATCGGAAGCACTCGATTGGCTTCGCCACGAGCGGACGGCACGGCATTTGCCGTCTGAATGCCCAACATCCCTGACTACTACGCGGCACATTCCCCGAAAAGCGTCGTCCCCAACACCGCAATTTCCCGCGTGGCGGCTAGACTGTTGCCCATTATGGCAGCTTTTTCATCTTTGACAGACAGACTCTCGAATGCGTTCAAGCATCTGAAGAGCAAGGGCAAGCTTTCCGAGGCGGATATCGACGGCACGATCCGTGAAATCCGCCGCGCGCTGCTCGACGCCGACGTGGCGCTCGACGTGGTGCGTTCCTTCACCGGCAAGGTGCGTGAGCGTGCACTGGGCACCGAGGTGTCCGACGCACTCAACCCCGCCCAGCAGGTGGTGAAAATCGTCAACGAGGAGCTCACCGACGTGCTCGGCCAAGGCGTCGACCGTCCGCTGAACTTCGCGAAGAACCCGCCGACGATCATCATGCTCGCCGGCCTTCAGGGTGCCGGTAAAACCACGCTGGCCGGCAAGCTCGGCTACTGGCTCAAGGATTCCGGCCACACGCCGCTGCTGGTGGCGGCCGATTTGCAGCGTCCGAACGCGGTGACGCAGCTGCAGGTGGTCGGCGAACGCGCCGGCGTGCCCGTCTATGCTCCCGAAAAGGGCGTCCAATCCGATGGCGGCGAGGCCGTCGCAGCTCCGGGCCAGACCTCCGGCGACCCGGTGAAGGTGGCCCGCGATTCCATCGAACTCGCCAAGCAGAAGCTCTACGACACGGTGATCATCGATACCGCCGGTCGTCTGGGCGTGGACGAGGAGCTGATGAAGCAGGCTCGCGACATTCGCGATGCCGTGCGTCCCAACGAAATCCTGTTCGTCATCGACGCGATGATCGGCCAGGACGCCGTCAAGACCGCCAAGGCCTTTGACGAAGGCGTGGACTTCACCGGCGTGGTGCTCTCCAAGCTCGATGGCGACGCCCGCGGTGGTGCCGCGCTGTCCGTGGCGTCCGTGACCGGCAAGCCGATCCTGTTCGCCTCCAACGGTGAGGGCCTGAAGGACTTCGAGGTCTTCCACCCGGACCGCATGGCCTCGCGTATCCTCGACATGGGCGACATCATGACGCTCATCGAGCAGGCGCAGAAGCAGTTCGATGAGGAAGAGGCCCGCAAGGCCGCCGAGAAAATCTCCGAAGGTTCCTTCGGCCTGGACGACTTCCTCGATCAGCTGCAGCAGGTGCGCAAGCTGGGCTCAATGAAGTCGCTGCTCGGCATGATTCCGGGCATGGCCCAGCACCGCAAGGAACTCGAGCAGTTCGATGAGAGGGAAATCGACCGCACCGAGGCGATTATTCGCTCGATGACCCCGGCCGAGCGCCGCGATCCGTCGATTATCAATGGTTCCCGCCGCGCCCGTATCGCCTATGGTTCCGGCGTGACGGTTTCTCAGGTGAACGCTTTGCTGCAGCGTTTCGAGCAGGCCGCAAAGATGATGAAGCGCATGTCCAATCGTGGCGGCATGGGCGGCGGCATCCCCGGCTTCGGCGGCCCGGCTATGGGCGGCGGCAAGAAGAAGGGCAAGAACAAGAAGAAGGGCGGCAAGTCCGGCAATCCGATGAAGCGCGAGGCCGAGGAGAAGGCATTGCGCGATAAGCTGGCCGGCAAGTCCTCCGGTTCGACCGGCGGTTCCGCCTTCGCCAAGAAGCCACAGAACCCGGCCCTGCCCGCTGGCCTTGAGCAGATGATGGGCAACGTCGACGGTGGCACTGAACTGCCGCCGAACCTCGGCGGAGGCCTTGGCGGACTGTTCGGTCGCTGATCTCACAACTTGGCTCCCCTCGCAGAGGGGAGCCAAATTATATCTCGGTTCAATTTATATTTCGAAAGGAACTTCCATGACGACAATCCTCAGCGCGGTGGCAATCATCGCACTGTTATGGACGACCTTAAGCGCGCTGCCCGCCGGTCTCGAGGCCCGTATGCCGCTTCCGTACATGATTGCTCTGACGCCGCTGTTGTGGGTTCCTTTGATGATTCTGGCCGCGGTCGCCGCATGGCAACATGAATGGACTGCGATGTCGTTGCTTATTGTGGTCGCGCTGATTGCCAGCTCACAGCGCATCAACTACTGGGGTACGTCAATCGACCCGGCCGGGAAACGCAAAGAATCCCACCGTGAAACAGCCCGTGAAACAACTTCGCCGACGCTGTCAAAAAGCCATAACAGCAATACATCGGGTACCTCAAACACTCCGAAGGAAGGGCCCGAAACCATCTCCGATGGACACTGTGAAACAACGCGTGAAACACTCTCGCCCCAGTTCTCGGTTATGACGATGAATTGTCGATACGGACGCGCCGACGCCGCTGAAATCATTCGCAATATTCGCGAACGCAATATCAGCGTATTGGCCTTGCAGGAAGTCACCGACGACCTCATCACACGTCTTACCGAAGCCGACATCAACGAACTTCTCCCCTACCATCAGTTCGGAGACGCCAAAGAGACCGATAATGGCGGATTCAACGTGATCTATTCCCGCTACGAGCCGAGCGCAGCGGTGCCCAACGTGGTCTCCATCCCCGCCGCCGACGTTCCCGCCATCACCCTCAAAACCTCCGGTAATCGCACGGTGACGCTTTGTTCGGCTCACCCGAAATCGCCGATGCGCGGCTGCGCGGATTGGTCGGCCGGCATTCTGGGTCTGCGAGAACTCGCCCGTGCAAAATCCGTCAGCAATCGCAATATCGTCGTCGTTATGGGCGATCTCAACTCGAGCACCGACCATCCGAGCTTCCGCGCGTTGCTCAAGTCCGGATTCAAGGACGCAAGTCTGATTCAAGCCGCCGGCCCGAATCTCACCTTCCCGAGCTGGCTCAAGTGGCCGCGCATCGAGCTGGATCACGTGCTGTTCACTCCCGGGCTCAAACCGTCCGGCGTGAAGTCGTTTGAGGTCGAGGGCACTGATCATCTGGCCCTGACCGCAACGCTTGCACTGCGATAGCCGGCATTTTCGCGATACATTCCCCGGAATGTTGCGCAACGGGGAACGCGCACCACACCACAACCACAGTGCGCCACGCCCAGTCCGGCCCTGTGCGCTATAATAGGCCAGTTATTCGCGCGCGCGTGGCGCCCTCTACACCCCGAGCCGCGAGGACACGTGGATTCCGGACGGCCATGCCCCACATGGCAAACCGAGAACCCGCACACCTAGCATTACAAGGAGAGCCATTTTGGCAACCAAGATTCGTCTGAAGCGACAGGGCAAGAAGTTCTACGCCTTCTACCGTGTGGTGGTCGTCGATTCCCGCAAGAAGCGTGACGGCAAGGTCATCGAGGAGATCGGTACCTACAACCCCAACACCCAGCCCTCGACCATCCAGATCAAGTCTGATCGCGCTCAGTACTGGCTCGGCGTCGGCGCTCAGCCGTCCGAGCCCGTCTTCAAGCTGCTGAACATCACCGGCGACTGGCAGAAGTACAAGGGCCTTGAAGGTGCCGAAGGCACCCTGAAGACCGTTGAGGCTGGCCCGGACGCCGAGGCCCGCATCGCGGCCGTTGAGGACCAGGCTCAGAAGCTGAAGGCCGCCAAGTCCGAAGCTGCTGCCAAGGCCAAGGCTGAAGCCGAAGCCGCTGCCGCCGCTGAGGAAGCCCCGGCTGAAGAGGCCGCCGAAGAAGCTCCGGCTGAGGCCTGAGCGGAAACGAAAGGCTAGCTATGCTTGCACAAGCTGTGGAACACCTCATCAAGAACATCGTTGATTTTCCCGACGATGTTTCCGTCAAGTCTCATGAGAACGCGCGCGGCGAACTGCTTCGCGTACGCGTGAACCCGGAAGACATCGGCCGTGTGATCGGCCGTGGCGGCCGCACCGCCAACGCGATTCGCACCGTGATTCAGGCACTGTCTGACCACAAGGTCCGCGTTGACATCATGGACGTCCGTCGATAACTGATAAGGAACGATTCACAGCATGGCACAGCAAGACATGCACGACGACCCTCAGCAGCTCGAGTTGCTGAGGGTCGCTCGTATTGGCCGCGCACAGGGCCTGAAGGGCGAAGTCACCGTGCGCCTGTACACCGATGATCCCGAGTGGCGCTTCGAGCCGGACTCCGTGCTCTACAGCCAGGATGGCGAGACCGAGTACATCGTCGAGGGCTCGCGCACGTTCAAGGATCGTTGGATTCTCAAGCTTGAGGGCGTCGACGACCGCAATGCCGCCGAGGCCCTAAACGGTGTCGAACTCTACGGCGAGGTCGACGATGCGGAGGACATGCTCGAGGCCGACGAATGGTATCCCAAGGATCTTATTGGCCTTGAGGCCCGTCTAGTCGAGGGCAACGGTCTGGGACTGCCCGCCGGCCAAGTGGTCGGCAAAGTGGTGGATGTGATCGACTCCCCCGCCCAATCCCTGCTCAAGATTCGTTTGACCGAGCCGGTGGTAACCGGCCAGAATTCCAAGGGCGAGGATGTGGTCGAAAAGACCGCGTTGGTCCCGTTCGTGGAGGCCTTGGTCCCCGACATCGATCTGGAGGAGCAATATCTCACGCTCGATCCGCCCGGCGGCCTGATTCCGGGCTGCGGCATGATCTGACACATAGGGGGGCGCTGCGCATGCAGCGCCCCCCTATGTTCTGTCGGTTCCCAAAAGGGCGCTCCACGCCATGGGTCATATCCATCCACGGCGTGGAGCGGACCGGACGGCCGCCGTCCGCGTCACCGGGCCGCCGCGGTGACGCGCCCCATGAAACGATCCAGGAATTCCGGCACATCGACGCCCAAGGCGACCTGCGTGTGTTTGTCGGGGTCCTGAAGCCGTGAACGATCGCCGATGGTACGGCCTCGGAACGGGCCCTCGAGATCGACTTGCAAGTTGAACCCGAAGGTCGTGACCAGCGATGGGTCGAGCGCGGCGGCCACGGCCAGCGGGTCGTGCAGTCCACATCCGCGAATCTCCGGCTGGTTCTTCAGGTAGAAGTCGATGTAGTAGTCGGTCATGGTGACGAGGAAGTCGCCGGCTGGCGTCCCCAGAGACGCCCATTCATGGGCTTTCTCACGAGTGAGCGCGGTCTGGTGGGTCACGTCGAGGCCGATCATGGTGGTGAGTGCGCCACACTTGAACAGATAGTCTGCTGCCTCTGGGTCTTGGGAGATGTTCGCTTCGGCGGCCGGGCTTACATTGCCGGGCAATGTAAGGGCACCGCCCATCAACGTCACGTTCACACCGGAATCCTTCAGGTCCGGAGCGTTGCGGAATACGGTGGCCATGGTGGTCATCGCGCCCGTAGGCACGATGGTCAGGTCCGGGCCGTATTCGCGCGCGGCGGTGATGATGAAATCGACCGCCGAGCCTGGTGCTTCCGGAGCGCGCGGGGAGTCGGGGATGATTGCGCCGCCGATGCCGTTGGGATGGTGGACCGCCACCGAGCCGGGAGTTGGTGACCACGAAGCGTCCGTTTGCCAGCCGTCCGCACCGCCGTTCTGCCAGCGCGCGTAGGCCTGGGCCCGCTCGTCTGGTGTGGTGCCACGCATTTTCGGCAATGTTGCCGGGGCGATGGGATGGTCGACTCCGGGATAGACCGGAACGTCGTCACGGCCGAACAAGTGCAGTACCGCCAGCGCGTTGCGCGCGGCCAGCGGCACCGCGACATTGCCGTAGGTGGCCGTGATACCGATCAAATCGATCTCGTCGGCACTGCCTAGGGCATATGCGATGGCGAGCGCGTCATCGATGCCGGTATCGAGGTCGAGGATGAGTTTTTTGCGCACAATTATCTCCTTGTGGAACTACCCGGGACTACTCCGGCGACTACCCCTCAGTCTCGCTACGCAAGACAGCTCCCCTGACAAGGGGAGCTGAGAAAGTTCAGCCGAGCTTGGCGAGTTCTTCGGGGGTGAGTTCGAGCTGGTCGGCCTTCAGGGAGTCGAGGATGGTTTCGGGACGGTGCGCGCCGGGAATCACGAACATGTGGTCGCCCTTGGCGAGCTCCCATGCCAGCACGACCTGCTGGTAGCTCACGCCGTGGGCCGCCGCGACCTCGCGGAACGGGTCGAACTTGGTCTCATCATAGGGGTGACGGTAGCCGCCGAGCGGACTCCAGCACACGAAGGCCAAGCCAACCTTGGCGCAGTAGTCGAGCGTGTCCTGGGTCTCCAGGTGAATCGGCGAGTACTGGTTTTGCACGGCCACGAGCTTGTCGCCCAGAATACCGCGCGCAATGTCGATTTGCTCGATGGAGGCGTTGGAGATACCGGCCTCCTGCGCCACGCCCTCGTCCACCAGCTGCTTGATGGCTTCGACGGACTCGTTGTACGGCACCTTCGGATCAGGGCGGTGGAAGTACAGCAGGTCAATGGTGTCCACGCCGAGCGCCAGTGCGCTCTCCTTGCCGCGCCGAATCAGGTTCTCCGGGCGACCGTCCACATCCCACGTGGGGCGGCCGTCGGTGAAGTTGCGGAAGTGGCCCACCTTGGTGGCCACCAGCACCTCGTCCTTCGGCCCCTTCCAGGTCTCAAGGGCCTCGCGCACCAGCTTTTCACCGGTCTGTTCTTCGCCGCCGGAGCAGTAGTAGGCCCAAGCGGTGTCGATGTGACGGCAGCCGGCGTCCAGCGAGGCATGCAGGGTTTCGATGCCGACCTCGTGGCCACGATTGTTTTCGATGGTCAGCGGCATTTCGCCGTGGCCGATGGCGGTGGTGGAGAACGGTCCGAGGTTACGGAACAATGCCATGGTGATTCCCTTCAACAGTAATGAGACGGTCTGTGTCCGATTCCAGCGTAAGCAGAACGCTGGATTTACCGCCCGCCGAACGAGCCGCCACCCGAGCCATCGAACGAGCCACCGAAACCGGAGCCGCCGCCCGAGCCGAAGCTGGAGAAATCGCCACCGGAATCAGCGGATGGTGCTGCCGCGCTGATGGTCGAGCTGATGTCAGCGAGTCCGGAGTTCAGCTGCGAGCCGAGGTCGGAGAATCCGCCGGCAAACGACGTGCCTCCGTAAGCCGGAGCTGGGCCGCTAATGCCCGGGTCCATCTGCCCGGCAGCATCGTCATTGTGGCGGTGGCTGTACCAGCCATACGGGCGGTAGTTCCAGTAGAACAACGAGTTGGAGGCGTTGGCATCCAGCCAAGCCGGATCGTTGACCTGAGGATAGGCCTTGGCCAGCTCACGCATCACGCGATCGGAAATGCCAAACGCGGCGGCGTAGACCATATACCAATCCCACAAGGCCAAATCGGCGGTACCACGGTCGGTGAAGTTGGAGAAGTCTTCCATATAACGCTTAAGGCCCAGAGTCCGGCCGGCGATATCCTGGCCTTGGTCGGTGAGCACGGTCACCGCGCCGGCCATCGAGCAGAACAGGCCGACCAGGAATATCGGCAGCTCGATAAGACCAGCCACCGGGTATCCGATAAAGCTGTTGGCCAGCAGCGAACCAAATCCCAGCACGACGGCCAGTACGCCGGGGAGAATCCATTGCCAGCCCACAGAGCGCGTGGCACCCAGCCGCTGGTATTCCATGCTGCATGCACCGGTGAATTTGCCGAGCTCAATATAGCCGTCTTGCCAGTTCTGGCAGGTCGCCTTCATCTGGTTCAGGTCGAATACCGGGCTGCCCACGCGCTGCGAAATGACGATGAGCAGGTTCAGCAGCGCATCTTCCGATTCGCTCAATCCCAACTGTTGCGCGTTGGGTGCCTCATCAATGGCGAGCGGCAGAATCACGATGGTGCTGGTGATGCCTGCCGCATACTGCTTGCCTTGGTCGGCGGCAATCATTTGGCTCAAGCCCACCGGCGTGGCCTGGCTCATGTCGATGCCGCGATACATGTCCGACGGCCCCGGATAGACGGCAATGGCCTTCTTGACGGCGAGCGACAGCATGGTGGCGGTCAGCTGGCGGTCTTCATCGGATTGGCGCGTCGACGGATCGACCACGCGAATCAGACGGGCTGCGGAAGCCGGACTGATGCCGGGCTGGTCGCGCCAGTATTCGACGCTGCCACGGTATTGCGCACGCCGGTTGCTGGAGATCACAGCCCAGATACCCCACGCGCACAACGCGATGCCGAGCACGATGCTGACAATCCAGAACACGAGACGAGCTCTGGCAGCGAATCGTTGCTTGTCGAGCCAGCGCTGCTGTTGCTTATATTCGTCCTGTTTCAGGTCCTTGAGATGATTGCCGGTTCCCTTGCGGGCGATGCCCTTGGCTTTGGCGGCATCGAACGCCGCGACCACATCGAGGTAGTCGCCATTGTGGATGTTGTAGGCCGTGAACGTGTAGCTGCCGTCGCTGTTGCGCTTGGTTTCCGAAGTGCGCTCGGTGTGCAGCCATGCCCATGAGGTTTTGCCGGTGATGCCGTTGGGGAAGTGGACGGTGCCGGTGACCGTGCCGATAGGCACTTGGTTCTTCTTGCCGAACGGCTCCCATTGGAAGGAGGCCACGTCTTTCCATTTGGTGGCCACATCGTGCATGGTGAAGCTCACGTCGAACTTCATACTGTCGGCCTCGGTGGTGACCGGAATATTCCAGCCGATCTCCACGGTCGTGTTATCTTCGGTGGCGGAGGCGCTGGGCTTGAGGCCATCGGTACCGGGCGTGTATGCCTTTGGATGGTCGCTGCCATCGCTCACATCGGCGATATACCAATGGTTGGCGTAGTCACTGTTCCATTCCTTGTCGGAAAAGACGTCACTGGGCAGCTTGGGCTCGCTCTGTTGGGCATAGTCGATGCCGTCTGTGACGTTGCGCACGCTGATATCGCTGATATCAGTCAGGGTGCCGGAGTTCAGCGTGTATTGCTGGAACAGCTGCTTCCACGGCTTGGTGTTGTCGTCACTGTCGGTACGCTCACGCATCTTGACGTCGATATGCTGCGTGACCTTCAAATCACCGTTCGCGGTGGCGGTCACGTCATAGTCCAGCGTGCGGTAGCTGAGGTCGGCCGAATCGCCGAACGCGGAAGTCCCGATTATCGCCAAGGTGATAACTGCCAACACCACCGTGGCAACAATGCTGATGATTCCGGCGCGAATGAATCGTATCCGCATATCTTCCCTCTCTTAAGACAATACAGGCCCGGCCGGCGGCTTACCGGACGGGCCTGAAGCGGGTCAGAACTGGACCTGTGGCACCTGACGGGAAGCGTCATCGGCCTCGAAGTATTGCGCCTGCTCAAAGTGGAACAGACCGGCGATGATGTTCGTCGGCACGGTTTCGATGGCGGTGTTGAGCTTCAGGACCACGTCGTTGTAGAACTGACGGGCGTAGGCGATCTTGTTCTCCAGTTCCTTGAGCTGGTTCTGCAGATCCATGAAGTTCTGGTTGGCTTGCAGCTGCGGATATGCCTCAGCCGTGGCTTGCAGGTTGAACAGGGCGCGGGACAGCTGGTTTTCGGCGGCGGCGCGCTGAGCAGTGGTCGTGCTCGGGTTGCTGGCCGCAGCCACTACGCCGGCGCGGGCGGCGGTCACCTGAGTGAAGACTTCAGACTCGTGGGATGCGTACCCCTTGACGGTATTCACCAGGTTCGGGATGAGGTCGGCGCGCTGCTTCAACTGCACGTCGATTTGCGCCCAACCGTTCTTCACACGGTTCTTCAGCGTCACCAGGTTGTTATAGGCGCTGACGCCCCAACCAATCAAGACAACGATAATAACGACAACGACGATGCTGACGATCAGACCAGTACTCACCTATGCTCCTTTGCTGGACCTTGCTGCGACCATTCTTCCACACTCGCACCGTAAACAGAAGATTCATCACAGAGTATTCATCGTGCGGACTTGTCTTGTACCGCTTTACCCGCCGTTCTCCCGTCGATCGACCGAAGCGGGAAGTCGCCGCCCAGTCCGACAAAGTATTCCAGCTCGCTCCGTTGCGAGAACGATAATACTCGGCAATACTCGCGTTGAATATGCGAAAGCCCGCCTCGCGGCGGGCTTTGCCGTTTCTCCTACGCACAAATCATTACGCTGCGCGCAGGAAACGATCAGCCGAACCTTCCAGAGATGTAGCGCTCGGCTTCTTCGTTTTGCGGGTTGTTGAACATCGTGATGGTGTCCGCGAAGTACTCGAGGTGACCGGGCTGACCCACTGCCTTCAGGTTGAAGAAGGCGGTGTAGTCGGCGATACGGGCGGCCTGCTGCATGTTGTGGGTCACGATCACGATGGTGTAGTCGCTCTTGAGCTCGTTGATCAGATCCTCGATAGCCAGGGTCGAAATCGGGTCCAAGGCGGAGCAGGGCTCATCCATGAGCAGCACCTGCGGGTGGACGGCCACGGCGCGGGCGATGCACAGACGCTGCTGCTGGCCACCGGACAAGCCGATGCCAGGGTTGTCAAGACGATCCTTGACCTCTTCCCAGAGGTTGGCACCGCGCAGAGCCCACTCGACCAGATCGTCGGCGTCGGACTTGGCCAGGTGGTGGTTGTTCAGGCGCACACCGGCCAGCACGTTCTCACGGATGGACATAGTCGGGAACGGGTTCGGGCGCTGGAAGACCATGCCGACGTCGCGGCGCACGGCCACCGGATCCACGTCCTTGTCGTACAGGTTCTTGCCTTCGAGCAGCACCTCGCCCTCGACGTGAGCGCCGGGGATGATCTCGTGCATACGGTCCAAGGTGCGCAGCACGGTGGACTTGCCGCAGCCGGACGGGCCGATGAAGGCGGTGACCTTGTTCGGCTCGATGTTGATGTTCACATCTTCCACGGCCAGAAAGTCGCCGTAATAGATGTTCTCGTGGTTGACGTCAATACGTTGTCCCATGATGTTTCCTTATATTTCCTTGTGTTCTTAAGGCTTAGGCTTAGCGACTGGCTTAGCGCTCGGTCTTGACGGCGAAGACCTTCGCCACGATTCGGCCAATGAGGTTCAGCAGCAGCACGATGACGATCAGCACGAGAGCCGCAGCCCACGCACGTTCCATCGGAATCGTGGTCACGCAGGTGGCGTCGGCGTTGGGCGGGCAGTTCGCGCTGAGCTTCGAGTACTCCTGGTAGACGAACACCGGCAGGGTGGTCATCTGGCCGGAGAACAGGTTCACGTTGGTGCTGGAGATATAGCCGGCGGTCATCAGCAACGGTGCGGTCTCACCAATCACGCGGGCGATGGCCAGAATGGCACCGGAGACGATGCCCGGCAGAGCGGTGCGCAGCACGATCTTGGTAATCGTGCGCTGCTTGGTAACGCCCAGAGCCAAGGAAGCCTCACGCAAATCGTTCGGCACGATCTTGAGCATTTCCTCGCTGGACTTGACCACGGTGGGCAACATCAGCAGGGAGAGAGCCACGGAGCCTTCGAAACCGTTGATGGTACCGGGGCCCAGCAGAATCGTGAACATCGAGAAGGCGAACAGGCCGGCCACGATGGACGGGATGCCGCTCATCACGTCGACGAGCAGGGAGACCGTGGTGGCGAGCTTGCCGCGGTTCGAGTATTCGACCAGGTACACGGCGCACATCAAACCGATCGGAATGGAGATAACCATAGCGCCAGCGGTGATTTCGAGAGTACCGATGATGGCGTGCAGCACACCGCCGTAACCACCGGACGGGGTCTGGTTACCACCGACCACACCGGTCATGTTGTAGCTCAGGAAGTTCAGGTTCAGGCGCTTGATGCCGTTGACGATAGTGGTCCACAGCAGGGAGATCAGCGGGATGCAGGCGATCACAAACGCCACCGCGATCAGGACCCACATGAAGTGGTCCATGATATTACGGCGCTGGATGGCGGAACGGGTCGGGCGGAAACGATCGAAGTCGATTTCGGGCGCGCCGTCCATCGGAGTCTTTTCAGTGTTCTCAGCAGCAGTCATCACGCAGTCGCTTTCTCGGTAAGCTTACGGGCGATGAAGTTGACCACGAACGTGATCAGGAACAGAATCAGACCAGTTCCGATCAGCGTGGAGACGCCCAGATCGTTGGCTTCAGGGTACTGTGCGGCAATATTCGCGGCGATGGTCTGGTTCTGCGAGGCCTGCAGCAGCTTGATGGAGTAGTTGAGGCCCGGGGACAGGATCATCAACACGGCCATCGTCTCACCAAGCGCGCGGCCGAGAGCCAGCATGGAGGCGGACACGATACCGGACTTGCCGAAGGGCAGCACGGCCAGACGAATCATCTCCCACTTGGTGGCGCCGAGCGCCAGCGCGGCCTCTTCGTGCAGGCGTGGGGTCTGCATGAAGATATCGCGGGACATGGAGGTGATAATCGGCAAAATCATAACGGCGAGCACCACAGCCACGGTGGCGACGGTGCGCGGCGGGTTGGCGGCCGGGCCCTCGAACAGTGGAATGAAGCCCAGGTGGTTGGCAACCCAGTTCCAGAACGGGTAGATGGCCGGCACCAGAATCAGGCCGCCCCACAAACCGTAGATAACGGACGGGATGGCAGCCAGCAAATCGACCACATAGCTCAGCGCGGTGGCGAGCTTCTTAGGTGCATAATGCGAAATGAACAGCGCAATGCCGATGGACACGAAGAAGGCAATCAGCAGTGCCAGCAAAGACACGAGCACAGTACCGAACAACAGCGGGAGCACGTAGCCCCAGAAGCTGCTGGCCTTGCCGCCGGTAAAGCTGGACACGGTCTGGCTGTTGGCGGCCTGATCGCCACCGATGAGTGGCCAGGCGCGGAAGAACAGGAACAGGAACACAGCGGCAAGTACAACCAGGATCAGGATGCCGCAGGCGTATGCCACACCGCGAAACACCTTGTCGGCGGTCTTGCCACCAACTGGCTGCACAGCCGTTTTGTCTTGCGAACTCACGGATTCTCCTTATATAGGGTGGTTATCAAGTATTCAAGTGGTGCGGTTTTCGTCTGTGACGTTGCCAAACCGTTCGGGTCCTGACCCGCTTTAAGCCGCAGCCGTATGGTTTACGACTGCGGCTTAAAGTTGGCGGCGACTGCTCTTACTACTACAGTCTATCGTTCAGTTGTCAGGTCCAGTCCACACGACCCTTGCGGGCCGACGTCATCACTTGGTCTTGATGGCCTCGATGGACTTGGTGATCTCGGACTTCAGGGAGGAGGGCAGCGGAGCGGTGCCGGCGGCATCCTGAGCGGCCTTCTGGCCCTCGTCGGAGGTCACGTAGGTCAGCCAAGCCTTGGCGAACTCAGTCTGCTTGGTGTCCTTGTAGGCCGGGCAGACGATGTCGTAGGAGACCAGGACGATCGGGTAGGCGCCCTCGGCCTCGGTGGCGTGGTTGATCTTGATGACGATGCGGTTGTCACCCTTAACGGTGTCGTCCTGCTTGGAATCCCCAATGACCTTGGAGCCGGCCTCGGCGGAAATCTCGTTGTACTTGTCGCCGACCTTGACGGCCACGGTGCCCAGGTCGCCGACCTGGGAGAAGTCAGCGTAGCCGATGGTGCCGTCGGCCTGCTTGACGGTGGAGATCACGCCGGAAGTGCCCTTGGCACCCTGGCCAACCTCGTTCGGCCAGTTCTCGGAGAGGTCGTAGGTCCAGTTGTCAGGGGTGACGTCCTTGAAGTAGGAGACGAAGTTCTGGGTGGTGCCGGACTTATCGGAGCGGTGCACCACGGTGATGGCGGTGTCGGGCAGCTTCAGGTCCTTGTTCTGATCGGCGATGGCCGGATCGTTCCACTTGGTGATCTTGCCGTCGAAGATCTTGGCGATGGTGGCAGCGTCCATGTTGATGTGCTTGCCGGCATCGGAAACGCCCTTGAGGTTGAAGACCACGGCGATCGGGGAGATGTAGACCGGGACATCGAAGGCGGTGCCTTCAGTGCACACGGACTTGGACTGCTCAACTTCGTCATCGGCAAGGGCCTTGTCGGAGCCGGCCCAAGCGGTGGCACCGGTCAGGAAGGTCTGCACGCCAGCGCCGGAACCGGACGGGTTGTAGGCGATCTTGGCCTCAGGGTTGGTGCCCTGGAAGCCGGCGATCCAAGCTTCAACAGCGGCCTGCTGAGAGGAGGCGCCGGCGCCCGAGAAGTTGCCGGAGATCGGGGTGGACTTGGAAGTGGAATCGGAGGAGGAGCTGTTGTCGGTCGTGGTGGCGGTGTTATCGCCGCAGGCGGCCACGGAAGCGAGCATCACAATGCCGGACAGAGCGGCAATGGAGCGAACGAGGATGTTCTTCTGCATGATTATTACTTAATCCCTCTATCAACTATTCGCGGGCGGCTCAGCGCTGCCCGGTCAATTCATGACAACTACAAGCGTATTGGTGGTTTCAAGGGCCCAAAACCGAAATCAGTAAACAGAAGATGAACACTTGGATGTTTGTGGGCTACGTTGAGGCTACGTAGTTTTTGGAGCGGGCTCGCCTGCGGCGAGTCCACAGCGAGCCCACAATCCACAACAAAAAAAGGCGACCCGAAGGCCGCCTTCCATTTACTCCGCGGGAGTATCGATCTTGTATCCGAGACCGCGCACGGTAGTCAGATACTTGGGGTGCGCCGGATCTTCCTCGATCTTGGAGCGCACGCGCTTGACATGCACGTCGAGCGTCTTGGTGTCGCCCACATAATCCGAACCCCAGATGCGGTCGATCAGCTGGTGACGCGTCATCACACGGCCCTTGTTCTGCATGAGGTATTCGAGCAGTTCGAATTCCTTGAGCGGGAAGAACACGGTTTCGCCGCGTACGGTGACCTGATGCTGGCCAACCTGCATGGCGATATCGCCACACACCAGCGGAATATCGTCATCCACAGTGCCGGAAGCCTGGGCAGTGGCCTGATTGCGACGCATCACGGCACGAATACGTGCCAGCAGCTCACGGAAAGAGTACGGCTTGGTCACATAATCGTCCGCACCAATCTCAAGGCCAACGACCTTATCGATTTCGGCGCTCTTGGCGGTGAGCATAATAATCGGCACACGGCTCTGCTCACGAATGCGGCGGCACAGTGCAGTGCCGTCAATGCCCGGCAGCATCAAATCAAGCAGCACCAAATCGATGCCGCCCTTGGTGAACAGTTCCAGACCTTCCTCGCCAGTGGCGGCGGCGGACACGTCGTACCCCTCGCGTGTGAGCTGGTATACCAGCGGCTCGCGATAGGATTCCTCGTCTTCGACGATAAGAATGCGTGTCATAGTAGCCTTTCTTGGGTATGTTCCCGTGCGCATAGGCGCAAAGTTTTCCGACATTATCGTAACCATTTGTTCTCCGTTAGCCTGCTGTTTCCCGAAAGTACGTAATTGCGTAATTGGGCTACGCGCGGTGTGCGCACCTCGCCCACTGTGTGATTGTGTGGCAATGGAATGGCACCATGTCGGGCACCAACCAAGGCCCTACGCTTGTGTCGACTCGTCCGACCGGGCCTCGTCGTCATCCTCATCCGGGGCGGCCGGCAGCTCGATGGTGAACGTCGACCCCTCCCCCGTACGCGACCAGACCGAAATCCGACCGCCGTTCTCCTGCACGCAGTGCTTGGTGATGGCCAAGCCGAGTCCCGAACCGCCGGTCTCGCGCGAACGGGCCGGGTCGACCCGGTAGAATCGCTCGAAAATGCGGTCCAGCGATTTGGCGGGGATGCCGATGCCCTGATCGACCACGCGAATGGTGACTTTGCCATCGCGCTCCCCCACGCCGACCGCCACAGTGGTGTGTTCGGGCGAGTAATGGATGGCGTTCTCTACGAGGTTCTTGACGGCGGTTTGCATGGCCTCTTTGTCGGCCTTGATCATCGGACCGTTCGTGGCTGGGCTGCCTGATTCTTCCAAGGAACCTTCGCCATCGGCCGGCTCCTCGACCTTCGTGGGTACTGACTGTCCGTTGACACTCAGTCGGATATCCACATGGCGGGAGTCGGCTTGGGTCTGATTGGCGGCGATGGCGGCGCGTGCCACATCCAGCGCGGAAATGCGCCGCGCATCGATCACGCTTTGCGGGCTTTGGGCTTTCTGCAAGTCGATAAGATGATGCACCAGTTCGGTCAGGCGCGCGGATTCCTTGGAGATACGGCCGGAAAAATACCGTACGGCGTCCGGATCATCGGCGGCGTCGGTCACGGTTTCGGCCAGTAGCGCGATGGCACCGGCCGGAGTCTTGAGTTCGTGCGAAACGTTGGTCACAAAGTCACGGCGGACGGCCTCGAAACGGCGCTGCTCGGACATGTCGTTGATGAAGATGGCGTACAGGTCATCGCCGATATCGCCAATGCGCACACGCAAATACAGCGTGTTGGACGGGCGTGACTGGCCGGCCTCCAGTCCTCGGCCATTAGAGGACGGATAGGAATTGCGATTGACCGGCAGCTGAACCTCACGCTCACGCATGCCACCGTCGGCGGCGGCCTGAGTGAGGATGTCCTCGACTTCACGCGAGTTGAGTCGGTCGCCGGAGACTAGGCCGAATGGCACTGAGCCGGGGCTTGAATATTGGACCAGACCGTTGCGGTCGGTGACGATCAGGGCTTCGGGCAGGACTTCAATCAGGCGACGCTCGGTGGGGCGCACGGGCGCATCATCACCGAATAGAGAATGCGTATCCTCGTCGCCGGACAGGTCCTGTTCGGCGGCGAGCCGGCCTGAAACGCGGCCTTTGTTGTAGGCGATGACGGCAACCCACACCAGTATCAGCGCGGCGAGCACCACAATCACGACGATCTGCCAGATATCCATGATTTCCAGAGTAAAACGTGCGAGGCGTAGTGAGATGCCTAAACTACGTAAGTTCGTCTATTGTTCATTTTTGGCGGGACGACATAACAAAATGCTCCCGCTGGCGGGAGCATAATATGGGGAGCTCTATTTACAGCTCGTAGTCCTTGTCCTTGCTTTCCTTGATCAGGAACAGAGCGAGCAGAGCGAGGGCAGTCATGATGGCCATGTACCAGCCCACACCGGCAACGCCGAACTTGGAGGTGACCAGTTACAGGCGCTTGACGATGTCGACAGCCAGACGGGCGGCGGTATCGGCGTATTCGGAGATGTCGAACTCCTTGAATACCTCGTAATCGGTGTCGGCGTTGTCGGAAAGGGCACGAATCACCAGTGCCGGCACGTTATTGCGGGCGGCGACCTGTGCCACGGCGGCGCCTTCCATCTCCACGGCGTCAGCCCCGGTGAGTCGGATGACCTCCTCGACCTTTTGGGGCGTGTCCACGAAGTAGTTGCCGGAGGCGATGATGCCGGTGATGTGGGTAATGCCCGCATTGGCAAGCGCCTCGTCGGCGACTTCCAGCAGACGGTCATCAGAGTGGAATTCCTCCACCGGAGCGTCCGCAGTGCCGGGCTTCCACTGGCCTACGAGCCGCATGTCAGTGTCGAGGTAGCGCAGGGTGCCGCCGAGCACCACGTCGTTGATGTACAGGTGGGTGTTGAGGTTGCCGGCGATGCCGCTGAAAATCACGGCGTCCGGGGCAATCTCGTCAATCAGCAGCTGCGTGGTGGCGGCCGCATTGACCAGTCCCATGCCGCCTACCGTTGCGGCAACCTTGATGACGTCAGAACCGAAGGAGTCGACCGTGCCGGACACGATGTCAAGGCTGCCCTTGGCGGTGTGCGTCACATGCGTGAGCGATTTGGCGATCAGCGCCACTTCCTCATCCAATGCGCCAATAATAGCTACAGTTTTCATACCCATACGTAAGTTCCTTTCACAACACTTTCGGCTCCCCTTGTCAGGGGAGATGGCCGCCGAATGGCAGGCTGAGGGGTAGAGACGTTTCGTTGCATTGCTCCCGCGAGAGAGCCGATGACGCAACTCAGTGCCAACGCCGTGTGGCTACGGCTTCCGCAAGCTCGCGCAGCAAGGCCTCGGTTTCTTCCCAGCTGATGCACTTGTCAGTAATCGACTTGCCATAGACCAGCTGATCAAGCGGCGCGGCCTTCTGATTGCCTCCTTCAATAAAGCTTTCCATCATGATGCCGGTAATACCCTGTTCGCCAGCTGCAATTCTGCTGGCAATATTGCGCACGACTTCGGCCTGACGATGTTCGTCCTTGCCGGAGTTACCGTGCGAGCAATCAACAATCAGACCATGCGAGGCTGCGGATTCGGCGGGCATTTCGGCGCGTACGTCTTCCATGGCTTTGGCCACGGATTCGGCATCGTAGTTCGGGCCGTGAATCGAGCCGCGCAACACCACATGGCAGTCCGGGTTGCCAAGGGTCTCGACTGCGCAGGCACGCCCCAGATGGTCAATGCCGAAGAACGTGTGCTGCTGAGCAGCGGCGAAGCAACCGTTGACCGCTGCCTTCACCGAGCCGTCAGTGGCATTCTTAAAGCCGACCGGCATGGAAA
This sequence comes from Bifidobacterium longum subsp. longum JCM 1217, assembly GCF_000196555.1. Classification (NCBI taxonomy): domain Bacteria; kingdom Bacillati; phylum Actinomycetota; class Actinomycetes; order Bifidobacteriales; family Bifidobacteriaceae; genus Bifidobacterium; species Bifidobacterium longum. The sequence goes on along the minus strand of NC_015067.1, from coordinate 375,799 downwards.
GCCCGCTGGCCAATTGGCGGTGGATCTGGCTTTCCGTGTTGCGCGCACCAATGGCGCCCCAACTCACCGCGTCCGAGATGAACTGCGGGCTGGTGGGCTCCAGAAATTCCGTGGCGGCCGCCAATCCTTCCTTCAGCACACCAAGCAAGGTTTTGCGAGCAAGCAACAGGCCCTTGCGAATATTGTGGCTGCCATCAATATCCGGGTCGTTGATCAGGCCCTTCCAGCCAATGGTAGTGCGCGGCTTCTCGAAGTACACGCGCATGACGATGAGCAGCTGTTCACCGAGCTCATCTTTCAGCTTGGCCAATCGGCGCGCGTAGTCCAGCGCGGCCTTCGGGTCATGAACCGAACAGGGGCCGACGATGACCAACAGCCTGTCGTCTTGGCCGTACAGGCACGCGCGAATCTCATCACGCGAGTAGGCGACGATTTCCTGAGCCTGATCAGTCAGCGGGAGTTCAGCGAGCACTTGCGCGGGCGTGGGCAGCGGCTCCAACTCCAATACGCGGCGGTTGATGATGCGACTGACACCCACCTGATCTTCCCAACGCGGCACATCAGTGGCAACGAGCGGGTTCTTCCCCTCCCCCATCGCCTGACGAATGGCGCGAAGCTCTTCTGGGGTGTTCAACGGCTGCGGACCGACTTGCAACGGCTGCGGACCGACTTGCAACGGATGCAGCGAATGTGCTGCTTCCTCCTGCTGCTGCATAACATCTCTCCTTGGGTCAGTATCCTTCCCAAGGATAAGGTGTCACGGGAACAAACTGACATGACCACCGTTATTGGCAAAAAATGCTCACTGAGTGGGTCTCAGTGAGCATTTTTACAAAGACAAAGCTATTTAGCCGAGCGGCGAGCGGTGACGGCGTCGGCTAGGGTGTGCAGCAGTTCGTTGGTGCGTTCCCACGGCACGCAAGAGTCGGTGACGGACTGACCGTAGACCAACTGGTCGAGCGGGGCCGGCTTTTGGTGACCGCCGACCAAGAAGCTTTCCATCATTACGCCGGTGATGCCTTGTTCGCCGTGCGCCAGGCGCTCAGCGATCTCTTCGATGACTTCGGCTTCGCGGTTTTCGTCTTTGCCGCAGTTGCCGTGGGCGGCATCGATGACGAGGCCATGCTGGCTCGGGCCGGACGCTTTGGAAACCTTGAGGTCTTCCAGAGCTTGACGCACGGATTCGGCATCGTAGTTCGGGCCGTGGCTGGAGCCGCGCAGAACCAGATGGCAATCCGGGTTGCCTTTGGTTTCGGCGGAAATCACGCGACCGTCCAAGTTAATGGACAGGAAGTGATGCTCGAAGCCGGCCGCGAAACAGGAATCGGCGGCGGCCTTGATGGAGCCGTCGGTGGAGTTCTTGAAGCCCACCGGCATGGACAGGCCACTGGCCAGTTCGCGGTGGACTTGGGATTCGGTGTTACGCGCGCCGATGGCACCCCAGCTGATCGCGTCGCAGATGTACTGCGGGGTGATGGGGTCAAGCCATTCGGTGGCGGCGGGCAGGCCGAGGCTCAGCACGTCGGTGAGCACCTTGCGGGCCAGCCACATGCCCTTACGAATATTGAAGCGACCGTCCAGATCGGGGTCGTTGATGAGGCCTTTCCAGCCGATGGTGGTGCGCGGCTTCTCGAAGTACACGCGCATCACGATCACGAGTCGGTCTTCCAACTCGCGCTTGACGGCAGCCAGCTTTTCTGCGTACTCGTGCGCGGCCTTCGGGTCGTGGATTGAGCAGGGGCCCACGATGACGAGCAGTCGGTCGTCGCGGCCGTTGAGCACATCGCGGATTTCCTGCCGCGAGTGGAGCACGAGCTCGCTCATCTCATCGGTGAGCGGCTGCTCCCTGAGGAAAGCACGCGGCGCGGGAATGGGGTCAAGCTGACGAATGTTGACATCGACGGTCTCAGGAAAGACGGCCTGCTCCCCCAAACGACGTTCATCCTCGGAACTATCCGGACCACGTAGTGCTGCCATTGCTCGACTCCTTTCCTTGTATACGTACTGTCGGTATGTCGCCATAGACGCAAAAGCCCAACTATAGCAGTTTGTTACGGGGACTGCTTGTTGGGCCGGCAGTTATGGACTTTGGGTGGACTCGCCTGCGGCGATGCTGTGTTGTTGTGCGGCCTGCGACCGCGGTCTCTCCCTCTGTCAGCGGCTTCGCGCTGACAGAGGGAGAGACCCTAGCAGCCGACAGGCTGCGAGAAAACACAGCATTGGCCGTCAGGCCGATTCCGGGAGGCTGACGAAGTCAGGCCAAAGCGCCCATCGGATCCCATGCGGGGAGCATGGTGGCTGGCTCTTCGAGGGCCTTCTGGTATTCCTCGGGCAACAGGGCCTTCGGGACGGCTACCTCGTAGACGTATTCGGTGAACCAGTCGTCGGACATGGTGAAGTAGCCCTTGTCGGCGATCTTGGCGCCCCAAGAGTTCTCCACGCGCCAGCGGCGGGTGGTGCCGTCGTCGGCCACGTCAACGCCGGCGAAAGCCATGGCGTGGTTCATGGCGGAGTCGCCGAAGCGCACGCGGGCTTCCTTGTCCAAATCGAAGTCCACGTCGTACACGCGGCCGTACTCGAACAGGTCGGTGGCCCAAGCGCCGTTCTCACGGTCCATGAACGGGTGGCAGTCGGCACCGAACCATACCGGAATGCCCTGCTCAACGAGAATCTGCTTGACGCAGTCCTTCATGAACTGGTTTGGCACGTTGAGGTACTCGGTGGCGTCGCCGCCAGCCACATTGCCGAGGTGCTCGATGCCGATCTTCTTGCCCTTGGCGTGCTCGGTGCGCGGATCGTCCACCAGGCACACGTAGTCCTCAAGATCAGCCGGACCCACGTACTTCTTCCAGAACTCAACCGGCGTAATCTCGCCGTCGCGGTGGAATTCGCCATCCTTGTCGGTCCATTCCCAGTCAAAGGAAACCGGCGGCTCGCCCAGGTGGATGGTCAGAATACGGTGGCCGGCAGCAGTGGCGTCGGCAATAATCGCCTCGACCTTGGAGGCATCGCCGTCAGCGGCGTACATGTGCGCCACGGCGGTGTGCAGCATGTGGCGCAGCTGGATGTTCATTTCACCGGTGTTCTTGGAGGATTCGGTCTCCGGGAACAGGTCCTTGGGCACAGCGCCGTACTTCTTGTACACGTTCATGGCCATGGTCCACTGGCCGCCATCGCCCATCACGTCGGCGAGCAGGTGCTGCATCAGGCGGGAGTCGGAAGGCTCTCCGGCAGCCACCAGAGCGGCCACATCCTTAAGGAAGTAGTTGACGCGCTCCAGCTTGTCGTAGTACATCGCGTAGTTCTGGGAGAACTCGAACTCCTTCAAGTTCATGTTCTTCTTGGCCACGAAACGGGCCACGTTCAGGGAGCTGAACAGCCAGCAGCGGCCGGAGCGATCCTGATGGGTGGCTTCGCCATTGTCAACGATGGTGGAGAAACGACGCTGCATCAGACGAGCGCGGTCATAATTGCGAGCCACCTTGTCGATGCCGGCGGCGGTCACCGCGTTCATGGCCAGACGGTTGGTGCCGCTCTGTGCGAAATCGCCGCGCAGGGTATTCAACGCTTCGTCGGTCAGAGGCGTCAATTCACTCATGTCATACTCCTTCTGTGATGGTGCGCTTGTGGCGCAGATTCAAACGAATACGGCACCTGGCTCGAAAGCGCAGGTGCCGTAATTCTTACCGCTAGTAGTCTAATCGAAGGCCTGTCATTCGCCGTTCTGCTCAGATACGGCCGGATTCTCCTGAGTCGGGGCCTCCGGTTCGCCCTGTGTCTGGTGCTCGGACGGCTCAGACGATTCGGACTGCTCATTCTGCGCAGCCGAATCAGCCGAATCAGCCGAATCAGCCGGTGCCGCATCTGTCTCATTGTAATCGTCGGCAGCCGACTCGTTTCCGCTCAACTCACCCGGCTGGTCATCGGCCTCGTTGTGTACAGGCTTGACTTCCGGGACGGGCGCAACCACCGGCAATGCCGCCGCGGCAGCGGCTTCCTGATCCTGACCAGAGGCCGCCGCATTACCGCCGAAAGCGAATCCGGAGAACGCCTGCGAGAACATAGAACGCAGTTCCGAAACACGCTGGGTGATGACGGACTCGCGTTCCTGCAGATCGGCGATGCGCTTGGACAGACCGTCAAGCTCGCTTTGGGCGGCGGCGCGACGCTCCTCGATCTGCGCATCGGCTTCCTCGCCCGCCTTATGTACGATTGCGGCGGCCTGGATGTCCGCCTCCTCGCGCTTGGACGCGGCATACGAATCGGCTTGGTCGCGAGTGTTCTTGGCCTGACCGACCAACTCATCGGCTTCCCGCTTGGCCGCCACACGACGCTCTTCGAGGTGCTGCAGCAGTTCGTTGACCTTCTTCGTGGCCTCATCCTGCTGAGCGGCGATGTCGTGACGGATCTGCTCGACCTCGGCGTTGACCTGGCTCATCGTGCTGGTGCGCTTGACCTCGGCCTCATCAGTGATTTCCTGACCCTTGGTTTTGGCCGCATCAATGATTTCGCTGGCCTTGCGCTGGGCTTCGGTCATCATCTTGGACACTTGCTCGCGCACGTCGGCGAGCTTCTTGTTGGCCTCGGCGAGCGCCGCCTCAATCTGATCGTTGGAATCAGACTTAAGCTTGGTGATCTCCTCATTGGCGCTTTTGCGCATTGCGGCAACCTGCTGGGTCGCCTCCGCCTTCATGTCGGCGATTTCGCGCTCTTGAGTGGAGCGTTCGGAAGCCATCTTCTTAGTGTGCTCTTCGCGCGCGTTGCTGAGCTCAAGCTCGACGGTCTGACGCTGTTCGGTGATGGTCTTGGCAGTTTCGGAGCGCAGTTGTGCGGCATCCTCGTTGGCGGAGGTGGTCACTGATTCGGCTTGATTGCTGGCGTTCGTCAGAATCGAGGCGGCCTTGGCATTGGCGTCGTCAACAATATGCTGGGCATCCAGCTTGGCGTTGTTGATCAGTGTTTCGGCCTGAGCCTGAGCCGTGGTACGGATGGAGGACGCGTCCTGCTTGGCGCGTTCCAGCAGTTCGGTACTCGTCTGTTCGGCGGAGGCAAGCATCTGCTGGGCGTTCGCTCCCAAGGAAGCGAAGCTGTTGCCTTCCGGCTTCTTGTTCTTCTCTTCCTGAAGTTGGGCCTGCAGTTGCAGAATACGGTCGTCATCCGCCGCAATCTGCTCACGCATGCTGGCCAACGTCTGCTGCGCACGCTTCATACTCTCCTGAGTAGCGTCGAAGGCAGCATCAACCTTCTCCTTGTCATATCCTCGCAGCACCACCGGGAAACGATCCACCATCGCTGTTTATTCCTTTCGCACACGCATAAAGCTCTTGGCACATCCTTGAAGCACTGTAGCGCATCGCACTAGCGCTGAGCGTTGAGCGACGCGCAATCGTTACAATGCGTGCGAACCATGTTCTATTCCGGCGTGGCGCACAGCGTGCTAGGCGATGAGGATGTCGGAGCTGGAGGGCTTGAGATAGTAGCGCACGGCTTCGCGCACCACATCACGGCCAGCGGCGATCTGCTGGTCGAGTGGTAGACCATGCTGGCTGGAATGCGCCGGAACGACCGGAGGGAAGCTGACGAATCCGCCCAGCACCTGCTCCTGGGTGGCGGTCCAGTTGAGCAAGTTGTAGAACAGCGAATTACATACGAACGTACCTGCGTCCGAACTCAAGGTGGCCGGAATCGAATCGTCCGTGAAATCATTCAGGATCGAGCGCAACGGCAGGCGGGTCCAATAGGCGGCCGGGCCATTGGGATCGATGGGTTCGCGGCGTGGGATCACGTTGTCCGCGTCTGGCTTGATCGCGTCCATCAGGTTGGTGGCGCATCGTTCAAGCATCACGCCTCGGGCTGCGTGCTTGAGCCCGGTGGCGATGACGATATTGGGCTTGGTGGCCTCAATCGTCTCTTTCAGCGTGGGCCAGGCTTTGGCGAAGCTCACCGGGATGCTGACAGCATGAACGGTGACGGCGACCTGCTCCAACGGATCGTCCGGAGCAGAGGAGACGCCCAGTCCCTGCTCGGCGATGGCCTTGGGCACTTCGACGGCGGGATTGACCTCCACGCCGTCATAGTGGTCGAAGCCGGAGATCACAACATTGAGTTCACGCATAATGCCAGTCTAGCGATGCATCTGGCCGGCCGCTTGGGCCAGCAGGGCGTGCATGCGGGCGCGGGCCTCTTCCTTGGGATCACGACCGAGAATCTCCTCGGCGATACGCTCAGCTGTGGGAATATCTTCCAGCGTGGTGATCTTCAGGTTGGTTTCCGCACCGGAGACAATGGCGACGGGTTCATCAGGCAGATAATCGACCACTACGCGCGTGTCGTCGGTGGGATGGAAGTCCGGGTCGGCGGCAGCCAAATCGTAAGCGTGACGAATCGTCGCGAAGCGGAAGGATTGCGGGGTCTGCGCGCGGAAGGTGTTCGGGCGGTCCGGCACCGACTTGACCACTTTCAAATCGCCCAGATCCTCGGTCAACAGCACGGTGTCGGTTGAGGCGTAGGCCACGGTCGCGGCCGTGAACTGGTCGAGCGCATCAATCGAACCGTCGATGGCGGACTGTTCCACGAACGGACGGACGGCGTCATGGATCAGAATCTTGGCATCGTCCGGAATGCCAGCCGTAGCCAGCATGTCGAGCGCGGCGGCGGTACTGTCCACACGTTCGTCACCGCCGTCAATGATGACGCGGACTTTGGTGTAGCCCATCTCGCCAACCAACGTTTCCACTTCACCGCGCACCTTGGGATTGACCACCACCACGATGTCGCTGACGCGATCGCAATGTTCAAAGGCATCAATGCTCCAGCACACGATGGGCTTGCCGCCCACGGAGACAAGCTGCTTGGGATTATCGGGGTCGAAGCGCGTACCGAAGCCGGCGGCCAGCACCACGGCCACCACCGGCACGGTTTGCGCCGGTTTGGCACCCTGAGCGGGGGCCGGTTGGACGGTAGGCGTCTCGACGGGGGTATCGAAATCTCTCTCAGTCATAGGCACCACCGTAAGGTGAGGGCTGGCCGTCCGTGAACTGCATCACATCTTCTCCACGGAATGTGCTCGCATTCTCCGTTTAGTCACGCACGATGAGGGCGAGGAGGCGGCCTTCGTGTGTTTTGTTGGCGAGCGCGGCGCGGCGGTGCGAGTACCACAGTGGGTTTTCGAGCGTGCACATGCTGTGGCTGATGTTGTCGATGCGCTCCGCGAGCTCGGCCGGGCCTTCGCCGTCCGTACGGCACAGTTCGGCGAGTTCCGGGTCTTCCTCAAGGTACTGGGTGGCGGCGTGCACGCGCGGCATCGAATCGACCACCTGATGTACACCGGCGAAGGCGAGGTCGATCATCGCGGCTTCGGCGATGTCGATGCCGGCACCGCCGAAACGGGTCTTCGTCTTGGTCAGCGGGAAGCGCTTGATGAACTGGTCGGCGATCTCGTCGCCCACTTCATAGCAGTCGCCGCAGATGCGCGGGCCGAGTGTGGCCACGATGTTCGCCGGGTCGGCACCCTTGCTCTTCATCAGGTCCACCGTGGCGCCGATCACGCCGCGTTCCAGACCACGACGGCCGCAGTGGGCCGCACCGATGATACCGGTGACCGGGTCGCCCAGCAGCACCGGCAGACAGTCGGCCGCGAACATGCCTAGGGCGATGCCGGATTGTGCGGTGACCTGGCCGTCCGCCTCGATGACGTGCGGAGTGTCAGTCTCACCATGTGTGCCGGACACGTCGAAGCCGAAGGGGGTGTTGATGACGAACGAGTCGTCCACGTCCACAGCCACGCCGGAATGTACTTGGGAGACCAGCGATAGGCGGGCTTGCACCGCTTCGGCGAGTGCGATGCGGTTCGACAGCACGGCCTCAGGTTCGTCGCCGGACTTGCCGCCGAGGTTCAGGTTGCCGTAATCGCCGGTGCTCAGGCCGCCCAGTCGCGTGGTGTACACCACCTTGATGCCGGGGGCCAGTGCGATGGGGATGGTCACCGGAATAGGGCGACCGGCTTTATCGGTAGAGCTGATGCTGTTGGAATCGAGGATTTCTTCGCTGTATTCAGGCATAAGGCATTCTTTCTTGGGTGCGGGCGGTGTTCATGATTTTCATGACCACCCCCAGTCAGCGGGGGCGGAGTGGTAGGTTATTCGGCTTTGAGGGTGGGCTTTTTGGTGCGCGAGCGGATGGCGGCGTTGATGGGCACCTGGTGCGGGCAGGGCATCGAGAACACGTGCGCCGGATTATTGATGGCGGGTACTGGCGCGCCATCGGCATCGCGCAGGCCGGTTTCCGGCACGGTAAAGACCAATGGTCTCTCGCCAGGCAGCAGGAATTCGACCTGTTGACCGGGCTCAATCTTGTTACGGCTCATCAGCGTGACACGTCCGTCTTCGTCCGCGCTCCAGCTCAGCACTTCGCCCACTACCAGCCATGAGCGGAAGTAGGCGGAGCGGTCGGTGTTCTGTGTGACCTTGTGCTCCGGGTAATAGAAGCCGGTGGAGTAGTCGCGGTGGGCCACCTTGTCGGTTTCCTCGAGCAGCCATTCGGGCAGTTCGACGTGTGGGGCCGGGCGAACGGCCGCATGTTTCCAATCGGTCTCAATCTGTTCGACCGCGGTGTTGGACTTGCGGCGCGTGGAACGGGCGTGAGAGCTCATGCCGTCGGGTTCGACGGCGGTGCCGGCCGGCGTACCAGAGGCAGTTGAGTCGACGGCATCAGCAACCGTCACGCGGTCACGTTCTGCGGCAACCGAGCCGGTGACCGAATCGGCAACCGCAGTATCAGAGCCACGGTCATATCCCTCATCGGCCACACCGGCGAACGCGGCATCAGCATTGCGCATCACTTGATCTTCGGTTCCTTGGCCAAAATCGGGGTCGCCCGGGCGAATCACACGGTCATGGAAAGGCTTCAAAACATTGCCATCAGCGTCTTCAAAACCGCGTTGAATCATGTATTCATTAACCGCGGTTTTGTAGGCGTTGGTCATGGCGGCGATATAGTAGGCGCTTTTCGCGCGGCCTTCGATTTTGAGGCTGGTGGCACCGGAGTCAATCAAATCATCCAAGTGTCCCAGCATATTCATGTCCTGCGAATTGAACAGATAGGCGCCGTTCTCGGTCTGCTCGATCGGGAAGTACTGGCCGGGGCGCTTCTCTTCCACGATCGAATACTTCCAGCGGCATGGCTGGGCGCATTCGCCGTGATTGCCATCGCGGCCGGTCAGATAGTTGGAGAACAGGCAGCGGCCGGAGAAGGCCATGCACATAGCACCGTGGACGAAGCATTCGATGTCGAGGTCATCGGGAATGTTGGCGCGAATATCACGCACGGCCTGCAAGTCCATCTCGCGGGCCAACACCACACGGCGAACACCAAGCTCGTAGAAGGCGTTCGCAGCCTGATAATTAGTCACGCCGGCCTGGGTGGAGACGTGCAGTTCCAGATTCGGAGCCACCTGACGGGCCATCATCATCACGCCAATATCGGAGACGATCAGCGCGTCCACGCCGGTGTCTTTGAGCTGGCCGACGTACTCGCGCATGGCTTCGATCTCGTTGTTGCGCGGCAGCACGTTGCAGGTCACGTACACGCGAGCGCCGCGTTCATGGGCGTAGCGCGATCCTTCCTCGAAATCCTCAAGGCTAAGGTTTTTGGGGGCCGATCGCATGCCGAAGGCTTTGCCGCCGCAGTAGACGGCGTCGGCACCATAATCGACCGCGGTTTTCAGGCCCCTCAGGTTGCCGGCCGGGGACAACACTTCGGGCTTTTTGCGGGTGGGGAGGTTCATCGTCGTATTCATCACCGCAATAGTGTAGTGGTGGCCGTGTAATGCGGGAGGGGCTACCGTTAGGCTGGATGACATGAAGATCGATATCGTGAGCGTGTTCCCCGAATACTTTGAGGTGATGAACCTCAGCCTGATGGGCAAAGCCCAGGCCAAGGGATTGTTGGAGATCAAGGCGCACAACCTGCGCGACTGGACCCACGATGTGCATCATTCGGTGGATGATACGCCAGTCGGCGGCGGGGCCGGCATGGTGATGAAGCCCGAAGTGTGGAGCGAATGTCTGGACGAACTGCTGGGATTCTCGCAGCCGTCCGGCTCCCCCGCCCCATCCGGCGCACCGGTGCTCATCTTCCCGAACCCATCGGCCCCGTTGTTCACCCAGCGCGACGCCACCGAGCTCAGCCATGCCGACCATCTGCTGTTCGGCTGCGGCCGGTATGAGGGCTACGATGCGCGCATCCCGGACTACTACCGCGCCCAAGGCGTCGACGTACGCGAATATTCGATCGGCGACTATGTGCTGAACGGCGGCGAAGTAGCGGTATCGGTGATGCTTGAGGCCATCACCCGCCTGATGCCCGGATTCATGGGCAACCCAGATTCGATTGTTGAGGAATCCTACACCGGCGAGGGCGCACTGCTTGAACATCGCCAGTACACCAAGCCGGCCGTGTGGCGCGGTATTGCGGTGCCGGATGTGCTGTTGTCCGGCGACCACGGCAAGGTGGACCGTTTTCGCCGCGACGAAGCGCTGGCCCGCACCGCCGAGATTCGGCCAGACCTTATCGCGGCACTGGATTGCAAGGCGCTGGATAAGGCCGATCGCAAGACCCTGATGGCCTTGGGCTGGGAGGTCTCCGCCGCCCATCCGCGCCGGCTCGCCGATTAATTCACCACACGGTGGGAGATTCACTACGCGGCGGAATCGTCGGAACGCTCTATATCCGAGTCGTCATCCGCGGATTCGATGTAGAAGACGGCGGTTTCGCCGTAGTTGCGGCTTTCGGTGATTTGCCAGCCTCCGGGGGCAGTGGGATCATCCGAGCGTACCGAGCGTTCGAGCATGATCACCGTGTTCTCGTTGGTGGCGCTGCCCGCCGCCAGATCGGACAGTAGCTGATTGCATTCAGCGGTCTCATAGGCATAGGGCGGGTCGATGAATATCACGTCGAATGGTTCGCCGAAGCCGCCAGCCACTTGCTCGGCTTTTTTGACCAGCACACGGGCCTTGAGCGAAGCATCCCACGAACGATTCTTCTGTAGCTGCGCCAAGGTCTTGGTAATCAGCGCCGCCGCAGGCCGGGAACTTTCCACGGCCACGAGTTCTCGCGCGCCACGGCTCAGCGCTTCGATGCCCAACGCACCAGTACCGGCGAACAGGTCCAGTACACGGGCATCATCCAGCACTCCCCATGAGTCGAGGTGCGAGAAAATCGCCTCTTTGGTGCGATCCGTGGTAGGCCGGGTACCCGTTTTCGGCGTAGCAAGCACCACACCCTTGAATCGTCCAGAAATTACACGCATAGCTTTCACTGTACAGGTTCATCTGCGCATACCAATCATGAACAACAATGGGGTGCTCGAAGCGCACCAATGATATATGCACTTCGAGTACCTCATGTACGAATGGTCTTGCCTCCACTGAAGCACATTCGAGGGCTTCCCGACCGTGATTTCCTCACGATCGGCATACGGAAAAACTATATCGTGCGATTACGGGGGCGCAGCCCTAGCCTCAGCTGGAGGTGCCTCAGCTGGAGGTCAGGAAGGTTTCGTTGCCTCGGGTGAAGTCGAGGACGGCACCGGCGAGTTGGACCTCACCTGCCAGTTCGGGGTCGGCGGCCAGAAGCTGCCCGGCACGGGTGCGGGCGTCGGCGATCATGTCGGCGTCCTTGACCACGCGCAGGAGCTTCAGGCTGGACTTGCCGCCGGATTGGGCGTCGCCGAGCACATCGCCGGCACCGCGGAATTCCAAGTCGGCTTGGGCGATTTCGGCACCGTCGAGCGAGTGGTGAATCACTTCGAGCCGTTGCTCGGCCGGGGAGCCGGGTTCCGCACGGGAAATAAGGAACGCCCACGAGTTGGTGCCGCCACGCCCCACGCGGCCGCGCAGCTGATGCAGCTGAGAGAGGCCGTATCGGTCGGCATCAAAGATGACGATGCAGCTGGCCTGCTTGACGTCCACGCCGACTTCGATCACCGTGGTGGACACCAGGATCGGAGTCTCGCCGCCGGCAAAATCGGCCATGACCTGGGTTTTGACGTCATCCTTGTCGCGGCCGGTCAGAGTCGCAAACCGAATGCCTTGGAACTGTGGAAGTTTCTGCAACCGGTCGGCGATTTCGGCCACCGCATGCAATGGCGGGCGAGCCACGGTTTCGCCATTTTCGTCGAAGGTTTCGTAGGGGTCGTCGATGCCGATGGCATCGGCCGCCGCGCGCGTCGCACGGCCGCCCGCAGCTGTGCGGGCACTGGAACCAGATGCTGCGGCGCGTCCGCGGGCAGAACCGGCTGCTGCCGAAACGCCGGAACCGCCTTCGTTCTCCTCATCATCCGCATCAATGCGCGGGCACACGATATAGGCCCGCTCCCCCGCGTCGACTCGCGCGCGAATGTGCGCGAACATACGCCCCATGGTGGCGGCGTCGGCCTCATTGACCACCACGGTACGAATCGGTTTGCGGCCGCCAGGCAATTCGGTGAGCCAGGAAATATCGAGATCGCCAAACCAAGTCATGGCGGCGGTGCGCGGGATGGGCGTGGCGGTCATCACCAGTAGATGCGGCGTGGTGCCGTCATCGGTTTTGGCGTTGAGGCTTTCGCGCTGTTCCACACCGAACCGGTGTTGCTCGTCGATCACCACCAAGGCCAAGTGCGGGGCTTGGAAGGTCTTGGAAAACGCCGCGTGCGTGGCCACGATAATGCCCGGCTCACCACTGGCGGCCGCAGCGAGCGCCTTACGCCGGGCGGCAAGCTTCATACCACCGGTCAGCAGGGTGACGGGAATTTCCGCAGTCACCTTGGAAGAAGAGACCGTCGAAGCACCGGACGCGCCCATCGCGCCCTCAACGTCGGCCGCGGCATCGGTCTCCTTGGCACCCGGCTGTGCAAGGGTCAACCCCGACACCATCTTGCTGATGGTCTCGTAATGCTGTTCGGCAAGCACCTGAGTGGGAGCCACCAGCACCGCCTGATAGCCGGCGCCGACCGCCTGCAGCATGGCCGCGAGCGCCACTACGGTTTTGCCGGAGCCGACTTCGCCCTGCAACAGACGCTGCATGGGCCAGTCACGTTCAAGATCGGACGCGATGTCGTCCACCACCTGACTCTGCCCGGCTGTCAGTGTGAACGGCAACGATGCGATGAAGCGGTCGCGCAAATTGGGCAAATTGGGCAGATCAGGCAGATCGGTCGCAGAACCGCGCTCCGATGCTTCTGGTTGCGTACTTGGCTCCGCAACCGCTTCGCCCACCGACGCTCGAGCTGTTTCCAGCGCCTCGTTCAGCGGGCAAGGATGCGCCGATGACTTGTGCGCGTGCTGTCGAGACTTCAGCAGCGAGGTCTGCGAAACGAAAGCCTCCTCATAGCGCAGGGTTTCGATGGCCTCCTTGAACCGGGCCGTGGAGGCCGGATCATGAATGGCCAGGAACGCCTCAGCCCGATGCATGAGGTTCTTGGCCTTGCGCACCGATTCGGGCAGCACATCTGGGATGGATTGGGAGAGCGCCTCAGCACCGGATTCGGCGGTCGTGCCGGACTTCTCTTCCCCGTTTTGGACGGCGATGGTGTCAGTCGCGGGAGCCACAATGCCGGCTGCCCCAGCGCCAGCGAGTTGCCCGTCAGGCGTGGATGACGTGCGGGCCCCCATCATCCACAGCAATCCCAGAATCGTCTCATGAATATGTTCGGACGAGATACGCGAACTGGCGTGATATACCGGGCGGGGCCGGCAGACGCGGGTAAGCGCCTCTTGCACGGTATCGGCGTCGTATTTCAACGCGGCCCCGGAAGGGGCAGTCGCGGCCGGCGGATACGCGGACTGCGCACTGGCATACGGATCGGCACTTCCCGCAAACGCACCATTGCCGGATGCCGCGCCCCGAGCGTAACCCTCAAGCCCCGCTCCTGCTCCGGCCGGCACGGGCGCGACAGTGAGGATTTCGGGATGGGTGAACTGCAGCTGACCCATGTATTCGCCGGGCATACCGGAGACCACCACAGACGTGCCGGCGCGCAGTCGCACGCTGACCCAATCCACATACGATTTACGATACGAGAAGAACGTGAGCCGGGCCGTACTGCCGGGTACGCGACGAGACCGGGCGAAGTCGGCGTCATCGACCGTCGCTTCGAGTCGGTAGCCGCGGCGAGCGTTCATCGGCACCACGCGCATATCTCGTATCACGGCGGCAAATGCCATCTGCTGGCCGGGTGCGGCCTCGCGGATGGCGCGAAGCGGCACCGGTTCGGTGACGCGGAAAGGATAGTAGGTCAAGGCGTCGCCGACAGTGACGATTCCCAGCGATTTGAGCGCGGACACGCGACGCTTGTTGGTGACCAGCGAAGCGAGAGTGGTGCCCATAGTGATGCTCATATTGGCCTATTCTATTCGCACGGCCTCTTTAGGCCGCAGAAACAACAAAACCCGCCAAGCCGAAGCTCAAACGGGTTTTGCTCCACGTTAGTACGCGATTCACGCGGCCACGCGCTGAACCTTGCCAGCCTTGAGGCACTTGACGCACACGCGCAGGCGAGTGTTCTCGCCATCAATCGTGGTGCGCACAGACTGCAGGTTCGGGCGGAAGCTACGCTTGGTACGACGGTGCGAATGGGAAACGGTGAAACCGGTCTGCGGTCCCTTGCCGCACACTGCGCAACGAGCTGCCATGATGGACTCCCTTAACCTTGATGTGTCAAGTCTTTCACGCATTCGACCGCCGGTTTCACCCGACATGCCGAACACACAACTTCACAAATATATAGCCCAATACCGACAACCGCAACTCTTGCGTGTATCATGGGCGAACCTCGGCGGTTCACGCGCGGTTCGAGCGTAACTTGCGAGTGGGCCATCAGCGGTTCACGAGCGGCTCGGCATTGGTTCGCCAGCGGTCCGCAAGTAGTTCGTCAGCAGTTCGCCAGCGGCGAATTACGCTGCAAATCATAGCGTTTACCCGATAAAACACGCCGGCCTTCCTTTTCCGCATCCAGCAAACTCTCATATAATCTCGGTATAAGAGACGGCAAGGGACGAAGGGGTCCTCGTGCAACTTGCGACGTGCAACTTACGACGAAGGAGGCTGTCATGTTGAATCTCAAGCGAGGTATCGGCACTCACGAGCCCAGCGTGATTTCACTGGGGCAAGTCTGGGTGGACATTATGCTCAATGTGGACAAGGTGCCGGCACAGGGCGGATTCGCCGTGGCCGATCATCCGAAGCCCTCCATTGGCGGCAGCTATCGCGTGCTGCAGGCGGCCAGCCGCATGGGCGTGCCGACCGAGCACGCCGGCATTCTGGGCAACGGCCTGTGGGCGCATTTCATCCGCCAGTCATTCCAAGACAACGGCATTACGCATATCGGCCAGGATCGTCTTGATGAGGATTCCGGCTTCCGCGTGGTGCTGAGCTCCGGCGCGCCGAAGAAGACATTCATCGCTTCCTATGGCGCCGAGGCTCATGGCGACTCGGACACGTTCGACACGCTGGAGCCGCAGCCCAAAGACGTGGTGCACATCAGCGGCAACACACTGATGGACCACACGGCCACCGGCGTGGACGGATTCCTGCTCAAGGCCGGTACCGACCCGGCTGCACGCGACTACACGCTGGTGATCAACCCCACCAATACGTTGCGTTTGGTCAACGACCATATGCTTGAGGACCTGGTGCTCGCACGCCCGGTCTGGTCCTGCAACCGTCAGGAGGCCATGACGCTGGCCGAGCGACTTGGTGCGCCAATCGACGACAGCAAAGTCACCATTGGCGGCGGACTTGACGACTTCATGCACCAGTTGTGCGACGGCTTGGGCGCTACACTGCGCGCGCCGCTGGTGGTGCGTGTCGGCGCCCGCGGCGCTTGGATTCGTGAGCCAGGTGGCGAGACGATTCATATCGAGGGATACCCGACCAAGGCCGTACACACCCGTTCGGCGGGCGGTTGCCACACCGGCGTGATGTGCGCGATGCTGGCAAAGGGCCATAGTCTGGCCGAATCGGTAAAGATCGCCAACGCGGCGGCATCCATCGCCATCCAGCACAGCCTCAACGGCGTGCCGCAATGCCCCGATTACGACGAGGCCATCGCGCTGATCGGCGAATAGTCGACTATAGGTAGCTCCCCCCAGTCCGCTTCGCGGCCAGCTCCCCTCAGCGAGGGGAGCTATTTTTGCTCTGGCTCCCCTTAGAAAGAGGCCCGGCATTATTCATCCGCCGTTCAACCGGAATGGCTCCCCTACCCTAGTCCGCGCTTCTACGATAGATTGAGTTGAATACTGTCGAGGAGTGTATATGACTGATCCCACGAATGTCCACGAACCGGTGCCGCAAAGCGCCAAACTGACCGCCCGCGAGAAGAAGTGGATCATCTACGACGTCGGCAACTCGGCATTCGTGCTGCTGTCCACCGCCGTCATCCCCATTTACGCCAAATCGCTGATGCCGGCGGACGGCAACATCGTGTCCGCCTGGGGCTACGCGCAAACCATTGCTTCCTTGGTCATCGCGCTGCTCATGCCGTTGCTCGGCTCCATCGCCGACGTGCAAGGCATGAAAATCAAGTTCTTCCTTGGCTTCTTCGGCACTGGCGTGGTCACCTGCTGCGCAATGGCCCTGCCCCTGACCTGGCTACCGTTCCTAGTCGTCTACATTCTGGCGACCATCGGCCTCAACGGCTCGCTAACGTTCTACGATTCGATGCTCATCGACGCCACCTCGAACGAGCGCATGGACAAGGTCTCCTCGCATGGCTACGGCTGGGGCTACATCGGCTCCACCGTGCCGTTCATCTTCTGCATCGCGCTGATCTTCGGCGGCCCGTCGCTCTTCGACTGGTCCACGGTGGCTTGCACGCGCGCCTCGTTCATCATCACCGCCATCTGGTGGGTGGCATTCACCATCCCGCTGCTTACCAGCTACCGCCAAGTGCACTATCGCGCCACCCGTGACCAGCTGGGCTCGGCCGTGCGCGGCACGTTCAGCGAACTGGCGGGCACGTTCGGCAAAATCGTGAAGAACAAGCCGTTGTGGATGTTCATGATCGCGTTCTTCTTCTACATCGATGCCGTGAACACGGTGATTTCGATGAGTACCTCCTACGGTGCCGAGCTTGGCATCGACTCCACCCAGCTGGTGGTGGCACTGCTCGTCACGCAGTTCGTGGCCTTCCCCTGCGCGATTCTCTACGGCCGCCTGGCGGCGCGATTCGGTTGCAAGGCGATGATCACGGCGGCGGTCGTGGCATACATGTGCATCGTGTTCTTCGCCGCGTTCTTCCTGAAGTCGGCCGTGGAGTTCTGGATTCTGGCGATTCTGGTCGGCATGTTCCAGGGCGGCATCCAGGCGCTCTCCCGCTCGTACTACGGCAAGATCATCCCCAAGGATCACGCCAACGAGTACTACGGCTTCTACGATATCTTCGGCAAGACCGCCTCGATCATCGGCACCTTCCTGGTGGCCACCACCACGTCCCTGACCGGCAACGCCTCGCTCGGCGTGCTCTCCATCGCCGTCCTGCTCGTCGCGGCACTCGTCTTCCTGCTCCTGCAAAAGGACCCGACGCGGGAGTGATTTGCCGGCCCTCGGCAACTCTGTGCCGAGGGCGACATCTCGCAGCATAGAAATCCTCGACATAGGGATGCCGCCGTTTGAAGTCGGTATGTGACATGCCGCCCGGAATCAGCATCGCCAGCCCGATAATCACGCCCACGCAGATGCCCAGGAATGTCAGAAAATCGTTGAGTGGCGTCACGCCGAGAATGGAATTATCGGAATCGAACAGGTTGCCGATGCCGGCTCCCGCGATAATCGCCGCGACACCGCCGGCAATCAGTAGCGCGAATCGGCAGCGGTGTTCATCGTAGCCGGTCAGATCCTGCGGTAAGGCAGCCACATTAGCCAGCGTGCCGGGACGTGATGAACTGGTTCCGTGCAACATTTCGCCGGGCAATGCATTTGCGGAGCTCGGGCCATTGATGCCGTCACCGCCGGACCGCGCTGATTCACCGATGTTCCCATCAGCATCCTTCATATACGCGGGTTCCCCGGCTCCCTCCCCGGTTACGGTTCTGGCAGCCGAGCCATGGTCGCCCTCCGCTGCGCCGCGCGCGGCCGCACCCACGTTCACGCTCGCACTCACATCGCCAAGTACCAGGTCATCAAGCGTGCAACCGAACAGGTCGCAGATCATAAGCAGCTTGTCCATCTCGGGATAGGCCTTCTCGGATTCCCATTTGGAGATGGCCTGGCGCGAGACGCCGAGCAACATGGCCAGCTGTTCCTGGGGCATGTTGCGTTGTGCGCGCAGGTATTGCAGGTTGGCGCGGAAGCTCATCGGAGTGTCCCTTCATAGGTAATGCTCATCATGACATATTCGGCCGATGCCCTCACTATGCCACGGCAAACCAGTTCCGCGCCACCATCTTCAGGTTGCATATTCGCGCGCAACCACAGGTTGCATCGGCGGAATCCCGCCATTCTGCCGGCTCCGCGGCATTCTAGCCCGCACCCCGATTGGACCGGCATAATCGGAATACATCGATTATGAAAAAACGCTCGCGGCCACATGGCCAACGAGCGTGAATCTCGGGTGGGCGATGTAGGAATCGAACCTACGACCCCTTCGGTGTGAACGAAGTGCGCTAGCCGCTGCGCCAATCGCCCGAGCCTGTGATGAAAAAACCGGCAACATTCTGCCGGCGATTCATCGAGTGGGCGATACAAGATTCGAACTTGTGACCCCTTCCGTGTCAGGGAAGTGCGCTACCACTGCGCCAACCGCCCGGGTCATCATCCGGTCGAATCAATCAGCATGAATCAACCATCCGAGAGCGGACAACGGGACTCGAACCCGCGGTCTCAACCTTGGCAAGGTTGCGCTTTACCAACTAAGCTATGTCCGCATGTGTTACCTTCACAGGCAACAGGTGACAAAGATACGCCAATCTCAGGAAAAAGCCAAGCCCCCGCGTGTCCCACCGGTTTTCCAACGATTATCGAGCGCCGAAGTGAAGTTCCCGAACTACGCCGACGTGCCGTCCTTCATGGAATCAGGCACGGTATGGGCTTCATCCCTCAACGCGCGATAATGGCGGTATGACGCAACGACAACTGATGCGGGCCACAGTCGAAACGCCCATCGGCCGGATGATGATGGCCTCCGACGGCGAGGGACTTACCGAACTCTGTCTTGAAGACTGGTGGTGGGCCACCGATCACCAAGCCGTTCTCGATTCGAATCGCGAATCCGATAGTGAACCCGACGTATTCCGTATAACCCGCGAATGGCTGACCGCCTATTTCGCCGGCGAACGCCCCGGCTCGGATCAGGTGCCGCCTTTGCATCCCGCCGGCACGCCATTCCAACATGAAGTGTGGAATCTGGTGGCCGAAATCCCCTATGGCATGACGGTAAGTTACGGCGAACTCGCCGCCGAATTGGCCGAACGACGCGGCGGCGGCCGCATGGCCGCGCAGGCGGTCGGAGGCGCAGTGAAGCGCAATCCGGTTACCATCATCGTGCCCTGCCACCGCGTAGTCGGCTCGGGCCGCGCGTTTGGCGGCTACGGCGGCCGACTCGACATCAAGGCCGAGTTGCTTGAACTCGAGGGCGTGGATCTGGCGCGCTTCGATCTGCCGAACCTTTGACGGGCCCAGCGGTCCGCCTCGTCAAAAAGGATTGAGTGGTTAACCCTCCCGCCGGCGGGAGATGGCGCGTAGCGCCGGAGGGTGGTCGGCTGGCTGGCATCGCAACCCTGCTACCCGACAATTTTCGACAAGCCGACGGGAATCCTTCCACGAATTGTTCGCCGTCGGTGCAGTCTTGCTCGATCGCGCCGGCCAAAACCGTACAATCCCTACAATGGAATGCATATGGTTAATTGCTGCGCGCAGCCGCACGGCCGCACGCGATCGCAAGACCACGCAGCCCAAGGGGATATGCAATATCAACGGAAGCAGGAGGTGCGCATGACCGGCATTATCGATTACGCGCACACCGAAACGCGCTCCTTCGCCGACTTGCCGTTCAACGAAATCGACGCCTTGATCATCTCCACGCTCATCTATGAGGATGTGGCCAGTGTCTGTCCGACGTTGATGCTGGATGAGACGCGGTCAGGCTCGTTCGCCGCACGCATTCGCGCTTTCGAACCCAAGCATCCACTGATCTGGCTGAAGGGTATCTGGCATCCCGAGCTTGAATCGGTAAGCCTTGACGAGGCCAACCGCGAGCTGCATCGTTCGCCGGAAACACATGCCGACGACAAGCCGCACGAAGCCCAAATGGTTTCAGTGGTCAACCCGGACCTGACCCACGACCTGTTCCAGGCCGCAGGCGAAAACCCCCGCTACGCCAACGTTCGCCTGGGCGCGGTGGTCGAGCACATCAATCAGGGTGAGCAAACCCAATTCGCCGCCGCCACCTTCCAACTGCCCGACGGCCACAAGCGCCGAAAGCCGACCTACAAAGGCACGTTGGTTATTTCCTTCCGCGGCACCGATGATTCGCTCATCGGATGGAAGGAAGATTTCAATATGGCTTTCCAGTATCCGGTGCCGGCGCAACGTTCAGCCAGCGCCTATCTGGATATGGTGGCGCGACTGTGGGAGGGTCCGATTATTCTGGTCGGCCATTCCAAGGGAGGCAATCTGGCGATTTACGCGGCCATGAACGCCGATCCCAAGGTGCGCAAGCGCATTCAGCATGTCTATTCACTGGATGGCCCCGGTTTCCCGCCGGAGATTGTGACCAGCCCCGCCTACCGCACCATCCAGCCGAAGGTGACGAAAATCGTGCCGAGTTCGTCGATTGTGGGCATGATTTTCGAGACCCCGGAGCCTTGCCGCGTGGTCTCTTCCGATTCGGATGGCATCATGCAGCATTCCGCCTTCACCTGGCTATTGGATGGTGACCAGTTCATCACCGAGCCGGATTTGAGTTCCAGCTCGCAGTTGTTTAACGAGGAGCTGAACCATTGGATCGCCACGCTTACGCCCGAACAGCGCGAGCGTGCGGTGGATGCGCTGTTCACCGTGCTGCACGCCAACGGCGCCACCAGCTTCAGCGAGGTGATGAGCAACTTCCCCGCTTCGATTCCGGCGATGCTTGGCGCGTACGTTGGGCTGACCCCCGCAGACCGGCGTCATTTGGTTGAGGCCCTGGCGATACTGTTCAAGGCGTCCACGGCCAAACGCAAGCCGACGCCCGCCCCGGCTTCCGCACCAAGTTCTGCGACCTCCAAAGCAACAGCCGAGATCCCAGCAGAAACTGCAGCAGGAGCAGATAGCGCAGCTCCGGCCAGAGCCGATACTGATGCCGATGCCGGCACCACAGCTTCGCCATCAGCGGAGGACGCAACTGAAATCGCCGATTAGCTCATAGACATGTCCACAAATAATAGTTATACTGCCCAATAAGTTATTAGACAGCGTGACCATATCACGCTGGTGCATCAGGAGGAAGAGATGCCACGTCCACGCCATGATTCCGAGGTGCTGCCCGCCAAAGAACGCCTCGAGAACGCTTTCTGGGAATTGCTCGCCGACCGCGACTATCGCAAGATCACCGTTACCGACGTGGTGCGTGAGGCTGGCGTGAACCGTAATTCGTTCTACTATCACTTCTCCAGCCTGCCCGAATTGGCCGATTCAGCCATCCTGCATCAGGTCGAATCGATTCCGATCAACCGCACCCCCGATCCGAACGGCAATCCCGAGGAACAATGGCGAGACCGCGTCACCGCCACGCTCTCCGATCCAGAGCAGCGTCAGCGCCTCGACCACCTGGCCCTGTTGGCAGGCCCGCACAGCACGCTTGAACTGACCGAATCGCTGCGCGACTTCTGCCGTCTGCAAATGCTCAGCACATTGCAACGCGACCCCAAGAACCTTGACCTGAAAACCGATCTCATGGTCGAGTTCACCGTGGGCGGCATGCTCGCCGTGCTGCAACGTTGGCCCGAATTGAGCGACACCATCGAAATCAAAGACCTGCTTAAAGAAGATGTGGCCGTGCTGGCCATGGGCATATACCTGGCCATGAGCCAAAAGGACATGCTTAATTACTGGAATCGCATCTTCGTGCACAATGCGCAGGATTCGACCGCCCCCGGCATGCCGGTCGCCGCCACGCATGCCGCGCCATCCACCATCTCATCGTCGAACGGCCCCGCAGGATTCCCCGGGTACACCGCTTGACCGAAAACCAGCGAGTCTGGATTGTTTCCGCCGCACGAACCTCGCGTGAGGTTTCTCACAAGGCGCAATCAGCCTCTCATGCTGGCGTTTCCAACCCACGCACAGGAAGATGGAAGCATGAGCGAAACATCGAACAAGACCCGTCTGGAACATGACTGCATCGGCCAGATGGAGGTGCCGGCGAACGTCTACTGGGGTATTCACACCCAGCGCGCTATCGGCAACTTCCCGGTCTCCGGCATCACCGATAGCCAACATCCCGAGCTGATTCGCGCCTATGCCACGGTCAAGCGCGCCTGCGCCATCGCCAATGAGGAATTAGGCCTGATCGACCCAGCCAAGGCCGAGGCCATTCGCGCCGCCTGCCTAGAAATTGAGGCCGGCAAACTGGCCGATCAGTTCCCGGTCGATGTGATGCAGGGCGGTGCCGGCACCTCGTCGAACATGAACATGAACGAGGTGATCGCCAACCGTGCGTTGGAAATCGCCGGCCGCCAGCGCGGCGATTACACATACATCCATCCGAACGACGACGTCAACAAGTCGCAGTCCACGAACGACACCTACCCGGCCGCCTGCAAACTCGCGCTTATCGACGCGATCGGGCCGCTCGCCGAGTCCACCAAGAAACTCGCCAAGGCCTTCCACGATCTGGCCGACAAACATATCAATGACGTGACGATTGGCCGCACGCAGCTGCAGGACGCCGTACCAATGACCTATGGTCAGGAATTTCATGCGTTTGCCACGCTGTTGAAGTCTGATTTGGCTGCATTCGATCGCGTGGTGCCGCTGCTGGCCCAGCTCAACCTCGGTGCCACCGCCATCGGTACCGGCATTTGCGCGGATCTGCGATTCCGCAAGTCCGCTATCAAGCATCTGGCGCAAATCACCGGGCTGCCGGTCACCGCCGCGCCCGATCCGGTGGCCGCCATGACGGATATGGGCGCGTACGTGGCCACGTCGGCTGCCATCAAGAGCCTCGCCGTGCACCTGAAGAAGGCCGCCGACGATTTGCGACTGCTCAATTCCGG
Organism: Bifidobacterium longum subsp. longum JCM 1217; assembly: GCF_000196555.1. Lineage (NCBI taxonomy): Bacteria > Bacillati > Actinomycetota > Actinomycetes > Bifidobacteriales > Bifidobacteriaceae > Bifidobacterium > Bifidobacterium longum. Next base: position 352,568 of record NC_015067.1, on the reverse strand, counting down.
GCCGCGCTGCGGTTTCAACGATCTCAACGTGCCGGCTCGCCAGGCCGGATCGTCGATCATGCCGGCCAAAGTGAACCCTGTGATCCCCGAATGCGTCAACCAGTGCTGCTTCACGATTTTCGGCATGGACGTGACTGTGAACTGGGCTGTGGCCGAGGGACAGTTGCAGCTGAACGCCTTCGACCCGGTGATGGTGCATGAGCTGCTGACCGGCATGGCGTTGCTGACGCACGCCATGGAGACGTTCCGCGTCAACTGCGTGGAAGGCATCGAAATCAATGCTGACCTGGGGCGTTCATACGCCCAGTCCTCACCGTCGATTTCCGCCGCGCTCAACCACTACATCGGCTACGAGCACGCGGCCGACATCGCCGCCGAAGCCGTACATACCGGCCGTACCGTGCGCGAGGTGGCCGGCGAACGCACCGACCTGCCCGCCGAGCAGTTGGACGAGATTCTCGATCCGATTCGACTGGCCCGCGGCCTCGGCCAGACCTGCCGCGAACGCCAGGAGTAGCGGAATCGACCGTAGGCCGATTCCGCTTTCTGCCACCCCGTCTCCACGACTTCACCAGAAACGACCGATACAGTAGGCGTATGACTGAATATGCAGAAGACATCGCACGCTGGTTTCAGGTGAACGCCGGCAAACTCATCTGGCTGACCATTGTATTGGCCATCGTATTTGTGGCCGACCGCGTCATCAGCCGCGTGTTGCGCAAGATTCTGGACAATTCTCAGATTCCCAGCGCCTCGATTTTCGTGAACCTCACGCGCGTGACCATCTGGGTCACCGGCGCAGCGATGGTACTGCAGCCCGTATTCGGCATCAATCCGACCACACTTATCACCGCCCTTGGTGTTGGAGGTGTGGCGATCTCGCTGGGTCTGAAGGATACAATCGCCAACATCATCGGCGGCTTCGGCCTGATGCTGGGCCGCGTAATCCAACCCGGCGATCTGGTGACCATTCAAGGCGTCACAGGCACCGTGCACGACATCACCTGGCGTCAGACCGTGGTGCGCACCCGTTCCGGAGACATGATGGTCATCCCCAATTCGGTACTCAATACGGCCGCCCTGACCAAGCTCACGCCGGTCAGCGAAGGCATGGCCACGCTTGAGTTCACGGCCAAGGCCTCCGGCGACCCGTCTGCGATCAGTCAGGATATTCTCGACCGCGTAACCAAAGCCACCGCCGACGTGGCGCTGGAGGGTCAGCCGCCATTGGTCAAGTTCACCGGCTTCTCCCCTTACGGCATGACCGGCCAAGTGCTTGTGTTCGCGCGCGAGGGTGTGCTGCCTTCCACCATCAAAGATATGGCGGCGCGAGCCATCGCCGGTTCGGGCACCGAATACCTTGTTGAAGATGGCGGCTCGTCAGGCAATCTGTGATATCTCCCGGCTCGCCTCTCTGGGTCCGGCTATGACAGTCATGCGAACAGCATCCAACCGGTAAGCATCACAGTCAACAGTAGGTACGCGATAACGCCGGGATTGGCATAGGCGGTGCGTATTTTAAGCCCCGCAGGCAACTCCTCTGGCGCAAGATAGAACTCCCAGCTCTTGCGCTTGGTGATAAGCAGTACGATACCGGCAATGCAGAGGCCCAACATCACTGTGCCGTACAACATCATGATGCCCATGTCGCCCATGTTGCCGGCTTCAGCCATACGCATGATTTCGGCCTCGCTGACCGTGCCGTCGAGGATGCGGGGATCGATCTGTTGTATCACCAATGGGGCGAGTACTGACCCGTTCAGGTTGATCAGCATGTGCATAGCCACCGAATACCGCAGTCGGGAGGTGCGCGTGTATACATATCCGAACATCAGTCCTAGGCCAAAGGCGTAGAAGAACTGGAACACGTTCATATGGAATAGCGCGAATGCCAATGCGGAGAATATGATTGCGGTCTTCTCTCCGTACCGGCGCAGGCGGGAGATAATCTCCTTGCGAAAAATCCATTCTTCGCAAACCGGTGCCAACAGGCCTATGAACAATGCGTTCACCCGCCAGTCGCTGCCAAGAATCACGTCGTTGATGCGATTGGTGGCCTGACCATCAGTGGCTCCGGCAGACAATATATTGCCAATCATATTGCCCAAGAACATTACCGGAATGCACATGACGAAAATCTGAATGAACTCCCCCGCCTTCATGGGGTACTGCCGGGTGCGAATAACCGGTACGCGAGTGAAGGCCAACATACTCAGCGGCATGGCCACCACATACAGCGGTCCGGAGGAGGCGAGCAGCACAGCCCAAGCGGGCACATCGGTGCCAAGCAGCGTTCGTAGTGCTTCAGTGGCCAGAATATTCAGTCCGATCCAGAACACCATCATAATGGCGAGCGCCGAGCCGATTGTCGAAAACCGGCGATGGGCCGTGAACCACCAATCGCGTGGAGATTGTTGCGGCTGCTGCGATTGCTGAGGTGCCTGCGGCTGCTGCGCCGGCGGCATTGGTTCGCTCATACTTATCCCCCATAGTTACTGGCCGCAAACGGACCGATCACACGTGCAATACTCTTCAAGAATACGGCACGGCGTTTCGATTGCATTGGGAATGGGGGAGGAAATCATCAATGGGCAAGGAATGATCAACGTCAATCATTCCCAATGCCGAGAAAGTCCCCTACTCTGCAAGATTGCTGTGGGACGGCACGCGATAATCGCCCAAAAATCGCCGCCGTCCCACACACATCATTGCCGATAAGCCATTCGACGATCGTACAGTCACAAAAACAGAACAGAACCGCACGATCATCGCAACGCCATTCAGCAGGCGAGCGCGGCGACCGGACGCGGGGTGACAATCACGTCATCGCCCACCGCCAGACCGGCCGGCAGCTCGCTGGCGGGCAGCTGCACGGTGGCCTTGAGCTGTTCGCCCTTGTTCCAGCGCTGGTATTCGCCGGAGGTAATGACCGTATCCACGCGCACCAAGGAGCCAAGGAAGTGAATGACCTCCACGCGGGCGCGTTCGCCGACGTGCGAATCGCTGCTGCCGGCCAAGGCCAGCGTCAGGTTCTCCGGGCGCACGAGCACGGCCACGGAATCGCCCTTGGCGGAGCCGGCGAGCAGCGGCACGCGCTGGCCGAAGACCACGGCCTCGTCGCCATTGGATGCGCCGGGCAGGCGGTTGGTGAGTCCAATGAACGTGGCCACGTACTCGGTGGCGGGGCGCTGGTACAGGTTCTGCGGGGCGGCGATCTGCTCGATCTTGCCCTTGTTCATCACACCGATGCGGTCGGCCACGGCCAGCGCCTCTTCCTGATCGTGGGTCACGAAGACGGTGGTGGTGCCGGTGGTGAGTTGGATGCGGCGAATCTGGTCGCGCAGCTGGACGCGCACCTTGGCGTCGAGGGCGGAGAGCGGCTCGTCGAGCAGTAGCACGCGCGGCTTGACGGCCAGCGCGCGGGCCAGGGCCACGCGCTGTTGCTGGCCGCCGGACATCTGCTGCGTGTACTTCTTGGCCTGATCGGCAAGTCCCACGAGCTCCAGCTGTTCCATGGCGATCTTGCGGCGTTCTGCCTTGCCCATGCCGCGCACTTCGAGGCCGAATTCCACGTTCTCCAGGGCGGTCATGTGCGGGAAAAGCGAGTAGGCCTGGAACACCATGGCCATCTCGCGCTTGTTGACCGGCACGCCGGTGACGTCTTGGCCGCCGACCATGATGCGGCCGCCCTGGATGTCTTCGAGGCCGGCGAGCGAGCGCAGCGCGGTGGACTTGCCGCAGCCGGAGCCGCCGAGCAGCACGACCATTTCGCCGGGCTTGATGTCCAGGTTGAAGTCGTCGAGCGCGTGAACGGTGGAGCCGGGGTAGATCTTGACGACGTCGCGCATCTGGATGGAGCCGCCGCCGCGCTTGACGCTGTCTTTGAGCAGGGCCTTGGCGGCCTTGGTCACGTCCTTGCCGCGCACGCCTTCGAGGGTGGCGGTGGGATCGTTCTTGAAGGCGTCCTCGGCGGCAGCGGACGTGGTGGCGGGTGCCGAAACAGAAGCCGCGGCATCGGCACCGGCATGGCGACGGGTGAAAATCGAATTGCTGTTCATCAGGTTACTTACCTTCCCTTGACTTGCGCATTGCGTCGGAGATCAGGTCGAGCGCAACGAGGAGCACCGCACCGAAGAGCAGAGCCAGCAGCGACATGGCGGTGGAGATTTGAGAATTGGACTGGCCGAGCTGGTAGAGCGCGACCTGCAGGTTCATACGGCCGAGCAGCGAGGCGACGGTGTATTCGCCCAGCACCACGGCGATGGAGATAAAGGATGCCGAGAGAATCGACTGCCATAGGTTCGGGATGATCACCTTGAAGAACACCTTGGGCCAGGAGGCACCGAGCGAGCGGGATGCCTCGACCAGCGTCTTGACGTCGATGGAGTTAAGCCCCACGGCGATCGCGCGGAAGGCGAACGGCATCACGAGAATCACGTAGGCAAAGCACAGCCAGATTGGGTTGGTGCTCAGCACGTCGGCGGACAGCCAGCGGTAGATCGGGCCCAAACCCACCACCAGCACGATGGCCGGGATGGTCAGCGGCAGCGTGGCCACCCATTCGATCGCGCGCTCCAAAACCTTGGAGCGAATATGCACGATGACCATGGTGGGCACCAGCAGCACCAGCATGATCACCACGGTGACCGCGCTCAGGGCCAGCGAGGTGCCGATGCCCTGCCACAGCACGGTCAGGTCGGCACCCAGCGACTCGCCGTTGCCGGTGAAAATCGCGATCCACGGCGCGGCCGACCAGCGGCCGGACAGCGGGTGACGCAGGGTGAAGATGAGCATGGCCAGCAGCGGCACGAACAGGAACGCCAGGGTGACGAACAGGATCACGAATTTGATGATGCTCTGTTTACGCGCACGAGCGGCGCGCAGCTGCGGCGGCTTGGTTGCGGAAGTTTCGGTCATTGCCAACGTCCGGCCCTCTTTTCCACGGCGTGGCTCAACAGCATGACGATGGCCACGACGATGATCATTGCGAATGCCAGCACCTGGGCAAAGCCCTGCTGGTTGGGGTCCAGTTCGTTGCGCATGGCACCTTGGATCATAAGCGGCACCAGAATCGAACGCTGGGAGAACAGGGCCGCGGCGGTCGCGTATGCGGAGAACGCGGAGGCGAACAGCAGCAGGAACGCGGAGATGAAGCGGGGTGCCAGAATCGGGCAGGCCACGCGCGTCCAGTACTGGAACGTGTTGCCACCGAGGGATTCGCATGCCTCGCGCCACTGTGGACGGATCGAATCGACCGCGGGCAGGAAGATGATGATCATCAGCGGAATCTGGAAGTAGCAGTAGATGGTCACCAGGCCCGGCAACGAACTGAGCCAGTTCGGGTTCACGGTGTAGCCGGTCAGTGTCTTGATAAGCATGGTGCCGATACCGTTGATGCCGATGGTGGCGATGAACGCGAACGCGAGCATCACGCCGCCGAACTGAGCAAGCACGGAGGAGATGGCGGAGACCATACGACGCAGCAGGCCGTTCGGCTTGGCACCAATGACCAGTGCGTAGGAAGCGAGCGCGCCCACCACTGCGCCGATCAGAGAGGATGCTAAAGACACCAGAATCGAGGTGCCGAATGCGGCGATGGTGTTGGCCTCGAACATCTTATTGAAGTTCGCGAGCGTGAAGTTGCCGCTGCGATCCTGGAATGCACCGACAATCACGATGACGGTGGGTGCGAGCAGGAAGCAGGCGGTGTAGGCGAAGAACGGGAGCGTGGTGGCGAGCGTGCCCAGCTCCTGGCGGTGCTTGGCCATCGCCGAGGAGAGAGGAGAAGCGGGAGTAGCGGACGGACCCGCAGCCTTGGCGGCAGCAGGTCCGTTCGATGCAATGGGTGCGATTGCGGCGGTCATCGGTCTGTGCCTCAGTTGCCGATCGTCTTGTCCCAGTTGTTCTGGAGCCACTCGGTGATGCGGGTGGAGTCGTCGTTGGTGTAGGAGACCGGCTCGCCTTCGATGGTGATGGCGTCCTTCAGAGTGGCCTGGTCGACGGTGCCGTCTTCCTTCATGGAATCGAGCAGCACCGGGTTGGCGCCGCCCTTGAACCACAGGTTCTGGGCGTCGGCGGTGTACAGGTACTCCTCCCACAGGCGGGCGGCGGCCGGGTGCGGCGCGTCCTTGTTGATGGCCTGGTTGTAGTAGCTGACGACCTGGGCCTTCGGGAAGGTCTTGTACTTCCAGTTCACGCCCTTGTCCTTGAGCTCCTTCTTGTAGGAGGCCTGGTTGTAGGTCCAGTCGAAGACCACGCCGGTCTGGCCGGAGTCGATGGTGCCGTTGGTCACGTCGACGGTGGTCAGGTTGCCGGCTTCCTTGAGCTTCTTGAAGTAGTCAAGGCCGGGCTGCAGGTTGTTGATGTCGCCACCGGCGAGCTGGTTGGCCATCAGGTAGCCGTTGAAGGCGGCGCCAGCCTCGGCGGGCTTGCCGTTGAGGGCCACGGTGCCGGCGAACTTCGGGTCGAGCAGGTCGTCCAGGGAGCTGATGTCGCCGTACTTGTCGGCGTTCCAGCCCACGGACATGATGCCGGTGTAGTCGGCGTAGTAGGCGCCGTCGGCGTCCTTGGCGGTGTCCGGGATCTTGTCCCAGGCCTGCACCTTGTACGGGGCGAAGTAGTCGGTGGAGGTGGCGGCGATGGCCTGGCCGACATCGAAGACGTCGGGGGCGGCGTCGGTGCCCTTGTTGGTCTTGGCGGCGTCGAGCTCTTCCTTGGATGAGGCGTTCGGGTTGAGCTCGGTGACCTTGATCTCCGGGTACTTCTTCTTGAAGCTCTCGATGACCTCGCCGTAGTTGGACCAGTCGTGCGGAAGGGCGATGACGTTCAGCGCGCCCTCTTCCTTGGCGGCCTTCTCGAGGTCTTCCATGGTGCCGAAGTCGGCGAGGGAGGTGGCTTTGGCGGACTTTTCGTTCACGGTGACGGCCTTGCCGGTGCTTTCGCCGGTGCCATCGGAGGAGGCGTTGCTCGAGCCGCAGGCGGCCATCGAGAACGCGAGCACGGCGGCGAGGGAGCCGGCCGCGATCTTACGCAGGTTGTTCATAATGTTCCTTTTCTCAACATCATCCAGACGACAGTCTGGGGAGTCGGGCTTGGTATGCGCGGCATTCGCGCGGCCCGTGAATCCAAGAAAAGAAACTATGCGCCTAATCTGTCCTGACACTGGCGCGCAAGTGAATTGCGTTCGCCATTTGCTGTACGCCTGTTGAACTTAGGAAAACTTGGCATGAATTACTGACAGGTATGGGCGATGTGTCAATAGCGGAACCGGCCTGCGGCCGATTCCGCACCACACTTACCTCAGCACGCCCTCAATCAATCGCGTGATGAGTTCGGTGTAGCTCACTCCGGTGGCATCCCAAGCCTTGGGATACATGGAAATCGGCGTGAAGCCGGGCATGGTGTTGATTTCGTTGACCATCACCGTGCCATCAGGCGTCACGAAGGTGTCCACACGGCTCAAGCCGGCACCATCCACGGCCTTGAACGCGCGACGGGCCACGTCACGCACGTCCTCAAGCACGCTGACCGGCAGATTGGCAGGCACTTCCACGTGGCTGGCGGAGGCATCCATGTACTTGGAGTCGAAATCGTAGAACTGGTCGTCGTTCTGATGATCGAGCACGATTTCGCCGGGCCAGCTGGCCTCGGGCTCGTCACCGGCCTTCGGGCACAGCACGGCACATTCGATTTCGCGACCATCAATCCCCTGTTCGACGAGCACCTTCCAGTCGTGCTCGCCGGCGGTGGCGATGGCGGCGGCCAGACGATCCTGCTGGGTCTCGCGGTCATCGGCTTTCTCGACTTTGGTCACACCGAAGCTGGAGCCTGCGCGCGAAGGCTTGACAAACAGCGGATAAGTAAGACCGGCGTCCTCGATCTCGGCAAGCACATCGGCGGCGGTGAAGTTGCGCGCATCGACCGTCACACCGGGCGCGGTGGGAATGCCGGCGGCATCCAGTACCACCTTGGTGTAATGCTTATCCATGCAGGCGGCGGAAGCAAACACTCCGCACCCCACGTACGGCACACCCATCATTTCCAGCAGGCCTTGAACCGTACCATCCTCGCCATAGGGGCCGTGCAGCACCGGCAGTACCGCGTCCACATGGCCAAGGGAGGTCAGCACATGGTGCATTTCCGGGTCGGACATGCTGACGAAGCTGGTGCCGAAGCCGGAATCGGCGGAATTGATGTGGCTGGGCTCGCCGATGAAGAAACCGTCCTGTCCGCGAGAGGGGTCAAGCATCACCGGGCGCGATTCCGGGGTGATCTTTACGGTCGGCAGCTCGCCGCCGTCCAAGTTCCAGCCACGCGGATCTTCGCCATTGATGATCCACTTGCCGTCCTTGGTGATGCCGACCGGAATCGGCTCGAACCGTTCAGTGTCCATGGCCCCCAGCACACCGGCAGTGGAGATGCAGGAAATCGAATGCTCGTCTGCACGCCCACCATAGAGCACCACAACACGCTTCTTGGCCATAACCATCCTTTTGTTGAAACTACAACCGTTTTCAAGCCTATGCTTTGCACCGCCAACCGGACCGAACCGCGCTCGGAACGCCGCGCACAAGAGACGCACACCAGTCTACTCGTGCACGTCAACGACGTATACGCCACGCGACTTTGCACGTACAACGTATACGCCACGTATACGTCGCTTCTCTCGTTATTCGCCGGTAACCTCGTGACCGAACAGTCCGGCAAGCATCTCCGAGCAGGAAATGCCTTCGTTCAGCACGCGGCTCATCTGATACGCCAACGGGGTCGGCACATCAAGCTGATCGCCAAGAGCCACCACCGCATCCGTGGTGGGCACGCCTTCGGCCACACCGTTGCTGACCTTGGTGGCCTCTTCGACCGTCAATCCCTTGCCGAGATTCGCGCCGAACGTATAGTTACGAGACAGCGAAGAGCCACAGGTGGCGATGAGATCGCCCACACCGGCCAAGCCGAAGAAGGTCTTGGGATCGGCGCCAGCGGCTACGCCCAGCGCGGTCAGTTCGGCCAGTCCACGAGTTTCGATCATGGCTGCGGTGTTCTCACCGTAGCCGGCACCACGGGCCATGCCCACGGCCAGCGCGGTCACGTTCTTCAGGCTGCCGCACATTTCCAGGCCGATGACGTCGGTGGTCACGAACGGCTTGAAATAGGAGGTGGTGCATGCCTCGGCCACCTTCGTGGCATTATCGAGGTTCGTGCAAGCCACCACGGTGGCGGCGGGATGACGATCGGCGATTTCCTTGGACAGGTTCGGTCCGGAAATGGCGGCGAACCGGTCGGCCGGCAAGTCAAGGGATTCGCGGACGACTTCGTCCATACGCTTGTTGGTGCCACGCTCGATGCCCTTCATCAGGCTGACGACGATGGCGTGATCGGGAATCAGTCCCTTGAATTCGACGAGTGCCACTCGCGCGAACTGCGCGGCGATGGCCACGACTACGATGTCCGCGTTCTTGACGGCTTCGGCGCGATCCCCAGTGGCGGTCATGTTGTCCGGCAACTTTTCGACGGACGGCAGGCGCACGGCGTTGTGGTGGTGATCGCGAATGCCCTCGACAATCTGCTGCTCCTTGGCCCACATGGTCACCGTGTTGCCTGCGTCCGCCAGCACTTGGCCGAAAGCAGTACCCCATGCTCCTGCACCGAGAACCGTTATATTTTTACCCATATCAAATTCCTACCTTCGCTTGTCGCGCAACTTCATCGGCACAATCTTGTGCCATGCTACTCGCCTAGGCTCCCCGTACGGGAACCGGTGCGGCTACTTCTCAGCCGGGAACGGGCCGCCGGCTTCAGGCCAAGGCTTACGACTCATACTGCGGTAGTCCCAGTAGCCTTCAGCGGGGAACTGCTCGCCACGAATTTCCTCCAGTACTGTGTTCATGCGTTTGAGCACGCGCCACATCAGCTCGTTCACGGCCTCGGCAGGCGGCTCTTCACCCCATGAGTCCATGTCGGCAAGCAAATCGGAGTAATCGAGCGCATGGTCATAGCACATCACCACGTTTTTGCGCGGCCATGGCCACCAGTGGTTGATGGAGGCGGCACCCCACGTCACCGCCGGGTACAGCGGCACCTGATGCCCCAGTCTGCGCGAGGATTCAAGGGCGATATATCCCACGCCCTCCTTAATGCTCATCACCCACTTTTTCGGGTCGCGGGTCACGGTGCCTTCCGGCCAGACCGTCAGCGGGCGGCCGGACGTCAGAATATCAATCGAGGTCTCTTCGATCTGCTTGGCCTTGCCCGAATGACGCTGCACCGGCTGCATGCCGACCAACTGGAACCACTTGCCGATCAATGGCCACTTCGCCATCTCGGCCTTGGCCATGTAACGGGGGCGGCGGCCCATGTGGAACAGGCTCATCATTGGCACGAACACATCAAACATGGTGACATGACTGGCGGCGGTGATGAACGGTCCGGTTTCCGGCACCTGTTCCAAGCCCCAGGCCTTGGTCTTGCAGCTGGCGCGGAACACAATGGACACCCCTCCCAGCAGTCGTTTGGTGGCCTTGGGATTCTGGGCGTTGATTTCCGGCTGATTGGGCGTGCGGGGGCCGGTCGGGTAATACTGTGTCGAGTCCACAAGCGTGTGGCGGGCGGCCAGACGCTTGACCTGCTCATCACTCAGCGGGCTTACGGCCGAACGCGGCGACGGTTTTCCTTTGGATGCCATGGTCTCTATTGTGGCACGGACCACCGCCCAACGATTCCAGCGCAACGTTCCCGGGAACGTGTCGCGGAACCACACCTCGCACCCCCGCCCAGCGAAACATTCCCCGGAATGCGTCGCACAATACGCGGCGGCCCGTCTGCACACACCATGCGCGCAGACGGGCCGCCGGGGAAACGTTCGAATCACTCCACCGCGATGGCGTCAATCTCCACGAGCGCGCCCTTGGGAATCATGTTGTTGCCAAAGGCCACGCGGGCGGGCTTGACGGAGCCGATGAACGCCTCAGCGTAACGTGCGTCCACTTCCTTGAAGTCCTCGACGTTCTTCAGGTAGATGGTGGCACGGCACACATGCTCAATGCCGGTACCGGCAGTGTCGAGAATGTGCTTAATATTCTTCAGCGCCTGTGCAGCCTGCTCTCCAGCGGTCTCGCCCGCCAGTTCGCCGGTGGCCGGATCAATGCCCAGCTGGCCGGATACGAACACGAAGCCATTGGCCTTCACCGCCTGGCTGTATGCGCCCAGCGCGGCCGGCGCCTCGGAAGTGGCTACGGCTTCCATCTTTTCGCTCATATTGTGCTCCTTCTCATCTTGGGGGCGCCCACCTGCTGCGGCCGGCGCCGGTACACATCACCACCGGCTACGACCAATCGCACGATCAGCAACGATTGGCAATGCCGATTACGTAGCAGTCTACTGAGCAAAGTCGCGTTTAGCGCGCATGATGCCCGGCATACGGCCATCAACAGACTATTCCTTGCTATTCCAGACGATTCCAGACGATTCCAGACGATTCCAGACGATTCGGCTACCGTTCTCGCCAAACCGGACGGTTTTTCCACGACCCAAGCGAGCCGGCATCACCGGCCTTGCCATTGCCGACACCAGCACCAGCCTTGCACGCGCCGAATATGCAAAAGGCTTCCGGCGGTTAGCCGAAAGCCATGCTGGTGGGCTTGATGGGGATCGAACCCACGACCTTCTGTTCCGGAGACAGACGCTCTATCCACTGAGCTACAAACCCGAGCAACTTCTTTACTGTACACCACATCACGTTGCATGCGGCACATACGTCGCCAAAATAACGAGAAAATCGCCATTATCGGCTCTACAATGGGGTTATGTCGGAACCTACAGATGACTTCGAATACGAACGCCGCTTCTTCTGCCGCGAACTGCCGGCGGAATACGACGACGGCGACGCCCCGACCCTCATCATTCAGAGCTACTACGTGCATGCCGACAATTACGCCTTGCGCGTGCGGCTGGTCTCGCGCAAGGTTCACGTCGACATGACGCCCGACGTAAATCCGGTGGCCGTGCTGGACGAATACCGCGACCGGTTCTCGGAAGCATATGTCACCGTCAAAGGTCCGTCCGTGGGCGGCACGCGCTACGAAGTCGAGCGCGAAATCGATACGCGTATCGCGGCCGAACTCATCAAGCGCGGCGGCTCGGTAATCATCAAGAACCGGTATTCCGTGTGGATTGAGGAAGACGGCTGGAGCGTGGACGTGTTCGGCGGGCCGAACGCGCCGCTGATCGTAGCCGAGGCCGAACGATCCGGGCCGGTTACCAATCTGACGATTCCGAAATTCTGCATCACCGAAATCACCGATCAGGCGCGATTCAATAACGATGGTCTCGCCAACCGTCCGTTCTGTAAGTGGGCGGATGATTTCGAGGAGGAACTGGCGCTGGAGGGGCCAAGGTTCCAGCAATATTTCGGGAAGAATCGGATGGTTTAGGGGAAGCAATCAAGTACGCTCGCGCGCTCCCCTCAGTCATCTACGCCTGACAGCTCCCCTCAAAGAGGGGAGCCAAAACCAATCAGTACATGAGGGTGGCTAGGCGACGGCGGGCGCGGGCCAGACGCGGGTCGGTGGGTTCGGGGATGGTGAAGTATTCGAGCAGACGCTTGCGAACCTGCTCGATATCGGCCTTGTGCCCGGCGGCCAAAAAGTCCAGCAAACGGTCGAAAGCGTCTTGAATCTGGCCACCGATCATGTCGATATCAGCCACAGCCAACTGCGCTTCCACATCGTCCGGCGCTGCGGCGGCAGCGGCACGCACGTCACGTACATCAGCGGACCCGGAGCGGGCCAGCAACAGCGCCTTCGCACGTTCGCGGGCAGCCAGTGCATCGGACGGGTCGGATCCGAGCACGCGCTCGTATTCGGCGGCGGCACCGGCGTAATCGCCCTCCTCGGCCAAACGATGGGCTTCGGCATGCTCCGGCGGCACCTGCTCAGCACCCGCGACGGCACCGGTGGCACCAGCGCTCTTGGCGGCATCGGAATCAGGATCACCCGAGTACGGCGCGGTACCGTTCACACCAGACTGCGCGGCGGCCTCAATAATCTTCGGAATCACCTCGTCAGTAAGTTGCTTGAGCTCGTCGTCACCCGGAAGGCCCTGCAACAGCGGCATCGGACGGCCGGCAATCAACGCGAACAGTGCGGGCGCGCCCTGCACCTGCAACGCTTGGGCAATCGAAGGATTGGACGAGATATCGATACGGGAGAGCTGAATCTGGCCGTTCAGGGCGTTCACCGCGTCGCCCAACGCACGGGCCATCGGGAACAGGCGGTCATCGGTCGGTATCCACAGGAGCAGCAGGATCGGGAAGGTCGCAGAAGTCTGCACCATTGCCTGGAAGGTGTTTTCGGTGGTGTCGATCACGTACCCACCAGCGGCAGGAGCGCCACCCGCCTGGCCGGGCTTGGCCTTGACCTGATGCTTCAGCGCCTCCAAATCGACGGCGCCCGCCAATGAGACTCCCGGATTGAACTGCTGCTCTGCCATAATGCCTCCCGATTCCACGCGATTCGCGTACAACAACAATCACATTTGCTGACATTGATTGTAATGCCGATTCCCACCACGTAGGGATTCTTCCACTACGCGGTGAAATTCCCACCACGTAGCAAAACGCCCACCACGATGTGACTCAAAACGGCACCATTGTGCGAAAGGTAAAACTTACCGACATCGTGGTGGATGAATCATATCGTGGTGGGGCGTTAACCGCGCGGTGGGCGGCGGCAACAACTACAGCGCTTCGACCTTTACCGGCTGACGGTCGGCACCCACGGCGGTGATTTGCTCACCGGAGCTTGCCAACGGAATGTACAAGGCCACCACGTTCACATACGTGACCTTCATGGTGCTGGTGTACTTGTCGCTATTGAACAGCGCCTTCTCGTCGTCGGAAGCCGGCTGCGATTCGCGGCCATCCCCTGCCTTGCGAGTCCATTCGCCGTTAATACGGCCAACCACCAGATCACCGGCACCGTCTGCAGCACGCATCACCCACATCTGTTCAGGCACAGCGGTGAATTTTTGCTCCTGCGTACCGTTGTTGCGTTGCATACCTTCCTGCACCTTGGCCGTGGTATTGGCCAGTTCCTGGCGCAGCAAATCGTCTGCGAACTTGGAAGCGTATTGGCTCTTGGAGCCGTTCTGCAGTACATCGGCGTATTGGGCCAAGGCATCGGCGGGAGCGGCCACCAGCTTCTCATCCTTTGCGGTGCCCATCTGCGAGCCAATAGTCGGAATCTCGAACTTCGGCAGCTTGGCGCCCTCAAACAGTCGAGCCATAGCCATCAGCTTGTAATTCTGCTGGGCGGATTCCTGATCGAAGACCAGCAAACGCTTGGACTGCTGATCTTCGGTGGTGGTCGTGATGGTGAACACCGAGCGAGGCCATCCGTCGTCCGTAGGAATCACCGTCTGGGCGATGTCCTTGGGAATGGTCGCATATTCGGACATACCGCCGCCACGCTGATTGATCGTGGTCTGGCTGATGCGAATGTCCAGCTGGGGCCCGCCCATAACGGTCGCATACCCATCGGGATTCTTGGCCTGATCGGCTTCATCGATCGTCTTGAGAATCTTCAGACGAATCTTCTTCTCCTGCGCCTCGGTCAAATCCGGCGCAACCTTGGTGGAGGTATCAGCAGCCGGCGTCGGCAGTTGGCCTTCACAGGCGGTCAACGGCACGACCAACGCCATGCAGGCGAGGGCGGACACACACAGTTTGTTCCATCGCTTGTTCATCAGCTTTCCTCCTGTCCGTCATCGGCCGAGTCGTCTCCGGTATTGACCTCTTGGGCCAAGCGGGAGAAGTAGGCCTGCAGTTCGTCAGGGGTGATTACCGAAGTCGATTCGTTATCGCCGGCGCTGAGGCCGGGCTCAGCGCCGCTTTCGGCACCGGTCTGCTGGTCGGCGACCAGGTTACGCGAACTTGGGTCGATGATAACCGGTGTTTCGGTGGCTTCAGATTGCGAGGATTGCGAGGACGCACGGCCCGAACGCCGATGTGTGGCGTGACGGCGACGATTACGTCGACTTGCACCATCCGGCTTCCCGGACACTGCGATGCTGGCGGGTGCCTCTTCCTCGATTACGGCGCTTGCCATGCCTTCCACCATGCGCTTGCGGCGCTTATGCGGCGGCATGGCGAACACGGAGGCGCACAGTACGGCCAGCACGGCCAGCAATCCGCCGGACAGATAGAACGGCATCGCAAAGTCCGGCACTTCGGAGCGCACCCAGTGCAGCTGCACCTTGGCGTTGGTGACATTTTCGCCCAAATCCACAATGGCTACCGTCGAGGCGCCGGTCTTCTTGCTCTTCAGCGAAACGGACCCAGTGCCGCATTTCACGGCAGTCCACATATCGGAATCCTTGAACGACACCGCGTCATCGGCACTGGTAGGCGCTCCCTGACTCGTGCTGCTTCCCTTCTGGGTGCTCAGCTCGCTCCATGATGCCAATCCGGTGATGCGGGTATAGGACTTCTCGGACGCGACCCATCCGGCAACATCCTTGGACGAACCCAACGCCACGCACGCCTCGTCCTGAGAGGATCCCGAGTCCACGGTTATCGTGGCATTCTGATCCAACAAGGTCAGCACATTCGGATCAGTGACGACATACCGGGAGCCGCTCATGGTTGCGGAAGCGGTGATTTCAGTGGAGGGCTTCCACATCGTGGCATTCATGTACCCCAACACCACAGCCGCCACGGCCAATAGTCCGAAGATAGGCGTCACCACTCCACGCATGATTTTGGCATGACGGGATGGACGCTTGGCGCCCTTATCCGGTCTTGTAGTCTGTTCTTCAGCACTCATAACTCAACCATTCTACAATCTTCACCTGTTTATTACCTAGGAGCGCAGAAAATCAAGGTTTACCAGTAGGGTGATGTGTCATGCGTAAGTCTGTTAAGTCTATGTTATCCCCCCTCGGCAAGGCCGTTGCCCTTGCCTGCTCGCTGGCGATGTGCGTGTCGCTGGCTGCCTGCTCCAGTTCGAGCTCGGACTCGAAATCCTCTTCTTCCGATTCCTCTTCATCTTCCGACTCTTCTGACAAGAAGGGCCAAATTGCCGGCGTGACCGCCAAGGGCAAGCTCGGCGAGAAGCCGACCATCTCCTTTAATACGCCGATGACCGTGTCCGACGGCTCTTATGTGGTGCTGCAGAAGGGCGATGGCGACGTGATCGAGGAGGGCGACCGCGTCTGCGCCCAAGGCATCGCGCTCAACGTTAAAGACGGAACCGAGCTCATGGACACCTGGACCAAGAACACGCCGGATTGCTCGCTGAAGGTGGATTCCAAGACCCTCTCCTCGACCTACTACAACCAGATCAAGGGTGCCAAGATCAACACCACGATTGGCTTTGGCGTCAACGCTCAGGATTCGTCCGGGTACTCTTACATTCTGGCGATGACGTTTGTGTCCAAGTCCAAGGACTTGGAGAAGGCCACTGGCGAGGAAGTCAAGGATGTGCCGGCCAATCTGCCGAAGGTGACGCGAGCCAAAAACGGCGAGCCGTCCATCGACATGAACGGTCAGGGTTCGGTTGATTCGCTGATCTCGCAGACGCTGATCAAGGGTAACGGCGCCAAGCTGACCGACAAGAACACCGTGGTGGTCAAGTACACCGGTTGGCTTACGAATGGCAAGCAGTTCGATTCGTCCTGGGATCGCGATTCCACAATCGACGCCGATCTGT
The DNA here is from genome assembly GCF_000196555.1 of Bifidobacterium longum subsp. longum JCM 1217. Taxonomy (NCBI): domain Bacteria; kingdom Bacillati; phylum Actinomycetota; class Actinomycetes; order Bifidobacteriales; family Bifidobacteriaceae; genus Bifidobacterium; species Bifidobacterium longum. The sequence goes on along the minus strand of NC_015067.1, from coordinate 335,865 downwards.
TCAGCGATTCCAGCGGCCAGCATCAGGTTATCGAGGGCTGGCAGAAGGGTCTGGTCGGCCAGACCGTCGGCTCTCAGGTTCTGCTGGTGATTCCGCCGGATCAGGCCTATGGAGATAAGGAGCAAGGTCCGATTCCCGCCAACTCCACGTTGGTCTTCGTAATCGATATTCTCGCCGCGTACTAAAAGATATAGCAGGGGCTCCCTCTGATGAGGGAGCCCCTGCTATATCTAGAACAGCCTGAGACTGTCGTCCTCGGTGCCTTTCATATCGTCGTAATCGAGGATGAGGCAGGTGAAGCCGCGGTCTTTGGCCAAGACCTGGGCTTGCGGCGTGATGGTTTGTGCGGCGAAGATGCCGTGCACCGGGGCCAGCAGCGGATCTCGATTGAGCAGTTCGCAGTAGCGAGTCAGCTGCTCGACGCCATCAATGCCGCCGTGACGTTTGATTTCCACAGCCACATGCTCGCCCTCGGCATTCACGGCCATAATATCCACTGGGCCAATGGCGGTCGGGTATTCGCGACGCACCAGCTTGGCTCCCTTGCCGATACGCTCGATTTGCTCGGCCAGATAGCGCTGCAGATGGTCTTCCACGCCATCCTTGATGAGACCCGGATCTTCGCCCAGATCATAGGTTTGGTCGGAATAGATATGCTGCAGCGTCACTTCAAGAATGTCCGAACCCTTGTCGGCGCTGACACGTAGCACCTTTTCCGGCTCACCAGCGGCGACACTTTCCGGGGAATGCGTCGCAGAATCACCATCCACAGCCCCACCAGCGACACTTTCCCGGGAATGTTGCGCGGATTTGGCGGCTGGGTCGATCTCACGAATCGTGCAGGGCGCGGTCATCCAGTTCAGCGGCTTGTAGGAGCCCAATTCGGAGAAAATCAACAGGCTGGAATCGGCCTTGATCAGCAATACGCGCTTGGCCAGGGGCAGTGAGGCGTTGAGGCGGCCCGAATACTCGGCCGAACAGTCGGCAACAATAACTCGCATAGGCCACCACTGTAGCGCAACACATGGCATACATAGCAAAAGGGGCTCTCTGGAAAACCAGAGAGCCCCTTAAGGAGTTGGTTCAGGTCACTCGGCGGTGCCGGAGTACTGGACGTCGTGGCCGCGCTCGACCGCCACGGTGAGTTTGTTCGAGTCGAAGGAAATGAATCCGTCGGTCACCTCGAACATGTGGCGATCGCCATCGGGCTCAACCACGGTGAGCGTACCCTGCTTGATCACCGTGAGCACAGGCTCATGGTCGGGCAGGATGCCCATGCCGCCCTCAGAGGCGGGAATGGTCACGCTCGTCGCCTCGCCGTGCCACACAGGGTGGTCAGCGGCGACGATGTTGACCTTCATCGTGGTTTTTTCCGCAGCCATCACGCACCCAGTTCCTTCTGCATGTTGTGCCACTTCTCTTCGAGGTCGTCGATGCCGCCGATGCCGGAGAACGCCTGCTCCGGGACGTCGTCGTACACGCCGTCGCAGATGCGGGTGAAGGCTTCGATGGTCTCGTCGGCCGGCACGTAGGAGCCGGGGCGACCGGTGAACTTCTCAGCCACATAGAAGTTCTGGCCGAGGAACTGCTCGATCTTACGAGCACGGTTCACGGTGGTCTTGTCCTCTTCGCCGAGCTCGTCGATACCGATCAGGGCGATGATGTCCTGCAGCTCCTTGTTACGCTGCAGAATCGCCTTGACGCGGTTGGCGCAGTCGTAGTGAGCCTGGCCCACGTAACGCGGATCGAGGATTCGCGAGGTGGAGCTCAGCGGGTCCACAGCCGGGTAGATACCCTTGGAGGCAATGTCACGAGAAAGCTCGGTGGTTGCATCCAAGTGGGCGAAGGTCGTGGCCGGGGCCGGGTCGGTGTAATCATCGGCCGGCACGTAAATGGCCTGCAACGAGGTGATCGAGTGACCACGGGTCGAGGTGATGCGCTCCTGGAGGGAACCCATCTCATCGGCCAGGTTCGGCTGGTAACCCACGGCGGAAGGCATACGACCCAGCAGGGTGGACACCTCGGAACCGGCCTGGGTGAAGCGGAAGATGTTGTCGATGAACAGCAGCACGTCCTGGTTCTGCACGTCACGGAAGTACTCTGCCATGGTCAGTGCGGTCAGCGGGACACGCAGACGGGTACCCGGCTGCTCATCCATCTGGCCGAAGACCAGTGCGGTCTTCTCAAGCACGCCGGCCTCGGCCATTTCGCCGATCAGATCGTTACCCTCACGGGTACGCTCGCCGACGCCAGCGAACACGGACACACCACCGTGGTTCTGGGCCACGCGCTGAATCATTTCCTGAATCAGCACGGTCTTGCCCACACCTGCACCACCGAACAGACCGATCTTGCCGCCCTGCACGTACGGGGTCAGCAGATCGATGACCTTGATGCCCGTTTCGAACATCTGGGTCTTGGACTCCAGCTGATCGAAGGCCGGCGGGTTGCGGTGGATAGGCCAACGCTCGGAGACGGTGATGGTCTCATCCGGCTTCTTGTTGAGGATGTTACCGGACACGTCGAAGACGTGGCCCTTGGTCACGTCGCCGACCGGCACGGAGATCGGGGCGCCGGTGTCGGAGACGGAGGCACCACGAACCAGGCCGTCGGTGGGCTTCAGAGCGACGCAACGGACCGTGGAATCACCGAGGTGCTGTTCGACCTCGAGGGTGATCTCGGTCTCCTTCGCCTCGCCTTCTTCCTTGGCGCTGGTGTTGACGATCGTTACTTTCAGGGCGTTGTAGATGTCGGGCAGATGACCCACCGGGAATTCAACGTCGATAACCGAGCCCTGGACGCGGGTGACGCGACCGTTGGTAGGCTCGGCCGCAGTGGTCTGGTTGTCAGCCATATGCGTTCCTACTCTTCCTTCTTGGTCAGCGCGTCAGCGCTGCCGATGATTTCGGTAAGTTCCTGGGTGATCGAGGCCTGGCGGGAAGCGTTGAGCTTGCGCGTAAGGTCGTCGATCAGGTTTCGTGCGTTGTCGGTTGCCGTGTGCATGGCGTTCTGGCGGCTTGCGGTTTCCGACGCGGCCGCGGTCAGCAGGCACTCGTGGATACGGGACTGAATGTACTTCGGCAGAATCGCATCCAGTACCTTTTCGAGGCTGGGCTCGAAAGTGTACAGCGGAGCGACATCCGCAGTAGCCGGTGCCTCTTCATCAGGATCGGGCACCTTGGTCTCGTTTTTCACGATTTCGACCGGCAGCATGCGCAGCACGCGCACCTTCTGCACCACCATGTTGATGAACTCGGTGTAGACGATGTAGAGTTCGGAAACTCCACCCTTCTCAGCCGGCTTCATGTAGGCGTCCATCAAGGTGTTGGAGATCGTTTCAGCAATTTCCACGCCGGGCTGGTCGGTGTCGCCTTCCCACGTCGCCGCGATGTCACGATTACGGTACTTGTAGTACGTCGAACCGCGACGCCCGTACACGAACAGCTCCGGCTGCTTGCCTGCCGCATCGAGGCGGGACAGCAGCGACTCCGTTTCACGGATAATCGAAGAGGTGTACGGGCCGGCCATACCACGATCCGAGGTGAGGGCGAGAACAGCCACGCGCGGGTTCTTCTCGTCCTTCACCGCGATCGGATGCGTGATATGGGTGTGGGCCACCAACGCTTGCACGGCATCGAAAATCGCATCGGTGTACGGCTTCGCGTTCAGGGCCACATCACGGGCCTTGGCGATATGCGAAGACGCGATCATCTCCTGAGCGTTGAAGATCTTCGCCAACGACTCGGTGGAGCGGATGCGTGATTTCAATGCGAGTTGCGAGCCCATGGCTTACTTTTCTCCCGCCACGATCTTTTCCTGATCGACCGGCGCGGCCTTGTCAACGTCCGGCTTCTTCTCGACCAGCGGCTTGCCGGCGGAAGAGACGAACGTCGAACGGAACTCGTCCACGGCCTTATCGAGGGCAGCCTCGGTGTCGGCGGTGAATTCCTCGGTCTCGCGAATGGTCTTGAGGATATCGGTGTTGTGGTCGATGTAGTCCAGCAGTCCCTGCTCGAACGGAAGGACGTCCTTCAGGTCGAGGTCGTCGAGCTTGCCGTGGGTGCCGGTCCATACGGACACGACTTCCTGTTCCGGCGAGTACGGGTGGAACTGCGGCTGCTTCAACAGCTCGGTCAGGTGGGCACCACGGGTCAGCTGGGCCTTGGAAGCCGCATCCAGATCGGAGGCGAACATGGCGAAGGATTCCAGCGAACGGTACTGTGCCAGGGAGATCTTCAGCGTACCGGAGACCTTCTTCAGAGCCTTGGTCTGTGCGGCGCCACCGACTCGAGAGACGGAGATACCGACGTCCACGGCGGGGCGCTGGTTGGCGTTGAACAGATCGGACTGCAGGAAGATCTGGCCGTCAGTGATGGAGATCACGTTGGTCGGGATGTAGGCGGACACATCGTTCGCCTTGGTCTCGACGATCGGCAGACCCGTCATCGAACCGCCGCCCAGGTCATCGGAGACCTTGGCGCAACGTTCGAGCAGGCGGGAGTGCAGGTAGAACACATCACCCGGGTAGGCTTCACGCCCCGGCGGGCGGCGCAGCAGCAGGGAAATCGAACGATAGGCCTCTGCCTGCTTGGACAAGTCATCGAAGACGATGAGCACATGCTTGCCGTTGTACATCCAGTGCTGGCCGATGGCCGAGCCGGTGTACGGGGCGATGTACTTGAAGCCAGCGGAATCGGCTGCCGGGGAGGCCACGATGGTGGTGTACTCCATGGCGCCGGCGTCTTCCAGGCTCTGCTTCACCGAGGCGATGGTGGAGCCCTTCTGGCCGATGGCCACGTAGATGCAGCGGACCTGCTTCTTCGGGTCGCCGGATTCCCAGTTGGCCTTCTGGTTGATGATGGTATCGATCGCGATGGCGGTCTTACCGGTCTGGCGGTCGCCGATGATGAGCTGGCGCTGGCCGCGGCCGATCGGGGTCATCGCGTCGATGGCCTTGAGGCCGGTGGACAGCGGCTCGTCGACCGGGTGGCGGTGCATCACGTCGGGGGCCTGGGCTTCGAGGATACGACGACCCTCAATGCCCTGGATCTCGCCGAGGCCGTCGAGCGGCTTGCCCAGCGGGTCCACGACGCGGCCGAGATAGCCGTCGCCGACGGGCACGGAAAGCACTTCGCCGGTGCGTCGCACTTCCTGGCCTTCCTCAATTCCAGCGAAATCGCCGAGGATCACCACGCCGATCTCACGGGCGTCAAGGTTGAACGCCAGGCCGAGCGTGCCGTCTTCGAACGTCAGCAGCTCATTGGCCATGCAACCAGGCAATCCCGTCACGTGTGCAATGCCGTCACCGGCCGTGGCGACATAGCCCACTTCCTGGGTGGGGGTGTCGCTCGGCTTGTACGACGACACGAAGTCGTCGAGGGCCTTGCGAATCGAGGCGGGATCGATGGTCAGTTCTGCCATGATCACTCCTTCTATTGGTTATTGTTCAGTCAAGTCTTTGCTTGTGTGTGGTGTTGGACGGATTGGCTCGGCCGGTCAGGCCGGAGTCGCCTCCGTCTGCACCTTGCGATGCAAGTTCTGCAGCTGTGCGACCACGGTGTTGTCCGTGACTTCGTCGCCCACCTGGATGCGCATGCCACCCAGCACGGTCGGGTCGACCACCGAGTTGATGTGCACCTGACGGCCCACCTTGGCGGAGTAGACCTCGACCAGTCGCTTGATCTGCTCCTTCTTCAGCGGGGTGGCGGTGGTCACGGTGACCATCGACTCGCCCATGTGGCGGGAGAACTTGTTGATCAGCCACTGGATGGTCTCCAAGTAGCGGCGGCGGCGCAGGTTGCAAGTGGCGTGTTCGGCGAGCCTCATGGTGACCTTGTTCAGGGTCTTGCCAGAGAACACCTCGCGGAACAGCTTCACACGGGCCTCGCTGGTGGCCTGGTAGTCGTACAGCTTGGCGCGTACGACCGGCAGGTTCAGCAGTGCGGAATGCAGCTCGGACAGCTCGATGGATACCTGCAGCGTGGCGTCAGTGGCGTCCGCGTAGTACATCATGGCGTCCACGCCGAAGTCTTCCACTGCGTTGGCGATGTCGCGCGCACGGCTCCAACGGCGGGAGACCAAGTCAGTCATGATCTCCATGGTCATCGGATGCGCGTTGTCACCGAGCAGTTCCTTCAGGACGGCCACCTTGTCGGCAACCGGGCGGGACGGGTCGGTCAGTGCGCGCTCCAGCTGAATGCTGTCATCGAGCACCTTGGTGATCGTGAACAGTTCGTTGCCGATCCGCCACGCGTCCTCACGGGTGTCGCGCAGTTTCGGGGCCAGCGAATCACGCGACTCGCGGTCTGCAATACGTGATGCCTCTCCTCGCATGGTCACCTCCCTTTCTGGTTACGGATGGTCACGGTCACTTCTTGGCGCCCAGGTCGTCGATCATCGAATCGATCATCGAGGACTGCACGTCGTTGTCTTCCAGCTTGGCACCGAGGATCTTGCCGGCCAGGGCGGTGGCAAGTGCGCCGACCTCGCCCTTGAGCGAGACGATGGCCTGCTGGTGCTGGGATTCGATCGAGCGCTGTGCGGATGCGGTGATCTGGGCCGCATCGGACTCGGCGCGGGAACGAGCGTCGGCGATGATGTGGGACGCTTCCGCACGGGCGTCGTCGCGAATCTTGGCGGCGTCCACACGGGCGGTGCTCAGCTGGGCCTCATACTTGGCCTTGGCCTCGTCGGCGTCCTTCCTAGCCTGCTCCGCCTTGGCGATGTTGCCCTGAATCTTGGCGGCGCGCTCGTCGAAGATCGCATTGAACTTCGGCATGAAGAACTTGTAGAAGAACACCGCAACGATGACAAGAATGATCAGCGACCATACGATGTCATAAACCTCAGGAATGAACAGGTCAATCCCGCTTGCTGCTTGTGTCATCAAGCCCTCCTTTCAGTGATGGACATAATCGGTTTTCGTCTGTTGATCTGCGCAGATCAGATGATCAGGGCGGCGACGAAGCCGATCAGTGCCAGCACCTCGACCAGAGCCAGGCCGATGAACATGATGGTCTGGATCTTGCCGGACATCTCAGGCTGACGAGCGGTGGATTCCATGGCCTTGCCGAAGAGGATGCCCAGACCAATGCCAGGGCCAAGAGTACCGATACCGTAACCGATGACGGACAGGTTGCCGGCGACCTCTGCGAGGGTGATGATATCCATTGTGTTTCCTTTCTAACGTACTTGGCGACGTTATAAATCTTGGGGTTTGGTCGGTCTGCGATTTTCCCAGACCGGGGACCGGAAGCGGCGGGTTAGTCGCCCGTCACTCTTCCGGGAAGCTCAGGTTGATGTACACGGTGGAAAGAATCGCGAAGACGTAGGCTTGCAGGAAGGCGACGAACGCCTCGAAGCAAGTCATGGCGAAACCACCGGCGAACCACAGCGCACCCACCGGGATGCCCTGCAGCTTGTTGACCGCGTCAACCATCCAGAACTGTGCGAACGCCAGGCAGGTGGCGACCATAAGGTGGCCGGAAACCATGTTGGCGAACAGACGGATGGTCAGGGAGGCCGGGCGGATGATCAACAGCTCAAGCAGGTTGATCGGAGCCAGCAGGAAATAGACCGGCCACGGCACACCGGGGGTGAACAGCTCGTGGCGCAGATAGTGGCCGAGGCCCTGCGAGCGGATGGCGGCGATCCAGTACTGGATCAGTGTCCAGACAGCGAACACGAGCGGCATGACCACCGTGGCGTTGGCCGCCATGTTCATACCTGGAATGATGCCGCACAGGTTGAAAATGAAGATCGTGAAGAACAGGGTGGTGATCATCGGCACGTAGCGCTTGCCACGGGCCTCACCCATCACGTCATACACGACCTTGTCGCGCACGAAGTCGAGACCGTACTCGACTACGCCCTGCCAACGGCCGGGGATGAGCTTGGCGCGCTTTGCGGTCACGCCGAGCACCACCAACAGCACGATGGTTGCCACGATACGAATCAAAATAATGCGGTTGATGGCAAACGGAGTTCCCTGGAACAGAATCTCCGGGGGAAGGAAGTCATCAACCGAGGGCAGATGAGCGCCTGCCTCGTCAGCCAACAGCAATCCTGCGCTGAGCGAACCGACCATATCACGCCTCCTGCTTCTTCAATGTCAGGTGTCAGTTTAAACCCACCGGGCAGGCAAATGTGACGTGCTCGTTACTTTCGTCTTTTTTTGTCTCCTCGGTGTGGAGTCTGCCGGGCATGGACACGGAGTCTGCGCTGGGCATTCGGCTCCGAATGACTGAAGAGTGATTATTTGCCTGCGTCTAGACAATGTCAATATTATACCGGCGAGTCTCCTGAAATCCCTACTGCTGCAAGGTTTTCCCGGGCGTTTCGCGAACGTTGTGCACTATTGGTCGCATTACGCGGATGTGTGGCATTACGTTCATCAAGCCGTCCACATCGTGGACGAACAACCGTCCACGCTACGAACGCAACCTCCAACAGTAGCTCCCTCTGATGGGCCGAGCCGTGAAGGAGAAGCAAAGGAGCTCCCCGTCGAGGGGAGCTGTCGTCGTAGGCGACTGAGGGGAGATCGTAGGCTCAGCCCTGAATCACCCCATACCCGTCATGCACAAACGGCTTGAAATCATCCTGGCGCGGCCCGCCCGGCTCATGCCGAATCGAACGATCAGTACCGAGCTTCTTCTCAGCCCTGAGCTGCGGCACCTCGGTCAGGTCATACGGCGTGGTCTGGTACACCCAGTTGAGCCAGTTGCGCCACAGCAGATTGGCGTGGGCGCGCCAGGCGAACAACGGTTCCAGCTTCGGATCGTCATGCGGGAAGTAGTTCTTCGGGAAGGGCACGTTGGTCATGCCCTTGGCCATATCGCGCTCGTATTCTTCGGCGAGCGTGTACTTGCCGTACTCCCAATGGCCGAGCGCGAACACTTCGGAGAAGTCACGCGTGGCGATCAGGCCCGGGCCGGACTGCGGCCCCCAAGTCAAGATCTGAAGGTCATGGTTGGCACGTACCTCGTTTTCGTTCACGCCGGCGAGGCGGGAGTGCGGCTGCAGATCAATCTCGTCGAAGCCATTGGTCAGGAAGCAGTATTCATCCTGCAGGTACTGCGGGAATACGCCGAAAATCTTCTCGGGGTAATCCACCTTGTGGATGCCGTAGCGGTAGTACAGTGCGCCCATCGCACCCCAGCACAGGTACATGGTGGAGAACACATGGGTGGAGGCCCAGTCGAGAATCGTCTTGAACTCGTCCCAGTAGTCCACATCTTCGAACGGCATATGCTCTACAGGCGCGCCGGTGACCACAAAACCGTCGTAATAGTTGTCTTTGAACGCATCGAGGTTTTCGTAGAACTTGACGAGATGATCGGCGGAAACGTGCGTGGCCTCATGCGTGGAGGTCTTCATGAAGTCGATTTCGACCTGCAGCGGCGACTTGGAAATCAGACGCAGCAGCTGTGTTTCAGTCTCGATTTTCTTAGGCATCAAGTTCAGGATCACCAGTTTGAGCGGGCGGACGCGCTGACGCTCCGCCTCGGGCTTCTCCAGAGCGAAGATGCGCTCCGAATCGAGGATATCTCTGGCCGGCAGGCCACTGGGGATCTTGATAGGCATGTTCCTATTATGTCAATATTCGGGATAACGGTTCAGGGCATTCCTATAACGGCCATTTATGGCGCGTTATTACCCCGACTCCGACTCCGCCCCAAACCCCTCGCTGCGTGAGCCAATTCACGTTTTAAAACCGCGGGAAGATGACGCGACACGCCGATGTTGACTTTCTGAAATCTGCACCTATTGTAGATAGAGCTGTCTGAGAGACAAGCCGACGCGGGGTGGAGCAGCTCGGTAGCTCGCTGGGCTCATAACCCAGAGGTCCATGGTTCAAATCCATGCCCCGCTACGAACGTGGTTATATGGCCGCTGATTTCGGTACCGAAATCAGCGGCCTTTCCGTTTACCGTGGCGATATGGATGAAAGGCGATCAGGCAGCTACGGTGCCCAGGGAAGTCGGCGATCATAAACGTCTCGTCATTTTCATCGCGGATCTTCAGTTGTCTAATCCACGGGAGGCGACAGGCGTGAAGTTTCTCAACGAAGCGGAAGCCGGGCACAAGTCGTATGTTACGATCGACTTCGTGCCCAGCTCCCGTTCTTCTGCTCAGAAGCGGAGTGTGGTTCACCATCCAGCCGACATCATCGGCATCATGCCGCAGCGGGTCAACGTATCGGCCAGCGCATCGTCCAGTGCTTGAATCGGTCATAGCGACGACGCCACCGAACGACGATGGACAGTATGGCGCCTATCGCCAGAGCTGACACGGCCAGAACCGAGGCAAGCGACACATCGCCACCCGTGACGGGCAGTGACGGGCGAGGGTTGGGCGTGGTTGCCTCCGCCGGCGCCGGCGGCGTCTCGGGTTTCTCCGGTTCGCACGGTTTCTCCGACTCGCATGGGGGCAACACCCGCACACGCTCCCAGGCATCGTCATACCGGCTGGACGCCGGGGAAACACGGTCATCCCCCTCGAACCGCCAGACGAACACGTACCACCCAGGCCGTTCGGCGGTCAGATACATAGGAGCGCCATGCGCGTCCAACGCCCCGGCGCCGATTTTGAACGTGCCGTTCATCGCGGGAATCTCCCAGGTGGCCAGCAACCGGTGGTTGTCGTCTTCCGTGGGAACCTCTCCCCCGGATGGCTTGTACGCCTCATCGTTGGAGGGGTTGTCGGGATCGCCGGACCACCATACGCTCACCGTCGCATACGGCCGATCCGCCGCGAACTCATACTCTTCGTTGCCGGCATACTGGCCATGATCCGCAGGGAATCCCGATACGGTAATGGTGTCGCTGAGCTCGGCACCGATATCCGCCGAATGCTCAGTGACCGTCGACATGACTTCTAGCTTCCTGCGACTTGTATTGCTTTCCGTAGCCTCCATAAACGGACTTATCCAGTCGCCTATAAGGTATTCCTGCGCCTGTTTGCTCTGCTCGGACCGCCGAAACACCCATACCCATGTGCCAAAAACGCTATTCTGCTTGGTCCGGTAAGCGGCACCGTCATCCGGCTTGGTCATGGCCTGCACACGTGCCTGCTGCCCCACCCCGGTGAAAGAGGCCTTGCCATAGGCCACCGGCTCATAACCCAAAGTCGCCAATCGCGCAAGAAAAGCATCGGCGCTCTCTTGTGCATTCGGCGTAATGACATTGCCCACATCGCCCGTATCAAGACCATCGAAATAGTATCCGCGGGCCTGCAATTCCAAATCGGGCACCCAATAACTGTCCGCATCCGCCACGCCACTGGTCACGTCATCGAACACCGGAGAAGCCACATCAAGCACCTTCTCGGAGACCTTGGTGGATACCGCCGGAACAAAATCCTTACGCACCCGAAATGTCGTCGACGCGCCGCCAGTGGAAGCCATCGAGTCAAAGGCCAGCATGTCCTGAGTGCTGTCCATGACGTGCATCCGCCCATACTCGTATGTGGTGTTCGCCGTCACCTCGCCGGCGCCGGTCGCCTCCCACGCGATCGAGGACCCGGCGCTCGTCGACACCCCCGAGAACGTGTTGCCGCCTTGGACGAACCGCGCCGCCCCCTGCAAGGTGACGGTGAACGGCACTCCCGCGATCGCGTCACCGGCGCGGTTCACCACTTTCACCGAGATGGAACCGCTGCGCAAAGCCTCGGCATCGGTGCGTTCCACCGTCGTGCCCGCAGGCGTCTTGCCGGCCGATTGATCCCATATCCGGGCCGCCTTCGCCACGATCTCGGGGTACCGGCCTTGAATGACCGCCATCTGTCTCGCCCACTCGTCCCGATCGCGCCCGAAGTGATCCTGCACGATGATGCCGATCGCCGCATGGGTGGCGGCATCCGTGTCGCGGTACCGGTCAAGGATCCATGCCATACGCCGGGCGTTCTCATCGGAGGCAAGCACCGTGGTGGGGCCTATCACATAGTCGCTCAGTTTCCCCGCTTCGATGCAGTAGTACTTGTTGCCCGAAGCGTCCAGCCCCGCGACACCGACGTAATATTCCATATCGTTGTATGGAAACGCCACGTGATATCTTTCGTCGGCGGGCGTCAACGTCGCGGCATACGCCGTATTCGCCGAGCCGAACACCACTCCCACCATTATTATCAGACCGGTCAGCATCGCTACGATGGCCATGCCCCGTTGCCGCCATGTCGTTATCATCATTCGTCCTTTCCTGGTACGTTTCCCCGCATACTGCACTGTGTGCGGGTAGGCCACGATCATGGCAGATTTTCATTCGCTACAGCCGGTTTTTCGACCTATGTGGTCCGAGCTTGCCGTTTGCCGGCGAGTTGTGGATAACTCTTCCGCCGAGTTATCCACCTCATGCGGTTGACCGAACGTTTACCTGATAGTTATCCACAATGCGCAACATATGTTCAAAAGCCCTTAGAATAGGGCCTTATGGCAGCAGTACAACATCGCGCGACCACGCGCACTAGTAATACCGATAACAGCACCACGAAAACGAAGTCAAAGGCGACTTCTGCCCGAAAGAGCCCCGCAACCAAGCGCAAGAGAGTCAGCGCCGAAACGGCACGCGCCGCAGCAGCGCTGAAAGGCCTGGCTGTCGAAGCCCCCGCACCGTCCATCGAAGCAAACGAGCCCGGCCAGTTCGGCCGCATCAATGTCATGGACATCACTCCCGCCGAGGAGCGCGGCATCTTCCCCGCCCGTGTGGAACTCGGCGAACCGTTTGAGATGACCGCCCAGGTGTTCATCGAAGGCCGTACCAAGGTGGGTGCCACCGCCATCGTGCGCAACCCGCGCGGCAAGGAAACCATGCGCCGGGCCATGACCTGCGTAAATCCCGGCCTCGATCGTTGGACCGTGATGGTCAAGTGCGGCGAGCACAGCGATCTGAAGCCTTGGGAGGATGGCTACGCGGCCGTCAAGCGTCAGCTCGGCGAATGGACCGTGACCATCGAAGGTTGGGAAGACGCGTACGTCTCCTGGCTGCACGACGCCCGCATCAAGGTGCGTGTGATGGACGACGTGGACAACGCACTCAATTCCGGTGCCGAGTTGCTGGCCCGTTGGGCCGAAACCCCGGACACCGGCCTGACCGCACGCGATCGCAAGACCTTGGAGAAGGCCGCTGAGACCATGGCCGATCAGACGCTGAGCGCCGAGGATCGTCTCGCCGCCGGCGACAACCCGACCATCGCCGCCCTGCACGAGACTCACCCGCTGCGCGACGGCATCTCCCCCAGCCAGCCCCAGCGCTTCAAGGTGGAACGCCCGAAGTCCAGCTTCGCGGCTTGGTACCAGTTCTTCCCGCGTTCCGAAGGCGCCACCATCGATCCGAACACCGGCAAGATCATTCAGGGTACGCTGAAGACTTCGATGGCCGGCCTCGAACGCGCCGCTGCCGAGGGCTTCGACATCGTCTACCTGCCGCCGGTCTTCCCGATTGGCGTGACCAACCGCAAGGGCCGCAACAACACGCTGGTCGCCGGCCCCGATGACCCGGGCTCCCCGTTCGGCATCGGCTCCGAGCTAGGTGGCCACGACACCGTGGATCCACTGCTCGGCACCATGGACGATTTCAAGGCCCTGTGCCAGCGTGCACATGAACTGGGTCTGGAAATCGCGCTTGATTTCGCCCTGCAGTGCTCGCCCGATCACCCGTGGGTCAAGGCCCACCCGAACTGGTTCCGCCACAAGCCGGACGGCTCCATCGCCTTCGCCGAGAACCCGCCGAAGAAGTATCAGGACATCTACCCGATCGACTTCAACGCCGACATGCCCGGCATCGAAAAAGAAGTCGAACGCATCATGAATCTGTGGATCGAGGCGGGCGTCACCATCTTCCGCATCGATAACCCGCACACCAAGCCGGTGCGTTTCTGGCAGGACGTGATTGCCGCCGTGACCAAGAAGCACCCGGAGATCCTGTTCCTGGCCGAGGCATTCACCCGCCCGGGCATGATGCGCGCCCTGAGCTACGTGGGCTTCACCCAGTCCCACTGCTACTTCCCGTGGCGCAACACCAAGGACGAACTGGAAGAGTATCTGCCGGTCACCAATGGCGACGACGGCTACTACCAGCACAACACCTTCTGGCCCACCACGCCGGATATTCTCACCGCTTACGTGCGAGACAACGGCGTAGCCGGCCACTGCGTGCGTGCGGTGCTGGCAGCCATGGGCTCGCCGTCCTGGGGTATCTACAACGGTTACGAACTCATCGAGAACAAGCAGCGCCCCGGCTTCGAAGAGCAGATCGACAACGAGAAGTACGAGGTCAAGGTTCGCGATTGGAGCAAGGCCAAGCAGTACGGCGTGGCCGAGATGCTCACCGCACTCAACAAGATTCGTCGCGCCCACCCGGCCGCGTTGAGCTACCACAACCTCACCGTGCTGCCTACGTCCGACCCGAATATTCTGGCTTTCGCACGCCACACGCCGGCCGAACTGACCGGTACCGGCCAAGCGGACACGCTGATTGTGGTCGTGAACCTCGATGGACACAACGCACACCAGTCGATGATTCACCTGGAACTCAGCGAGCTGGGTCTGCCCACCGACCGCCCGCTCAACGTGCGCGACGAGCTGACCGGCCGCGAATTCCAGTGGGGTTGGGACAACTACGTGTCTCTGGCTCCTTGGGCGGATGTGGCCCACATCCTGTCCGTGCAGTGATGCGGTACTGCAACGGTAATGCAACAGTGATGCCGTTGACGTGCATGGGTTTATCGTGCGCGTAAACCGCTAGAAATCCTCCCCTCAAGGGGAGGATTTCGTCTGTTTGGGCATAGTGTCGGCATAATCTCAGCACGGTTTCTTGAGTTCCGCACCTGTTTTGCAGGCGTAAACAGGGTATTGTGGTGAGACGATAACGTAACTGTCGATTTTCAAGGAGAAATGACATGGCAGAAACCTTCAACGTCGTTGTGGAAATTCCGCGCGGCTCCAAGAACAAGTACGAAGTCGATCACGAGACCGGTCGCGTCTTCCTGGACCGTACCCTGTTCACCGCAATGGGTTACCCGGATGACTACGGCTACATCGACGGCACCCTGGGCGAGGACGGCGATCCGCTGGACGCTCTCGTGATGATTCCGAACTCCGTGTTCCCGGGCTGCGTGGTCGAGTGCCGCGCCGTGGGCCTGTACCACATGGTCGACGAGGCCGGCGGCGACGACAAGGTGCTGTGCGTGCCCGCCGACGTTCGTTTCGATGACATCAAGGACATCGACGACGTCAACGAGTACCACAAGGCCGAAATCAAGCACTTCTTCGAGCAGTACAAGGCTCTGGAGCCGGGCAAGGAAGTCCTGCCGGGCGACTACTGGACTGGTGCTGACGCCGCCGAAAAGGAAATCATTGCCGCGCGTCAGCGTCTCGCCGATTCCGAGAAGTGATTCGATTCTGAATCGTTGACAGGAGGCCCCTTCGGGGGCCTTTTGTTGTATTTGTGGCAAAGCCGCTCTACTCTCCCTCAGTCGCAGTTTCACTGCGCCAGCTCCCCAACAGAGGGAGCTTGTATTTTGTGATACAGTAATGTTTTGTCTTTTCAACTAGGCGTAGGCGGCGTGTAGGAACGCTGGTCGAGGCCCATCGCACGGTAATCCGGCGATGAACCTTCTGTCACACCATGATTTCGATAATCATTCAAATCCTGCTTATTTCTGTTTCCGTAGCTATGGATGCATTCGCCGTATCCATTGGCAAAGGCCTGACCGTATCCCGCGTACGAGTACAAGACGCCGTGAAAAGCACCCTCTGGTTCGGCGGATTCCAGATGCTGTTCCCTATTCTCGGCTATTTCGCGGCATCTACATTCAGCAAATACGTAACCCAATTCGACCATTGGATCATCTTCGCCCTGTTGGTGTTCATCGGCGGCAACATGGTTCACGAAGCCTTCGAAGAAGATGAGGAAAACTCCAAGGAGACCGCCCAGTTCGATTGGAAGCATATGCTTCCCCTGGCCGTGGCCTGCAGCATCGATGCGTTCGCCGTGGGCGTGAGCCTGGCCTTCATGTTCACCAAAGCCCATATGGCATTCGCCATCCTCAGCATCGGTGTGGTCACCGGACTGTTCTCCGCTGCGGGCCTGCACATTGGCCGCGCGTTCGGTTCCCGCTGGCAGAAGCCGGCGCAGATCGCCGGCGGCGTGGTGCTGATTCTACTCGGCATCAAAGTGCTATTGGAGCATTTGGGCGTTATCGCGTTCTGATTTAGTGCCATAAGCCCCTTCACCAGAAGGGGCTATTTTGTTTGATTTCACCGTTCCAATGCCCGACGTAGGATTGGGATAGAAATTCGATTATCTGAGAGGCGTATCATGACCGAGATCACCCAGGAGGGTTGGAAGAACAAAGCTCTGAGCATGTTGTTGGCCCAACTGACGTCCTATGTACTGTTCATCGCAGCCACGGTCATTCCCTCCCCTGGCACCGTCCCCATCATCCCTTTGATTATCGCCGCTCTGACGTTGGCCGCATTTGTCGTATTCTGGCCGTTCCGCGGCAGCATACTGGATCGTATCGTCACTTTGGTGTTTGGCGCGATTTCTCTGATTTTCGTCACCGTGCCGTTCCCGACCGGCAAGGTGCCGCCGGATCAGACCGCTGCGGATGGCTCGGTACTTCCTTGGTATTCATGGGCACTGGCCATGGGCCTGCTGCTGGTGGTGCTGGTGGTCTTCTCCTTCGGACGCCAGATGGCTCGTGAGAAGCGCGAACATCTTATCCGCGCACTCTCTCACGCCGTGACTTCCGGTGTGGCAGCTCTCGCCGTGGCCGGCTGGTGCTTCCTACCTGATTTGGGCGCGATGCTCGCCAAGGGCACCGTTGCGGGAACCGTTGCCCTGATCATCCTCATCGTTTTGGGACTGGCTTTGGCCGTGGCTTCCACGTTGTGGGTGCGCGACGCCGATCCGGACCCGGATATCCGTTATCCGTGGATCGGTACCGGCCTGATGCCGGTAATGCTGATGGGCGTGACCATCGCCGCAACCGCACTGGTGCTCGGCCGTATCATCGGTTGATGGACGTCCACCGTTCCATATTCCGCAAACTTGTAACCTATGTGTCCACTACAAGCGCGTAGAATAATGAAAACCGTGCGAAAGCGGCATAACGCCGCTGACGACTCGTACAGCCACACCGAGCAATTGCGTAACACATTGCAGGATAAGGGGGATTAGCGTGACGGATCTTACGTTGATGACTTTCGCCAGCGACCCCGCCACCGTTTTGCCATCACTCGCCCTGCTTTCTCATCGCGTCCGCGTACTGCCGATGGATGCAGCCAGCTTGGTGAAGATGCCGGAGAACACCATTCTGTTTCTGGATGCACGCGACGATCTGGCGACCGCCAAAACCTTGTGCCGCCTCATCCACGCTTCCGGCCTGTCCACGCCAATCGTGCTGGTGCTGACCGAAGGCGGCTTCACCGTGGTCAACTCCCAGTGGGGCATTGCGGATGTGGTGGTCGCCACCGCTTCCCCGGCCGAAGTCGAGGGCCGATTGCGATTGGTCTCCGAGCGCGGCAACGCTCCCGCAGCCGCAGCAGCCGGTTCTCCCGCCGAATCCACCACCACGGTGGAAGATGGCCAGATTCGCTCCGGCGACCTCATTGTGGACACCAACGGCTATACCGCCTCCCTGCATGGACGCCCCATCGATCTGGCATACAAGGAGTTCGAACTCCTCAAGTACTTGGTCCAGCACCCCGGCCGCGTGTTCACGCGCGCCCAGTTGCTGCAGGAAGTATGGGGCTACGACTACTACGGTGGCACTCGTACGGTCGACGTGCATATCCGTCGTCTGCGCGCCAAGCTCGGCGGCGAATACGAACACCTCATCGGCACCGTGCGCAACGTGGGCTACCGATTCGACCCGCCGGAGACGGATAAGGAAACTGCCGCCGCACAGCAGGCCGCCAAAGCATCCTCTGCCGCCATCGACACCGATGACGATACTCCCGATCTCAACACCGTCGCCTGACAGACCAGCGGCGCTGCAAACTATCAATCATCGATATTACGCCGCTTAGGTCCATACGATGAGAGAAACCAAATCCGCGCGTCTCACGCGCATGCATGACGAATACGACATTCTGCGCCAGGTGATTCCGGCACCCGCTTGCGCACTGCATTTCTCGAATCCGCTCGAATTGCTGATCGCCACCGTGCTCAGCGCCCAGACCACCGACAAGCGTGTCAACACGGTCACCCCGGAACTGTTCGCCACCTACCCCACCGCCCGTGACTTGGCGGCCGCAAACCCGGCCCAAGTCGAAGACATCATTCATCCGCTGGGGTTCTATCGTTCGAAAACCCAGCATCTCATCGGACTGGCCACGGCACTGGACGAACGATTCGGCGGCGTGGTGCCGCGCACGATGGATGAACTGACCAGCTTGCCGGGGGTCGGCCGCAAAACCGCGAACGTCGTGCTCGGCAACGCGTTCGATATCCCCGGATTCCCGGTCGATACGCATGTGATGCGCGTAACCGGACGACTGCGTTGGCGGTCGGATTGGCGGTCCGCACACCCCGATCCCGTGAAAATCGAGAAGGAAATCACCTCCTGTTTTCCGCCCGAAGAGTGGACGAATCTCAGCCACCGACTGATTCTGTTCGGCCGGGCCACCTGCCACGCACGTACCCCTGACTGCGCCAACTGCCCGCTGTCCGACACCTGCCCTAGCTATGCGCCGCCCGCCGGCAAGAGCACGTCCAAGCGCTAACTCATACCTCATCATGGTGAATTGCGGATTCTAGGCTGAATCCACCGCTAGACTGAAAACCATGCAGCACAGCAAGCGGGACAATACATGGTCCAAGTGGGGGATTTTTCTCGGAGTCGCCGTGGCACTCGGCGCACTCGTGGTTGTGGGATGGACGTTCATGCAAAACCGGTTCCAGCCGGGATCATCCCTCGATGCCGATGTGACCATTGGCATCGACGATATGCCGCAATCCTTGGATATTCGGTCCGATTCCTCTGCGGCAGCCGAACGCCTGCTCGTCGACAATGTGTATGAGACATTAGTGACCGTCGATCAAGACAACAAGCTTCAGCCGGGACTGGCGACAAGCTGGAAGACTTCCGATGACGGACTGACCGTCACCCTGACACTGCAATCGGGCGTCACCTTCTCGAACGGCCATACGTTGGACGCCTCGGACGCCGTGTGGTCGTTGCAACAGAACGTGACCAACAAGGTGGCGGACGTCGACGAATTGGGCGATCTGGCGTCGGTCGCCAATCCGAACGCCACCACGGTGGTCATTACGCTTGCCAAGCCCAATCCGACGCTGCTGCGAGCGCTGTCCGGCAGACTCGGCATTGTCTACGATTCCGAGTCGTCCAGTGCCGATTATCAACGCAAGGCCATAGGTTCCGGACCATTCACCGTGGCCGATTTCCAGCCTGGCCATTCCCTGAAGCTGGCGCGCAGCGATACCTACCATGGCACCAAAGCGGCCAGCAATGTCGTTGAATTTATGCAATACTCCGACGCCGATGCGCT
This sequence comes from Bifidobacterium longum subsp. longum JCM 1217, assembly GCF_000196555.1. Taxonomy (NCBI): domain Bacteria; kingdom Bacillati; phylum Actinomycetota; class Actinomycetes; order Bifidobacteriales; family Bifidobacteriaceae; genus Bifidobacterium; species Bifidobacterium longum. The sequence goes on along the minus strand of NC_015067.1, from coordinate 316,355 downwards.
CAGCAAGGCCCTGACCGACGGCAGTCTCGATATGGCGGCACCGGTTTCGGCTTCGACGGCCACCGGCTTGAACGGCAAGGATGGCCTGACCGTCAAGGAGGGGGCCACTACGGATAAGGTGCTGCTGGCCTACAACAACGGCACCGATTCGCTGCTCTCCGACGAACAGGCGCGTAAAGCCTTCCGCTATCAAATCGACGCAGCCGGCATCGCCTCCGCCCAACCCGACGCAGCCGGAGCATTGGGCGGCCCCATCAGCCTGCTGGAACCCGGATACGAAGATTTGACCGGACTGTACCCGCATGACGAAAACCAAGCTGGGCAGATGTTCTCCTACTTTGGTGCGCAATACCTGACTACGGTGAATCTGGTGGTTCCCGAAGAATACCGGTCGTTGGCCGAAACCATCAAGCAGCAGATCGAGCGGCAGCCGCGCCCCACGGTGAACCTTGAAGTGCTCTCCGATGAGGATTATGCCAAACGAATCAAGGACGGCAAATGGGAACTGACCGTGATGAGCATGGACGGCACGGATGATGCCGGCATATTCGCCGACCCCGATTCCATGTTCCATTACGACCATACCGAAGCGCAACAGGCCTATGCGGATGCTCGCGCCGCCACTAATGACGCCGATTATGAGGCACGAATGAAGGCGTACGCCCGGCTGATCAGCGAGGATGCGGCCAGTGATTGGCTGTATACCCGCAAATGCTTCACTGTGGCGTCCACCAAGGTCTCCGGCTACCCGACCTCGATGATCAATCGCCGCATGCCGCTGGCCGGGTTGACGGTGAAGTAGGCAACCTTCAGTCACGGACGGGCTACGCCCGATAGTCCTTGGCTCACTATCGTTCGATCGTTCGTACCTCGCCTGCGAACAGCCTACTGGGCTGTTTACTGTACAGTTCGGCTTGTCATGCAACGTGCATAAACTTTGGCCTTATGACTGAAGGCAAATCCATCATCAACGCCAACCTCACCCCGCTGCCCGACAAGGTCGGCGTGGACGGACTTGAGGACAAGTGGCGCACCGTCTGGGATGAAGACGGCACCTACAAATTCCGCAACACCCGCGACCGCAAGGCCGTCTACTCCATCGACACCCCGCCGCCCACCGTCTCCGGTTCGCTGCACGTGGGTCACGTGTTCTCTTACACGCACACCGATGTGATTGCGCGCTACAAGCGCATGCGCGGCTACGACGTGTTCTACCCGATGGGTTGGGATGACAACGGCCTGCCTACCGAGCGCCGCGTGCAGAACTACTATGGCGTGCGCGTGGACGTGTCTCTGCCTTACGACCCGGACTTCAAGCCGCCGTTTGAAGGCACTGATGGCAAGAAGATTGACGCCAAGGATCAGGTGCCGATTTCCCGCAAGAACTTCATCGAGCTGTGCGAGCGTCTGACTGCTCAGGATGAGAAGCTGTTTGAGGCCCTGTGGCGCAAGCTGGGTCTGTCCATCGACTGGTCGCAGACCTACCACACCATCGGTCAGCACCCGCAGCGTGTGGCCCAGAAGGCCTTCCTGCGCAACCTCGCCCGTGGCGAGGCCTACCAGCAGGACGCCCCCGGCCTGTGGGATGTGACCTTCCAGACCGCCGTGGCCCAGGCCGAGCTCGAATCGCGCGAATACCCCGGCTTCTACCACAAGGTGGCCTTCCGCTTTGAGGACGGCACCCCGATCTACATCGAGACCACCCGCCCCGAACTGCTGGCGGCCTGCACCTCGCTGATCGCCAACCCGAACGACGAACGCTACAAGCAGTACTTCGGCCAGTACGTCTACTCCCCTCTGTTCAAGGTCAAGGTGCCGATTCTGGCGCACCCGGCCGCCGAAATGGACAAGGGTGCCGGTATCGCCATGTGCTGTACGTTCGGTGATGTAACCGACGTCGAGTGGTGGCGCGACCTGAAGCTGCCCACCCGCCCGATCATCCAGCGCAACGGCCGTATCGTGATGGATACCCCGGACTGGATCGAGGACCCGGCCGGCCGCGAGGTCTTTGCCGAAACCGCTGGCAAGACCACGTTCTCCGCCCGCAAGATCATCGTCGACAAGCTGCGCGAGTCCGGCGATCTGGACGGCGAGCCGACCCCGACCAAGCGTATGACGAACTTCTACGAGAAGGGCGACAAGCCGCTCGAGATCGTCACCTCCCGCCAGTGGTATTTGAAGAACGGCGGTACCGACGCCAAGCTGAACGCCGAGCTTATCGAGCGTGGCAAGGAACTCGAGTTCCACCCCGACTTCATGCGCGTGCGTTATGAGAACTGGGTGCACGGCCTGAACGGCGACTGGCTGATCTCCCGTCAGCGCTTCTTCGGCGTCCCGTTCCCGCTGTGGTACCCGGTGAACGCTTCCGGCGAGCCGGATTACGATCACCCGATCACTCCGTCCGAGGATCGTCTGCCGATCGACCCGACCATCGACGTGCCGGAGGGCTACGACGAGTCCCAGCGTGATGTGCCCGGTGGTTTCACCGCCGAAAAGGACATCATGGACACCTGGGCCACCTCTTCGCTGACCCCGCAGATCGTGACCCACTGGGCCGAGCCGGACGAGGCCTCCAAGGCCCTGTTCGCTTCCACCTTCCCGATGGACCTGCGCCCGCAGGGTCAGGACATCATCCGCACCTGGCTGTTCTCGACTGTGGACCGCGCGCACTTGGAGAACAAGTGCCTGCCGTGGGCCCATGCCACGCTGTCCGGCTGGATTCTGGACCCCGACCACAAGAAGATGTCGAAGTCCAAGGGCAACGTCGTGGTGCCGAACGAGCCGATCGAGAAGTTCGGCGCGGACGCCGTGCGTTACTGGGCCGCCGCCGCTCGCCTAGGCCTCGATGCCACGTACGACATCGGCCAGATGAAGATTGGCCGTCGACTGGCCATCAAGCTGCTGAACGCCACCAAGTTCGCGCTGGCCATCGGCCGTGAGGACGAGAACCATCACGTGGGCGCTGCCGCCGAGGCCGCGTGGAACCCGGCCGATGTGACCGAACCGCTGGATCGCGCCGCTATGGCCAAGCTGGCTTTGGTGGTGCGTCAGGCCACCGAGGCGCTGGAATCCTACGAGCATTCCAAGGCGCTGGAAGTCATCGAGTCCTACTTCTGGCAGTTCTGCGACGACTACATCGAGCTGGTCAAGAACCGCGCCTATGGCACTCCGGACGAGCACGGCAATGTGCCGTCCGAGAAGGCTGTGAAGTCCGCCCGCACCGCTCTGGGTCTGGGCCTGGACGCCTTCGCACGTCTGCTGGCCCCGTACCTGCCGTACGCCACCGAGGAAGTGTGGAGCTGGATGCACGCCGGTTCCGGTTCCGTGCATCGCGCCGCCTGGCCGGTCGTGGACCCGTATGTCGAGGCCGCCACCGGTGCTTCCCCCGAGCTGCTGACTTGGGCCGGCAAGGCCGTGGAGCAGCTGCGTAAGATCAAGTCCGAGGCCAAGGTCTCCATGAAGACCCCAATCCTGTCTGTGGCACTGTCCGCTGCTTCGGAAGGTGTGGAAGCGATTCACGCCGCCTTGGGCGATATCGCGCAGGCCGGTCGCGTGGTCGGCAAGTTCGACTTGGTGGCCAAGCACGCCGAGGAATCCGCCGCCGAAGGCACGCCCGAAACCGAGGTCGCCGTCGAAGCCAGCGAGCTCGGTGAGCCGCCAGCTAAGAAGCCAAAGCACTGAACGTTACGCACAACAACAGTAGGTCTCACGGCAATGCCGCTCGTTCCGAGCCTACGGGAAGCCCACCGGGCTTCCCGCTTAACGGCTCGGCCAGCTAAGAAGCCAAAGCACTGAACGTTACGCACAACAACAAAAGAGGGGAACCTATTGAGGTTCCCCTCTTTTGTTTTTTGACGTTCGGATGACACGACTGTGGGACGGCACGCAAATATCCCGCATACACCATCACACCGTCGGAATCACGATGAGATATCGGGTTTCGGCGGTTTTTTGTTGCGTATTGGGGCTGTCGAGCTGCGCGACGGCCTGCGCCAAGAGCGTGCCAGCATCACTGATTTTCACGGTCTCATTAATCAGCGCGTTCATATCGTGCTTGAACAGCGTGCCGCCAGTGCCAAAGCCGAACAGTACTGGAGCGGTGTCAAGATTGTTGCCGGAATCGCTGGCGTTGGAGGCCTTGCCGTTGCCGGAATCGCCAGTGTCGCTCGACTTGGCTGAGTCGTTCGTTCCCGAACCAGCGCTCTTAGACGAGTCGGACTTATCACCACCACCGATGGCCGAAGTAAGACCACCCGCATAGTTCATCACATCGCCAGCAGACATGGACATGGTGTCATCGACCAGTGAGGCCTTGGAATGCTGCGACTGCTGCTGTTGCGCGGCTTTGGCCTGCTTACGGGCGGCATCGGCCTTACGCTTGGCTTGGGCGACCCGGGTCTTGCCGTAGAACGATTGCGATTGCGAATCGACCAGGCCGGTCAGTGCCTGAGCCTCGGTCACCGGATCGGAAGAGACATCACCGGACGAACCATCACCATCACTGCCGGAAGCCGAGGACGCGCCGCCTTCGAACTGATCGGAGAATCGCAATACAATCTGGCGCAAGGCCGTGGCTTTGCCCGTATGCTCGGAGGCGGTGGCAAGCGTGCTCATCGCGGCATCGACCTTGGATTGAGCGTCGGCGAGTTCATCGCTACCGTTGGTTTCGGCGATGGCTTGGCTCTCGTAAGCGGTGGCGCCCGAGGACGTGCCGCCGGTCAGGGCGCTCAAATTGGCCGTGTAAACGTCCGTGTATTTCATCGAATACGGAATCATTGCGGCGGAGAGCTGGCTCTGGCCATCGGCGTATTGCTTGGAGCCTTGAGTGGCTTCCTCCGAAGCCTCGGCGATCAGATCATCCACCAGTCCGGTGGTGCCTTGCTGCTGGATGCGGCGAATCACCTCGTCCAACGCATCGACCGCACCGGCATGCTGATGTGCGGCACTGACGTTGTTCACCGCGTTGGCCAAGTCGAGTACGGCTTGAGCCAAAGGCGTGTCCCCGGACAGTTCGCCGGCCGTGCCCATCAACGCCGGCAACTGGGTGGAGGTGCCAATCGATCCAGACAGGTGCGTGGTATATGAGCCCACATACGCGGCCATATAGTCTTCAAACGTCCGCTTATGGGCGGTTTCGCGTTCGGCCACTACAGACTTGTTCAGCGCACGTTCGTTATCGCGCAGGGTTTGAAGCTGCTCGATGAGCTGTTGCTGTTCACCAGAACCGGCGTCGGTCAGTGAATCGACCAGTGTGGCGGCAGAGGCGGTGAGTTGGGCGACATCCGTATCGGCAGCAGGCTGTGCGGCAGCATTCGCAGCATTCGCGGCATCGGGATTAGCACCAACTGCCGGACTGCTGGAATTGGAAGGCAATACGGCGAGCGCCACGGAACTCATGGAGAAGTCTTTGGCGTTCATATAGCAGCTGAATTCCAAGCCGGTTGCGGCTTTTCCAGCTGCGGCGACTACGGTATTGGAACCTTGCGTGGTCACCGTAATGGAGTTGTCAGCGGAAACATCATCGGCTACCTGCGTAGGCACGGTAAAGGCGACAACCGGGATCGTACGGTTGGCTTCCTTGGTTTGCGGCTTAATATCGATATACACGCCGATCAGTCCAGACGCGCCGGCAACCTCGTTTGCCTCGACGTTCGGACCGTCAAGCGAGTAGGTGACGCTGACTTTCCATGGCAGGGTGGCGGCGGAAGCGGGGATACGAGAAACCTTGGACGTGCCGGAATTACTATTGGCGGAATCGGTATCAGTGGAACCGCTATTGCCGGAATCGGCACTGGCGCCATTGCCGGCGCCGCCCTTCCCTACCACATACCAACGGACCGGCTCCCCTTCGGCATCGGTGACGGCGTACATATCACTTGCCGTAGCGAGCACCGGACCGTAATCAACCGGAGTCGGACGAGACATCCAAGCACCGCCGAGAATCGAAGCCACGCACAATGCGCAACTGACCAGTGCGGCACCACATCTCATCTACGTATCCCATTCATACAGTCGACCACTACGGGCATTCCATTCCCGTATTAATGTAGTCGCTGCAGGCAACTTGCCCTATAGACGAATATCCGAAAGGTGCCCATTCGCTGCGGGCGAATCAGGCGAATACGTCGAGTACGCCCGGGTCACCACCGGCATCGGCTATGCGCTGGTGGCGCTTCTTGGCTTCGGTAACCACGAATTCACGGTACATTTCGGCAATTTCCGGATCAAGCCCGGCATCGATGGCGATGCGGTGGAGGCGTTCGATCTGATAGTCCTCACGCTTGGTGTCTTCGGGCGCGAATCCGGCGTTGGCTTTGAGCACGCCGACCTGCGAGGTGGCCTTGAACCGCTCGGCCAGTAATGCGATGACCGCCGAATCGATGTTATCGATGGTTTGGCGCAGCGCTTTGATGCGCGCCACCGCTTGTGCGGTTTCCGGGTGGGCCGCCGCCTGGGCGGAGTCGATGGTGGTCCTTTGCCAGTCGCTGCTCGTTTCGCTCATAGATTCGAGGATACTCCCGATTACGGCTTTGCACGATGCGCAAAGTCAGATATCTCAGATGTCATAGTCGCCGGTGAGGATATGGCTGGCATCCGCATCGCCGAACATGGCCGCACCACTGCCCACTCCCAAAACAATCGAACCCAGTGATGCCTCTTTCATCTCATATATCGTCAGCGTGCATGTGAACGTTGACGGCAATACTACAACTGCAATGTGATAGTTGATGTATTTGCATCAGATACGACAAGGGCTGCACCCCGTATCAATCAGGGTGCAGCCCTTACACTATTGTTCAGCGGTCTGATCAGTTGCCGTTGACCGCGTTGCCGGTGTTGGCCTGCTGCACGATGGCGGCGAGGAAGTCGCGGTTGGTGGCGGTCTTCTTGAGGCGCGGCACCAGCGTCTGGTAGGCCTGCTCGGGCTCCATGCCGCCCAGCAGTCGACGCAGACGGTAGATAATCGGCAGTTCCTGCGGGTTGGTGATGAGCTCCTCGCGGCGGGTGCCGGAAGCGTTGATGTCGATGGCCGGGAACAGTCGCTTGTCCGCCAGCTCGCGGGACAGGCGCAGTTCCATGTTGCCGGTGCCCTTGAACTCCTCGAAAATCACCTCGTCCATCTTGGAGCCGGTTTCCACCAGCGCAGATGAGATGATGGTCAGGGAGCCGCCGTTTTCGATGTTGCGGGCCGCACCGAAGAACTTCTTCGGCGGGTAGAGGGCCTGCGCGTCCACACCACCGGACAGGATGCGGCCGGAGGCAGGGGCTGCGATGTTGTAAGCGCGAGCCAGTCGGGTCATGGAATCGAGCAGTACGACCACGTCCTGGCCGAGCTCCACAAGACGCTTGGCGCGTTCGACGGCCAGTTCGGCAACCGTAGTGTGATCGGAGGCCGGACGGTCGAAGGTGGAGGAAATGACCTCGCCCTGGACCGTGCGCTCCATATCGGTGACCTCTTCGGGTCGCTCGTCCACGAGCACCACCATAAGGTGGACCTCGGGGTTGTTGGCGGCGATGGAGTTGGCGATGTTCTGCAGGGTGATGGTCTTACCGGCCTTCGGCGGGGAGACAATCAGGCCACGCTGGCCCTTGCCGATTGGGGAAACGATGTCCATGATACGGCCGGTGAGCTTGTTCGGGGCGGTCTCCTGCTTCAAACGCTCCTGCGGGTACAGCGGCGTGAGCTTGGAGAACTGCGGACGGTTGAGCGCTTCTTCAACGCTTTGGCCGTTGATGGAATCGATGGCCTGCAGCGGCACGAACTTCTGGCGCTGGTTGCGGCGGTCGCCTTCACGCGGGGCGCGAATCGAACCATGCACGGCATCGCCCTTGCGCAGGCCGTACTTCTTGACCTGGCCCATGGAAACGTACACGTCGTTCGGGCCGGGCAGGTAGCCGGAAGTGCGCACAAAAGCGTAGGAGTCGAGCACGTCGACGATGCCGGCCACCGGCACCAGATCCTCCTGCGGCTCTTCGCGGCGGCTATCACGGTCATTGCGATCGCTACGATTATCGCGATCATCATAGCGACGATCATCATCGGCGTTGTCGCGATCACGGCCACGCATGCGACGGTTACGGCGATCGCTGCGATCATTACGGGTATCGCGATCGTTGCGATCGCTACGGTCGCGGCGGTTACGACGCACGAACTCGTGATCGTCGTTCTGCTCGCCGTCTTCGGACGTTTCCTCGTGCTTCTGCGTGGGCAGCGTGGCCAGGATATCGTCGAGGTCACGCACGGTTTCTTCGCTGTTTTCCGCAGTGCGACGACGGCGGCGAGGCTGCTCGTCCTCATCATCACGGACTCGGCGAATCAGCGGAACTTCCACGTCCTCGTGACGCTCGCGGCGACGCTCGGTAGGCGCTGCATCTCCCAAATCGAGCGTGGCCAGCAGATCGCCGGCCTCATCGGCCTTCTTGCGCGGCTTGCGGCGAGCGAAATCGGGCTGGTCGTCATCGCGACGACGGCGGGCCGCACGCGGTTCGGATGCGGCATCATCGGCGGCCTTACGACGGGTGCGTCGCGGTTCGGTCTCGTCCTTCTTGGCATCGTCGGCCACGGGAAGCGGCAAATCGAGCTGCGGTTCCGTGGCAGCCGGAGCCGGAGCCGGCGACTGGGTGGCCACGTCAGCATTGTCTGTGGTGTTGGCCTCAGCGGCATCGGACTGCGGAGCCTTGACGACCTTGGCGGTTTTGGCGGCCTTGGGGGCGCGCACGGTCACACCGGCCGGCGGCTCTCCACCATTGCGCGCCGCCTGCAGGGTGGCGAGCAGCTCGGGCTTGCGCATGGTCGACGTGCCGCGCAGGCCCATCTGTTTAGCGAGCTCTTTGAGCTCAGGCAGCTTCATATCCTCAAGATTCTGGCTATTTGCCACTGGTTGCCCTTTCCATACCGAACAGACCCATGCCTATCCAGGCGTTAAGAGTGATTATTGCGGTTGCACCGCTCATGAATGTTCGCTGCGTCTCTGAGTCTCTGCGAACTTCGTTCACTGTACAACGCCAACTCGACCAACGCAAAACGGCCCGCCGAAAACCAAAAAAGCTCCCTCTGTGACGAGGGAGCTCAACAAGGTTTATTCACTTTTCTTCGTGGTAGGACTTTTCGGTGTTGACGGACCACACGTTCTTCTTGGACGTCTTGCCGGTCTTGATGTTGCCGACGGCCTCCATGGCGGTGGCCATGGAGTGGTCCATGTTGTTGTAGCGGTGCTGGCCGTTACGGCCCACGCAGTACAGGTTGCCGAAGCCGTCGAGGTACTCGATGAGCTCGTCCATGTGCTCATAGGTGTCGAAGTAGGCGGGGTACGCCTTCCTGACGCGCTCACGATGGGAGTCGATGACCTCGTCCGGACCGTTGATCACACGCATGCGGGTGAGCTCGGAAATCGCGAACTTGGTGACATCCTCCTCGCTCATGTTCCAGAACGAGTCGCCCTCCTCGCAGAAGTACTCGAGACCGATCCACACGGTGTCGTCCACGTCCTTGACCAGGTACGGGCTCCAGTTGTTGAAGATCTGCAGACGGCCGACCTTGTAGCCCGGGTCCTGCACGTAGATCCAGCAGTCCGGCACGATCGGCGGATTGCCGAGGGTGGGGATGCTGGTGGTGTTCTTGAGCTTCAGGTGCTTGACCAGCAGGCCCACGGTCACGAAATCGCGGTACGGCAGGCCGTTGGCCACCTCGGTCATATCGGCCGGGGCGGGCTTGGAATCAACGGCCTCGGGATCGGCGCCGGCCGCGTCGATGGCGTTGACCAGGTCCTTGACCGGCATCGAGGAGATGAACTGGTCGCCGGAAAGCTCGGTGCGGTTGCCCTCGGAATCCTCGTACACCACGGAAGACACGGCACCATCGGTCTGGCGGACCTCGACCACCCTGGCGTCGGTCAGCACCTTGACGCCGGCGGCCTCGCAATTGGACTCGACGGTCTCCCACAGCTGGCCGGGACCGTACTTCGGATACCAGAACTCCTCGATCAGCGAGGTCTCGACCTCCGCGTTGGAGCGCTTCTTGGGCAGCAGCTTCTGGAAGGCGTTCTTGAGCACGCCCATGATGGACAGGCCCTTGACGCGCTGGGCGCCCCAGTCGGCGGAGATCTGGGAGGGGTGGCGGCCCCACAGCTTCTCCGTGTAGCCCTCGAAGAACATCGAATACAGCTTGCGGCCGAAACGGTTGATGTAGAAGTTCTCCAGATTGTCTTCCGGCAGCTTGTGGAACATGGACTTCAGGTAGCTGAAGCCGGCCACCATGGTGAGCTTGAAGCCCATGGCCTTCAACGTGTTGGGGCTCAGCGAAATCGGGTAATCGAAGAAGTGGCGGTTCCAGAAGATACGGGACACTCGGTGGCGCTTGAGCATCACCTTGTCCTCCGTCTCCGGATCGGGGCCGCCCGGCTCCATGTCGTGGTCGCGGCCGAGCTTCTTGTCATCATAGGAGGGTGCGCCCTGCAACGGCAGAACGGTCTTCCACCAATCCATGATGCGTTCGTCTTTGGAGAAGAAACGGTGGCCGCCGATATCCATGCGGTTGCCGTTGTGCTTCACGGTGCGCGAGATACCGCCGAATTCGCGGGTCCCCTCCAGCACGGTCACGTCGTACTTGTCGGCACCGCCGTCCTTGATGAGTTCCCATGCGGCGGTAAGTCCAGCCGGACCGCCGCCGATAATCACTACGGATTGCTTGTCGGTCATTATGCTCCTTATAAACGCAAAATCAGAGACAGTCTACTAGAAGCCCCGGAATCGCACACCGAAAGATGAGCGAATGCTTACAGAATTCTCCCGATATACGACCGATGCGCCGTCTTTCCATCAGCAGAAAGGCGACGCATCGAATCGTGAGGTAGGGGTATTCGGCAACGTTGCGTCACACACAGCGCGGCGAATCGGTTTGGTCTTAGGCTAATTCGTCAGCGACGAACTTTCCATAGATTCAGCGAGATGCCTGCAAGTGCAAGCAGCATCATAATCCCCGCAACACCAGTAACGGCAACACCGGTACGACTCAACTCGTTTTCCGTACCATTAGCCTGAGTGTTGCTGGGCTGATGAGTTCCCGCACCATTGTTATTCGGAGTGGTACTCGTTCCTTCACCAGTGTTAGGTCCTGTGCCCGGCTGCGTTGTGGAATCATCAGTCAGATGCGCATCGTCGCCTAGGGTTTGGTGGTCGGAGGCCAAGCAACTTTTAAGCTCAGTGAGCTTGTACCACGTGGAACCATCGGCAATCGGCGTGCATTCGGAGCGGAAGGCGATTTCCTGCTCGTTGTAGAGCATACGAACGAGCGGCGTGTAGGCACGGCCGGTCTTCGGGTCGTTGCCGGATTTGACGGCAACATCCCACTGCACATTAGCGGCCATCGGAGTCACCGATTCACCGCGCCATTCATTGTTGGCGTAGGTGTACACGTCGGTGGTGCTGGCGGCCGCCTGCTGGGTGGAACCGGGAAGGCCAAGCAGCGCGGCGAACGGCATCATCGTTTCGGCATGGGCAAAGCGGAAAGTAGCAACGGTGGATCCGCCGTTTACGCGCTCATCAATCGACGAGAAGAAATCGTCAAGCAGCGGCTGTGCGATTGTGTAGGTCTCGTCTTGGCCGGCGTAGCTCGGGCCCTTCTCGTAGAAGTCCTCGGCGTCAAGCGCCCAGGCGAACAACTTGGCGTCGTCTGCCTGCTCACCTTGGAAGTACTGGTTGAAGTCGAAGGTATGGCTGCCGGTGTTCTCGTTCTCCATATCAGCGGCGATGATGTACAGGTTGTACAGATCCATCGCGGCATCGTATTCGGAGGCGATCTTCTTCTTGGCTGCGCCGCAGGCGTCGGCATCCTTGCTGGGGTCGGCTCCCGGCGCGCAGTTGGCCTCGCCGCCCTTGGTGCCATCGACAGTGTTGTACCAGGCGTACGTGCCGTCGGCCAGTTTGGCGAGGAAGTCATCGGTGAAGATTTGTGAAAGCAAATCGTGAGAGGCTGTTTTCACGTCCTCGTTTTCGGCGATGGTTTGCTCAGCGCCTGCGATAATCGCATCGTTTTCCACGAAGTTCTGGTAATCGTCGGCACGCTGCTTGGCCTCACCGGTTTTCTCAGTGCCGTCCGGGTTTTCGGACTTGTGGAAGTACAGCGTGTTCGGCGTCTTGTCGAAAGCCGCCGCCTCGCCGGTGCCGGCCGGATCGGCGGGCGTCACAGTGCTGTTCGCCAGTTTATTGTTCGAGGCCGCGTTGAAACCGCGAGCAAAATTCTCGCCTGATTCAGTAGCGCGGGCTTCGCCGGAGGACTGGTAGGCGATCTTGCCGCCGTCCTTGGCTGCGTTGTCGAACAGCGTCTTGTTGCGCTCGTAGGCACGTGCGCCAATGCCCTGATGTTGGTCAGCACCCTGACCGGTGAGCATACCGTAGCCATTCTCCACATTTGCGGCGGTGATGGCTTTGAGATTCTTCATGAATTCGGACTTGATGGCATCAGACTTAAAACCGTTATCCGCTTCGGCGGCTTCGGCCATCTTCATAAGCAATGCGTCGTATTTGTAGCTGGACAGGCCGCGTGAACCGTGGCGAGCCATCGACTCGGTGTATACCGTTTCGTAGCCTTCCGGCGCCTGGCTATAGCTGGCAGTGGTCGCTTCGCTAGGTGCCACATATGGCTGCTTGCTGCTGTAATACTGGCCATCGGCCTCCAAAGCCATGGCGTGCGGAACGGTCAGGATGCCACCGGCCAGCAATGTGGCGGCAGCAACCACGCCCGCGATGGAGCCCTTAAGGCCCTGCTGCATATGGTGTGTGTTCATGCAGCATTTTCTATCAGCCGCAAGCAAACAAGACACACGATGGCAAGGTTACGAGTCTGAACTTTTGCTATGCGTTGTATGAACAATGCGCGACGCCCCGCCGTAAGATGACGGAATGCCGCGCATTGTCAATACAGGCTGTATCAGACGATTGCCTGTCAGTGAATATCGTCGGGAATGTCGATATCGGTTTTCTGGACTTCTTCGACGTTCACGTCCTTGAAGGTCACGATGCGCACGGACTTGACGAAACGGCTGGAACGGTAGACATCCCATACCCATGCGTCAGTCAGCTGCACATCGAAATACACGTCCTGACCAGCGGAACGCACGTTGAAATCGACCTTATTCGCCAAGTAGAAGCGACGCTCAGTCTCCACCACATAGGTGAACAGCTTGATGACGTCACGGTATTCCCTATACAGCGCGAGTTCGGCGTCGGTTTCGTAATTGTCGAGATCCTCGGCACTCATGCTTGTTTACTCACTCACTTTCCGTATCGCGTTTGCGGCCGCGGCCCAGCGTACGCCACCATGCTTCCTTTGAGGGCTTGCGTTCTGCCTGACCGTACGGCCAGTTGCTTTCCTCTTCGAGACTGTGGCGCGTGTTCTTCTGCGTATCGTCGTGGTGCTCGGCCTGTGGCTCGACTGGCTGTGCGGCCGCCGGCGTCTGGGCCTGGGACTGCACGTCACTCGTCGTGGCGCCGGCTGCCTCACCACGCTGTGCCGGCTCGGGTTCCGGCTTGTTCTGCTGGATGGCGATGGAATGCTCGCGCGCGGACAGCGCTTCCTTGACACCCGGGTTGTCCTCAATCAAGTGCATGCCAAAAGCGTCAAGCGAACGAATCGGATCGTACTCGTCAGCCAACGTGTCCATGACGATAAGGTCCTGGTATTTGTTGTTTTCGGCATCCCACAACGCGTCGCGCGAGGTGCCGGACGGCACGAAGCCGAGCGACTGGTAGACCGAAATCGAGCGGCTGTTCTTTTCCGGCACGCTCACCCAGATGCGGTGCATGCCCAAGCCGGCCGGTTCGGGCGCGAAACCGTAGGTCATCACACGCGGCATGGCGTCACGGGAGTAGCCGCGGCCACGGTATTCACGGCCCAAGATGATCTGGATGCGGGCGGACTTGGACCAGCCGTCGATGTCGATAAGGAAAATCATGCCGATGACATTATCGGTGCTGGCCGCATCGAGCTGACCGTCATCGTCATGGTCGGCGTCAGTCAATACGGCCCATGCGATGGTGCGGCGGGATTCCGGATCACCCACACCGGATTCGGCGGGTGCCTGACCGGCTTCCCAAGCCTGGGAGCGGCGGACCCACGTGTGTACGATGGCGCGTTCGGTGACCGCATCCTTACCTGTGATCTTGGATGCGCCATAGAAGGCATCAAGTTCATCCAAACGAGGCAGGTCCTCGACGGTGGCGGGGCGCAGGTGCACCATTTCGCCACGGATTGGCGGAATGACGATGCTCTGTGGCAGATCGCGCTTCAGTTGCGCTTCGGTAGCCATGCTCAGCGTCTCGTTGGTTGCGGTCATCGGTATACGTCCCCCGGTTCGGCTTGTTTCGGCTCACGGTCCAGTGCCGAACATATCTTACTCGACTGGGTGAACGCTGGAAATGCTCTGAGTCGACTTTCTTACAGAATCAATAAAGGCTCCCGCTGGCGGGAGCTGTCTAACGGATTTGAACTGGAGAATTTCCCTACAAATAAGTGCTCCCGCTGGCGGGAGCTGTCCGCGAAGCGGACTGAGGGTGGTCATCCGTACATGGCGACCACCCTCAGTCTCACTCCGTTCGACAGCTCCCACCAGCGGGAGCCAGTGAATCTAATCAGCCCTTGATCTTGCCCATGACGACCTTGGTGACGGCCTTGGCGTCGGCCTGACCGCGCGTGGCCTTCATCACGGCACCGATGATTACACCCATCGGCTTCATGTTGCCGCTCTTGAGCTTCTCGACAACGTCCGGGTTGGCTTCGAACGCCGCGTCGACGGCCGCCTCGATGGCACCGTTGTCTTCGACGATCTTGTAGTCGTGCTTCTTGACGACTTCATCCGGAGTGCCTTCGCCCTTAAGCACGCCTTCGACGGTCTGCTTGGCGAGCTTGTCGTTGAGCTTGCCGGAGGCGATGAGCTTCTCGACCTCGGCCACATCGGCCGGGGTGATCGGCAGCTCTTCGAGGGACACACCCTTGGCGTTGGCTTCGCGGGAAAGCTCGCCCAGCCACCACTTGCGGGCACCGGCAGCCTTGGCACCGGCCTTGACGGTTTCCTCAATCAGGTCGAGGGCGTCGGCGTTGAGGATGTCGCGCATCTGCAGATCACTCAGGCCCCACTCGGACTTGAGGCGGTTGCGGCGCTCGCGCGGCATTTCCGGCATCTGGGCCTTCATCTCCTCGATGTGCTCCTTGGTGATGTGGAGCATGACGAGGTCGGGGTCCGGGAAGTAGCGGTAGTCGTCGGCATCGGACTTCAGACGGCCGCCAGCGGTGGTCTGCGTAGCCTCATCCCAGTGGCGGGTCTCCTGCAGAATCTCCTTGCCGTCGTCCAGACGAGCGGCCTGACGGCGAATCTCGTACTGGATGGTCTTCTCGATGCCGCGGAACGAGTTCACATTCTTGGTCTCGGAACGGGTGCCGTACGGAGCGTCCGGGCTCGGGCGCAACGAGACGTTCACGTCAGCGCGCATGTTGCCCTGCTCCATACGAGCGTGGGAGATGTTCAACGCGCGCACGATGTCGCGGATGGCGCGCACATAGGCACCGGCGATTTCGGGAGCGCGGTCGCCCGCCCCCTCGATCGGCTTGGTGACGATCTCAATCAGCGGCACACCGGCACGGTTGTAGTCGACCAGCGAGTGGTCGGCACCTTCGATACGGCCGTCGGCGCCACCCACGTGGGTGTTCTTGCCGGCGTCGTCCTCGATGTGCGCGCGCTCGATCGGCACGCGGAACACGGTGCCGTCTTCCAGCTCGACGTCCAGGTAGCCGTTGCCGTTGGTGGGCTTGTCGTACTGCGAGATCTGGTAGTCGCGCGGCATGTCCGGGTAGAAGTAGTTCTTACGGGCGAACTGGCTCCACTCGGCGATTTCGCAGTGCAGGGCCAGACCCAGCTTGATGGCGTAATCGACGGCGGTCTTGTTGATCACCGGCAGAGAGCCCGGCAGGCCAAGGCTCACCGGGGTCAGCTCGGTGTTCGGCTCGCCACCGAACTCGATGTGGGCCGGGCAGAACAGCTTGGTGTTCGTGGACAGCTCCACGTGGGTTTCCAGACCGAAGACCACATCGTACTTCTTGGTGGCATCGGCGTACTTCATCAGTTTTTCAGCCATGATGTTGTTTCTTTCCTTCCGATGCTCACTTGCCCAGACCGTCAAGCCACGGGGTCTTGAGGTCGTTCCAGATCGGGCCGTTCCAGCTGTCTTCCAGCGCGGCTTCGAGGGCCGCGGCCGGCTTGTACATGACTTCGTCGCGCTGCTGCGGGGCGATGAACTGGAAGCCGACGGGCAGGCCGTCGTCGGACAGGCCGGCCGGGATGGACATGGCAGGCACGCCGGCGAGGTTGGCCGGAATGGTGGCGATGTCGTTCATGTACATGGCCAGCGGGTCGTCCATCTTCTCGCCGAACTTGAAGGCGGTGGACGGGCTGGTGGGGGCCACGAGCACGTCGACCTGTTCGAAGGCCTTCTTGAAGTCTTCGATAATCAGCGTGCGGACCTTCTGGGCCGAGCCGTACCAGGCGTCGTAGTAGCCGGCGGACAGGGCGTAGGTGCCGAGGATGATACGGCGCTTGACCTCGTCGCCGAAGCCGGCTTCACGGGTGTAGGCCATCATGTTGGCGGCGGTCTGCGGCACGCCGGTCGGCGGCATCACGCGCAGGCCGTAGCGCATGCCATCGTAACGGGCCAGGTTGGAGCTGACCTCGGACGGCATGATGATGTAGTAAGCGCCTAGCGAGTAGCCGATGTGCGGGACCGAGACCTCAACGACCTCGGCACCCATCTCCTTGAGCTTGTCGACGGCCTCGTTGAAGCGGGCCTCGACGCCGGGCTGGAAGCCGTCGCCGCCGAGTTCCTTGATGAGGCCGACCTTCATACCCTTCAGATCGCGCTTGGCGCCTTCGCGGGCGGCGGCGACCATCGGGCGCGGGCCTTCGGGGATGGAGGTGGAGTCACGCTTGTCGTGGCCACCGATGATCTCCTGCAGCAGTGCGGAGTCGAGCACGGTGCGGGAGACCGGGCCGATCTGGTCGAGCGAGGAGGCCATGGCGATGGCTCCGAAACGGGAGACGCCGCCGTAGGTGGGTTTGACGCCCACGGTGCCGGTCAGGGCGCCGGGCTGGCGAATCGAGCCACCAGTGTCGGTGCCGAGGGCGATCGGTGCCTCGAATGCGGCGACTGCGGAGGCGGAGCCACCACCGGAACCGCCGGGCACGCGCTCGGTATCCCACGGGTTGTGGGTGGTCTGGTAGGCGGAGTGCTCGGTGGAGGACCCCTGGGCGAATTCGTCGAGGTTGGTCTTGCCGAGAATCGGCATGCCGGCGGCCTTGAGCTTTTCGATGACGGTGGCGTCGTACGGCGGCACCCAGCCCTCGAGGATCTTGGAGGCGGCGGTGGTTTCGATGCCCTTGGTGACGATCATGTCCTTGATGGCAATCGGCACACCAGCCAGCTCAGGCAGGGCGGCCTTGTCTTCGGCGGACTTGGCGTCGAAGGCGTCGGCCTGCTCGAGAGCCACATCGCCGGAAACCTTCAGGAAGGCCTTGATGGACGGCTCGGCAGCCTCGATCACCTTGAGGTGGGCTTCGACGAGCTCGCGAGAGGTGACGTCGCCCTTCTTGACGGCAGCGGCCTGCTCGGCAGCAGACAGTTTGACGAGAGTTGCGGTTTCGTTGCTCATCGATTACTCCTCGCTTCCCAGGATTCGCGGTGCCACGAACATGCCGGCCTCGGTCTTCGGGCCACCGGCGAGCGCCTCTTCCTGCGTGAGCGGGGTTTCGGCGACGTCCGGGCGCAGGTAGGCTTCCAGCGGAACCGGGTTGGCGGTCGGCGGCACATCGTCGGAGGCGACTTCCTGGACCTTGTTGATGGAGTCTGCGATGACGTTCAGTTCGCCCTGCAGACGGGTGATTTCCTCATCGGTGAGCGCGATTCGGGCCAGATCGCCCAAATGCACGATTTCTTCGCGTGAAAATGTTGGCATGGCCATAACTATATGAGCCGTATGTGACACGCAGTTGTCGGGAAACCGCATTTTCCTACCCTTTGAGACCATTTCAGCAGGGCAGGCACTCGGGTCATTATTTGATATCCGCTTTTCTGGTGACGATGAGACCGCCGATCCATGCGGCAGGATTGTCGGCGCATGGCTACACGCCTGATACGGCGTGTTGGGCAATCCATGCGTGCATGGCCACGGCCGCCGCAGCGCCTGCATTAATGGAGCGCACGGAACCGAATTGAGAGATGTAGACCACATCGTCGGCCAATGCGAGGGCCTTCTCGCTCAATCCGGGGCCTTCTGCACCGAAGAGCAGCAGGCACCGCTTGGGGAAGGCATAGGCTTCCATCGGCACTGCGCCGGGAATAATGTCGAGGGCGATGACGCGGGCGGCTTGAAGCTCCTTGATGCGTGCATCACAAGCATCGATTTCGGCCAGCAGCTCATGAAGGTGCTTGTTGTCTCCATCCACAGCCACATCATGCGCATGGATGGCGGCGGCACCGGCCTTGGCTCGTTCATAGGCGATTTCACCGGCGATGCGATGATGCCAGCTTTCCACCAGTTCGGCGATGGAGGGGTGGTGTTCGACGTGCTGGTACAGTTCGGTCATCAACGCGCCCTTGCGATTCCACTTATGTGGACCGACAATGTGTACGCGCTTGGCCTGGAAGGCATTAGCGGTGCGGACCATGGAACCGATGTTAAAATCGTGGGTCCAGTTTTCCACCGCAACTTCGAAGTCGTGACGCCCTCGAGCGTCAAGATCGGCCTTAATGGCAGCAACGGTCCAGTAGCGGTAACGGTCCAATACGTTGCGGCGGTCTCCGTCGTTCAACAGCACCGAGTCGAAACGACCGTCATAATTCGAAGAAGTCGGATCATCGGGACGAGGCTCACCGGGATGGGTCTCAGACCACGGCCCAAGGCCGATTTCACGGAATTCCGGTTCACCTGAAGCCTTGGCAGCCAAAGAAATCTGGTTGGGTGCGTGCAATCTTTCTCCTCGATAACGCTATTCACCGGTTCCTCTTAGTCAGCTTCGCTGCTCAGCCCGGCTGACTTTATGCGAGGGACGTCAAAGGTGGATTTACCGCAGTTCGGATTCGTCGAAGACCTGGATGAAGGGGAGCGTTTGCTCGTCGCCGGTGGAGGGGTTGACCACATTGATGTCTTTGGCACCGCCACCGACCAGCGAGGCGATGGCCACGACCTTGGCACCCAGCTGCTCCACTATGCCAAAGTCGAGGCTCAGCTCATTGCCGTTGCGCAGGGTGACCAGCGAGCTTGTCTGCACGTACGACTTTTCGGACAGCCAAGCATCCAACAGCACCACACGGCGGCCTTCGATGGAGGGGCCCTTGATGGACGGGTAGACGAAGTCCATCACGAATCCATCTAGGTCCTCGCCACGAGAGGCGGCGGCCTGGATCATGGCAGACACCATGGGCACAGATGCTGCGGTCAAGGCACCAACAGCATCGAAGTCATCAATCGAATAGCCCGCATCTTCCAAAGCGTCAATCAGTACATGGCCCATGACAGTGGCGGCACGGTGGTCGAAAGTCACCGCGGCAAGTTCGGAGAACGGACGGCCCACCACATGCTCCTTCAGCAAGGTGGCTAGCTGTTCACGCGGCTCCAGCATGGCAAAGTCATTATGGCTCTTCGCGACGGCAAGGTCCGGGGTACCAGTGGGGCGGAATCCAGATTCAGTCATGACTCCAGACTATCGCCTGAGGCAGTCAGATGAGTATCACCTTCATCGGCCGGCACCACTTCAGGGGCGGACAGTTCGCTCACATTGCCTTTATCTGATTCGATGATCGGTACTTCCTCGATGATCTTGGTCGGTTCGATTTTTTGCAGCTTGCGAGCGGTGGGCAACACACGGCGTTCCAAACTGGACGCGAACTTGTTGTAGGCGCTGACCGTCTTAGTAATCTGGGTGCCCAATTTGATGGCATAATCACCCAGCGTGGAGAACCGTTCGTACAGTTCTCGGGACAAATCGAACAGCTGCTTGGCGTCATCGGTGAGCGACTGCTGCTGCCAGGCATAGGCCACGGATTTCAGCACGGCCCAGAGCGTGACCGGCGAGGTGAGCGCCACTTTGCGAGAGAACGCATCATCCATCAGTGTGGGATCGGCTTCGAGCGCGGCCTGCAGTAGTGCCTCATTGGGGATGAAGGCCACCACAAAATCAGGTGCTACATCAAAGGCATTCCAATAGGCCTTTTCGCCGAGAGCACGTACATGCTCGCGCAACGCCTTGGCATGGGACCGCAGCAAATCATCGCGGCGGGCAATATCCTCGGGGCTGGCGGTGTCCGGGATTTCGCAGGCACGCTGGTAATCGGCATAAGGCACTTTGGCATCAATCGGAATGGTCTTGCCTCCCGGCAGATGCACGATCATATCCGGGCGCAACGTACGCCCATCGGCATCCGTGACCACCACCTGGGTGTCGAAATCGACATGTTCCAGCAATCCGGCGGACTCGACAATGTTCTTGAGCTGGGCCTCGCCCCACGCGCCACGCACCTTGTTGTTGCGCAACGCGGCGGACAAGGAACTGGTTTCCTTGTCCAAACGGGCCTGCTGATCGTTGAGCCCCTTGAGTTGGGCTCCCAATGCGCCCATTTCCCTCTTGCGGCCCTCTTCGATCTGCGTGACCTTGTTCTGCAAGGTATCAAGATTCTTGGCCACTGGCGCAAGCGCCTCGAGCACCTTGCTCTGTTCTTTCAAACGTGCTTCCTGTTCAGCACGCTTGGCCTCGGCGGCCTGAGCATCCGCCTGACGCTTCCGTTCTGCCTCCGCAGCTGCACGCTCACGTTCCTGCTGAATGCGAATCTGCTCAGCCTGCTGCGCCTGGGCAAGTTGTGACTTGGCGAAAGCCAATTGCTGGTTCACGCCTTCAATCTGAGCCTGTGCGGCAGCATTGCGAGCACTGAGCTCAGCGTTCTCGAATCGCGCATTCTCCAGCGAGGTCTTGGCCTCTTCCAGCTCCTCGCTTTTGACGCCTCGAGCCATCTCCTGACCCTTATGACGGCCTAGCACGAAGCCGGCGAAGAGGCCAAGCCCTGCACCAACCACTAGCACGACGATGACGATAATCACGGTTCCTATTTGCTCAAACATGGTACCCAGTATGTCATCGATGGTGAATGACGGTAAAACTCGTCACGATTTGACGAGACGCGCAATGGCCGCGGAAGCCTCCGCAAGTTTTTCATCGGCCACCTCGCCGCCCTGAATCGACGCCTGCCGCACGCAATGGTTGAGATGATCGTCCAGCAGCAATAACGCCACGGATTTCAGCGCCGAATTCGACGCCGAAATCTGCGTCAGGATATCGATGCAGTATTTGTCATCCTCCACCATCTGCGTGATGGCACGCACCTGTCCTTCGATACGGCGCAATCGTGCGATGACCTTGGCCTTGTCTTCGTCATAACCATGCATCGCAAACCCCCTGATACTTATCCGTCAGCTGAACACACCCCATTATATACCCTCTAGGGGTATAGGGTATACACTGTTGTTCAGTACAACAAACAAGGGGAAGGAACGGTTATGGAGCTCAGCATCTTCTCGGCCGCCACGGCGCTGATAGCGGCGGCCGCATTGACATGGCTGGTACTGCGGTTCTTCTTCGGAACGCAGAAAGCCACGGCCGGGGCCATGGACGCCTCCGGCGAACGCCAATCCGCAACAATCACCGTCAAGGGCGGGTACTCCCCCGCCGTGATCAGCATGCGCACGGGTACGCCGATCACGCTGACTTTCGATCGACAGGAGACCGGCGAATGCACTTCGCATGTGGTGTTCGCGGATCTGGGGCTTGACGCCATGCTGCCGGGCAACGCCACCACCGACGTGGAACTACCGGCGTTGCCGGCGGGCGAATATCCGTTTGCATGCGGCATGAATATGGTGCATGGGTTGTTGAGGGTTGAGGGAGAGGAGAGTAAGGACGGTGCGGATAAGGACGGGCTTCGCCCGCGTGCTGACGGCTCGGCCGAAGCCGAGGGGGTCTCTCCCTCAGACTTGCGGGTTGGAGCTCCGGTTGTGGATGCGGCGGAGGCCGAGCGGCGAGAGGCGGCTGAACGCGCCAATGAGATCAAGGCGCTGACGAAGCTGGTGATTGTGGGCGCGGTACTGACGTTGCCGGTATTCGCCGTCACCATGCTGCATATGGCCAATCCCGCGCTGGTGCCGCATTGGATGGTGAACCCGTGGCTGCAGGCCATTCTCATCACGCCGGTGATGTTCTACTGCGGGCGTCCGATCCACACGGTCGGCTTCCCCGCGCTGGCGCACCGCTCCCCCGACATGAACTCGCTGGTCTCGCTGGGCACTTCGGCCGCCTACCTGTATTCGCTGGTGACCTGCATCGCCCCGTGGGTGTTCCCGGAGGGCTCGCGCGAGCCGTATTTCGAATCGGTCGGCGTGGTCATCACCCTGGTGCTGGTCGGCCGCCTGCTGGAGGCCAAGGCCCGCGAAGGCACCGGCAAGGCGGTGCAGTCGCTTATCAGACTGCGCCCGCGCACCGCGCACAAGCTCAACGCCACTTCCGCAGACAATGTGGACGGCATCGAATGGCGTAATCCGGCGCATTTCACGGACACCGACATCGACGCCATCGTCACCGGCGACCTGCTGATCGTCAAGAACGGCGAGCGCGTGCCCACGGACGGCGTGATCGTGGCCGGCGAGGCGCGTATCGACGAATCGATGATCACCGGCGAATCCAAGCCGGTCTCCAAAACCGCAGGCGACCCGGTGACCGGGGCCACCGTGCTGCTCAAGGGCGACTGCGTGATGCGCGCCACCCAAGTCGGCGCGGACACGGTACTCTCGCAGATCGCGGCGATGGTGGCCCGCGCCCAGGCGACCAAGGCGCCGGTGCAGCAACTGGCCGATAAGATCGCCCGGTATTTCGTACCGGCGGTGATGATCATCGCCATCTGGACGTTCGCCATCTGGGTGTCACTGGGCCCGGCGCCGCAACTGGCGCACGCGCTGGTCACTGCGGTCAGTGTGCTGATCATCGCCTGCCCGTGCGCGCTGGGACTGGCCACGCCGCTGTCGGTGACGGTCTCGCTGGGCTTGGGCGCCACCAACGGCGTGCTGGTCACCAGTGCCAAGGCGCTGGAACAGGCGCGTCGCATCGGCACCGTGGTGTTCGACAAGACCGGCACCATCACGCGCGGCGTGGTGGACGCGGCCGCCGACTGGGACAAGCCGAGCTACGAGCAGGACACAGTCAAGGAAGGCTCGCGTGAGGCCGTCGCGGCGTTGCGCGCACGCGGCATCCGCACGGTGATGCTGTCGGGCGACAAGGCCGAGGTAGCCGGGCGCATCGCCCGCGAAGTCGGCATCGATACGGTGATCTGCGAGGTCAAGCCGGACGGCAAGGCCTACTGGATCGCCAAACTGCAGCGCGAACGCGACGAGGCCGCCGCCAAGTCCGCGTACGGCACCTCCCGCACGGCCGCACAATCCCGCACTCTGATTGCGATGGTGGGCGACGGCATCAACGACGCCCCCGCGCTGGCTCAGGCGGATCTCGGCATCGCCATCGGCACCGGCACGGACGTGGCGATGCAGTCGGCGGACGTGACCTTGATGAGCGGCGACTTGCGCGGCGTCATCAAGACCATCAACCTGTCCAATGCCACGATGCGCAACATCCGCGAGAATCTGGGGTGGGCGTTCGGCTACAACGTCATCGGCATTCCGGTGGCCGCCGGCGTACTCTACCCGTTCACCGGCTGGCTGTTGAGCCCGATGATCGCGGGTCTGGCGATGGCGTTGAGCTCAGTGTGCCTGGTGCTGAACGCGAACCGGCTGCATGGAGCGAACATCAACGTGGGTGCTGCCGATGGTCCCGCCGGTTCGGGCAGCAGCACGGCGGATGTCGAATCAGCCGGATCGGCCGAATCCGCCAACGCCGCCAACATCACCGGCTCCGCCACATCCAACGCGCCTCACGAGCCGACCGTCATCATCGACGATCGCACCACGCTGAATCAAACCAATCACGTATCTGACCAATCCAATAATCCAACCAACAAGGAGAACACTATGGATACGGGAATGCACATGCACCACACCGCCCCTGCGGACGGCGAAACCGCCACCGACCCGGTGTGCGGCATGACCGTGGCTGTGAACGCCGATGCGATCACGCGCGAGTATGAGGGCAAGTCCTATTACTTCTGCGGCGAACACTGTGCCACGAACTTCATGAAGGCCCCGCAGGTGTTCCTGGAGCAGTAGTCTCTGCGTTTACCTGATTCAACGACAATGGCCTCCGCCCAAAACGAGCGGAGGCCATTTGCATATATGAATCAATCAACGAATCAGCTGGCGAAGAAGAACACGAACAGCCAAGCGCCGATAATGGCGCCGACAATCGGGGCCACAACCGGGATCCAGGCCTCGCCCCAGCGGGAGGAGCCCTTGTGCGGGATCGGCAGGATGGCGTGCAGCAGACGCGGCATGAGGTCGCGGGCCGGGTTCAGGCCAGGGCCGGTCGGGCCACCCATGGAGGTCACGAGGCCCCACACAATGAAGCCGACGACGATGGAGGCGGCGGCGTAATCCTGCTTGCCCCAAGCCAGGGACAGGCAGCACAGGGCGCCGAAGACGAGCACCAGGGTGCCGAACATCTCGTTGAGGAAGTAGTTGACCTTCTGGTTGTCCGCGTCAGTGGTGCAGAAGGTGCCCAGAATCGCCTCGGCGTCCTCGGTCTCCTTGTAGTGCGGGTAGTAAGTGATGTAGACGATGAGCTGGCCGAGCAGGGCGCCGAGCAGCTGGGCGACGATGTACGGCAGCACGTCGCTCCACGGGAACAGGCCGTTGACGGCCTGGGCGATGGTCATGGCCGGGTTGATGTGCGCGCCGGAGACGCTACCGAACATGAGCACCGGGAACATGACGCCGAAGCCGTAGCCCATGGCGATGTTCAGCCAGCCGGCGTGGTGGCCCTTGGTGTTCTTGAGCTCAACGTTGGCCACGGAGCCGTTGCCGAAGATCATCAGAATGGCGGTGCCGAAGAACTCGGCGGCCAGCTTGGTAAAGAGAGGATAATCCACTGCTTCTTCTTTTCTCTTCGCCGCGCAACAGGCATGGCTGACTGTTCACGGCATTCTGTGTGACTGGAAATCCGTTCGCGGAGCCGGCGACGCGATTTACGCTGGGCGCGAAAGCAAACGTGGTGATTGTACACTTTGCCCCACGACGAAATGCCGGCAAGATGCGATGTCGAATGTCCAGCCGAATGCAATGCCCAAAAAGCCATCGGAATCAGCCGAAGCGACCTTGAATCTCAGTGGTTGCGAATGACGTTGCGCAGGGGCAGGACGCTGGTGGGCGAGACGGACAGTTCGTCGATTCCTAGGCGCAGGAACGTATCGGTCAGGCTCAAGTCTGCGCCAAGCTCGCCGCAGATGCCGCACCAGATGCCATGACGATGGGCAGCCTCGATAGTCATCTGGATCATGCGCAGCACAGCTGGTGAATGCGGGTCGGCAAAGCGTTCGAGACTCGGGTTCTGACGGTCACAGGCCAGCGTGTACTGGGTCAGGTCGTTGGTGCCGATGGAGAAGAAATCGACTTCGGCGGCCAGCTCGTCGGCCATAATGACCGACGCAGGCGTCTCAATCATAACGCCGATCTGGATACTCTCGTTGAAGTCGATGCGCTCGCCGCGCAGCTCGCTTTTGGCTTCTTCAAGAATCCGCTTGGCGTCGCGTACCTCCTGCACAGAGGTGATCATGGGCAGCATAATGGCGATGTTGCCGTATGCTGAGGCGCGCAATAATGCGCGTAACTGGACTTTGAAAATCTCCGGGCGGGTCAGGCAGATGCGGATTGCCCGGTAACCAAGCGCGGGATTATCCTCGTGGCTCAGATTGAAGTAGTCGACCTGTTTGTCCGCGCCGATGTCGAGCGTACGGATGATGACCGGACGGTCGCCCATCTCCTGTGCGACTTGTCCGTATGCATCGAACTGAAATTCCTCGGTCGGCCAGTCCTCGCGTTCCAGATACAGGAACTCACTGCGGAACAAGCCGATGCCCTCAGCATCGTTGGCCAGCACGGCGGCTGCGTCAGAGGGACGGCTGATGTTGGCGTACAGGTGGACCCGCTGACCGGACTTGGTTTCGGTGGGCTTGCCCTTGAGCTTCCGCAGGAGGCTTAGGTGCTCCTCAGCCTCGGCCTTCCTGCGCCGGTATTCGGTCAGCGTGGCCTCGTCCGGGTCGACGAATACCGCACCGCTGGTGCCGTCGATTACGGCAACGTGACCATCATCGGCCGGGTCAAAGGCGTCGCCGATACCTGTGATGGCGGGCAGGCCCATCGTGCGCGCCAGAATCGCGGTGTGCGAGTTCGCTGAGCCCTTGGCGGTCACGAGGCCCAAAACCTTAGCGCGGTCGAGCTGCGCGGTATCGCTGGGAGCAAGATCTTCGGCGAAGATGATGTGGCTTTCGCCGTTCTGCGCGATCCCGTTCTGCACAATACCGTTCTGCACAGCATCGCCTTGTACACTGCCATCCTGCGCCGTGCTATCGCGTTTGCCTTGCAGCACGTTCATCACGCGGCGAGAAACATCCTTGACATCAGCGGCTCGAGCCTGCATGGTCGAGCTATCCATCGCAGCGAACATGGCGGCGAACTGTTCGGCGGCGCTCTTCACCGCGAATTCGGCGTTCACCTTGTCTTGCGCAATCAAACCTTCGACGCATTCCGCATAGTCCGGGTCCTGGAGCATAAGCCGATGGGCGTCGAACAGTTCGGCCTTGTTTTCGCCGAACTCAGCGGCGACGTTGTCACGCAGTTGCTTGAGCTGAGCGACGGCCGTGTCACGGGCCGCGCGGAATCGATCCATCTCGGCCTGCGGGTCGTCGATTAAGCGGCGTTCTACGGCATAATCTACGGCGGCGAGCACGCGGACCGTGCCGATAGCAATGCCAGCGGATACGCTGACGCCCTGTATCGTTCTCATTACAGGTGCTCCTTGAGGAATCGCTCGAACTCTGCAGCAGCGACAGCTTCATCGTTGCCCTGCACCCGAACCGTAACCTCGTCACCTTGTTGAACATCAAGTCCCATAACACCGAAGATACGCTTGGCATCCACGGATTTTCCACCGTAGGCAACGGTGATGCTCGATTCATATTCCTGCGCTTTGGCAACCAACCGGCCAGCCGGGCGGGCGTGCATGCCTTCGGGGTCGGATACGGTGAACGTGAATATCTGAGGCATGACGTTGCTCCTTACACGTCCGGCCGTCACGCGCGAAGACGGCCTTTCCGCACCAGCTACGGACTGATACTGGAAAAAACAAAAAACCGGAATCTTTCGATTCCGGTTGTCTGTGCCCCCGCAGGGATTCGAACCCTGGACACGCTGATTAAGAGTCAGCTGCTCTAACCAACTGAGCTACAGGGGCTTGGTTAGATGTTGAAGTATTCCTTGCAACAGGTGATAAATATACTCAGATTTGAAGCGAATGCAACTCTCGGCGTGTCGCGCCTATTTCCGGCGTTTTTGCTAATACAAAAATCCCCCATGCGGCGCAAACCGCACGGGGGATGATGCTTAAGCTCAGACTCTTGGTCTGTGTGATTCCAGCACTAGGCCGGAATGACTCACTCGGCCACGACCTTCACGAAGAAGGAAGCGGTGATCTCCGGGTGGAGGGCCACCTTGGCGGGGAAATCGCCGGTGGTCTTGATGGTCTCGACCTCGATGGCCTTCGGGTTCACCGCAGCCTTGTCGGACAGAGCGACGGCGATGGCCTCGTTGGAGATACCACCGAACAGCTTGCCGGACTCGGACACCTTGGCGGCGATCTCGACGGTAGTGCCCTCGATGGCGGCCTTAGCGGCGACGGCGTCCTCGCGGGTAGCGACGGCCTTGGCCAGACGAGCGCGCTTCATAGCGACGATCTGAGCCTCAGCGCCCTTGGTCCACGCGAAAGCGAGGCCCTGCGGGAACAGGTAGTTGCGGGCGTAGCCGGACTTCACGTCGACAACGTCACCGGAATGGCCCAGGTTGGACACGGTCTTGGTGAGAATAACCTTGGTTTCAGCCATTGTTCAAAGCCTCCCTAACTCAGCGACCCGAGGTGGCGTACGGCAGCAGGGCCATCTCGCGGGCGTTCTTGATCGCCTTGGACAGCTCACGCTGCTCCTGCACGGTCACGCCGGTGATACGACGGGAACGGATCTTGCCGCGATCGGAAATGAACTTACGCAGCAGCGCAACGTCCTTGTAATCGATCTCGGTGACCTTGGCGGCCTTCAGCGGGTTCGGCTTCTTCTTGAACGGCTTGACCGGCGGTTGCGGCCTCTTACGTGACATGATGTTCTCCTTATAAATCTTGATATTGATTGCTGCTGGCAGCGGGGAGGCAAGTACTGATCAGAACTCCGGGTCGGAATCGTCGCCGCCGAAATCGGAGGAAGCGCCGAACGTGGAGAAGCTACCGGCATCAGATGCACCGGCATTACTCCACGGGTCGACCGCAGGAGCGGACGGGTTGGCGGGAGCGGCAGACTGCTGGGAGTATCCAGCGCCACCACCCTGATAGCCACCGTTGTAACCGCCCTGGCCACCGGCATAACCACCTTGGCCACCCTGGTTGCCATAGCCCTGATTGGGCTGCTGACCACCCTGGAAACCACCGGAACGACCCTGGAAGCCGCCCTGACCGGACGACTGGCGAGTCACCTGTGCGGTGGCGTAGCGCAGGGAGGGCCCGATTTCATCGAGCTGCATCTCCACGACGGTTCGCTGGGAACCATCCTGTGCCTGATAGGAACGCTGCTGGAGGCGACCGGTGGCAATCACGCGCATGCCCTTCTTCAGGGACTGGGCGCAGTGGTCGGCCAGATCACGCCAAGCGGAGCACCTCATGAACAGCGCCTGACCATCCTCGAACTGGTTGGTCTGACGATTCCAGGTTCGCGGGGTGGAAGCAATCGTGAAGCTCGCCACGGTCGCACCGCTGCCAATAGTGCGCAGCTCGGGGTCCGCAGTGAGGTTGCCCACGATGGTGATGACGGTTTCACCTGCCATAACGGTCCTTCTTACTTACCTTGAATACCAGCTGTTCAGCTGACTAAACGCTTGATTCAGCCCTTACGAAGAATCTTCGTACGGATCACGGATTCGTTGAGGTTCAGAACACGGTCAAGCTCATCGCTGGTAGCGGGCTCGGCGGTGTACTTCACCACGACGTAGTTGCCTTCGGTCTTACCGGCAATCTCATAGGCGAGCTTGCGACGGCCCCAGTAATCGGGCTCATCGAAAGAGCCGCCTTCCTTGGTGACGAGTTCCAGATACTGCTCGGTCAGCTTCTTCAGACCGCGCTCATCCAGCTCAGGATCGGCGATGAACATCAGTTCGTACTTGTGCGCAGACATCACCCACCTCCTTCGGACTATTCGGCCACGGACGTTCCGTGGCAGGAGTGTGTATGCGTGTTAGCCCATGACGCAGCACCAAACCGGCACCGCCTCTTCGGGCAACTTGGACAGTCTATATATGAGGCGGGACAGGGTATGCCCATATTCTTGCCGGTTTCGCGATGTCCACCGTTTTGGCCAAGCCCACGCAGCCCGCGGCTCCCATCACTCCCGGAGCGGCACCGGTAGCCGCACCTGGCGCGACCTCCACCACCATGAATGAGCAACAGAAGAAAATCTTCATCATCGTTGGTGCCGTGGCCGGCTTCCTCGTGCTGTTCGGTATCGTGTATGGCGTGCTGTCTTCCGCCGTGTTCAGCGCGAAGAGCGTTGCGAACAGCTATGTGGCCGCCATCTCCTCCGGCAACTACGACAAGGCCAACACCATCGCCGATCCTCACGTGAATACGAACCAGCGCGCACTGCTGACCAGCAAGGCATCCTCGGGCGAGAACACGCGCATCACCAACGCGCGCATCTCGCAGACCTCCAATAATGCCGATGGCACCGTGAGCGCCCAGCTGACGTACACGCTTGAAGGCAAGGAGGTCAACGGCAACTTCACCATCAAAGACAATAAGGTCAGTGTCGAGTTCTCCGAGTAATTTCGGCAATCTCAACACTCTTACGAAATAAGCACCCCGCCGTGGCGTTCGCTGCGGCGGGGTGCTTGTACACTGGTTAAGGCGTAAATCACACAGCGACTCAAACAAAGGATGCGAACGCATGTCGGCGATTCTTGAAGGCACTCCGGATAAACGACTCGTATTGGTCACGGGCCGCGCCTACCCCGAGCTAGCTGAGAAGGTGGCCGAATGTTTGGGAACCGAAATCCTCGAAACCACGTCCTATGACTTTGCCAATGGCGAGATGTACGTGCGTTTCACCGAACCGGTGCGTGGTGCGGACGTGTTCGTGCTGCAGTGTCATTCGGGCGATATCAACAAGTGGATCATGGAACAGCTCATCATGATCGACGCTTTGAAGCGCGCCTCCGCCAAGTCGATTACCGTGGTGGCGCCCTTCCTCGGCTACTCGCGCCAGGATAAGAAGCACCGCGGTCGTGAGCCCATCACCGCCCGTCTGATTTTCGATCTGTTCCACGCCGCCGGTGCAGACCGCATTATGACGGTCGATCTGCACGCCGCTCAGGAGCAGGGTTTCTTCGATGGTCCGGTCGATCATCTAACCGCCATGCCGGTGCTGCTCGATTACGTGCGTTCCACCCTTGATCTGGGCAACACCACCATCGTGTCCCCGGATGCCGGCCGTATCAAGGTGTCCGAACAGTGGGCCGCCAAGCTAGGCAATCTGCCGCTGGCATTCATCCACAAACAGCGTGATATTACTCGTCCGAACCATGCCGAGGCACATGGCATTATCGGCGATGTCGACGGCCGCGACTGCGTGGTCATCGACGACATGGTCGATACCGCCGGTACTATCTGCGAAGCCGTGCGCACCCTGAACGAATCCGGCGCCAAGTCGGTGACGCTGGTCGCCACCCATGGCCTGCTCTCCGGCCCGGCCGTGGAGCGCCTGTCTCACTGCGGCGCGCATGAAATCGTGTTTATGGACACCGTGCCGATTCCCGAAGAGAAGCGCCTGCCGAATATGACCGTACTGTCTTGCGCACCGCTGCTGGCCGCGGGTATTCGCTCCGTGTTCGAGGAAGGTTCCGTGGCGATTCTGCTCGACGGCCTGCCCGAGGACATGCGTCCGCGCAATATCTATGCGTGATTGATACGCCGAAAATCCTTACGAAAAAACGCCGCTTGGCTATTGATCAAGCGGCGTTTTTTCGTATAGCTCCAATCAGATGAAGGCGCGCTCGCCGAAGATGGCGGTGCCGACGCGCACGATGGTGGAGCCTTCTTCGATGGCGTAGGTCATGTCGTGGGTCATGCCCATGGACAGTTCGGTGCAGTCGGCCGTGCCTTCGGCACCGGAGGCAATAATCTGGTCGCGCGTGCGGCGCAGATGCGCGAAGCCCGCACGAATCGTGCGCTCATCATCCACATGGGCGCCAATGGTCATCAATCCCTGCAAGCGCAGTCCGCCCATCGCACCGATGCGCTGGGCCAAGTCGATGGCGTGGCTGGGCGCACAGCCGGACTTCGATTCCTCGCCGGATTCGTTCACCTCCAGCAACACGCCGACCGTGATGCCGCGCATGGTGGCACGGCGGGCGATCTTTTCCGCCAGTTCGATGGAATCCACGGATTCGATGGTGTCCACTACCGGCAGCACCTTGCCGATTTTATTGGCTTGCAATTGGCCGATGAGATGGAAAGGAATATGCGTTGCAGCTGCGGCATTGGCCGTGTCAGCCTCAGCGGCATCAATCACGCCTAGCGAATAACCACGCTCCCCCAGTCGTTTTGCCAGACCGTCAGCCTTGACAGTAATCTCCTGTGGACGATTCTCACCAATCACGCGAATACCAGCATCGATAGCCGCCAGAATCTCGCCGACATCGCGCGTCTTGGTGGCAGCCAGCAATTGGACCGAACCGGCAGCACGCCCGGCTGCGGACTCCGCTGAGGCAATCCGGTCAAGCACGCGATGCACACCATCAGTAATCTCTTGTGCGCGCGCCTGATCGATAACTTCGTTGGCGAGATCCTTATGGTCCATGTATGCCGTCATTGCTGCCCCTGTTCGTAGATTCCCCACCATCGTAGTCTCATACGCGCACATAATGCTTGTTATTGAACAAAAGTGAAGCCCCCGCTGTTCATGCGCGGGGGCTTGGTGATGCTAGGCCGAGCGAGTGGGACTAGCAGGTACCGGACTTGCGGCGCTTGAGGATGATTACACCCGCAACAGCAAGTACCACGGCGAGGATGCCAACACCAAGCACGGCTGCACCGGTGTCAGGTATCTTCTTGTGCTTGCCGGAGTCTGCATCACCCTTGTTCTGGTTGGAATCGTTGCCTTGGTTGGGCTTGTCCGTGCCGGAACCGGGCTTATCGCCACCCTGGCCAGGCTTCGTGGTGCTCTTCTCAACCAGACCCGCGATGGCATCGCTGATTGCCTCAGTCGCAGCCTGTACGTCAGACTGGGCGGCCTGACCATCACTCGTCAGCGCATTCGCCATAGCGACTGCCGAATCAAGCACGGCCAGCGATTCATCAGTCCACTTTGTGCGATCCACGGCAGCAGCGGCATCGAGCTGAGCGCTCAGCGCGGCACGATCTTGCACCGTAGCTACAAGCACCAGCTTCTTCGCTGCCTGCTTCAGCTGGGTTGCGGCATCCACCACCGCAGCTTCGGTGGCATCCTCAGCCTTATACACCTGCTGCGCCGAATCCAATACCGCCGCGTACTCCGCCCATGAAGTCTCGGTGTACTTGGAGGCATCGTCAGCCTTAGGCGAGTCAGCGAGCGCCTGCTTGAGCTCGGTCTTGTCGATCGGTGTGGGCTCAGGCGGCTCAGGCGTACTGTCGTCAATGGCATGAACCTGCCATTCGGCAACAGCCGGAGAAGCCGAGCCGGACGTGATAACCATACGCAACTTGGTAGTCTTGACCGGAGTGTTCCACGTGCCATCAGACCACCCCTTGGCATCGCCGGTGGCCCAGCCAGCAGACGGTGAATTGGCGGTCACAGTGTAGGTGGCGTCGGGAATATCCACGAAGTTGCCGGCACCGTTGTTCGCCAAGGCGTCCCAGTACTGCAATTCCCACGATGCCGGAATACCCAATCCGCCATCATCCGAGGTGAATTGCACGCGGCTAGAGTCGATAGTCACTTCACGGTCCCACTCGTAGTCGAGGCGCATCTCACCGGTGTTGGGCCAAGTGCCCCAGACATCCTCGTTGGCAATGGTGATATCGGGAATGATCTTGCCGTCGTTCAACGCGGCGGCACCCTTGACCCAGCCGGATGCCTTGCCGTCCACATCGGTGGCGGTGGCATCGCCCTCAATGTAGCCGGTCAGCGGCACGGAAGTGTCGGATGGAATGTCGGTTTTCGCCGAAGCGGACACGTTGCCGGCCTTATCGGTGGCGCGGTAGTACACGGTGGCGCGCGACGCGCTCGGTGCAGCAATCGGCTTGCTGTACGTGGCCCATTGACCGTCTGTGCCAATGCGGTATTCAATTGATGCGACACCGGAACCGGTGCCGTCATCAGCGGTCAAGGTCAGCGTGCGCTCCTCCTTATCGGCGGCGGCGGTCACGGTTGGCGCGGCGGAGTCCACCTTGCCGCCGGCCTTGGCCACGTCGGAAACGTTGCCGGCCTGATCGGTGGCGCGAGCCCACACTTCGACATCGCCCTGCTGGGAAAGCGTGGCAATGGCCGCGTTTGCATTCGCGTCGATGGTGGTCCAGCTCTTGCCTTGATCAGCGGAAATCTCCAGCTTGGCGATAGGTGCGGTGTCGTCCGTGGCCTGCACGGTGGCGAACGGAGCGGTGGTGAGCCACTCGCTATTGCCTGCGTTAGCAGTAACGGCAACGGTTACAGTCGGCTTCGTGGTATCAGCGGCAGGCTGGTAGCCGTCCTGCACGGTGACATTTACCGACACATTGCCCTGCTCGCTTGCCTCACCGGGCACGCCGGCGACCACGCCGTAGGCCGTAAACGAACCGACCTTGGCATACGAGGAAGCATCAACTGGACGCCAAATTACTGGGGAGGCAACGGTTGGGTTCCCGTACTTCACATCCACTGTGGCCGGCAGAGTAGGCGCAGTACCGGTGGCGGTGGTCACGCTCTTCGGCGCAGTGATTGCCGGCGATTCGCTGGAGTCGGAGCCGACTTCCCATTCAGCAACGGCCACGGAGGCATAGCCGCCATCCACAGCTTGACCGGTCATGTCGAGCTTTAAGGCAGTAGTGGTCACCGCATCGAAGGTGACGGCGTTGGGGTTGGCCTTGCCTGTGGTCGTTGTATAGGCACTCGGGTTGGTGACATCCTTCCATGTGCCGTCCGCGTCCAAGTACTGAATCTTCCACGAGGCGGGCGCGCGCAGAGCGTTGGAATCCACGTCGAACCAAACCTTAGACGAGTTGACGCGCACAGTGCCATCCCATTGGTAGACCAGAGAATCGCCGGACTGCGATTGCGGGATAGAACGGTAGTTGGTCCAGTGATTCGGCGGGACCACAGCGGTTTGCAACACACGGCCGTCGTTCACCGAACCCTTCCAAGCAGGCGTTTCAGTGAACGTGGCGCTCACCTTTGCGTACGGAGCCACGTTGGTGGAGGGCTGCGTTTTCTCGGCCTTGGTTGGATGGGCGGTGGAAACCATCTGGCCGTCGGCGGTCCAATCGACTTCATCAATGCACACGGCACGGCGGAAATCGGTGCCGCCTTCCTTGTCGCCGGTGTGATAGGTCACATACCATTTGTCGCCGAACTGGAGCACCGAGGGGTGCATCGTGGTGGCCGAGCCAGAAGGCACGATTACGCCTTGGTACTTCCATGGGCCGAGCGGGCTGTCGGAAGTGGAGTACTGGATGCAAGCTTGATAGTTCGATTCCACGCAGGTGGCCGTGCCCGAACCGGGCTTACCGCCGTCGTACACGTTGTAATAGGTATCGCCCTTACGGAACACCCACGCCGCCTCGAAGAATCCCTTCGGGCCGTTCGCGTTGCTGTCCGCGTCCTTCATGGTGTGGAGGTTCGGCGTGGTGCCATCAGCCTTGGTTTCCACCTCGGTGTATGAGGTGCGGCCGGTTGTGGCGTCCTTCTTCATCTTGATGGCGAGCTGAGTGCCGAACGTACCAAAGTGCAAATATCCGGTGCCATCCTCGTCCACAAAGAATGCCGGATCGATGGTTTCAATCTGGGTTTGCGATGTGGTGAGCAGCGGCTTGCCGATGGCATCCTTCCACGGGCCGAGCGGACTCTTCGACTTGGCCACGCCGATGGCGAACGGGTCCTGTCCAGCCGCCTCAGAAGCCTTGTCCTTCACCGGCACGTAGTAGTAGAACCAATCATCGGAAGTGTCGCTCGGGGTGCCGTTATCGTCGGCTACGACTTGGCCGGCGTACGCGCCATCGCCGGTGGCCCAGCTGAACAGGCCTGCCTTGGCGATGGTCTTGTAATGTGTCCATTTGCCTTGATTCAGGCCGTCTTCATCGGTGACGTATACGCCCCAGTCCTTCATGTTGAAGGAGCCGTAGTCGGGCGAAGCCTCATCGTGACCGGTGAAGACGAAGAGTTTGCCGTCATAGCTCAGCGCGGATGCATCTGCAGAGTAGTAGTTCTGCGAAAGATCGTTCGGGGTGTCAATACCCTCGTTCTGCCCGATGGGGTTGCGCATGTAGCTGGGCAGTGCGCTATTGTCGATTTGGGTGACGGTGACATCAGGATTGTTATACGGCAGTTCGTTATACGCGTGACCGGCAACGCTGGGCGCGTTGTCAGCGGTGGCTGAATCGGCGGCCATTGCGGTCGGCGCAAGGGCAAGGCCTGACAGCAATGTCGCTGCGGCGACGAGTCCACCGGCCACCGCGCGAACCGATTGCGCGGATACATGGAAACTCATAGTGCTCCTCATTGAGTGAGTGAAAAGAGTAATGATGGGTAGAAGGAAAAGGCTAGAGCCCCCTCTGTGAGGGGGCTCACTCGGCAGAATGACTCCGTTGCGGGTCAGGCCGAGTGGCGAGCCGAACCGTGGTCGCCGGACTGGCGACGCTTCAGGATGGTCACGCCTGCGGCGGTGAGCAGCACGGCAGCCGCAGCAACTACGGAAACCGCGGCACCAGTCGGAGGCACACGATCACCCTTGTTGTCCTTATCATCCTTATCAGTGTCGGTCACACCAGGCTGCTGGGAGCCGGGCTTCTGCTCAACCTTGGTGGCCCAAAATGCCTTGTCAAGGGCATCCTGTGCGGCATCGACATCGGCCTGCTTGGCATCCTTGTCGTCGTACACCTTCTGAGCGGCGGCAATCTGGCTCTGCAGAGCCTGCCATGCCTCCTCGGTGTACTTCGACTTGTCAGCCTTCTTGGCCTGCTCGATGGAAGCCTCGAGGGACTCCTTCTTCACCGTTTCGGCGGCGGGCTTCTCTTCCAAGGCCTTGACGGCCTTGTTCAGCGAAGCGGACGCTTCCTGGACGGCGGCCTGAGTGACCTCACCGACCTCACCGACCTTGAGCACACCTTCCGCAGCCTCGATGGCCTTGTTCAAGGCCTCGACACTCTTATCCGTGTACTTGCCGGAAGCGGCCTCGGCTTTGGCCGCATCGATGGCCGCCTGCAACGTGGACTTCTCCACGTCGGTGGCGAGCGCAACGAGTGCCTTCTGGCCGTCCTCGAGCTTGGTCACCTGCTCGGCGACCTGTTCTGCGGTGGCGTTGGCATCGTCGTACACAGCCTGGGCAGCGTCAATGATTTGCTGGAACTCAGCCCATGAAGCGGCGGTGTAGCGGCTTGCATCGAGGCCGTTGGCTGTGTCAAGAGCCGACTCGAGCGCGGTCTTGTCGACCGGGGTAGGTTCAGGCTCGGTGCCGTCAATACCATGCACGCCCCACTCGGCCACGGCGGCCCCGAAGGTGCTGCTGCCGGTGTACGGAGTGAGCACGAGTCGCAGCGACTTGGTGGTGACCGGCTTGAAGGTCACAGCGCTCCAACCCTTGGCATCGGTATCCGCACGAGAAGCCGGCGAATTACGCACGACGGTGTAATCCTCGGTGGGCTCGACGTCCTTCCAAGAACCATCCTCGGCGAGGTACTGAATCTTCCAAGCGTCCGGGACTTCCAGACCACCCTTCGAATCGTCAGTCTCAGCGAAGTTGGCCCAGAACTGGGCGCGGCTCTGGTCAATGGTCACGGACTGACCGAAGTCGTACTGGGCGTACATGCCGTCCTTTGCCTTGCCCCAAGAACCCCAGACCTTGTCGTTGACGTTCTGATCATCCGTGGTCGGCCAAGTATCATCGACGACTACGCCGTCGTTGAGCTTGCCTTCGGCCGGTGACCAGGTCGCCTCGGAATCAGGCGAAATGGTGGTCCTGGTCGCCTTGCCTTCAATCCAACCGACCAACGGCTCAGGCTCAGGCTCCGGAGTGGAGGAACCGTTCGGGTCGGCAACCACGTGGACAGTGAGCTTGGCAGCTGCGGAAGATGAACCGTCGTCGACGGTACCAGCCACCTCGTAGTCACCAACCTTGGTCAGGTCGATGGCCTTGATGTCGGCATCCTTCCACGTGACCTTGCGGTCGTCGTTGTATCCGTTCGGGAACTTCACCGGAACCGTGGCGGGCAGGTCGATGGACTTGGCGTTCTGGTAGACGGTCTGCTCAACCGGCTGCGCATTACCCACGGTCTGCGATGCGGTATCGGAACGAGCCGCGATGTGTGCAACCGTACCGTTCAGCGCACCGGCGACGGTGCCCTTGACATCGAATACGGCATCGGCGGCCAGCTGAGCGTCGGTCACCTTACCCCACGTGACGGCGAGGTCACGGCGAGAACCGTCGGTGTATACGGCGCTCACGGTGGATGGCAGCTTCAGATCATCAGCCTTGGAACCGGTCTGCACCAGTCGGTTGACTTCGTCCACGCTCACCGGCTCGATGGCGTACGCCTCGAACTCGGAAGCACCCACGATGGCGCCCTTCGGGAAGACCACGCGCAGCTTGTCGGTTTCGACGGCGTCGGCGAACTTCACTTCGTTGCCTTCGTTCCGGTTGACCGTGTAGGACTGGCCGTCAGCCAGTTTCACATCCTGCCAGTTACCGTCAGCGTCAGCGTACTGGAGCTTCCAAGATGAGACCATCGGCACGCCACCGCCATCGGTCCAGAAGAAGACCTTGGCCTTCTTCAGCGGCACCTTGCCGGCCCACTTCAGTTGCAGCCACGGCTCCACACCAGTGGAGTCGCCCCAGTTGTTCCAGGTCTCGTTCGGCGTGTTGGCGTATACCACCTGACCGTCGATGACCTTCTTGGCGTTGTCCTTCGGCTGGTAGCCGTTGGTGTAGCTGGCAGAGGCGCTCGACTGCGGGGCTACGTTCACGGTACCGTCAGAGGGGATGCCGTGAACGGTGATTTCCTTGGAGCCTTCCTTCTCGCCATCGGAAGCGGTGAGCTTCAGGACGTAGTCACCCTCCTTGTTGAAGGTGACGGTGGTGCTGGCAGCGGAGGCGTCCACGAACTTCGCAGTACCGCCTTCCGGACCGGAGACCTGGGACCATGTGGTGGTGACGTCGCCTTCTGCGGGCAGACCGTCATCCTTCACCGTACCGACGAGCTTGGCACCAGATGAGGTGCTGGAAGACACGTAAGCATCCACCTGCGGAGTCTGGTTCTCGGAAGTGCCGTCAGCCTTGATACCGGTGTTGTAGGCTTCGATCTCCTTGACACCGACGGCCATGCCGGCCTGCGGCGTGAAGGTGACGCGGATGGTCGTGGTCTCCACCGGAGTGAACTGGATACGGTTGTAGTTCGCGCCCGCGTAGTTCGGGGTGCGCACCTGATCCGCAATCGGGGCCCATGTGCCGTCATCCTTCTGGTACTCCAACTTGTAGTTGGCGGGCTCGGCATAGCCGGAGATGGTCTGGCTGGACGAGCTCTGGTAGAAGTACAAGCGGATGTCGTCGATCTTCTGCTTGCCGTCCTTGAACTTGATATTGAGCGTGTCGGTCTTGTTCTCAGAGCCCTTGGTACCCCAGAACGATTCCATCACGGTCTTGCCGTCCACCGCGTTCTTGGCCGGGTAGTTGGTGTCCTTCTCGGCGTAGGTGGTACCGGTCACGTCCGCGTCCTTGGCCACGTTCGTGGTGGACTTGGAGGCGGAGTCGACGTTGGTGCCGGACTTGGCGAACAGGTCGGTCACGCGCTGATCGGCATTGAAGGTAACCTGATTGGCGGCCTTCACGTTCTTGACGGCTTCGGCGCCGACGGTAACCTGGGCACTGGAATCGTCCTTGACCTCGACCGTTCCCGCAGCCGGGTCATAGATGAGGTGCGCCAGCTTGTCGGAGGTGAAGGCGAGCTTGCCGCCCACGTACAGGCTGTAGCCAGCAGGACCACCGTAGTGGCTGCCGTCCTTGTCCCATACGATGGAGACATCCTGATCGTGGTAGCGCAGGTTGTTTACCGTGAAGTAGTTCCAACCGGGGATTTCGATCGGGTTTAGCTCAATCTTGTTGTCCTCGCGCGGCACCATACCGGCTACGTCCTCGACCATCGTCCAGTTCGTGGTGCCGAGCTGGGTGTGGTGGATCCAGGAGCGGTAGGTGATCTTGCCGCCGTTCTGTGCGGCGTCAAGGTTCTTGTCGAGGTTGTTGATCACGCCGTCACCGTTTACATCGCCGACGTTGTTGTTGTCCTCGTTCCAGAACTCGTTTTGATCAGGGTAGTTGTTATCGCCGCCCTGGTAGTGCGCGAACGCCACCCAGTACAGCAGCTTCTTGAACTGCTCATTGGTGATGTAGCCATTCTTGGCTGCATCGTAATTGCGGATGCCGGCTGAATAGACCTGCAGCAGCGGCTGTGCGTTGATAATGGAGAAGTTGTTGGAACCGGGGAAGTTCAGCGCCGCCTTGTCCGCCTGGTTGGCGGTGAAGAACGGGAAGATCGGGAACTCGTTGGAATCCTCGAACAGGCGCAGAGCCTTGTTGTAATCTTCGTTGCCGGTAGGCATCAGGCCTTCGGAGTACGGGTAGTAGTTATTGATCTCCTTGTACTTGGCGAAAGCACCGTCGTTCAGCCACTTGTGCTTGAGCAGGTTGTCGGACTTGTCCCACAGTTCAGTGGTGACTTCTTTCTGGATCTTGTCGGCGATGGCCTGCATCTTCTCGGCGTTGGCGGTATCGCCAGCAGCCTTGTATGCCTGAGCAGCCGCGTTAGCGTTGGCCCACATATTGGCGGAACCATCGGCGCGATCCATGCGCTGGCCGGAGCGACCCGGCTCAGAGAAGGAAACGGCGTCGGCATCGTTACCGGTCATCGACCACCAGGACCAGTCAATCAAGCTGTTGTCATTGTTGTTCTGGTTGTCGTTGTTGTCCGGCTCGCTCTTGGAAGCGAGTAGACCTTGCACGTCCTCGGCACCCTGGTCGGCCAGCTCCTCGGCCACGGTGGACGGACCGCCGTGCACCTTGTAGGAGTCCCAGCCGGCGCGCGTGATGTACTGCGTGTAGCTATGGTTCCAGTTGGCCGGGTCGCCCGGATTGTCGTGGTAGTAGTAATAGCCCGCCTTGCTCTTCTTGGCGGTATCGCCGGCGGAAAGCCAGGTGCCGTAGGAGTACTCGGGGTTGCGGAACCACTTGGTGTCCATCATGAACATGCCGGAGGTGAGCACGATTTGGTTGTTGTAGCCGAGCACACCCTCGATGGAGGTCGGGTACTGGAAGGTGTTGCCAGGCATGTTGGCGTCGAGCATGTTGAAACGGCTCAGCCACCAGCGGTAGACCACGGTCTTATCGATATTGTCTTCCGGAGTGTCCACGTAGGGAGCGTTATCGACCCACCACTTGTTGTAGGTGGTCACGGAATCCTTGTAGGAGGCGGCAGCATCCTTAAGGTCGCCGGTGTAACGGGCCTCATATTCCTTGGTGGAGTCAGGCAGTTCGTTGGCGATCAGGCCGAGCTGAATCTTGACGGTCTGCGGTTCGTTGGCCTTGAGGCTCAACGTGCTGGTGAGTTTGCCACCGCTGACGATCCAGTTGGAACCGTCCTGGTTGTTGGCGGAGAAGCGCGGATAGATGGTCGTCAGGTTGTTCTTGACGTTCACGCGGCCAGTAAGTTCGGTGGCACCATCAGCACCCTCGGCGGCGAACGGCGAGGCCGTGGTCAGTGTGACATCGCGGTCCTGCGTGCTTTCCACGGTGAGGTTCGCAACCATCACGTTGTTGTAGGTGATGTACTTGACTTCCTTGATCTTGAGGCTCTTGCCACCGGTCTGGAACAGGGAGGTGAAGTAGCTCGGCGTCTGCTTGCGCTGGGAGGCGTCTTCGTTAAGGGTCTGGTTTGATCCATCAGCGTTTACGGTAACGGTGAAGCCGCTCCTGCTGGTCTGGTCCCAGTAGGCGGTATCACCCACAAAACCGAGCTGATTAGGCGTGTGCGTGTACATGTAGGCGGCGCGACCACGGGTGAACAGGTAGTTGTTGCCGTCGGAGCCTTCATACGAGTAAGCACCCTTGTCGTTCGTGCCTTTACCAGTTGGCTGTGCACCAGTACGGGTGAGAATCTTATCGATCCAGAAGTCATGGTCGGTGTCGATGCCGGCCAGGTTCTTCACGTCGTTATCGAATGTCTCCTGCAGATAGCTGACGGCAGGGTTATATGTGGTGTTGTTCGCCGCCGTCTTCATCGGATCATCAGATCCCTTGAACGACGGATATGCCACATCCGCATTCTTGATGACGGGCGCATCGGCTGCCTGCGCGGTGACTGCACCGCCGGTGGCCAGTGTGGCGACCGCTGCAACCGCGCCGATTGACGCAAGCCACCGCTTTCGTGTTGAGTGATGCATTCCTGCTTGGACCTCTCCGCCCCGGTCTTTCGCGTCTTCGCTCAGGCTACGTCGCATCTATGCGACCAGGACTTCTTCTGTGGATGCTGGGCCGCAGAGCCCGTTCTCCGTCAGTTTCCTTTATTGGCTATTGGGTTCACCGGAATGAGTATCTTCAGTGAATCTGGTGTGATATCCGCCATGGATATCACGGTTGGAGCAATTCACCGAAGCTGATTCCACATCATAACCGAGCGAATACGGTTTCGCAACTTTCCCTCAGCGATATCAACCATCTTACACAACAAAAACCCGGCAATTTCTCAGTTTTCGCATTTACTTTCGCATTAGAGCATTGCTGCGTTTCGCCGTGTCGCAGTACCTACGGCGCGCCGATTCAGCCTCGCTGAATCAGGAACCAACAGGCTCCCGCTGGCGGGAGCTGGCTCGCAAAGCGAGACTGAGGGTGGCTTACACGGTACCGCTTATGACCACCCTCAGTCGACTCCGCCGACAGCTCTCACAGCAGGAGCATATAATTAAAAAATAATCTCCTGCACGGGTATTACCCCGCACAGGAGACCTCATTCCCCGGATGTGTTTTCGGCTCCAATCGATACTGACATCCGGCCTATGCCGTCATCGACTTATTACAGACGATGGCGGCATAAGTATTTTTTTGCCGGCCAGTTGCGCGCAGGCCGGCATATCGCCGATATTTATCGACGCTGGAAGACACGCATCTCGCCTATCTCGCGGTTGGCCCACGAGTAGTACGGCACCAAGCGCAGCGTCGCGGGTTCGCCCGCACGCGGTTCGTCGGCATCCACGTACAGCGGCGCGTCATCCTCGTCGGCGTGCTCGCGCACTGCCGGCA
Organism: Bifidobacterium longum subsp. longum JCM 1217; assembly: GCF_000196555.1. Taxonomy (NCBI): domain Bacteria; kingdom Bacillati; phylum Actinomycetota; class Actinomycetes; order Bifidobacteriales; family Bifidobacteriaceae; genus Bifidobacterium; species Bifidobacterium longum. Next base: position 273,568 of record NC_015067.1, on the reverse strand, counting down.
AATCAACGGTATCGACTCCACCCAGCAAGTCGGCCTGGAAAGCCACAGCGGCATCCGCACCGGTGACGCCATCGGCCAGACGATAGTTCCACAAATCACCGGGATTATCGACCTGTTCGGCGCAGTAGACCAGCGGACCGCGCATAACGGCCACCTGGCCGGCGTCGGAGCGCACGCGGGAGTTGGCGCGCACGAACTTGACGGACATGTCGAGCTCGAGCGCAATCTCCAACGTATCGCCGGCGTTGACCACAAGGTATACGAAGCCGTCTTCCAGTGAGCCCACTGCGGGCTTGCCGTTCACGGTCAGCGTGTAGGAGCCCCGCGACCAGCCGGGGATGCGCAGTCCGAAACGGACCGAGCTGTCAGTGGCGCTGGCGGGCAGGCTCACCGTGTATTCCACATGGCCATCCCACGGGAAGTTCGAACGCTGCTCGACCGTCAGGCCGGAAGCGAATTCGGCTGTGTTGGCGATGAACTGGTGGCTCAGCACGGTCTTGCCGCCGTCGCGCTCGGTGTAGATGTAGCGGTCCACGGAGGCGATGAGTCGGGCGATGTTGGCCGGGCAGCAGGCGCAGCCGAACCAGTCGACGCGGTGGGAGAGCACGTGGTGGCGGTCCGGGTTATCCAGTCCGTCAGGCGTGGTCTCCAGTGCATTGACGTAGTAGTACTGCTTGCCGTCGAGCGAGATGCCGGCAATGGAACCGTTGAACAGTTCCTTCTCCAGCACGTCGGCGTATTCGCCCTTGGGCTCGAGGTCGAGCATCTGCTGGGCGAACATGCTCATAGCCACGGAAGCACAGGTCTCACCGTACATCGTGTCGTTCGGCAGATCATAGTCGTAGGTGAACGACTCGCCCACGTGGGTGGAACCAATCGCGCCGGTGACATACATGCGACGGGTGACGATGTTCTTCCAGAAACGCTTGGCAGTGTCGATCAGCCCCTGATCGCCGAGCAGTCGGCCCACATGGGCCACACCAGTGCACAGGTAGCCGACGCGCACGGCGTGGCCATCCGCGGTCTGCTGGTCGCGCACAGGTTCGGCGGCCTGGAAGTAGGTGGGCTTGTAGAAGCCGAGATCATGGAAGATGTTGTCGCCGTTCATCGCCTTGAGCTGCTTGGCGTAGAACTGCGGATCCTGACCGCGCACGTCGATGAGATACTGGGAAAGCGTCAGATAACGCTTCTCACCGGTCTCTTCATACAGCTTGGCGAGGGCGAGCTCGATCTCAGGATGACCATCGGCGCCGTGGATCTTGCCTTCTTCGGGGCCGAAGTTGGCATCCAGGCAGTCGGCCATCTTCTTGGCGACTTCAAGGGCCTGCTCGTTGCCGGTCACCTGATGGTAGGCGACGGCGGCCTCGATGTAGTGACCCATCACATACATCTCGTGGCTCTGCTGAATCAGGCTGAAGCGCGGGCGGTCGGCCCATACGCCGGACTTGATCTGGTACGGAGTGTCCAAATAGCCGTCCGACTGCTGAGCGCGGGCGATGAGATCGACCGTGCGGTCGCACAGCGCCTTGAGCTCGGGATCCGGGTGGTATGCCAATGCGTAGGCGGCTTCCTCAAGCCACTTGTAGACGTCGGAATCCTGGAACACCATGCCGTGGAATTCGTCGTCCAATTCGCCGGCGGCAACCTTCAGGTTGGCAACCGCATGGCTTTTGCTGTCAGCCAGCTGGTTGCCGGCCGGGTCGTCGGGCACCGTGGTGTCGATCTCGTCGTTCATCACGCCCCACTGGTAGGGGATGACGGATTCGACAATCTGGTCGCGACGCCGCTTCCAGAACGGGGAAGTGATTGTAACGTTCATGATCAGCCCTTCACGGCTCCAGCCATAAAGCCCTTGACGTAGTACTTCTGGAGTGCGAGGAACAGGATGGCGCAGGGAATCAGCAGGATCACGACGCCGGCCTCGGTGGCACCGTAATCGATGACGCCCATGGTCTGCTGACGCATGTTCACCATCGCCAGCGGCAGCGTGGACTTGGACGAAGAGCTCAAGTACAGCGGAATCATGAAGTTGTTCCATGCCTCGAGGAAGGCGAGCAGGCCAACCGTAACCATCGAAGGCTTGACCACCGGCACCAGAATCTTGAACAAGGCCTGGAGGCTGTTGCAGCCGTCGACCATGGCGGCCTCCTCCATGTCCTTGGGGATCGCGTCGAACGCGTTGCGCATGATGAACGTGCTCATAGGCAGCTGGAACAGGGTGATGACCAGGCCCACGCCCAGCAGGCTGTCGTTCAGGCCGATCTGCTTGTACCAGACCATCAGCGGGATCAGCAGCGAGGCGTACGGTACCATCAGGATCGACAGGGTGACCATGAAGCCGAGGTTGCGGCCCGGGTAGTCGAAGCGGGAGAACGAGTAGCCGGCCAGCGTACAGACGACCACGGAGAACACGACCGCGACCAGAGTCACGATTACCGAGTTGAACAGGTACTTGGGCAGACCTTCCTGATAACCGAACAGGGTCAGGTAGTTGGCCACGCCCCAGCCCTTGGACTGGGCCGAACCGGCCTGCGGGCTGAACGAGCAGATGATGACCCAGACCAGCGGGCTGATGAAGATGATGGCCAGCAGGGCCTCGAGGATCCGGGCGATGATACGCTTCCACAATGGGGTAGTCATAATGTGTTACCTCCCCTTTCTCACTTGGTGTTGTCGCGCATGCCGCGCATCTGGATGGAGTTGATGATGACCAGGGCCACCAGCACGATCAGCGAGAGCGCCGCGGCCATACCCAGATCCTTCTTGGAATCGAAGGCGAAGTTGTAGATGAGCTGCACCACGGTCATGGTGGAGTTGTTCGGACCACCCTTGGTCAGAATGAAGAACTGATCGAACGCGAGGATCGAGCCGGTCACGCAGTAGACCAGGCACATCACGATGGTCGGCTTCATCAGCGGCAGGGTGATGGAGCGGAAGATACGCCAGGAACCGGCGCCGTCCATGCGGGCCGCCTCGTACAGATCACCGGGGATGGCCTGCAGACCGATCATCATCAGCAGCATGTAGTAGCCCGAGAAACGCCAGACAATCACGATAATCGTGGCCCACAGGGCCGACTGGCCAGTGGCCAGCACCGAACCACCCTCCTGCATCAGGCCCAACGAGCTCAGAATCTTGGTGACAGGGCCCACCTGCGGGGAATACAGGGCGTAGAACAGCAGGGACGCGGACGCCAGGCCCGTCGCGGACGGCAGCAGGAAGCAGGTACGCAGCACGTTGTTCCACTTCGAGCTCTCCTGCACGATCATGGCCATGCCCAGGCCAAGGACCAACAGGAAGATCGTGACGATCACGGTGTACTCGAGCGTGAACCAAATCGAGGGCCAGAACAATTTGTTCTCGAACACCTTGACGAAGTTGTCCGGGAAGTTCACGCCGCGGTTGCCACCCAGCAGGCTCCAACGAGAGCAGGCCATGACGACCAGTAGAACAATCGGCACGAAGAACAGGACGATAATCATCAGCCAGTCCGGAAGTGCGTACAGCAGACCTCGCCTGGTCTGCGCCGCCTTCGCCTTGGACTTATGCACGGGCACAGCCCCGGCGCTCTTGGAAACACTCGACATGTTTCTCTCTCCTTTGGGAAATTACTGTGAAATGGTAATCACGGAATCCGAATGCAATCCGATGTCAGGGCTTCGAGGAAGGAGGACTCCGAAGCCCCGCCAACACACCGCATTCATAAGGTATGTAGTGATGAAGGAAGAGAAGGAATGAAGAAGAAGATAGAAGTTCGATTATGTGGTTGAGCCGGCTCCTGCCCTCACAAGGGAGGGACCGGCTCAATCTGTTCAGTTGTTATTCAGTTATTGCTGTGATTTGATGAGTGATGGTGAGGAGCATCACCACCGAATCACTGGGCAGACAGGACGTCGGTGACGGCCTTGTTGTCGGCCTTGAGGTCACCGGAACCCCACACGGCGTTCTGCACGAGCAGCTGCCACGGGGAGCCAGCGGCGTTGAAGGCTTCGTTGAAGGCCGGGGACTTCGGGGTCTGGCCGTTGCCGTCGATAATCACGGAGTTGATGGTCTGGATGCGTGGGTCAGCGTCTTTGTAAGCGGTCTTCAGGGTCTGGATGTTGGAGGCGGTGTCGCCTTGGTCAGCGAAGACTTCCTTCTGAGCGTCAGACTGCATCAGCCAGTAGAGGAAGTTCCAGGCCTGAGCAACGTGCTTGGAGTCCTTGGAGATACCCATGGCATCGCCGCCGAGGAACGTGGAGGTCTTGCCTTCCTTGGTGCCCGGGATCGGAGCAACGCCGACCTCGAAGCCGCCGTCCTTCTCAGCATCGAACAGAGCAGTGGTGGAGGTGTTCGGGTAAGGCATGACACCGATCTTGCCGTTCGCGAACGGAGCGGTCCAGGTGGCGCCGGTCTCTTCCTTGGAGCCTGCACCCAGGCCGTTGGTGGTGTTGGCCAGCTCCTTGTAAGCGTCCAAGACGCCCTTCATGGAGTCGTTGTCCAGGGTGGCCTCGGAGCCATCCTTGTTCATGACGGATTCGCCGTCAGCCCACACGGACGGGAAGAGGTCGAAGACCAGAGCACCACCGGACTGACCGGCGAGGTAGGAGCCTGCGACGCCATCCTTGTTGAGGGCGGCGACCTTCTTGGCCTGCTCGACGAACTGGTCGATGCTCTTCGGACCCTGCTCCGGGTCCAGACCGGCTTCCTTGTACAGGTTCTTGTTCCAGACCATCACGGAAACGTCAGTGATGAACGGCAGGGTGTACTCGGCGCCGTCAACAGTACCGGCTTCGATGTGGCCCTGCTGCAGGTCGGCCTTGTTGTCCAGGCCATCGATTTGCTTGGTGATGTCGGTGAAGATGCCCTCGGAAGCCCAGTACGGAATACGGACCACGTCGCCGGCGAGGATGTCAGGCAGGGAGTCGGTCTGCGAAGCGCCGCCGACCTTGCCTTCCATATCGTCGTTCGGGATGATCTCGAGCTTGACCTGGTTCTTGTGGCTCTTGTTGTAAGCCTCGACCACGTTCTTGGCCTGACGCTCCAGAGGGGAACGGGTCCACAGGGTGATCTCGGTACCATCGTCGGTGCCCTTGGCCGGGATACCTTCGGCGGTGGCAGTGCCACCATTGCCGGAGCCACCACAGGCGGCCAGCGGAACGATCAACGCGGCGGCAGCGATGCCAGCAAGAGTACGGGTCAGTTTATTGAAAGACACCATGTTCGCTTCTTTCTCTATATATCCGCTCAACTATGAGAGGCGGTGGCGGACGGTCCGCCTCCTTGGTTTCGCCCTGCTCGCTCCTTTGCCCGGAGCAGGTAACACTGCGAAAGCCTTTTCTCAATATAAACGAACATGGAAGTTTTTGCAAAAGCGCTTTCGCATTTTCGCGTTTTTTCTCACATCAAACGGGTTCGAGACTGTGATTCGACTATGAATAACGTGCTTGAATTGGCTTAATATCAATGATTATTCCGGCGTGTCGAGCAAATCAAACAAAAGCGAACATGGAAGTAACGCTTTCTTTCACTTACCTTGCACTTGAACAATTTCCCTGACTACGCCACGCCGAAAAAAAGATGTTTGCGAAAGTTTTCGCATTGAAGCTACAATTATTCCCAGATGCAATGGCGCACCACACCGTATGAGGTATTTCATCGCAAAACAATGCGCTATATACTGCTGAAGAACCAAGGAATCGAGGCATGATGACCCAGCCAGCAACCGGACGGGCAGCGCGACTTGAGGATGTGGCGGCATTGGCCGGAGTCTCGACGGCCACTGCATCCAAGGCACTGCACAACAAACCCCGTATCAGCGAAGAAACCAAGCAGCGTGTACTGGATGCCGCCAAGCAACTCAACTACTCTCCCAACAAACTCGCTCAATCCCTAGCCCGCGGCACCACCGGCACTATCGGCCTGGTCACCTCCGATCTGCAGGGTCGTTTCTCCACACCGATTCTTATCGGCGCGGAGAACGAGTTGCGAGCCCAATCGACCTCAGTATTGTTGGCCAACGCTCGTGGCGACGCCGCCTTGGAACGTCAGCATGTCGAGAAACTGCTGTCCCTCAAGGTCGACGGACTGCTCATCGTGCAGTGCGAGACCAACCCCAGGCCCACGCTTGGCCATGACTGGGGCGTGCCACTGGTCTACGTCTACGGCCCCTCCACCGACCCCAAAGACTGCTCGGTCACTTGCGACAACGTGGACGCCGGCCGCATGGCCATCAACCATCTCATCTCGTGTGGCCGCCGGCACATCGCCATTATCGGCGGCGACGAAACCTATACCGCTGCCACCGACCGCACCAAGGGCGCGCTCGAGGCACTCTCCGAATTAGGTATTGAACCCGCCGGCCCAATTCGTTACGGCAAATGGGACGAAGGCTGGGGCCGCGCCGCCACCCGCCTGCTGCTCGACCAAGGGGTCAAGTTCGATGCAGTGGTCTGCCAGAACGATCAGTTGGCCCGCGGCTGCATTGACGTGCTCAAGCAGCAGGGACTGCGCATCCCGGATGACGTCGCCGTCATCGGCCACGATAACTGGTCGGTACTGACCTCCAGCTCGAGGCCCGCACTGACGTCGATCGACAACGAAACCGAAACCATCGGACGGCGTGCGGCACGATACTTGGTCGATGCCATCGACGGCAACCCGCATCACGGTGTCGACTACGTACCCTGCCACCTTATCCAGCGCGAATCCACCCTCCCGCTGGACTGATATCAATCGATGCCCTACCGCTTCTTGGTTTTGCGCCCCTTTAAGTAGATGTCGATGACGATCCATACGCCGAGGGCGAAGGCCACGACGTAGCCCATGAAGCCGATGACCGGAATGCCGAAGATAATCGGCTTCATGCCGGCGTAGTAGACAATCGACGAGCCAACGAACAAACCGACCACAATCAGGGCCATCGTCAGACGATTCACCATATCCGAAAGCAGCTGGAACGGCTCTTCAGAGCCGACCAGTTCCATGTTGACGCGCAACTGACCACGGGTCAGCATACGGGCCACGGTCTTGAGTTCGGTCATGGTGCCGAGCGTGGCATGCAAAGCCTGATGTCCCTCAACGCCCAGCGACTTGATCTCGTCTTTGGTGGCGTTCTTCAGCGATTTCGACGTGGCGATATGGTCGGAAATGATTTCGATCATATTCACATCAGGAATGAACTCGTCCAGCAAGCCTTCGAGCGTAACCAACGCGCGGCCGACGGTGGTCACCGTACTGGGCACCTCGATGTTGTGGCGGCCGGCCATCTGCGTCAGTGCGGTCAGGAAGGCGGCAATGTCCAGTTCGGCCAGATCCACAGTGCCGAATTCCTTGACGATCACGTCCAGATCAGCCAGCAGTGCTGGGTAGTCCTCCGGATCGGCCTCGGTGCCGGCAAATCGCAGCAGCCCCTCGGCCAGAGCGGGCGAATCCTGTTTGGCGACGGCGAAAATCATTTCTTTGAGGACTGCACGGGTGCGCTGGTCGAGCCGACCGGTCATACCGAGGTCGATAAGTACGATCTGGCCGCCCCGGATGATGATATTGCCGGGATGTGGGTCAGCGTGGAAGAAGCCGTCGTCGAGAATCTGCGTGGCGTAATTGTCGACGAGCTTGGTGCCGATCTCCTTCAAGTCATAACCAGCATCGACGAGCCGGCCCGGGTGGGAGACGGAGATGCCGTCGATGTACTCCATGACCACCACATGCTCGGTGCACAGTTCGGTGTACGCCGTCGGGCAGTCCATGTATTTGAATCGGGCGGCGAAACGCTTGAATTCGGCGAGGTTGCGGGCCTCAATCAGAAAGTCAGTCTCCGATTCGAAGGTGTCCCACAGCTCCTCGACCACGCCCTTCAGGTCCACGATCTGTGAGGTGCGAATCACCTTAGTGGCGGCCTTGGCTATGGAGCGCATGATGGAGACGTCCTGGGCCATGGTTTCGCGCACACCCGGGCGCTGCACTTTAATGGCCACATCTTCGCCGGTTTTCAGCGTGGCGCGATGCACTTGCGCCAGTGAAGCAGAGCCCAACGGCTTGGGGTCGATATGCGCGAACACCTCGTCGGCGGGACGCCCGTATTCGGCGGCAAGCACATCCAACACCGTGGAATACGGCATCGGGTCGGCGTCGGCGCGCAGTTTGGCGAGTTCGTCGCAGAAGCTTTGCGGCAGAATCTCGGAGCGCATCGACAGAATCTGGCCCACTTTGACGAACGTGGGGCCGAGCGCCTCGAACATGAGGCGCATTTTGACCGGAGTCAGGCCGTGCAGCACGTCGAATTGCTCGACGATTCTGGTGATCTGCCCCAGTCGTTTGATCTTGCCACGACGCGTCAGATGGTAGCGCGTGGCGAAATCGTTCCTGCGTCCGAACAGTGCCAGCGTTTCGTCGGATACGCTCGGAGTCGCCTTGGTAACGGTCTGCTTGAGCGTGTCCGACGTGTCGACGGACCGGTTCGCCGCCGCCTCACGTTCGGCTTTCGCAGGCGTCAGAATAGGGTCGACCCTGCTGGAAAGCGGGGTCGACCCTGATTCCGGCGTAGCGCGTGTGGGCTTGGTCACTCGGCCTTGCCCTCGTCAGCGGGCTTGTCGGCGGCACTGGTGTCGGCTGCGGCAGCAGCTTTGTCGCCGGCTTCGGCGGCGGCCTTCTTGGCGTCATCCACCGTCTCGCTCACCTTGCGCTTGAGCTCGGTGTTCAGCGCCTTGCCCTGCTCGACCGTAATCTCACCCTTCTTGACGAGTTCGTCGACGAGCTCGCTGCTCTTCTCGTATCCGGTGGCAAGGGCTCCGATGCCCGCCAGCAGGACCTTGCGCAGGCCATCACCCAGAAGATCAAAATCAGCCATGATACCCCTCCTTCGAGGTCCGACATGGCCTGGTGCCATGTCTCGTACCACCAAGCCTAGCGCAAACAACAGGGCAATGTACTAGACCCTCAGACTGATTTCGACTGATTTTTCGCTGATTGGTACTTACCGAGGACTCACCGAGAATTCACCGAGGACGTTCGGCGGCAGCCTTGCGCGCGTTGGTGGCTACTTGATCGAGCCGGGCAAGCTCCTTGGCTTGTTCGGGGGTCTGATCGGACGTATCGAACGTACCGTAACGACGAGTCACGGCAGTTTCGATAAGGAAATCGCTGATGGCGGGGTTTTTAGGCAGCAACGAGCCGTGCATGTAGGTGCCGATCACGTTGTGCACGCGCGCGCCCTCGGTATGGTCTTCGCCATTGTTGCCTCGGCCATCCTGATCGACGGTGCCGAGTGGCTGAACGCCTTCGCGCAGGAAGGTCTGGCCGGAGTGGTTCTCGTAGCCAATCACATCGCCGAACTGGTCGGAATGCTCAACAAGATTGCCGATCATACGCACGTTCTGGCCCACGGTATAAGCACCGATAACGCCGATGCCGTCCAGACGGGTGCCGTCCACGGTTTCAAAGTACTCGCCGAACAGCTGGTACAGGCCGCAGATCATCAGCATCGGCGTACCGTCTGCGGCAAGCGAACGCAACAGGTCGGCGCGATGGTAGAAGTCGTCGATGATTTTCTTCTGGCCGGTGTCTTGGCCGCCGCCTCCCAGAATAAGGTCCACCTGGTCGGGCCAATCGTCGCCTTGATTGTACTGGTGAACGACCGGTTCGTAACCGTACAGTTCCAGCCGGCGGCGGATAGTCAGCACGTTGCCGGAATCGCCGTAGATGTTCATGTCTTTGGGATACAGGGACACCACATCAATTGTTCTGGCCATGTCACGTTCTCCTTGTCGATGTTCTCCCGCTGCCGGGAAGCGTCTTATTCCCTCACCATGCCCCTTCCGCTGGCGGGAGGTGGCGCGCGAGCGCCGAAGGGTGGTTACTTGCCCACGCCCGCGTCCCGTACTTCGGTGATGCGGCCCAGTACGGCGCGGGTTTTGAGCATGGCGGTGTAGGTGCAGTAGATGTGCTTGCGTGTGCCGGGATTGGCGTTGACGAATGCGGTGACGGCCTGTTCGAGGTCGGTGTTCGTATCGGCGACTGGCACTTGGTCATACCCCAGGCGCAATGCCATGTCCCAGGCACGCACGCCGGAGACCATGGCGACACCGGACGCGCGCAGGGAAGTGAAGTCCACGTCCCACAGCCAGCTCATGTCGCGGCCGTCGGCATATTCGTCGTTGATGGCGATCATGGTGTCCGCGTTGGCCGGGTCGAAGCTGGCGAGCGAGAGGCGGAAGCCCATCGGGTTCTTGACCAGCAGCAGTTCGACCGGGGAACCGTTGACGTCGATGACCTCGCCACGGCCGAAAGCCGGCGTGACGCGGGAAACGGCGGCGATAAGCTCGTCGGCGGACACGGCGCAGGCGTTGGCTGCGGCGGTGGCCTTGGATGCGGCGGCATTGTCTTGCATCACCGCACGTACCACAGCGAGCGCGGCGGCCGCGTTGTACAGGTTGTAGACGCCTTCAAGCTTGACGTCGGTGGCGTAGCCCTGACCGTCCATCTGGAAGGTGGCCTTGTGGTCGCCCACGGCGGTAAGTGTCACGTCGGCGGGAAGTTCTGCCGTGCCTGTGGAAGCTCCTCTCAGTTCGCTTCGCGGACTGAGAGGAGTTCTGGCTGAGGGGAGCGGCCCGGCCACACCTTCCACCGACACGGTCGTGGCCATGTCGTCATCGGACGGGAAATAGTGGCGCAAATCGTCGGCGAGGCCGAAGTATCGCACGGTGGTGCCAGCCGGGGCCTTCGCGGCGAGCGCGGCGATACGCGGGTCCTCGCGGTTCAGTACCACAGTGCCGGTAGTCGCCGCAGCCACATGGCTGAGCAGTTTGGCCGTGGTGTCGATTTCACCGAATCGGTCAAGCTGATCGCGCATCACGTTCAGCAGCAATGCATAACGGGGCTTGACCTGCTTGACGAAGTGGACGGCGTACGCCTCATCGAGCTCGAGCACGGCGATGTCCGCGTCCAATTTGCCGCCGAGCGTGACTTCGGTAAGCAGTGCGGAGACCACGCCGCGCACGAAGTTCGAGCCGGTCGGATTGGTGAACACCTTCAGCCCCAGATCGGAGAGCATCGAGGCGACCATGCGGGTGGTGGTGGTCTTGCCGTTCGTGCCGGACACCAATACCACGCCAAGCGGCAACTGCCCGAGCGTACGGGTCAGGAAGCCGGGGTCAATCTTTTCTACGACTTTGCCGGGCAAAGCCGAACCGCCATGTTTGGTGACGCGGGATGCAAACCGCACGAAGCGGCCTGCGGCCACGGTGGCGAACGCATACCACGGTTTGCAGGTCTGCACCACGGACGATTGGTCTTGCGAAACATCGCGTGAAACGTTGCTTGCCATCATCACACCCCCTGATTGGCGTTGTAGTCCTGCGGCATGTCTTTGAATTTGGACGTGGCACCGAGGAAGGCGAGGTGGAAGGTTTCGGTCGGGCCGTTACGGTGCTTGGCCATGATGATATCGGCCTCGCCAGGGCGGTCTTCCTTGTCGTAGAAGTCAGGGCGGTGGACCAGGAACACCACGTCGGCGTCCTGTTCGATTGAGCCGGATTCACGCAGGTCGGAGAGCTGCGGCTTCTTGTCGTTACGCATTTCCGGGCCACGGTTCAGCTGGGAAAGGGCCACGACCGGCACTTCGAGTTCCTTGGCCAAGAGCTTCAGGGCACGGGAGAATTCGGACACCTCTTGCTGGCGGGATTCCACGGCCTTGCCCGAGGTCATCAGCTGCAGGTAGTCGATGACTACGAGTTTCAGATCGTTGGTCTGCTTCAGACGACGGCATTTCGCACGGATCTCCATGAGGCTCATGTTCGGGCTGTCGTCAATGAACAGTGGCGCGTTCTGCATCTTGGTCCAGAACTGGTTCAGGGTGTTCCAGCGTTCGGGGGTGATGTCGTCGGCGCGGCGCAGGGCGGCCATCGGAATATTGGTTTCGGCGGAGATAATACGCTGAGCGAGCTCCACCTTGCTCATCTCCAAGCTGAAGACCACGGAAGTCATGTTGTGGTGCAACGCGGCGGCGCGGGCGAAGTCGATGCCGAGCGTGGACTTACCCATGGCCGGACGTCCTGCGACGACGACCATCTGTCCGGGCTGCAGGCCCTGGGTCACGTCGTCGATGTCGCGGAAGCCGGTCGGCACGCCCTTGTTGACGAGGCCTTGCTGCAGTTTGTCCAGCTGGTCGAGCGCGTCGTGGACCACCGGGCCGATGGCGGCATAGTCCTGACGCACCTTGCCCATCGACATCTCGTAGATCTCGGACTGGGCGAGGTTAACCACATCCTCAGCCTGCGATCCCTCGGCGGAATAACCGAGCTGGGCGATTTTGGTGCCGGCGGCGATCACATTGCGCAAAATGGCCCGCTGATGGACGATCTCCGCGTAGTACATGGCATTAGCGGCGGTCGGTACGGATGCGACAAGGCTGTGCAGATAGTCCGCGCCGCCGACCTTGTCGAGGTTGCCATCCGCCAACAGCTGGTTGGCCACGAGCACCACGTCCACCGGCTGACTGGCGGAAAACAGATCGATGATCGCGTTATAGATCGTCTGATGCTTGGGCTGGTAGAAATCGGTGACGTCAATGGTCTGCGAGACCTCGCCGATGGCATCCTTACTCATCAGCATGCCGCCGAGCACGGCCATTTCCGCGTCGTCATCATGCGGGGGCACGCGGTCGAAAATCGGGTCGCCGGCCGCCGCCGACGTCTGCGTGCCGCCCCGGCCCGCGCGGTCGCCACGATCGCCACGATCCAGGCCACCGCCGAACCCATTCTGATACGAGTGTTCACTTCCTTCTGGCATAGCCTCCAAGTATAGGATGTGGCGTGGCAGGTGAACGATATCGTATGGAAACGAAACGGTTGCCCGCATCGGTTCATTCCTTATTCACCTATGAGTCAGCGCCACGACACGCAGAAAGCAAAATGTGGATAGAAAAATAAGTTATCCACATTTTGGGGATAATTCTGGGGATAATCCACTAAGTTATCCACATACTGGGGATAACTTGGTGGATAGTCTGGGGATAACATTCCGCGCCCACAACAGGTGCTTGCGCAACGCAGTCAGGCGTGATATGCGTGTGAGCGTGCCCATAGACTCTTCCGACGCCAAAGCCACCAGTTCCGGCGATACTACACGCCGCGATGGCTTCGGCACCCCGCATGCCGGCGCAAACACAAACGTCAGCAACGGCCCGACCGACGCCCGCTCCACCAACCGCCGGATCATGGCGCTGGCCCTGCCGACCTTCGGCCAGCTCATCGCCGAACCGACCTTCATCCTTATCGACACAGCCATCGTCGGCCATATCGGGGATGCGGCGTTGGCCGGCCTGTCAATCGGCTCCACCATCATCCTCACGGCAGTCGGACTATGCATATTCCTGGCCTACTCGACCACTGCGCAGGTGGCACATCTGCTGGGAGCGGGTCGTCGTCGCGAGGGACTGCAGGCAGGCATTGATGGCCTGTGGCTGGCCTTGAGCATCGGCACCGTACTGGGATTGGGATTGTTCGCGGCTGCCGAGCCATTATGCCGGGCACTGGGCGGTCAGGGCGAAGTATTGGAACAAGCCGTGACCTATACGCGCGCAATCGTGCTGGGTGCGCCAGGCATGCTGATGGTATATGCGGCGAACGGCATTTTCCGAGGATTGCAGAAGGTTCGTATCACGCTGATCGCTGCGGTGGGCGGCGCGGTGGTGAACACGGTGCTTGATGTGTTGTTCGTTATTGTGCTGAATTGGGGCATTGCCGGCTCCGGAGTGGCGACGCTGGTAGCTCAGTGGTTCATGGGGCTGTTCCTGGTAATCCCCGCCATTCTGTGGTCCCGGGCGGATGGTGCGAGTCTGCGGCCTCGTTTGGCCGGTATTGCGGCAGCCGGGGGCGACGGACTGCCATTGTTCATTCGCACATTGGCGATTCGTGCGGCCATGGTGACTACGGTCGCCTGTGCCGCGCGCATGGGTACTGCCGTGTTGGCCGGGTTTCAGGCCGTGAACTCCTCTTGGAATTTTGCGATGAACATGCTGGATTCCGTGGGCATCGCCGGCCAGACGCTGGTGGCCACAGCGCTGGGCGCTGGCAGCGTGCAGCAGGCGCGGCGGCTGACGCGGGCGACCGGGCGTGCGGGACTGGTCACCGGCGCGGTAATCGGCACGGCTTTTGCGGTAGTCGGCCTGTTCGCCGGGCACTTCTTCTCCCCTACGCCACATATTCAGACGCTGATCGCCGTGGGCATGGTGACGATGGGCATCTTCTTCCCACTGCAAGGCTGGATGATGGCAATCGACGGCATTCTTATCGGCGCGCGCGACTACCGCTATCTGGCCGTCACATGCACGCTGACCGCCGTGGTGTATGTGACGCTCATACTCATACTGGCCAATATGGTGACGCCGGCGCTGACGAGCGACCTGATGCGTACCGCCGTACTCTGGGCCGCGTTCAACGTGGTGCTCATGGGTGGGCGCGGTCTGTCCAACGGACTACGCGTGCGCTCGGACGCATGGATGAGGTAGGTATCGGCCGCGCGAAGCGCTGGGCGATTCCGTTTACATAGCGGCGCGGGCGGCGGAATACATGCCGCGGACGATTTGTTCGCGCCACTTGGACCAGCCGTATTGCTTGGTGATGGTCTCACCGGCGGTGGCACCGAGCGAGGAGCCGTCGGCCCGGGTCAGGTCGAACAGCATATCCAGCAGCATCTTGTCGTGGTGCAAGCGGTCGGCCAACTCCTCCGCCACGGCCGGATCATAGGGGTCCTTACCCGTGGCAAATTCGGATAGCGTCAAATGCTCACGCACCAGCACGGTAGCCCAGTCGACGATGTCCGGCGCGTAGCCCATACGCTTGAGAATCACCGGCACATGGCGGGCACCCTCGGCGGCGTGATCGGCCACGAACGCGCGCTTGCCGATGTCGTGGGTGATACCGGCCAACAGCAATGCCTTGAAATGATCGTCATCGTACCGTCCACCGGACGGTGTCTCACGACCCAGACGCGACGTGACCTCCACCATATGCCGATCGATGGTGTACCGGTGGGCGGCCGAGGCGGACGGACGGTTGCGGACGCCGAGCCATTCCGGCATCCATCGACCCGGAATGTCCACGAAATCGATGCTCTCCCACACTTCCATAAGATTCGATCCGCACGCAAGCAGACGGATAAACAGCTCGCGCGATTCGTCATCCCACTGGTTGTCGTGAATCGGGCAGCGCTTCAGATTAACCAAGGTAGACGGGTTGATGGGAAGACCGAATTCGCCGGCCGCCACGGCCATACGCAACGCCAGCTTGGCATCCTTGGCAGGCTCGGCACCGGGCGCCAACACCAATTCGCCTTCGTGCTTGGCCACGCCGGGAGCCACCACGTCGAATTGCGGGGCTTCGCGCTTGCCACCAGAGCGCTGAGAGAACATCTGGAAGAACGCGAATCGCGGCTTTTCGTGGGTCAGCGAATGTTCGGCGCGGGAAGCGGTGGAATCAAGCGAGAAGGAGATGCGCCGACCGATACGGGCAAGCAGTGTCTGCAGATCGTCGATCGAGTAGGCGGCACGCTCGTTTTCGGGCCAAGTCGGATCGGCAAGGCCAAGCATGGCAGCCACTTTGGCCTGATAGGGCGTCAGCATCAGGTTGGTATCCTTGCCGGCCACCAGATGGATGCAGTCGCGTACGTCGAGCAGACGTTCCACAGCTTCGTCGTAAATGCCGTGCGGGCGGTCGGCCAGCCATGAGGCGGCGAGCGCGGAGACGAGCACCGAATCGCGCAACCCCCCACGGGCCTCTTTGATGTCGGGCTGATTGACGTATTGGAGCCGGCCGAATTCGTCGAGTCGGGCTTTGGCGGAGTCGAGCAGTTCGGGCAGGCGCTTGCGGGCGGCCTTGCGCCAGCGTTCGAGGATGGACGTGGCGGTGGTGGTGATCAGAGCGGTGTCGCCGGCGATGGGCTTCACGTCCAGCCAGCCCATGGCGGCGGGAAGGTCATGGTCGGTGACTTCCTCGCATTGGGCGCGCGTGCGGATGGAGTGGTCGAGGTCCAGACCGCTGTCCCATAGCGGGTACCAGAGTTTGTTGGCCAACTCGTTGAGCTGCTGGTCGTTCAACGTGCGAGGCTCGTAGATGATGACCAGGTCGAGGTCGGAGCTGGGGCCCAGTTGGCCACGTGCCAGCGAGCCTACCGCGGCGAAGCCGATGCCGGAGTCGGGCACGGGGAAAGAGACATCCTTGCAGGCCGCATTCCACAGCTCAGTGAGGCATTGCATGGCCAGTTCCGTGCGGGCTTTGCGCTTGGTCGCACCATTCCGGTAGACGCCGTCGTCATCCGGCTGGCTCATATCCATGAATCGTTGTTTCAAGCCATCTACTGCTGAAGTCATTGCTTCATCTTTCATTGCCAAAAAAAGTCCCCGCACGGCGTCAATTCGCGGCGTGCGGGGACCTTTCCTATGCAGTCCATCCCCTTCTAAGCATGGACGTCTGTGTTATCAGATCGCGGCGGAACCGGTCTCACCGGTACGCACGCGGGCCACGGAGTCCAGCGGAGCGACCCACACCTTGCCGTCACCGATGGTGCCGGTGCCGGCGGACTTGATGATCACACCGACCAGCGTTTCGGCATCCGCGTCATCGGACAGCACTTCAACGCGAATCTTCGGAATCAGGTCCACAGTGTATTCAGCGCCACGGTAGACCTCGGTGTGGCCGCGCTGGCGGCCGTAGCCGTTGGCCTCGGACACGGTCAGACCGTGCACGCCGGCGGCCGCGAGGGCCTCCTTGACATCGTCGAGCTTATGGGGCTGAATGATAGCGGTGATCAGCTTCATTTCACTTCACCTCCTTGAGAACGGAGCTGGCAGTACCAGCAAAATCGTAAGCACGTTCGCCCTGGTCGGCAAGATCGATGCCGCCGACTTCCTGGGCTTCGGTGACGCGCCAACCGATGGTCTTCTCCAGAGCGAAGGCGATGATCGCGGTGATCACTGCGGAGTAGAGGATGGCGACGAGAGCGATGACCAGCTGAACGACGAGCTGCTTCCAGTCGCCACCAGCCAGCAGACCGGTGCCTTCACCGAAGAAGCCGATGAGGATGGTGCCGGTGAAACCACCAACGCCATGCACGCCGACGACGTCGAGGGAGTCATCGTAGCCGAACTTGAACTTGAGACCGCAGGCCAGGCAGGTCAGGACACCAGCGATGGCACCCATCACGATGGCCCACAGCGGGGAAACCACATCGGCGGCCGGGGTGATGGCGACCAGGCCGGCGACCATACCCGAGGCGGCACCCATGGCGGTGTAGTGACCGGAGCGAATCTTCTCGGTGAAGCCCCAAGAGAGCATTGCGGCTGCGGTGGCGGCGGAGGTGGAAACCCAAGCGTAACCAGCAGTACCGTTGGCGGCGAAGGCGGAACCAGCGTTGAAGCCGAACCAGCCGAACCACAGCAGGAAGGCGCCGAGCATCACGAACGGCACGTTGTGCGGGCGGAACGGCTGCGTGCCGAAGCCCTTACGCTTGCCGATGATGAGCACGATGATCAGGGCGGCGACTGCGGCGTTGATGTGGACGACAGTACCACCTGCGAAATCGTGGGCGGCCGCGCCGATGGCCTTGGAGATGGCGCCGTCAGCAGACAGCAGACCACCGTTCCAGACCATGTGGGCCATAGGAGCGTAGTCGAAGGTGACCCACAGCGCCACGAAAATCATCCAGGTGCTGTACTTCACACGCTCGGCAATGGCGCCGCAGATCAGGCCGACGGTAATCATCGCGAAAGCGACCTGGAAGGCGACGTCCACGGAAACCGGGTAGTTGTTGCCGTTCAGACCGGTGGCGGTGAACACGCCGTCCTGGGCGACCATGGAGTCCTTCAGCAGGAAGCCGCTGGCCGGGTCGCCGAAGATGCCTCCGATGTCGGAACCGGCGTAAGCAATCGACCAACCCCACAGGGTCCAGATAATCATGGTGACCGACAGGGCGGCCGCCTCAAGCATCAGCATGTTCAGGACGGCCTTGGCACGAACCATACCGCCGTAGAAGAACGCCACACCAGGCGTCATGAGGAAAACCAAGGACGCGGATGTCAGGATCCATGCGGTGTTACCGGAATCAATCGCTCCCATGTCTACCTCCCTCTCTTTCGTTCAGGGCACCGGGGGCTTTGCGCGGCCGGCGTCGACTTTGTCTCTACAATGCCGTCCCCCTTGTGGGGGCTAACAGTTCGTCAGTAAAAGCCGGTCTCGTTTTGGTTTCGTTACGGCAAGTTACGCGATTGTTAAGCGCACCTGACAATTAGGTTGGCATCGGATGGGCTGATTCCGGCATGATTCCAACGGATATGGGAAAGCCCCGAATCATGTTTCGAATATGCTTCGGGGCTAGGTTTGGTGCGTTGCGGGCGTTTCCCGCGCCCACAACGTGGACGGACGCAGGGCTCCCCTCGCTGAGGGGAGCTGTCGAGCAAAGCGAGACTGAGAAGAACTCGACCGTCTACGCGAGAATGCCGTCCACGAAACCTTCGGGATCGAAAGGTGCCAAATCGTCCGGACCTTCACCAAGACCGACGAGCTTGACCGGCACGCCGAGCTCCTTCTGCACGCTGACCACGATGCCGCCCTTGGCGGAACCGTCAAGCTTGGAGAGCACCACACCGGTAATGCCGATGGCTTCGGCGAACACCTTGGCCTGGGCCATGCCGTTTTGGCCGGTGGTGGCGTCGAGCACAAGCAGCACTTCATCCACCGGCAGGTTCTTTTCGGTAACACGGCGAATCTTGCCGAGCTCGTCCATCAGGTTCGACTTGTTCTGCAGTCGGCCGGCAGTATCGATGATGAGCACGTCCGCGTTCGCTTCCTTGGCCTTGGCGGATGCCTCAAAGGCGACGGATGCCGGGTCGGCACCGTCCTTGTCGGAGCGGACGACGGGCACATTGACGCGTGCGCCCCAGGTTTCGAGCTGGTCGGCGGCGGCCGCGCGGAAGGTGTCGGCCGCGCCCATCATGACCTGCTTGTTTTCGGCCACGAACAGTCGAGCCAGTTTGCCGGCAGTGGTGGTCTTGCCGGTGCCGTTGACGCCGACCATGATGATGACGCTGGGCTTGGCGGCACCCGGCTTTTCGGCATTGAGGCGGCGGTCCGTATCTCGACCGACCAGATCGAGCAGCTTCTCCTTGAGCGTGGCGCGTACTTCGGCTGGGTCGGCTTTACCAGTGATGCGGGCGTCGGTTCTCAGGTCATCGACCAGTTGGGCGGAAGCATCCGCACCGACGTCGGCAAGCAGCAGTGTGTCTTCGACGTCTTCCCAATCGGCCTCGGAGAGATTGTCTTTGGCGAGGATGTCGAACAGGGCCTTGCCGAACGGGTTGCCGGACTTGGCAAGTTTTGCCTTGAGTCGGGTCAGTCGAGAGCCGACCGATTCGGGGGTTTCAGGTTTGGCGGGAGTGGGCTTGGAGGCAGGTTGGGACTCGGGCTTGGGCGCAGCTGCCGGTTCGGGTTCGGCCTGCGCGGCTGGCGCAGGCTCGGCTTTGGCCGATTCGGCTGACTTGGCCGGCTCGGCGGCAGTCGCAGCCTTAGCTTCCTCGGCTTCGGCGGCCAGCCGAGCGTCGGCGGCGGCCTTGGCGTCGCGGGTCTTCTTGTTGTCGGGGGCAACCTTGCCCATCGCACGATCCAAATCGCGCTTGCGGGACTTGCCCAACCAGATGCTCAGGGCGATTACGATAACCGCCGCCACAATCACGCCAAGAACGGCGAGCACAGTATTCATATCCATACCTGTCAAGTCTAGCCCGCAGATGGAATCCCCTACGAATTCGGCAGTCTCAGGCCGACAATTCCACCCGGCGACTTAAGCTGAACCGCATGGCACATTCTTCACGTATGACGTCGCTGCAGCGCCGCGAGCAGCTGATTGAAGTCGGACGCTCGCTATTCGCCGCCAAAGGCTTCGAAGCGGTAAGCGTGGAGGAAATCGCCGCGCACGCCAAAGTCTCCAAGCCGATTGTGTATGAGCATTTCGGCGGCAAAGAGGGCCTGTATGCCGTCATTGTGGATCGTGAGATGCGCGCGCTGACCGGTACGCTGACCGCCGCGCTCGACGATCCGACCGTGCACCCGCGCCAGATTGTGGAACGCACGGCGCTTGCGCTCCTCACCTATATCGAAGAGAATGCCGAGGGGTTCCAGGTACTGGTACGCGACTCGCCGAGCACCGACCCGTCCGGCTCATTCAGCTCGCTGATGGGAGACATCGCCGTACGCGTTGAAGACATTCTTTCCGAAACATTCAAACGGCAGAAGCTGTCTGCCAAGGGCGTGCCGTACTACGCGCAGATGCTGGTGGGCATGACCGTATTCACCGGGCAGTACTGGGCCGACCGGCCAAAGGTGAGCAAGGAGCAGCTGGCTGCATACATTGTGGATTTGGCCTGGCATGGCCTGAGCCGGCTTGACTCCAAGCCCCAGTTGTTCTTTGAGGGCGCCAAGGCGCGGAAGGAGGCCGAGCGCCGAGCCAAGCGCGAGTCCGATTCCGGCAGCCCGGATTCAGACCAGACGAGTTCTGCCCAATCGGATCCCGAGCACGCCACCGGGGAAGATTCAGGGTTGCAGAACATGCGTTCAGGGGCACAGGTTACGCAACACTCTGCCGAGTCGGGAGGCGAAGTGCTACGGTTTGAACAGGAAACTGAACATAACGACTAAATATGTGAGGACGTAAGACTTTCATGGCCAGCACGGCAAAGACGCTCACCTTTGTGATCCCCGCATACAATATGGAGTCCTACCTTGACCGTTGCGTGAACTCGCTGCTTTCGGCAAGCGACATCAGCGACCTCGAGGTGCTGATTGTGGACGACGGTTCGAAAGACGGCACGCTGGAGTACGCGCGCAAGCTGGAACGCACCAATCCGGGCGCCGTGCGCGCGATTCATCAGGAGAACAAGGGCCACGGCGGCGCGGTGAACACCGGTATCGCGGCGGCGACCGGCATGTACGTCAAAGTGGTGGATGCGGATGATTGGGTCGACCCGCAGGCCATCGACACGGTTCTGGCCACGTTGCGTGCACAGCATGACACCGACGAACCGATTGACATGCTGGTGACCAATTACGTGTATGACAAGGTGGCCAAGCGTCACAAGACCGTAGTGAACTTCCGCCGTGTAATGGAGGCCGGCCGCGTGCTCGGCTGGGATGACCTGGGCAAGTTCGGTCTGGCGCAGTACATCATCATGCATGCGCTCACCTTCCGCACGCAGGTGGTGCGCGATTCCGGGCTGAAGCTGCCGGAGCACACGTTCTACGTCGATTTCTATTACTCGTACCAGCCGTTCCCGTGGGTGAAGCGCATCCAGTACCTCGATGTGCCGTTCTACCACTACTTCATCGGGCGCGAGGGTCAGAGCGTGCAGACCGACGTGATGATTAAGCGTGTGGACCAGTTGCGGCTCGTCAATCGGCTGATGACCGAGGCCACGCCCGAACGCGGTACGGTGCCGGAGGGGCTGTACCGGTACATGATTCACTTCCTGGCGATCGAATCGTGCGTTACCTCGACGTTCCTGATTCTCTCGCGCGATCCGGCCAACTACGTTAAGAAAACCGAGCTGTGGGATGCGATTGACGCCTATTCGCCGGCCATCGGCAAGGATGTGCGCTCGCAGCTGATGTCCCGCGCGCTCAATCTGCCCGGCAAAACCGGCCGCTGGATCGTGCGCAACGGCTATCTCATCGCCAAACGCATCGTCGGCTTTAACTGATTCGGATTGTGGTTTTGCCCTGCTGACGCGTTATCAGCAGGGCATCCCTATTACCTCCCCAGTCGAGGTTTTGCTACTCGGCCCAACGGTCGGACATCGCGAAGCTGTTGTGCATCAGGTTGCTGGAGGTGTATAGCACGTCGTTCAGCAGCTTGGTTGTGTGCTCGCGCAGGTAGTCGGCCATCTCGTCGTTGGCCGCTTCGAGCACATCCGCCACGCCCTGCACATCCTTCTCATCGCCGTGGCCGCCATCGAGCGGCCATGCATTCGTATCCGTCGATTCGGCATCGCTTCGAGCAAGCAACTGCTCATCCGTGCGCTCGATGAGCCGGTGTCCGAACGCGCGCACGCCCTCGGCATACCCTTCGATGAACCGGTTCGTCTCATACCAGTGTGCGTCGGCCACGACGGCGATCAGGCGGTTCGTCCAATACAGGTTGCCGGTGGAGACTTCGGGCGTGGTGTCGCGCAGGTAGGCAGGCGTGTCGTTGACGTTCGCGTAGAACGGCGCGGCGGCGGTGAACGGACCAGAGCCGAACGATACCCACATCACCGTGCGATTGGCCGCCGGCACATACGGACGGACCTGAATCGCCACCATATGGCCGGTGCGGTTCACGCCGATCGGACGGTAACGGTGGCGCGATTCCGCCGTGCCGGTCGTGCCGTACGGGTCGTACGGCGTGCCTTCGAAGTGCGAGGACAGCAGGAAATCAACGTCTTCGAGGCTCACCTTGTCTTCCGGCACGCGGCACCACGGGATGTCGTCGGATTCGGGCGTGTAGCGGGCGGCCGGCGAATCCCAGTCCTCGCTGGGGTTGAGGCGGCGTTGCATGTACCAGGCACGCGGCGTGTTGTAGATATGGTCCTTCGGCGTCGCGGTGCCGAAGGCCTTGCGCGGGTTGAAACGGGTGGGAAGGGCAACGGTTGTTCCGAATCCGGCGCTATGCGCGTGACGGCCGTTGGAAGAGACCGGCGTTCCCATTGTGCGGTCGAGGTGATGCGTGGCCATGAACTCGCGCAGGTCGGCGCTGCATAGGTATTCGCGCTGCTCGCCGAACGCATCGGCGAGGTCGAAGTCGTCGATGCCGAGCTGGTTGGGGATCGTGGCATAGCAGTCATCGGGCACTCGGCGGGCGATCCAATGGTGGCCGCCGATGGTCTCGACGTACCAGATCTCGTCCACATCCGAAATAATCACGCCGTTCGATTCGTAGGTGCCGTAGGTTTCGAGCAGTTCGCCCAACCGCGCGACGCCCTCGCGCGCGGTGGTGACATACGGCAGCACAAGGGTGATGATGTCTTCCTCACCGATACCGCCGGGCTGCTCGGCCTGATAATCGGTGCTGTCCGGTTCGCCGACAGCCGGCCGCAACTCGACCATCGGGTCCGCACCGAGCACGCGCTCGTTGACAGCGATGGTTTCGGTGGCGCTCATCGCCACGTTGTGTTCGTTGGCACCGGCTTCGGCCAGAATGCCACGATTATTCAGCACGTTCGGTGCGATGGTGTACCGGCAAGGATTGTCCGGTAGTTCGATTTCGACATGGCTCAGCACGCTGCGGTAGTGGCGCGGCTGGTCGTCGGGGGCGACAGCGACGAAGCGCTTGGGATCGTAACGGCCCGAGCCCGAATCGTCATCGCGGGCGATGATGGTGGAACCGTCGTAACTGGCATTTTTGCCGACAAGAATCGTGGTGCATGACATGGGACACCACTCTAGGAGCCAGGCTGGTCGAAACAAAAAAATCCTTGGAACCATTGCGATTCCGAGGATTTGTTGTGCCCCCTGTGGGATTCGAACCCACAACCCACGACTTAAAAGGACGCTGCTCTAACCGTTGAGCTAAAGGGGCAACTCTTCTAAAATACACACCGTTTTGGGATATTTCAACTACGGCGTTGCGTACACGTTTGCGTACGCGATTGGCCCAACGCACGGCACAGCACACGCAATGTGGCCCAAATCGCAGCCCAAATCGCATATCGCCTCTAGCGATAGATAGCCGCCGGCGACTACCCTTGTACATTATGAGTGAATCCCCCAATTGGAGCAATCCCCTGCGCGACTCGTGCGACCTCAGACTGCCCCGTATCGCCGGCCCATGCAGCCTCGTCATTTTCGGTGTCACGGGCGATCTGGCACAAAAGAAACTACTGCCAGCCGTCTACGACCTGGCGAACCGTGGCCTACTGCCGCCGAGCTTCGGTCTGACCGGTTTCGCCCGCCGCGACTGGACACAGGAACGGTTCATCGAATTCGTCAAGGCCGCCGTCCAGGCGCATTGCCGTACGCCGTTCAAGGAGTCGACTTGGCGCAATCTGGCCGCCGGCATCCGCTTCGTGCAGGGTACGTTCGACGACCCGGAGGCCTTCGAGCGTCTGAGCGCCACCGTGCAGGAGCTTGACCGCGACCGCGGCACGCAGGGTAACCATGCCTTCTACATGTCGGTGCCGCCGCGCGCATTCCCACAGGTCGCCAAGCAGCTGGCCGCCTCCGGCCTGTCGCGCTCGTCCGAGGGCGCATGGCGCCGCGTGATCATCGAGAAGCCGTTCGGCCATGATCTGGCCAGCGCCAAGGAACTCGACAGCGTGGTATCCGAAGTGTTCGACCCGAGCTCCGTGTTCCGCATCGACCACTACCTCGGCAAGGAAACCGTGCAGAACCTGCTGGCCCTGCGTTTCGCCAACGCCATGTACGAGCCGATCTGGAACGCCAACTATGTGGACCACGTGCAGATCACGATGGCCGAGGACATCGGCATCGGCGGCCGCGCCGGCTATTACGACGGCATCGGCGCCGCACGCGACGTCATCCAGAACCACCTGCTTCAGCTCATGGCTCTGACCGCCATGGAGGAGCCGGTGAGCTTCACCGCCAAGGACCTGACCGCCGAAAAGACCAAGGTGCTTTCCGCCGTGCGCCTGCCCAAGGACCTCGCCGCCAACACCGCGCGCGGCCAGTACGCCAAGGGCTGGCAGGGCTCGCACGAAGTGGTCGGCTACTTGGAGGAAAAAGGCATCGACCCCAAGAGCACCACTGAAACGTACGCCGCCATCCGCCTCGATATCGACACCCGCCGCTGGGCTGGCGTGCCGTTCTACCTGCGTTGCGGCAAGCGCCTCGGCAAGCGTGTAACCGAAATCGCCGTGGTGTTCAAGCGCGCCCCGCATCTGCCGTTCGAGCAGACCGCCGTGCGCGAACTCGGCAAGAACGCCATCGTGATTCGCGTGCAGCCCGACGAGGGCGTCACCATGCGCTTCGGAGCCAAGGTGCCGGGCGGCTCCACCATGGAGGTCCGTGACGTGAACATGGACTTCAGCTACGGCCGCTCCTTCACCGAGAACTCGCCGGAAGCCTATGAGCGACTGATTCTGGACGTGCTGCTCGGTGATCCGCCGTTGTTCCCGACCACCGAAGAGGTGAACCTCAGCTGGGAGATCCTCGATCCGATTGAACAATTCTGGTCCACGCTTGGCCAGCCGCAGGCCTACCGCGCCGGTACGTGGGGTCCGGCACAGGCCGACGAAATGCTGGCGCGCGACGGCCGCCACTGGAGGATGCCATGATCATCGATATGCCGAACACCCGCACCCGCGAGATTGCGCACAAAATCGAACAGCTGCACGAGGAGCGCGGCGAATCGGCGACCGGCCGCGTGCTGACGCTGCTCATCGCCACCGAGGACGCGGACCTAGAGCATGCGCTGGAAATCGCGAACTCGGCCAGCCGTGAGCACCCGTGCCGCGTGATTGCCGTAGTACCGGATACCAATCCTGCCGATCAGTCCGGCGAAGGCGAACCGAACGCGGCCGAAGTGGCCGCCGAGGTGAGCGCGAGTCGCGATAATCCGGCCGTCGATTTGACCGACGGCCCGAACGATCCGAACGATTCCAACCTGAACGCCCAAGTGCGATTCGGCGCGGACGCCGGTGCCGGTGAGATCATCATCTTGCGTCCGCGCGGTGGCCTTATCAACCACCCGGATACGCTGGTTATCCCGCTGCTTGTGCCGGATGCGCCTGTAGTGGCGTGGTGGCCGACCACACCGCCGTCGAACCCGGCCAAGGATCTGATGGGTGCGATGGCCCGCAGTCGCATCACCGACGCGTTGCACTCCAATAATCCGGAGGCCACGATTGAGCGTTTGCGCCGCAATTGGACACCGGAAGATATCGACTTGTCCTGGACACGACTGACCGTCTGGCGCGCAATGCTCGCCTCGATGCTCGATCAGCCGCCGCACCTGCCCATCACCGCCGCGAAGGTGACCGGCAAGGCCGACTTCCTGCCTATAGAAATGCTGTGCGCATGGCTGCGTCTGAAACTTGGCGTACCAGTCGAAACTGAGTTCGTGCCCGACGCGCAGGCCGTGACCGGCGTGTACCTGACCCGTGAGGACGGTGTGATCTCGCTGGAACGCCCGTATGAGGACCAAGCGCTGATCTCGCTGCCCGGCCAGACTCCGCAGGAAGTGTCCGTGCCGATGCGCACCATCGAGGACTGCCTGACCGAGGAACTGCGTCGCATCGATCCCGATGAGATCTACGCCGAGGTCATCAACGAAGGCTGGGATCTGATTCGTCACTGAAGTCGGTAGAACCCGTTGCCACAGCGGCGTTGGAATGAGTTCGGCAATTGTGGCCGAGCCATGCCAACGCCGTTGCTCATCGTTTCCTACCTCATGCGATGCCGAAGCTCATGCCCGCGGAGTAATAAAGTGACATATGCGATGTCGCACAATGTGGATTGTGTTGTCAACTGACAACACAATCCACATTGCAAAGTACGACACATACCCCATACAAGGACCATACATGGCAACTCGAAAACTCATTGTGTATCCGAATAAAGATCTGATGATTCAGGCTGGCGCGCAACGTTTTGTCTTGGCGCTACTCGATTTGCTCGCCGAACGATTGCCTGATGGCACGCATCGCACGCGTGTGGATGTGGCGCTGTCTGGCGGTTCGGCCGCGCAGCCGCTGGGCTTGGTGCTGAACGATCCGCTGGCTGACGCGATTGATTGGTCGCGCGTGCATTTCTGGTGGAGCGACGAACGTTTTGTGCCGGCTTACGACACCGATCGCAATGCTTTGGAGGCCCGTCGCCTGCTGCTTGACCAGCTGGTGGCAGATGGCAAGCTGCCTGAGTCGAATATTCATGAGATGGCGGCCGATACCCGTTCAGCCGATGACATCGCCGATGTGATGGATCAGGCCGACAGCGATGATGCTTCCGTTCGCGCCGCCGCCGATGCCGCGAATGATGCGTTGCTGGACGATGTCGCGAGCGACTATGAGCGCGAGTTGGTGAATGAATTGGGGCCGGAACCGGTAATCGATCTGATGATTCTCGGCATGGGACCGGACGGTCACTATGCGTCGCTGTTCCCTGGTCATGATGAGGTCAAGGTTACTGATAGGCTCACCGTGGGTGTGAACCACTCCCCCAAGATGCCGCCGCTGCGTGTTTCATTGACCGCGCCGCTCATCGCGCGTTCACGCCATACGTGGTTCTTCGCCGCCGGTGCCGGCAAAGCCGAATCGCTGGCCCATGTCTTCGAGCAGCCCAACAAACCGGATTACCCGTCCTCCTACGCCAACGGAGTGGACGAGTTCATCTGGTTCTCCACCGAAGAAACCGTCACCGAGTTGTGAGTGAATTAAGCCCCCTCTGATGAGGGGGCTTAATTCGTCTATGGCTACGCCTCAATCTCGGACTTGCCCTCTTCGCCGCCGGCCCCTGCAATTAGGGACTCGCCTGCGGCGAGGCTCAGTGTTGGCTCGGCGGCATAGCCGCCTCGCTCCGAAGAGGGCCGGGGAGCCCACCGGGCTCCCCTAAGCCCGAGATCGCGAGGCTACGCCTCGATCTCGGGCTTGCTGTTTTCTCAGCTCGGCTATCGCCGAGCCTGAAGAAGGCCGGACAGCCCACAGGGCTGTCCTAAACCTGAAATCACGAGGCTACGCCTCGATTTCAGGCTTGCCTTCTTCAGCCCACAGCGTGTGGAACACGCCGGGCTTGTCTACGCGGCCGTAGGTGTGGGCACCGAAGAAGTCACGCTGGGACTGGGTCAGAGCGGTGGGCAGGCGCTTGGAGCGCAGACCATCGTAGTACGCCAGGGAGCTGGAGAACACCGGGGTCGGGATGCCGGCCTCCACCGCGCGAACGATCACGCGACGCCATGCATCCTGCGATTCGCCGATGATCTTCTCGAAGTACGGATCGAACAGCAGGGAAGCCGGCGGGTTATCGCCCCTGAAAGCCTCGGTGATGCGGTCGAGCAGGAACTGGGCGCGAATAATGCAGCCGCCACGCCAAATGCGGGCCACTTCGGACAGGTTGATATCCCAGCCGTATTCCTTGGCACCGTCCTGAATCTCGTTCAGGCCCTGAGCATAGGCCACGACCTTGGAAGCGAACAGAGCCTTGCGCACGTCCTCGACGAACGCGGCCTTGTCTTCTCCGGCCAGATCGATGGTCTTGTTCGGTCCAGCCAGACCTTCCTTCTGAGCGTCTTCACGCAGCTCACCGTGCGAAGACAGTGCACGAGCGAACACGGCTTCACCGATGGCAGCCACAGGAGAACCACATTCCAGACCAGTCTGCACGGTCCACGTACCAGTACCCTTCATGCCGGCATGATCCACGACCACGTCCACGAACGGCTTGCCGGTCTCGGCATCCTTGTGGTGCAGAATCTCAGCGGTGATCTCGATCAGGTAGGAGTCAAGGTCGCCCTTGTTCCATTCAGCGAACACGTCGCCAATCTCCTCGGCATCCATGCCGAGTCCACGGCGCAGAATGTCATACGCCTCACCAATCACCTGCATATCGGCATACTCGATGCCGTTGTGCACCATCTTGACAAAGTGGCCGGCACCATCGGTGCCGATGTGGGTCACGCACGGTTCGCCGTTCACCTTGGCGGCGATGGACTGAAGAATCGGGCCCAAGGTCTTCCAGGATTCCGCAGTGCCACCGGGCATCAGAGACGGGCCGTTGAGCGCGCCTTCCTCACCACCGGACACGCCGCAACCCACGAAGTGGAAGCCCTTGGCACGTACTTCCTTCTCACGCTTGATGGTGTCCTTGAAGAAGGAGTTGCCACCGTCGACGATGATGTCGCCCGGTTCGAACACCTCTTCCAGCTGCGCGATGGTCGCGTCGGTCGGAGCACCGGCCTTGACCATGATGATGGCGGTACGCGGACGCTTCAGGGACGCGGCGAATTCCTCGAGCGTTTCGGCCGGCACGAAGTTGCCTTCGGTGCCATGCTCGTTCATGAGCTTCTCGGTACGCGAGTAGTGGCGGTTGAACAACGCCACCGTGTTGCCATGGTGCGCCAGATTACGCGCCAGATTGGAGCCCATCGTGGCCAGTCCAATCACACCAATGTTTGCTGTAGCTTCGGCCATGTGCCTTGCCTTTCGTTTGATTGTCCCATCGTCATCACGCGCGTCACAAAACAGCGCATCAGCGGAGGGAATCATTCCTTCAACGCTTGAAAGTGTATCCCGCTTACCACCCACACGCGAGGGCTGTCTTAGGTTCTACGCACCTTCTGCCCGCGAAGCGTAATTACTTGCCGGCCATTCACATACGCCCGGCCTTGGAAGGGTCGATATGCATGGTCTGGAAGCGATTGGCCATGTAAGCGTCGCTGTAGCGTTCGCTGAACCACATCGCGACCGGTGAATCCTGCGGCTGGCCGGCCATGCGCCCATACCAGCAATCCAAGGCCATCAGCGTGAAGGCAATGTCGATCACCATCAGCACCGTGCATACCGCAGTCAGCGAATACCGCACTTTCCATGGAATGCGATTAATCAGAGCCAGCAGTCGCGGTAACAGCCACTTGATCCACACCACACCAATCAGTCCCCAGAAGAACATGAATTGGCCCGAAGTACGTCCGTCGATGGACAGCCAACGGCCGGTGTAATCCCACGCGGTAATACCAAACGCCGCTTCCATGAACCAGCTGGTGCAATATTCGAACGCGCCGCCGATCACCGCCGAAGCGCAGAAAATCAAGAACGGATTCGCCTTCCACAGACGATTCAGGCACACGGTTACCAATACCGCACCACAGCCGTAAATCGGCGAGAACGGGCCCCACAGCAAACCAGCGCGGTCCTGAAGTTCACCGTTATACAGCGCCATATGGTAGATCGTCTCCACAATCAGGCCACCCACCGAAGCGATGGTAAACAGCCAGAAGATATTGAAAAAGTCCAGCGCAATATAGCCCTTGCCGGACTGGTCGCGGCCTAGCATGCCGGCCGCCACAGCCGATTCATAATCATCGCGATCGTCCATACGCCTGAGCGCGCGCTGCAGACGGCGTTCCTCGCTCAGGGAGGGATCGGCGGTCACCGAAATCACGACGAGAATAATCATCTGAATCAGCGGCAGCAGCAGGTTGAAGCCAAGGCCGGTCAGGGCCAGCGACAGCATGCCGTCGGCCAACGTCAACGGCATCAGCACGTAGGTCCAGCGCGCGGCATACCGGCGATGATTGCGCAGCAGCATCACGCCGAGCACAATCAGGCATGCGGCACTGACTACCAGCACCACCGCATGAATCGCGGACAGGATGAAGGTCAGGCTCATCGCATCGACGTGCACATGACCATCCAGAATCTCGCGCACGGCATAGAGGATGGAAATCACCATAATCGGCAATGTGGCGAGTCCGTCCAGCAGCACGACCGCGCCATAGATGCGCGCCAGAATCGGTAATCGCTTGGCGTTCAGGTTCAAGCCGGCGTCGTCCAGTTCGACGGCCACCAGATCGGCCACGACTGCGGACTCGGCGTCACGGTTCTCCCGCGGCTTGCCGGGGGTAGTGGCCGTGCCATCGTCCTTGAATTCAACCATGGTTTCCTCCCCACATAGCGTCCCCTCACCCTATCACCCGATTGCGGTTTTGCTGAACTTGATGGGCGGTCGGTACATGTCTGTCTACATTGCCGAGCACCGAGCCTATCCATCGCGTTCAGGAAACGTCCAAAAACCATCCAGAAATCTTGTCAATAAGTTCCAGAACGCCTTTCGCTCTGCCCAGCGACACACGATAAGCCGCTGGGCAGCAGCGTTATTCCGCCAAAAACATCATCAATCACCCCATTAATCTCCGGCAGCCGTATTACGCTACTACAAACGTAGCGCTACGATTAACGTATCGCTACGGAAAACGTAGCAACCAAGCAACACCAAGCTCCGGAGGTATCAGTGGGCAATATCTTCAAGGTCCTCAGACGCGACTTCCTGCGCCTGTTCAAGGTGCCGGCCGCATGGGTGATCCTGTTCGGCATGGTGTTCATCCCGCCACTGTATTCGTGGTACAACATCGTCGGCTTCTGGGACCCGTACGGCAATACCAAAGGCATCACCGTCGCCATCGCCAACAATGACGACGGCACCGACAACGCGCTCATCGGCAAGCAGAACCTCGGCGATCAAATCGTCAAGCAGATGAGAAGCAACGACCAGCTCGGCTGGACCTTCGTCACCGAAGCCGAGGCCATGGACCAAGTGGAATCCGGCAAGGCATACGCAGCCATCATCATTCCCAAAGACTTTTCCGACGATCTCGCCGGCGTGGTGACCGGCGGCAAGAGTCGGCCCACTCTGGAGTATTACGTCAACGAAAAAGCCAGCGCCATCGCCCCCAAAGTCACCGACGTCGGCGCGTCCACTGTGGACCGCACGGTCAATTCCACATTCGTCTCCACCGTATCCGAAGTACTTACCGAAGTCATCAATACGGTTGACGGCAAAGCCATCAGTACCGAAGACACCACCAAAGCCAAGGCCCTCACGGCCCTTGCCAAGGCCTCCGACGATGTGCAGCACACACGCAGCACCATCGCCAAGCTCACCACCAAACTCACCGACACCCCAGAGCAGACACGCACCGCACGTCAGGCGCTGGACGACGCGCGCACACTTGGCATCGACACTGCAGAAGGTCTGGCCGGCGTCTCCACCCTGATCGGCACTACCCAGACCAGTCTGAACGGCTTCGTCACCTCCACGTCCGAAGCGCTTGACCAAGGCTCAAGCCTGCTGAGCCAAGCCGCAGCACAGGCCAACCAAAGCGTGGGCACGGTAACCGGAACCATCAGCGCCGCCAATCAGCAGGTAGGCGGACTGATCAATACGGCGGAAGACATCAACCAAGCGAACGCCGACATCATCGACCAACTCAAAGGGCTGCCGAACGCCAATCGAGAACCGCTGCAATCCGCCATTGCCACACTGGAAAGCCGCAATAGCGAGCTTGCCGGCGCACTGGGCAACCTCGATAGCCTGAACACCACTATCGGCAATGCCTCCACAGACACCGCCGGATTGGCGCAGCATCTCAATACCGCCACCCAAACCACGGTGCGCGAGGCCAATACCGCTCGCGGCACCATCACCTCCGGCGCCATTCCTCAGCTCAACACCGGTCTCAACGCCCTCAGCTCGACCGCCAGCACTCTGTCGACCGGCATCACGTCGCAAGGCTCACTCATCGATCAGTCGAAGCATACCCTCGACCAACTCGACAAAGCAGCCTCCACCACGGTGACCGCGCTGCGCGACACCGATAAGGCGCTGGCCGGCGTACAAACCAAGCTCGATACGCTGGTCACCGACATCAAAGCCCTGAGCATCTCCAGTTCACTCAGTTCCCTGATCGGCACCGACGGCAAACTGGATGCCGCCACAATCGCCGACTTCATGCTCTCCCCCACTGTTATCAGCGAACAGGCCGTCTATCCGGTCGCCTCCTATGGTTCCGGCATGGCACCGCTGTTCACCACCCTGTCTTTGTGGGTGGGCGCGTTCGTGCTCGTGGTCATTCCCAAACTCGAAACCGATGATGAGGGCATCGACGATCTCACACCAACCCAAGGCTATCTCGGTCGCTTCCTGCTACTGGCCACGCTGGCTGCCGTCCAAGGCCTGGTCACGGCCATCGGCGATCTTGTCATCGGCATTCAATGCGCGAGCGCCCCAGTGTTTCTGCTCACCTGCGTCATCACCTCACTGGTGTATATGTCGGTGATTTTCGCCCTCTCCACCACGTTCATGCACGTGGGCAAAGGCGTATGCGTGGCGCTGGTCATTCTGCAGGTGCCGGGCGCCTCCGGCCTGTACCCGATTGAAATGATGCCCGCGTTCTTCCGCGCCATCTACCCGCTGCTGCCGTTCACCTATTCGATTGACGCGATGCGTGAAACCATCGGCGGCTTCTACGACGGCCTCTGGTTCGCCTATATCGGCAAATTGCTGGTTTTCGTGGTTCTGGCCTTTGCGCTTGGCCTCGGCGCCCGGCCGAAACTGGCCAATCTCAACCGCCTGTTCGCGCGGGAAATCAAGGAAAGCGACATGATTATCGGCGAGCCGGTGCATCTGCCCGGCAGCGAATACCGTGTCACTCAGGCCATTGCAGCACTGGCCGACCACGACGAATACCGTCATGCCATCGAACGTCGGGCCGCCAAATTCGCCTACCGTTATCCCCGGCTGCTGCTGGGTGCGCTTATTGCCGGATTCGTGGTGCCGGCCGCGCTCATTATCGTGTTTGCGCTGACCACCAGCGAGAAAATCGTAGTCATGGGCACATGGCTGGCATGGGTGCTCATCATCATGGGCTTCCTGATGGTCGTGGAATTCATGCGCGATTCCATCCGCCGCCAAACCGAGCTCGGCAGCCTCTCCGACGAGTCGATCCGCGCCATGCTGTACGGGCATAAGGCCAAGCGTCGCGACACCTCCGCCGAACGCCACGAAGAAGCGGACCCGAGCGCCGCTGTTACCGCAATCATCCCCACTATTCCGCCGACCAAGGAAGGCAGGCACGCACGATGAACACCATGTGGAAACTGTTTACCGGCGACATCAAACGCCTGACCAGCAACGTGGTCTCCATCATCATCGTGATCGGCTTGGTGATGATTCCCGGCCTGTTCACCTGGTTCAACGTGGCCGCATGCTGGGACCCGTTCTCGAATATGAAGAACCTGAAATTCGCGGTGGCGAATGTGGATGAGGGGTATCGTTCCGACCTGATCCCGGTGAAAGTCACGGTCGGCGATCAGGTGGTGAACGCGCTGCGCGCCAACAGTCAGCTCGATTGGACGATCACGTCCAAAGCCGATGCCGTCGAGGGCGCACGATCCGGCAAATACTACGCGGCCATCGTAATTCCGAAGTCGTTCAGCAAAGACATGATGACCTTCTTCTCCGACGACGTGCAGCATGCCGAACTGACCTATTACCGCAACGAGAAGAAGAACGCGCTGGCACCGAATCTGCTCAACGAGGGCACGGATGAGGTTGCGGCGGAAATCAACACCACGTTCGCTAAGACCATCACTTCGGCCGGGCTGGAAATCGCGTCTTCGCTGGCCGATCAGCTGTCCAAGCCCGAGGCCAAAGAGCAACTGAATACCTTCAACGCCAACATCGCCAATTTCGCCACACAGCTTGACGATACTGCGGATCTGCTTGGCACATACAGCGCATTGACCGATACGGCCGGCGCCTTGCTCGACACCTCGAACTCACTAATCACTCAGGTTTCCTCTGCCGCCAAACAAGGCGGCAAGGATCTTGCCAGCGCCAAACAGGAAGTCACCGACGTGGCCGGAGCCCTGGGCACCACCGCTGACGCGATGAGCAGCGCACTGGACGCGAGCGCCTCCAGTTTCGGCGCGGTGTCCGATTCCATAGACAAGCTGTATTCCGACGCGAATGATGGTGCCACCACGGTCGCCGACGAATTGGACCGTCAAGCCACGGCCATTGGCAAGCAGACGGAGAAATACACTGAAATTCGCAACACGTTGGCCGGCATACTGGGCAACGACTCATCCATCATCACGGCGATTGACCGTTCAATCGCACGACAAAACAGGCTGCGGCAAGCGCTGAATACGGCGGCGACCGATATTCGCCAAGGCAATCAGGACGCGCAGGATCAGCATGCGCAGGTCAAGAATCTGGCTGATCAAGCGCAGAACAGTATTGCCAATATCAAGTCAGATTTCTCGGCCACGGTGAAACCGCAAATCGACTCCCTGTCGTCCACCGTCGCTGACGCCTCCGGCATACTGAGTTCCGGCGCCACCCAGTTGGACTCCACGCTCGGCGACCTGAAAGGGACTTCCGACGACGCCAGCGATATGCTCAGCGACGCTCGCACTACCTTGGACAAGGTGTCCGGCAAACTGCGTTCCGCCGGCGCCGAACTGGCTTCGTTCAACAGCACACTGAGCGACGCACTAAACAGTGGCGATATGGGCATGGTCAAAGAGGTGCTGGGCAATGATCCCGAAACGCTGGCCAGTACGTTGGCCGCACCGGTGCAGCTCAGGCGCAAGGCCGTATTCCCGGTGGCGAATTTCGGTTCGTCGATGGCACCGTTCTACACGCTGCTGCCGCTGTGGGTGGGCGCGCTGCTGATGGTGGTGACGCTGAAAACCACCGTGTCTCGCCGGACGCGCAAAGCATTGGGCGATCCGCGGCCGCATCGGCTCTTCCTTGGGCATTACGGGGTGTTCGCGCTGATTGCGCTGCTGCAATCCACGGTGTCGCTCGGTGGCGATTTGCTGTTCCTGCGCGTGCAGGCCGTGCATCCGCTGCTGTTTATGTTGTCTGGATGGCTGGCCTCGCTGGTGTTCTCGTTCTTCACCTATACGATGGTGGTGAGTTTCGGCAATGTGGGTAAGGCAATCGGCGTGCTTATGCTCATCGTGCAGATTTCGGGTGCGAACGCTGCCTACCCGGTGCAGATGTTGCCCGACTTCATCGCCAAAGTCAGTCCGCTCTTGCCGCTCACCCATGCGGTGACGATGATGCGTGCGGCCATCGCCGGCATCTACGACATGGATTACTGGCGGGCCGCCGGAATGCTGCTGGCATTCGTGCCGCCGCTACTGTTGCTTGGGCTGTTGCTCAGGAAGCCACTGGTGCGGTTCAACCAGTGGTATGTAGCCCAAGTCGAGAGCACTAAAGTGCTGAGCTAGTAGGTATTATCCGGGAGTTGCCTACAAACGGCATGGACTTACCACCCTCAGTCTGGCTTTGCCAGCCAGCTCTCGCCAGCGGGAGCGTACGGGAGCATATTTCGAAGAGAAGAGATGACGGAGATGACAGACACGACGGCGACACCGCGCGGTGAGCGCACGCGCGAGGCGACGGATCGCAAGCTCATGCGAGCCACGCTGCAGATTGCGGTGGACCGCGGCATCAGCGGCGTGACCATCGAGGAGGTGGCCCGGCGCTCCGGTGTGGCCAAAACCACGATTTACCGCCGATATCATAATGCCGACGAGCTGCTGCACGAGATCAGCGCGATGTATCTGGCCATCCCGGATTCCGACCCAGTGCCCAGCCCCACGCGTGAGCATTTCACGCAACTATTGCAGCGATTGGTCGATTGGGTGCGCGACAACGACATCGACGTCAAGCGCGTGGGCATTGTATTGTCCAGCGAGGCCGAGTTCTTCCAGCACATCGTCGACCAAGTGGTGACCCCGTGGCTGGAGCGTGTGGGGGCGTTCCTCAAGCAGGGAGTCGCGCAGGGCGTGTTTCGCGAGGACGTTGACGAGAAGTTGCTGTTGTCCACGATTATCGGATCTTTGGTGGCGTATGAGGCCATCGAGGGCAAAGCAATGGACGACGACACCGCCTGGGCCTCGCGCATGGCCGATCTGCTGTGGCCAGCATTGCTGAAGTAGCGGTCTTACTCCTGAATCGAAGCCTCCTGGCGGGCGACTTCGAGGGCTTTGTTGAAGGCGTCGGAGGTCCAGCTGGCGCCGGCGACCTTGTCCACTTTGAGACCCTTCAGAGGTTTGCCGTCCACCACGCCGTTAATGGCTTTGGCGAAGTCGTCCTGATGGTTCTTGGAAATCGTGGTGAACGGGTGCCCAATGATATTGACGGTCTCGACGTTGCCGTCCTTGATGGTCAGATGGACGTCGATGGAATCCTCGCCTACCGGGCCGTACTGGCCGTTGATCGAGTAGTTGCCGTCCTTGTAGTTGCCGGTGTCCTTCTTGTCGGACGTGGTGGTGGACGGGTCGTTGTGCGACGAGCTGGAATCGGAGCCGTCGGAGCTATCGGAGCCGTTCGACTGGGATTGCGACTGCTCTTCCTGCGACTTCTCGGTCTCGCCCGAGTTGCCGGCGTACGCATCGTCCATCGGCGCGGCCTTGGATTCGCCGCATCCGGCCAGCAGCGCGCCAGCCACGACCAGTCCGGCCGCCGCCAATGTCGCGGATTTCTTCAACGTACTCTTTTCGGTCATATTCACGCTCCTTAAGCCCCCCTCTGACGAGGGGGGCTGTCAGCGAAGCTGACTGGGGGAGAGACCATCAGCTTGCCATGTATTCCTCACATACTGCTCGATGCCCCTGACGGCCCTACTCCTCGCCGCCGGTTTTCGCGGCCTTGGTGGGGTCAGTGAAACCAATGGCGGTCTCGCCGTTCTGCGCGCCCTCGACCTGTGCACCCGTGGAGGCGGGCTTGCCGCCGGCCGCCTCGTAGGCCTTGCGCGCATCCTCGTCATTCCACTTCTCACCGACGAGCACGCCATGGTTGAGCATGATCTCGCGCTGCGCGCAGCTGGCGACCAGCGCATCGTGGGTGACCACGATAATCGTGGTGCCCTGCTCGTGCAGCTTGCGGAACAGGTCGAGCACGATTTTCTCGTTCTTCTCGTCGAGGTTGCCGGTGGGCTCATCGGCCAGAATCAGCTTCGGGTCGTTGATCAGCGCGCGGGCCACGCACACGCGCTGCTGCTCGCCGCCGGAGAGCTGGCCGGGCAGGTGGTGGGCGCGGTCCTTCAGGCCGACCTTTTCCAGCGCCTCCATGGCCTGCTTCTCATCGACCACCGAATGGTAGTACTGGGCCACCATCACGTTTTCCACGGCGGTCAGGTGCGGCACCAGATAGAACTTCTGGAACACCAGTCCGATGAGGTTCTTGCGCACGTCGGCCAGCTGCGTGGCGTTCAGGTCCTCCAGCTTGCGGCCTTCCAGCTTCACGGAGCCCTTGGAGGGCGTGTCCATGCAGCCAATCATGTTCATCAGCGTGGTCTTGCCTGAGCCGGAGGAGCCGACGATGGCGAGCCATTCGCCTTCCGGCACGGTCAGATTGAGGTCGTCCACGGCACGCAGGTCGCCGTAGATCTTCGAGATGTGGTCGAGTTCAAGTAGCATGACGTTTCTCTTTCTTTATTCTTCGCGAAGCACGACGGCGGGGTCGATGCGGGTGGCGCGGTGGACGGGCGGGATGGAGGCGACGATGGCGACCAGCGCGCTGAACAGCACGGAAATCAGGGCCAGCCACCAGTTGAATACGATGGAGCGTTCGAACACCGCCACGCACAGCCAACTGGCGAGTCCGTAGCCGATTGCGGTGCCGATGAGGCCGCCAATCAGGCCGTAGAGCGACGATTCGATGTAGAACTCGGTGCCGATGGCACGCGAGCTAGCACCGAGGGCCTTGCGCAGGCCAATCTCGTTGCGTCGCTGCGAGACGATCGAGCTGATTGTGGTGCCGACGCCGACGAGCGTCAGCACCAGCACCACCAGCGAGACGATCCAGAACAGCGTCTGCAGCATGGTGATGATGCGGGTGTCGGAGGCGGTGATCTTGGTGATCTGCTGTGCCTTGACGTGCATGGAGGTCATGTCGTTGATGCTGGACACCAGGCCTGCGAGGTCGCTGGCGCCGGCCGAATACTCGATGACGTCCACGCCGCGCGTGATGCCGGTGAGCTTGTTGACGTCGGCGTTGGTGGCGTAGATGATCGAGTCTTCGCTGCCGCCGGTGTCCACGATGCCGGCCACGCGGAATTCGGTACCGGAGGTGTCCATGATGTCACTGGAGACACGGCCGTCTTTGGTTTGCTGGTCGATCGAGGAGTTCGACGAAGTGCCGTTGGTGCTGGCGTTATCGGATGCACGGTAGCCGATGGTGATGGCGGAGCCGATTCTCAGGCCGATGGCGTCGGCGATGTCGCGTCCGACCAGCACCTTGCCGTCGGTCGGCCACGAGCCGTCGACCACCCAGTGATGGTTGAGGTTCTTGACCTGCGCCGCATTCACGCCGGCCATAACGTACGGCGAGGCGTTGACGCGCACGTTCTCGTAGCGGTAGGTGGCGTATTTCGCGGAACCCTTGGCCTTGACCATTTCAGTGGTGTGCTGCACCATCGCCTTGTCGATGCCGGCCTTGCCGTCAGCATTGGTCGATTCGGTGGGCGTGACAATCAGGTTCGCGCCGTACGCACGCATCTCCTCGTTCATCTGCTGCGGCACGGCGAGGCAGATCATCGCCAGACAGAACAGTGTGGCTGCGCCGACCAGCGACGCCACCACAGCCATCACCGCGCGCGAACGCCGACGGAACACGGCGCTGAACAGCATTCTGAAGAACATACCGGTGTTGGTCATCGGTTCCCTCCTTCCACACCTACGTAGATAAACTCAGCGACCATGGAGCACCTCCGCGGGCTTGAGATTCAGAATCGAACGAATCGATGAGGCGGACGCCAGCAGCACGGTGACAGCCAGCAGCACGAACACCAGCACGAACACCATCGGCCGCATCGTAATGCCGGAACCGAACACCACCCGGCCTATCAGCTGGGCCACGCCGGAACCGAGCAGCGCGCCCACAATCGCGCCCAGCAGCGAGATTGCCGCCGTTTCGGCCAGCATCAGGCGGGATACCGCGGCATCGGTGGCACCGAGCGCCTTGAGCAACGCCAGCTCGCCCGACCGTTCGCCGATCGAGGCGACCATCAGGTTGGCCACGGCCACGGCTGCGGCGATCAGGCTCAGCACGGTCATCAGAATCATCACGGCCTGCGTCTTTTGCAGCACATTGCCCTGCAACGCGGCCACCTGACGCACCTGCTTGGCCACCGCGCCCGGAATCACCTCTTCGATCTGATAGGCGATCGAGCTCGGGTAGGCGGTGCAGTACCAGGTCTCCCATTCCTCCTGGCTCAGCGCGGCCGGGTTCGCGGCGGCCTTACGGGCCAGGTCGTTCTCCGGCGTGGTCAGGGCCTTGACCTCGATTTTGTCGACCGAATCGGGCAGGTCGGCGAGTACCTGGGCCGTGGAGGAGGCGATGTAGAGCGAGCCGTTGTCCTCGTCGCCGGAATCGTAGACACCGGTGAGCTTGATTTTCTGCTCGTTCTTCTTGCCTGAGGCGGTGGTTTTGTTGAGGGTGATGGTGTCGCCGGTGGTCACGCCGAGTTCGGAGGCCAGCGTCTTGCCGATCACGCCCTGGTCGGAATCGTCTTTGGGCCACTTGCCGTCCAGCTGCCACCACGAGCGCATGCCTTCCACGCCCACGACGGTAGTCTCGCCGGTGGAGATCTTGAGGTTCTTGTTGAACCACGTGCCGACGACCGGCACGTTGGTACCGTTCACCGTGGCGTGGATGTTGAGCTGCGGCGCGAAGCTGGTGATGTTGAACGACCAGAAGATCGTCTTGATCTTGGCCGCGTCCGACTCCTTCAGAAAAGCGGTCGGGTCGCTGGTGGACGTCGCGCCGCCCGACTCGGTGTTGTACAGGTCGGAAACGACCGCATCCGCCTTGGGCTGCACGGTGATGTTCGAACCGTAGGTGGACAGCTCGGCGTTGAGCTTGTCGCCCACGTCGAACACGACGCCCAGCATCGATACGGACACGGTCGCCGACAGGCATACGGTCAGCGCGATAAGCAGGCGCCGGCGCAGCTGTCGGGTGAACGAGCGAGTAATCATGCGCAGAAAGAACATGATTCTTGTCTCCTGCCTGACTCACCGGAAGTGGGCGCTCAGCGCGTCCAGATCCGTAGTTTGAATGGTGATCTTGCCGTGGCCGGTCTTGTACGGGAATGGTATCGGGTTGCAGCCACCCTTGAAGCCGATGGTCGCCAGGTTGATGGCCACCTCGCACTTCTTGCAGATGATCTTGCCGTCCTTCTCGTAGTAGCCAGCGTCGCCGCAGTTCTCGCAGGCGTCCAGGCCGATGCCGTACGCGCCACCGTTCTTTCGGATGATGATGAAGCGCATGACGGTGCCGTCCTTGGCCTTGTATTCGAAGCGGTGCAGGTGGCCGTCCTCGACCTGGCTGAAGGGGATGGTGGCCACGCCGTCCTTGAGCGAGTAGGCTTCCGGCGGCGAAAGGGTGATGGTCTGATGGGTCGCGGCAACGCCCACGGTCAGGGTTGCTGTGACGCCGATGGCTGCGATAAGGCTCCACACGGCAGCGGCGATGGCGTGGCGGCGGAATACCTTATGCCGGCGCAACGTGGCCTCGTTGGCTCCCGGCACATCATGGGTTTTCATACGGAAACCGGCCACGATGGAGGCCACGGCGGGAATCAGGAACACCAGCGCCTGCGCCATAATCATCGTGGAGTTCTGGTTGATGGACCAAGCCAGCGCCACGAACATCGTATGGTTCATCGGGAAGCCTCGCGCCTGCAGAATCTGGGCAAGACCAGTGAAGTGTTGAATCAGCAGAATCACCATCATGGCCGCGACGGCCACGGTGAACGCCCAGCGCACGGCAGTGGTGCGCATCGTGCGGAAGATGGCG
Source organism: Bifidobacterium longum subsp. longum JCM 1217 (assembly GCF_000196555.1). Taxonomy (NCBI): domain Bacteria; kingdom Bacillati; phylum Actinomycetota; class Actinomycetes; order Bifidobacteriales; family Bifidobacteriaceae; genus Bifidobacterium; species Bifidobacterium longum. The sequence goes on along the minus strand of NC_015067.1, from coordinate 232,241 downwards.
GCCACAATAATGGACATGGCCACGCCAAGCAGGAAACCAAGAGCGCGCAGCAGCATGGCCGAAGTGAATGCGGTCTCCCCTGGTTCCACCCAGATGGTGAGCTGCAGAATCACGTCCGGCAGCGCGTAGAACAGGGTGAGTGCGATGTCGATGGCGGCCACGGCGTTAGCGATGTGCATGAACACCTTGTGCTGCTGCCAATTGGTGGTGATGCGGCGTGCGAACACCACCACGACGATGGTCAGGATGTCGGCAATGATCGCGCACCACAACACCGGGTAGTTGACGAACGTGCGCTGATTGATCACGGCCGAGGCGCGCAGGCCGGCGAATACGATGGCGGCGATCAGACCGACGATCAGGCCGATGAGACGCCAATGCGAGCTTATCGGCTTATCTCGCCCCTCGCCGACCGTGAGCATCACGCTCAGGCTCATCACCAGCAATGCGGGGGCCAAAGTGCCCGGCATCACTGCCACGAATTGTTCAAGCATTCGCGTCCTTTCTCTGTTCACCTTAGGCTCCCCTCTCTGAGGGGAGCTGTCCGCGAAGCGGACTGAGGGGAGTTTTAGACCGTCCTAAGAATTATCTCCCTAAAGCGGCGTAAAGCCCCCTCTGACGAGGGGGCTTTCTGCTTAGTCAATCACCACTGGCGAGGAGTGTAATCCCAGTTGTCGAAGGTGACCTCGATCGGCTCGGTCCAGAAGTGGCCCTTGACGCCGGTCTCCGGGTCAACGTGCAGCATCCAACCCTTGGAGGCCGGGGATTCGATGGAGAGCTTCAGCTGGTAGGTGCCAGCCTTGTCGAGCTTGACGTTGGCGCCGTAGTGCGGGCCATCGGAAGCGTTCATCTGCATGAAGGTACCGGAGGTGGCGGTGCCGCCCTCGACTTCCTTGCCGGTGGACTTATCGATGATGGTGTAGTTCACGGTCAGATCCGGCACGAAGTCGCCCTTGCCGTAGCCGAGCTCGGTGCCCTTCTGGTTGGCATGGATGTCGGCCTCGAGGTGGAAGGAAGCGTCAGCAGCCTTCAGGCCCATGGAAGACGGCTCCATATCGATCGGCTGGAAGTACACAGCGCCCACGGTCAGCGGGCCGGCGTCCTGATCCTGCTCTTCAGCAGTACCGGACGGGCCAACCGGAACCTCTTCGAAACCGGCGCCGGAATCGGAGGAAGAATCGGAGGAAGAGGAGTCGGAAGACTGGGAGGAGGAGTCAGCCTTAGTGTCGGATGCGGAGTTGGTGGAACCGCAGGCAGCCATGGACACGGTCATGGAACCGGCGAGCAGCAGGCCGAGCAGAGCGGCCAGTTTCTTGTTCTTCATCATTGTTATTCCTTTTCTCTATCTCTGGTGAATTAGGATTCACGCTTAGATAATTGCAATTATTCAGTTATGAGATAAGTGCGGCGTGGGCTGGAGGAATTGGCATCGATCCGAGGCCGTGCCGCAAGTCTGTCAGTTGTCTGCAGTTATGGGAGGAAACGGACGAGCTAGACGGGCTACGCCTTCACGGCCGGGACCTCGGCAGTAGCCTGCGCCTTCAGCTTGCGCTGCTTGATGAAGCCGACCACGAACAGCGCGATAACCGCAACGGCTGCGATGGCCTGCGCCACTAGGCATTCGACGTACGGGTAGAGGCCAAGCCAATCGTTCGTCGGCACACCGTTCAGGTAGAAGGCGGGCAGCAAGTCGCCCTCAATCAGCGAGTGGACGCCGCCGCCGGCGAACACCACCACCAGCACAGACATCAGAATCGAAGTGACCAGGAAGAACGGACCAATCGGAATCTTCACGGAGGTGAAGCGGAAGAGCAGGAAGATGCCGACAAGCACCACCGCGGCGGTCAGACCACCGATCCACATACCGCGAGTATCGCGGCTCATCGTGTAGATGGACTCGTAGAAGATCACGGTTTCAGCGCCTTCACGGAACACGGCGAGGAAGCTCAGCATAGCCAGCGAGACCACGGTTTTCAACGTCACGTTGTCGGCACTTGCGGCGGCTTCGGCATCAGCCACAGCAGCCTCGGTCTTCTTGCGAATGTAACGGTTCCACGCTTCCACGCTGGACTTGTTCAGCATCCAGTTACTCGTCCACAGCAGCATGCCCATGGCGATCAGTGCGCAGGTGCCTTCCATGATCTCCTGAATCGGGCCGGAGCCGCCGAAGGCGAACACGAAGATCACAGCCACCAAGCCGGCGCCGAGCAGACCGACGAGCACACCCAAGTAAATCCACTTGACGAAGCGCTTGTTATCGGACTTGACCAAGTAGGCGACGATGGCTGCAACCACCAGCAGAGCTTCAAGACCCTCACGGATAAGCACGAGGAACGCCTGGCCGGAGGAGCTGGTGACCAGCTTGGTGAAACCGTCTTCCTTATCGGCGGCACCACCGTCAAGAATGCCGGCGTCCTTGATCAGCATGGCCTTGAGGTCGTCGATCAGCTTCTTGGTGTCTTTCAGGGATGCGCCGGCGTTCATGGACTTGCGGCACATCTTGAACTGGTATTCCACCTGCGAGACGCGGTTGCCGCTGATGGCGTTCATCACGTTCTTTTCGAAGCCGAGCTTCTCGTAATACTGGTAGTACGCGTTGTTCACGAGCGTGGCGCCCTTGGCACCATCACCCTTTTCGTAAGCTTTGTATGCATTGTCGAGAATCGGGGTCATTTCGTTGGCCACGTCGGTCCATGAACGATTGCCCTTGCCCGGGTTCTTCTTTTTCTTGGCGTCGAGCTCCTTGCGCTCTTTGGCCAGCTGCGCCTGCAGCGCTTCGGCGTACGCCTTCGGCTTGGCGAGATCGGCGTTGGCGTCGAGCTGCTGGGCCGTGGCGTCAAGATCGGCGGTCAACGCATCAATCTGCTGAGCCAGTTGATCGTCGTTGCTAGGCGTGTAGGAAAGATTCTGAACGCTTTGGAATGCCTGCTGTTGGGCGAGCTGCTTGTCCGCGCCAATGGTGTCGTGCACGACCGCGGTGAAGTTGGAGGCCACGTAAATCTTGTTGTACGCGCCCATGAAATCGGAGGTGGCGCCAGCGGTGTTGCCATCCTTGTACGTCTCAAGACCGCTGTTCAGCTGCTTGTCCATCGCCTTGGAGACTTCGGCCCAGGTGGCGTAGTCAACGCTGGACGAGCTGGTGCTGCTGTCGGCGAAGGCCATCGGAGCCGTGACTGCAGGAGCCACAGTGGCGATGACCATGGCGAACAGAAATACAATCGCAGCCAGGACTCGCAGCTGCCTCACGCTGGTGTGTTCAACGGACCGAAGAGCAGCCTGGGCGCGACGAACCATGCCTATCCCTCTCTCTGCGCGGCTAAGTAATCAAAAACCAACTACTCAATATAAAGAAAAACTTTTTTGAGGAACAGTCTTGATTTTTTAGGATTTAAGAGGTATTAGGCACTGTTTTTCGATCAATTATTACCGCAGATTGTCTCAATATTCGATATTGTCCCGCTCACAGATGGGAGACTTCCCGAATTATGAACTCCCCGCGACTGGCCACTCCCCATCCCTCATATTGCATGACCAACTGTTTCACCAAGGTTCATAGCCTAAAATCACTATGTTGCATCACGGCAAGAGGCTGGCAATAATTCACGCGATGGCATGCGCATGTTCATTCTGGTTTGCCTCGGGTTTGCTGACTTGCCTTGAGTCGCTTTGATTTGCACTGGTTCATCCCCCGGTGAGATCACCTGTTGCACACGCCGTACGAACGACCTGCACATCAGCGCAGGCACTCATTGGTGGTCCTTGTCCACAAAGCGACACGCCGCAGCCGGCACTGAATGTGCATTTATCCGAAAGCTGTGGTAGCTTATTCGAGTTGCCTACGGAGCTTACTTCTAGCAAGCACTGCAGTGCATGGAGGATTCGCCTAGTGGTCTATGGCGCACGCTTGGAAAGCGTGTTGGTGTAACAGCCTCACGAGTTCGAATCTCGTATCCTCCGCCCTCGCCGGAACCCTTATTTTTTCTAGGGCTTCCGGCTTTTTGTACCCTCTTGTTTTCCCCTCTGGTTCCTTTAGCGTTCCGGTTCCCCGTATCCGGCGATCACGTACCGTCAGGCGGCGGTCGCGCTGGACGTGTCCTACACCACCGTATGGCGCACGTTCCGGGCGATGCAGGAAGCCAAACTGATCGAACGCACCGGCTCGGACCGGCGCGGCACATGGCGAATCCCCACCCCACCGCAGCTATCCCATGAATGACGCGAAGCCCCATCACGACACGCCGCGGACGCGGCAACCGAGACGACACGGCGAGCGCGCGATAGTCCGAAAACCCAAGCGGCAGCAGGCCTGAGTCGCCATGAAGGTTGGGATCTTGCCCACACGCACAAGCACCCCGAAATCGTTTTGATTTCGGGGTGCTGCTTATTCGGCGAGCGCTTTCCACATATCTTCCCGCATATACGCGCTTACCAACGCACGGAAATACGCTCGTTGACGTGCGCATTCTCCGGTGCCGCCGTCGCTTCGTCCACGATCGCAATCGCATAATCGGCGTAGCTAATGGCGCTTTCACCGGCCTCGTTCGCGGTGAACTCCTCACCGGCCAGCACATACTTGCCGGTGCGCGGCCCGTCGGCCTGGAAGTCGGCGGCCGGAGAGACATAGGTCCAACGCACGTCGCTACGTTCGCGCAGCTCGGCGAGAGAATCCCCCATCGCGGTGGCGAGCGGGAGGAACGCCTCCGGGAAGCCATCGGTTTGGCTCAGCTGCACGGTATGCTCCGGGTTGACGTACAGGCTACCGGCACCTCCAACCACGATCAGTCGCGCGTCAGCACTGGAGAGGACGTCCGCGAGATGCTTCAACGACGTGGAGTGCTGCGGGAAGGTTTCCGGCGTCCATGCGCCGAATGCGTCGACGACCACATCGAATCCGGCGAGATCTGCTGCGGTCAGGTCGAACAGATCCTTGATGATGGCGTGCTGGGCGACGGTTTTGTTCTCCCCGCGCACAACAGCGGTCACGTCAAGTCCGCGATCAACGGCCTCCCTGACAATGAGCTGGCCGGACTTGCCGTTGGCTGCGATAACTGCGATGTTCTGGGTCATGATGGGCTCCTATGTAGTAATCCATTGCGCTTGTTACACGCTGTGCCTAATTGATTTCAACGGCGGAACCTGGTGCTTCCGCCGTTGAAACAGTACGATATTGGAGTACTTACTTTTTGGGAAGAAGGTACTTTAAAGTGCTATAGTCACCTAAAAGGAACTATTGCATGATTCCAACGATTACACGAGGTGATGCTATGATCGATGTCAACACGCTCCCGGCGTGTCCCGTGGAGACGACGCTCACACTGATTTCCGACAAATGGAAAATTCTCATCGTGCGCGACCTGCTGACCGGTACCAAGCGCTTCAGTGAACTACGTCGCTCAATCGGGCACATCTCGCAGAAGGTGCTCACCTCGAACCTGCGACAGATGGAAGCCGACGGACTTGTGCATCGCGAGGTTTACCCCGAAGTGCCGCCGCGCGTCGAATACTCTCTGACCGACACTGGCCATAGCCTCAAAACCGTCATCGACGCTCTATGGAACTGGGGCGAAGACTACAAGGCCAAGCTCGCCGCTTGATACGCCGCTCAATGCGGTTAAGCGCAATCGAGAACCCCGCATAAGAGTGGGACGCAACTGCGATATGGCTCAATTTGCAGTTGCGTCCCACAGCCCTCCCAGCACCTCATCACAAGAATGGCGGAATTCCAACAATCCACACTGTCCCGCAACTGCAAAAAGGTCGATTTTGCGCTTGCGGGACGCAACAACGTGGGACGCAAATGCAAATCAAGCCGCATTGCAGTTGCGTCCCACTACTGAGACCGCAATGACGCTTGAATGCGTCACCGGATTGACAACAAACCTCGCCATCGCTATCCGAGCCATCCATCGACGGCTCGCACGGTGGCATCAACATCGTTCTGCGCGACGGCACCGCGCAATTCCATGCCATCGAGAACAGTTGCGCCGACTACAACCCGACGAATCGACGCCACGGTATCGGCCAGACCACTGCCCTCATGCGTGCAGAATGGAGCAATGGTTTTACCGCTCCAATCGCGGCTTTCCAGGAATGTGTAAACGGGCATCGGCATATCCGACCACCAAATTGGGTAGCCGAGGTAAATAGTCTCAGCCGAGTCAAGCATCGCCGCAGGATTATCCGCCCCATCGCCGGCGACCAGCGTGAACGCCGGCCGAGCTCCCGCAGAACGCTCTTGCGTAGCCTGCGCCACGGCTTCGTCATACACATTCGGATAGGGTTCGACTGGCACAATCTCGACGGTCGGCGCCCCAATTCGCGAGGCAATCACCTGCGCGACTTTGGCTGTATTACCGACTTCGATCTCACCGACTGAGTAATTCTCTCCAGTACGAGAGAAGTACACCACTACCGCGTTATTGCTGAGCATTATCGTTGTTCTTTCGCTGAAATCATTGGATAGCAGCGGGCGAAAGCTACTCAAAGCCACCCTGTGATTCTTCATTCACCGTCGCGCCCGCATCTGTTGCCTCAACAGTAAAGTCAGCCAAACAGTATTACAAATGCAAAAGTAGAACATGAATACATGCAATATCGGATATAAAATAAGCGGGGAGGCACACATGGAACTACGAATCCTACGTAACTTCATTGCCGTGGTCGAGGAGGAAGGCGTGAGCGCTGCGGCAGATGCGCTGCGCATCAGTCAGCCAGCGCTCTCCCGGCAAATCAAAGATTTGGAAGACGAGGTCGGCGCAACATTGTTCGTTCGCGGCAACCGGTCCCACTCGCTCGAACTTACTGAGAAGGGCCGCTTGATGTACCGCCGAGCGCAGGAGATCGTCGAGCTCGCCGATCGCACGCAAAAAGAGATGACCGCCGACGAAGACATCGCCGGCGATGTACATATCGCGGCGGCACAAAGCGCAGCGATGCGCATCGTGGCACGAGCCATGACACGACTGCGGCACAAGCATCCGCAAGTCCGCGTGCGGCTGCACGACGACTATGGGCAGAATATCATTGAACGGCTTGACAATGGCCTGGCCGACTTCGGTGTGCTTGTGCAACCCACCGACATGAGCCGTTATGATTTCCTGCCACTGCCAACAGGAGATCCGATGGGCCTGCTCATGAGGTACGACCACCCGCTCGCCACGCGCGAATCCATTCATCCCAAGGATCTCGCGGATGTGCCGGTCATCGTCCCCCAAGGCGTGCTCAATCGCCGTGATCTTTCCGGCTGGTACAAATCAGGCAACAAAGAACTCAATATTGTCGGCACGATGAACCTGTTGTATAACGCCAGCTGCTTCGTGCAGGAAGGCTACGGTTGTGCGATCTGCCTGCAAGGTCTCGTGGATACGTCGTGGGAGTCGGGGCTTGTGTTCCAGCCGCTCGACCCGCCCATGCAAACCCATCTGGCCATCGCTTGGAAGAAGAGCCAGCCGCCAACTCCGGCAGCCGACGCATTTCTTACCGAACTCCGCTCCGTCATCGCCGACATCAATCGAGACAACAAGGAGTCTGTGCCGTCACCTCGAAACGGCGCACAACGATGAGTTACGCTTCGCCTCACATACTTGCGCGCGAGAATCGCAAAGGCGAGTCGGACTTGCGCGATACGCAAAGCCATGCCATGATATTCAGATTGCCATAACGCAGCATGCCCCGATAGCTCAGTGGTAGAGCACTTCCTTGGTAAGGAAGAGGTCGTGAGTCCAATTCTGAACTGCGCCCCGATTGTTGGACGTGGTTTATTAAGGGTACCTGATTAGGCTGTGGGGGACATGTTCCGGAATTCCTCCGGGGTGTGTCCCTCCAGTCGTATCTGGCGGCGTTTGGTGTTCCAGTGGATGATGTACGCGTCCAGTTCGTTCTTGAACTGTTCGTATGAGGCGAACTCGCGTCCGGCGTGGAACTCGTCCTTGAGGTGGCCGAACACCTGCTCGGTCGCGGCGTTGTCGATGCAGTTGTCCTTCCTGCTCATGGACTGGCGGATGTTCAGTCCCGCGAGCCGGTCGCGCCACCACCGGTGCCGGTACTGTCAGCCCATGTCGGAGTGCGGGATCGGGTCGGCGTCTTCGGGCAGCTTCTCCTCGAGCATGGCGAGCAGGCGCCACTGCTGGGCCATGTCGGGATGCCGGCTGACGTCCCAGGCCACGATCTCCTTGGATCCCATGTCGCATACGGGAGCCGGATACGCCTTGCCGTCGGCGACCCTGAACTCGGTGACGTCCGTGCCCAGCTTCACCCACGGCCGGTCGGCCGTGAAGTCGCGGTTCAGCAGGTTCTCCACCCTCGCGCCCGTCTCGTCCCGGTACGAGCTGTATTTCCGGTACGGGTTCGGCCTGCGTATCCGGCATTCCAGGCCCATGCGCCTCATGACCTTCAGCACGCTCTTGTGGCTCACCCGCACCCCGAACTCGTGCACGAGGCACATGCGTATCTGCCGGTGGCCGCACCCGTTGGGCGTGCGCGCGAATATCTCGGCGACCATCGGCTCGATGTCCGGCCGGGTCACGGCGGCCGGATGCGACAGAAGATGGTAATACGTGCTTTTCGCCAGTCCGGCCGCCCTGAGCAGGTGCCGGAGCCGATGTCCCGGCCCCGCCAGCATGGAGACGATCACCGTTCTGTCCCGGTTGCCGATCTCCACGCCAGCAGGGCGTCGACTTTTTCCAGGTACGCGACCCTCGCCTTGAGGTACGCGTTCTCCTCCTCAAGGAGCTGTTCCCTTGTGGGAGCCGGCCTCGGCTTGGATTTCGCGCCCCTGGGCCTGCCCTTCGGTTTCGGACGCAGCGCGTCCGGGCCGCCGGACCGGTACTCGCGGCACCAGCGCTCCAACGGGGCGGGACCCGCGATCCTGTACTTCTCCATGACTTCGGCCTTCGTCAGCCCATGCTCCACATGGTCGCGCACCGCCGCGAGCTTCGTCTCGTAGTCGTATCTCCTGTTGCCTTCGCGTTCTCCCATGAGCGCCGCCTCCCCGCCAAACCGGTATGACAACACCCATTTTCCCGCGGTACTGACGGGCGCGCCAAGCCGGCGGGCGAGAGAACGCCTCCCGGCCCCGCCCCGGATCAGGTCGGCGACGACCCGCATGAAACCGTCATCGTAATGACGCCTGCGATCCCTACACATGAGAAACCGCACCTCCGATCATCGAATCTGAATTACTTCAGTCCAACAATCGGGGTGCGGTTCACCAATTCTCACTCGGGGCTCTCTTTATTCGTGTTTGCCTGCAATCACCACTCGATGCCATACTCGGCATACATATAAACATCGTATTGGTAGTCGTTGCTGTAGCTCATATCGTTGTGATGCGATTCATGATGGTTGTTGTCAGACTGCATAATCGTTCCTTTTCCTAGCCTCATCGGTATTACAGTCAGATATAACGTCAGCATGTAACCGGGGCATGCTCACCCAACGAACCGAGGGTGAATTCATGGCGAACTGTTGCGCCCTATGCTTGCGGCCAGTGAGGCTGAACTGCAGCGACTCAAGCGCGACGATCCGGAACTCGTCAGCGAGTACCAATCCACCAAAGGATTCACTGCGAATTACGAATCATTCGATGACCGCACATATTTGCGATTCATCGCCTAGCAGCGACATCGCGTGCGTATTCCGATGTCTGCCGGGTGACTGGAGAACACTGATACATACGAAAGCGGCCGGCGCTAGGCATTGCTGCCCGGCGCCGGCCGAGAGGATAAGGATTATTCCTTATTTATTACTGCTTAGGCTATAACCTCGCTTTCACAGTTGCTCGCGATTGCGACGGTAGGCGATGGCGGCGCCAGCACCTGCCAGCAGCAGTCCAGCCAGAGCGATCGTGGCGACATCGGAGCCCGTGTTGGAAACAACGTTGCCATCACCCTTGGCAGCGGGACGCTTCACCAGAGCGGCAATTGCCTTCTCCAGGGCTTCACGAGCTGCGTCGACCTGCTTCTGCGTGGCGTTGCTGTTGTCGGAGACCTCACGGGCCTTCTTCAGCGCGGCGCGCAGAGCGTTGGCGGAGTCGTCGGTGTAGAGACCCAGGTTGATGGCGGCGGCCTTGTTGATGGTCGCGTTCAGAGCAGCCTTGTCCACCACGCCCGGTTCCGGATTCGGCTTCGGCTCGGTGGCAGCTTCCAGCTTGGAGATGGCGTCCTGAAGAGCGCTCAGTGCGGTATCCACATCCTGCTGGGTGGCGTTCTTGTTGTCGAGCACCTGCTGTGCAGCCTTCAGTGCCTCGGCGAAAGCTTCCCACGAGTTGGTCGTGTAATCGGCCTTCTCGAGCTTGCTTGCCTTGTTCACTGCAGTCTGCAGGTCGGTCTTGTTCACCTCAACCGGGCCTGGGCCAGGCTCCTCACCGGTCTTCTCGAGACCAGCGATAGCGGATTCGAGGTTCGTCAGCGCCAGAGCCACATCGTAAGCGGTGGCCTTATCGTTATCCGCCACGGCCTGTGCAGCTTCGCGGGCCTTGACCAGAGCAGTCCAGCTTTCAGCCGTGTAGTCGGATTCCTTAAGACCGTTAGCCTTGGCGATGGTGTCGTTGAGGTCGGTCTTGTCCGGAGCGACAGTCTCTTCCTCAACCTCGCGGTCCGTGGTCAAACGCAGTTCGGCAGCGGATGCGAACTTGTTGGCCTGGGAGTCGCTCTGGCCTGCGGAAGACAGGACGGTCAAGCGTACGGCGGTCACATTCTCGACGGCGTCGAAGCTGGCCTTCTGCCACATGGTGGTGGTGGAGAACTCAGCATCGGTGACGACATCCTTGGTGGTGCCATCCGCCAGAGTGAGCGTGATCTTGTAGCCCTTGATCTTGCCGTTGGCGTTCATACCTCCGGAGCGCGGCAGGTAGCGCAGGCCGTTGATGGTGGTCGGTTCGTTGAGGTTGAACTGATACCATGCGGTGCCGTTGCCGACTGCGTTCTCGCTCCAGCTGGTGTGCCAGTGGGTGCTGTCGTTGCCATCCTGTGCCAGATCGGCCGGGCCTTCGCTCGGCAGGCCTGCGGTAGGCTCTTCGCTGCCCGTGGCCACGGTGTAGCCACCCAGCTCATCGGAGCCGTCAGCTGCCACGTCGTACTTGTCGCTGCTCTCGTTGCCGGGAGCGGTCTTCATGTACTCGTCGAGGGCCACGAGAATGTCGTATGCCTTGGTGAAGTCCTCAGCGGTTGCGCCATTCTTGTTGATGAGCACGCGAGCCTTGACCAAGGTGTCCTGATACTGCTGCCATGCGGCATCGGAGAGCTCAGCACGCTTGGAATCGTACTTGCCGCGGATTTCCTTGACCTTGTCCTGCGCTTCGGCCTTGGTGCGGGTCTGGGACTCGATGCGCTCGATCTTCAGGTTGTCGAGCACGAAGTCCTTGTATCCGCCGAAGTCCTGTGCATTGCCGGTGGAACCCTGCAGATCAGGTGCGGTTGCGGTCGAGTAAATACCGAACCAGGAATCGCCGTTGACGCCACCGGTCAGCTCGAACTCGGCCTTGCCGGTCTCACCCAGAGCCTTCTTCAGGTTGGTCAGCTTCACGCTGCCGGCAGAGTATTCACCCTGGCCCACAGCGATGGCGTAGATGTCATCGGAACCGGACTGGTAGTCGAAGCTCACCTTGTACTTGGCACCCGCCTCGAACTTCACGTTCTGCGGGATCGTCTGGTAGACCAGCGTGCCCTTCTGGGTCAGGCCGTTAACCTTCACAGACCAAGTGCCATCGAGCACATCGTCCATCTTCTTGACATCCCAACCGGCCTGCGTGAACGGAGCATGCAGCTCGGAGAGGTGGATGCGGTTGTCCTCAACGCCTTCGGAACCGGAGACCACGAACGGCCAGATGCCCTGGGCGTTGTTTTCGAATCCGTTGGTGAGGGACTTCAGCGTGCCGTCCTTCTCATAGGTGATGCCGGAGTACTGGTTCTCCACGATGCGCACATCGTCGAAGTAGGTGTGTGCTCCGTCGGTGCTCTTGTGAGACAGGGTTACCGTGGCATCGCCGTTCTCAGGCGCGGTGAAGAACACGTACATGTTCTGGAAGTAGCTGGAGCCATTTTCCGTATTGCTGTTCGTGTTGTGGCCGTATGCCTTGATGTAGTTCTTGGCGATGGACTTGCCGGTGGAGTTGGTGGCCAGCACCTTGCCGCCGCTGGTTACGGTGACGGATGCATCGCCGGTGGAGCGGTTGTCGACGCCAACATACAGCGCGTACTTCTGGCCAGCCTTGAGATCGGTCAGACGCTGGGAGACATCGACCTTGCCGGTCAGGCGCAGCATGGCGTTGTTGTCGCCTTCAACTTCGGCCTTGCCGGAGCCGCTGACGGTCCAGTTGTCGGTGAGGGTGTTGGAGCCGCCGTTGAAGCCGGCGTCTACCACATGCATGCCTTCGCTCCAGTTGACCTGGATCTGCTTGGCTTCGCCCTTGTACACCACGTACGGGGTTTCGGCATCAGCGGTAAGCGTCACCTTGCCGCCGGAGACGGCAACGGTCTGCTCGTTGGTCTTGCCCTGATCGGTGAGCTGGTACACCTTTACGCTGGAGAGGTTCTTCCAGCTGTCCGGCAGCGTCCAGGTGGTGGTGCCGCCCTTGGTGTTCCAGTGGTAGAGCTTCTGCTCGGAATCCTTGACCAGCTTGCCGGTGAAGGAATCCCACATCCACGGCAGCAGGTAGGACTCGTCGCCAGTGGCGCTGCCATCGCCTGCGGAGACCACACCGGATGCGACCTTCACGCCGTTGAAGGTGATGGTGCGCTGGCGGTAGGCTGCGCTAGAGGTGTCGTTGGAACCACGGGAGACTACTACAACGTTGCCGTTGGAATCCTTCAGGGTAATCTGCTCGTTGCCGTTGTTCGTGTTCGGGTCGGACACGGCAGCGGCATTGCCATTGTCGGCGGTCAGCAGCGGGTTGTTGACCCAGCGGGTCACCTTGAAGTGCTGGATGAACTTAGTGGACACATCATGGGTGTACAGGTTCTTGATGTAGGCGGCATAGTCGTTGCGGCCCTGCCAGCCTTCGAAGTCCTTCATGTTGTAGCCGCCGAGCAGCGGGGCGTTGGCAGCGCCGCCGTATTGCGGGTAGTCGCCAACCCAGCTGTCCTTCTGGTGGTTGCGCAGGAAGCGCATCACTTCGGAGTTCTCGCCCTTGGAGGTGTAGCCGCCGTAGGTCAGATCAGCTGCCCAGTGCTGGAAGGTGGAGTCGTACTCGTTGCCGGAACCCCATTCGGTGGTCATACGCCAGCCGTTGTCGTTGATCATCTTGCTCATCTTGCGGGTTTCCCAAGAATCTTCCGAACCGGAAGAAGTCAGGTTGCCCCACACATCGAGGTAGATGAAGTCCATGTTGTCGCCGACTTCCTTGCTGAGGTCAGCGAAACGGCTTACACGAGAACCGGATGCCAGATCGTAGATGCCGTCGATGCCGACACCCTGATCAAGCCAGTTCCAGCCGTAGCTCAGGCCGCCTGCAGAGTTGCGGCGCACCATGTCCTCGCTGAAGGCCTTGGCTTCCGGATACATTTCGGAGGCGTTGACGTGCACACCGAAGCGAGCGCCATACTTGGAGCCCTCTTCCATCATGGTGTTCATGTCGTCGGCGCCGCCGAGACGCTGGCCGATATCGCCGTAGTCCGGGTGGCCGGAGTCGTGGCCTTCATTGCCGTAGCCCTTGAGCAGCACGGACTGGCCGAGGCCGTCGGTGTTCAAGGCCACCTTCTTGACGTTGTCAAGCGTGGTGAGGAACGGGTTCTGCGCCTGGGAGCCGAAGTTCATGGCGATACGCCATGCCACCAGTTCGGGAACTTCCTCGGACTTGTACGGGTTGTTCATGATGTCGCGGTAGGCGATTGCGCCATCCTGCCAGTTGACGGCACCGTCTTCGTTCTCGTCGCCGGCGATGGCCACGGCCATCTGCGGCAGAGCGGTTTCGGCCACGGTGTACTTCTTGCCCTTGGAATCGGTGACCGTGCGGTGGTAGTACCACGGAGCGCTGGCCAGGCCCAGGGAGGTGGCGTCACCAGTCTGCTGGGTGGTGGCGTAGACACGCGTGTTCTGGCTGCCGCCGCGCACAGGAGCCGCCACATAGGTGCCATCGTGCTCGGAGTTGCTCCACAGGCCGGCACTCAGGCCAGCACCGGAGATGAAGCCGTAGGTGTAGTCGCTATCGGTGACGTTAGTATCTTCGGTCACTGCGAAGTTGGTATCGCCAGGCTTCTGCGTGTTGGAAGACATACGAGCACCAGTGAATTGGGCATTTTCCTGGCTGGAACGCACGGAAACGAGACTCTGGTTCGGGAAGGACAGCGTCTGGATGGCGTTCTCCTCCACACCGTTGCCCTCAGGAATGCCTTCGGACAGGTTGTTCTTGATCTTGGTGACGTTGAGGTGCAGCTGGTTGGCCTTGACCGTGATCTGAACGGTGATCACCGCGTCAATCTTCTTGGCCTCATCCTTGACCTTCAGCGTGTAGGTGGCCTCGGTGTCGGAAACCTTCTTGAAGGTCACGTCGTCATCGCCCAGTTCGATGTTGGTGCCGTTGATTTCAACGGTGCGCACATCCTTGGACTGGCCGTACATCACCTTGCCGTCGGTCATCGTGTACTGCAGCACAGAGGGGAAGTTCTTCTTAATCTGAACTTCCATCTTCTTGGTCTTCAGCGTTTCGGAGGCGACCTGAACGGTTTTGTTCAGGGTGATGGGATCGATGGCAAGATCCGCGCCGGAGACCGTCACCTGCTGGGAGACGTCCTCATAGCCTTCCTTGGCAATCGAAAGCGTGTGTTCGCCTTCTTCAATGTCGGCGAAGGAGAAGGTGCCATCTGCACCGGTCTTCACCTTGGTCTTATCCAAACGCACTGTTGCGCCTTCAATGGCAGCGCCTCCAGCGTCCACAACCTTGCCGGAAACCGCGTGCTTGGCGGCTTCGACAACCTCCGGGAAGTCCTTGATGTACACGTCGGTGACCTCGTTCAGCTCCTTCCAGGAGCCGGCCTTGATGGCAAGCTTGTTGGAGAGGTTCGTCATTGCGGAGTAATCGACATCGAATGCCTTCTGGCCATCCACGGTCAGTGTGGCGACCTTGGCGTCGGTCCAGGAGACCCGAATGTCGTGCTCTTCGTTGGCGCTCGGAGCAGCGATACGAGCACCGCTGTACCAGCTGCCGCTACCGCCACCGGTGTAGGTCTGCCAGAACCAGCCGCCCGAATCGTAGCCGATGAACAGGCCGCTGCCCGGGTCGTTGTAGCCCAGGTAGAAGCCGAAGCGGTTGGCGGAGCCTTCCTGCGGGGATTTGATGGTGGCGTGGAAGGAGCCGGCCTTGGAGAAGTCGTAATCTGTGCCCCATACGGCTACTGCCGGCCAGTTGTTGCTGGAGCTGGGGTTCGCTGCCGCATTACCGTTAGAGGCAGTGGACTTGAGGTGCAGCCAACCGTTTGCCATCTCCAGGATTTCGCCGCCCTGAGCGATGTTGGAATCAATAGTCCAGCCTTCAACCGCATCGGCTTGTGCGGAAGGAGTCTCGGAAGCAGTTGCAGAATCAGAAGTATCGTTGATTTGCTGAATCTGACTTGCCAAAGTCTGCAAGTCAGCATCAGACAGGGGCACTGCGAACGCAGTACCTCCCCCGCTGCCCATGCAGGTTAAGGCTAACGCTGTTGCCAGCGCAGCCGATATAGTCTTCTTCTTTTTCATTAACTATATTTTCCTTAATCTCTTCTTCGAGGTGAAGCAGATGCCTTCTTCATTGAAGAATACGCATTCGCAATTACGATAAGACACTTTACAAGAAGCTATTCTTAATAGCAATCTCAGCAAATACGGAGAATCGCCACATATTTGACATTGAATTACAACGTGAGTGAAATCACAAAACCCAATAAACGACTACGTTGTTAACCTTCACATCTATATTCGCATCATCGCGACACGCGCAGGGAAAAACTGCGCAAAAAAAGTAAGACGAATTTACCTGCATTCGACGCAATCAATGCAGCAGCATTACAGCAGCAAGCCGATTGAGCAAAATAGCAAAAGCCGCCTTGCGCAACCGCAAGACGGCTTTGACGACAATGGTGAGGCTGTGCTCGCTTACTTCTTGGAAGCGTTCACGGCATCCACAGCCTTCTGCAGCGATTGAGTATAAGCCTTGTACCAATCAGCCTGCTCGTTGAGCTTCGCAGTAGCGGACTTGAAGCCGGCAGTGTCGTCAGCTACGCAGCCTTCGTATACCGGCAGTTCCACGCTCAGTTCCTTGTTGAGGGCGTCCAGCGTGGAGGCATCCTTTACATCCTTCTTGGTGAGCGCAGCAGCTTCGGAAGCATCGCCATTGACCAAGTTGTTGTAGTCATTAGTGGCGTTGCGCACATTTTCGGAAGCGGCGGCGCAAGCGGCGACTGCATTGTTGTACTGAGCATCGGAGTAGGCGCGGAAGCCGAACACACCGGCCACGACGATAATGGCCACGACCACCACGGCGATAATGGCGACGGCCGCCTTAGACATGTGCTTCTTCTGAGCGCCTTCATTGCTTGCATTGTTGGCGTTGTTTGCCGGTACAGCCTGCTGCCCAGCGGACATACTTCGATCTCCTTCGTTCTCGTACTTTCATACACACGTATGCGCTCTTAGCGCTCTTATGCGCACTCATATGCAGGGAAGTCGCTTTTCAAGCGGCTACTTCCCTGAAAACAAAAAACCCTCGCATTCCGCGAGGGTCATTGGCTGGGATGCCTGGACTCGAACCAAGAATGGCTGAACCAGAATCAGCTGTGTTGCCAATTACACCACATCCCAATTTGGCTTGGCGTAGCAACTCCAAGGAGTTGTTCGTCGTACCCCCAACCGGATTTGAACCGGTGTTGGCGCCGTGAGAGGGCGTAGTCCTAGACCGCTAGACGATGGGGGCATATTCAGTTTTTCAACCGGCTGCTCGGTGAACCGCGCAACGAGTGATAAATATACGCAAGTATTCACCCTTACGCAACTTACGGCGTGTCGCGCGGAATTTCAACGATTTCAAGTGCTACGCTGCCACTACTGATGAATTTGCATGAACTCTACTGACGGATTATCAGTAAGCACTACTGATGAATTACCATCTAATGCACTGATGAAATTGCAGATGAGGCAATGATCTTTGCCTTGCACATTCATAGCCGGCAAATCAGCCTTCAAGAACCAAATGAGGCGCTTATGTTCCCTTGCGACAGCGAGCGCGTCGCGATGCTTGTAATGCAATGTCACGTCAAAGACCGCCGCCCGGTTACCTATCAACCGTTTCATGGACGCATGAAGGCGAAACCACCTACAAGGCACGTTTCGTGACCTCACTGCACAAACCAGCCATGTTCAACCTCGTACATATTCTCACTGGCATGCGGCGCAGCGGTAAGACTTTCCAGCTGTTCCAGCTCATCACTGAATACAAGAAAAGGTGGGCATCTGCACATGCAGACGCCCACCTTGAGTGTCCTTACAGCTCAGCCGAGCACGGAAGGAACCTTAGCTCACAGGTGCTCGCGCAGGCCCTTCAGGCGAGCGAGGGAAACCGGCTTGCCGACGATCTCCATGGACTCGAACAGCGGCGGGCTCACGCGACGACCAGACATGGCCACACGCACCGGACCGAAAGCGAGGCGCGGCTTGTAGCCGCCCTCCTCAACCAGAGCCTTGTTCAGGGTCTCATGCAGGTTGTCGGTCTTCCAGTCAGCCTCATCCACAGCCTCGAGTGCGGCGATGGCCTTGTCCAGCACCTCGCCGGCAGAATCCTTCAGCTGCTTCTTGGCGTCGTCAGCCGGCTCCAAGTAGCCCTCGGTGGAGAGCAGGGAGCCGACCATGCCGGCAACCTCACCCAGCAGGCGCACGCGCGGCTGAACCAGCGGAGCGGCGGCGGTCAGCACCTCACGCTCACGGTCGGTCAGGGCATCCCAGTTGTCGGCGGAAACCACACCGTCGCGGTGCAGGTACGGCACCGAGCGGCGCAGGAAGTCCTCGGGCTCAAGCATACGGATGTGCTCGGCGTTGATGGAGATGGCCTTGTCGATGTCGAAGCGGGCCGGGTTGGCCTTGACGTCGCGCACGTCGAACTTCTCGGTCATCTCGTCCATGGAGAACACGTCGCGGTCCGGTGCAATGGACCAGCCGAGCAGGGCCAGGTAGTTGAGCAGGCCCTCGCGGATGAAGCCATTGTCGCGGTGGTTGAACAGGTTGGACTCTGGGTCGCGCTTGGAGAGCTTCTTGTTGCCCTGGCCCATCACGTACGGCATGTGGCCGAACAGCGGCATCTCCTTGGCGATGCCGAGTTCCATAAGGTAACGGTAAAGCACGATCTGGCGCGGGGTGGAGCTCAGGAGGTCCTCGCCGCGCAGCACGACGTTGACTTCCATCATCGCGTCGTCGACCGGGTTGGTCAGCGTGTACAGTGGGTCGCCGTTCGGGCGCACGATCACGTAGTCCGGCACGGAGCCGGCCTTGAACTCGATGGTGCCACGAATCAGATCGTCAAAGGCGATGTCTTCATCAGGCATCTTGATACGTAGCGCAGGCTTGCGGCCCTCGGCGCGGAAGGCGGCCTTCTGTTCATCGGTCAGGTTGCGGTCGTAGCCATCGTAGCCGAACTCGGCCGGACGGCCGGCGGCAAGGTTGCGCTCCTTGATTTCCTCAGGAGTGGAGAAGGACTCGTAGGCGTAGCCGGCTTCGAGCAGCTTGGCGGCAACATCCTTGTAGATGGCGGTACGCTCGGACTGGCGGTACGGGCCGTGAGGGCCACCCACATCGATGCCCTCGTCCCAGTCGATACCCAGCCAACGCAGGGATTCGAGGATCTGGTTGTAGCTTTCTTCGGAGTCGCGCACGGCGTCGGTGTCTTCGATACGGAAGATCAGCGTGCCGCCGGTGGCGCGAGCTTCCGCCCAGTTGAACAGGGCGGTACGAATCATGCCGACATGCGGGGTTCCGGTCGGCGACGGGCAGAAGCGAACACGAACGTTCTTGGGCAGTTCGGGTTTGGTGTTTTCAGCATCAGTCATAGTCCCCTATTGTGCCGCGCGCGCCGGACGCGGAGAGCAGCGCTCCTCGCTCTTTTGCTTCGTTATTGACGTTTCGGGCCAACACCATCCCAAAACGGCCATTTTCCAACGAAATCTCTTTTGCCTGCCATTTTCTTTTCTTTTGCTTTTAAAATCAAAAGAAAAGAAAACAGCAAACGAGAATCAGCAGGCCAGGCCCACGAACAGCAGATCCCAGTCTTGAGATTCGTCTTCGTGCGATTCGCGCTGCTCAACGGCGGCATCCGTGTATTCGTGGTTCATGGCATTCCCTACATCTCTGTATGTTGCTTTATGCGTAGCGCCAAAAGCTTCGTCTGCTTTCCAGTTCCACCCCCGCAACTGTGCGCAATATTCATGTAACAGGTTACACAACCGATCGACAACGTTCACCCTCAACTGATATCGATTTGATAACCATCGATTCTTTCCAGTGCATTCACCACAACTTTGGACATTATTTGGCGCAATTGTTGAGTTTTCCACTCATGCAATGGAAGAATATGATGTGACACATAGGTCTTATGAAAGGGGAATCAATGTCTGATCCCAACAATGTGCCTTTGCCTCAGCAGCCTGAGGCCAACGGTACGCCCACACCTAATCCCGTACCGCAGTATGGCGCACCGGCCCCGGCGCAGCCCTCACAGCCGGCGCAGCCCGCTTACGGACAGCCGGCATACGGTCAGCCTGCTCCGACCGCGAACTCTTATGGCCAGGCCGTACCAACCTACGGTCAGCCCGCACCCGACGCCAACACCTACGGTCAATCCGCACCGGCGTACGGCACACCGGCCCCCGATGGCAATCCTTACGGCCCGGTTCCGCCGTCTTACGGCCAATACGCCGCGCCCACTGCCACTGTGCCGCTGGATAAGCCTTACTACGGATGCTCCTTCCAAGAAGCCTTCCTGCGCTTCTGGAAGAAGTACGTGGTGTTCAGGGGCCGCGCGTCCCGCAGTGAATTCTGGTGGTGGGTGCTGGCCGCTTTCGGCATCAATATCGTGCTGGACATCCTCAACACCGCCACAGATGAAAAGCTTGGCTTCCTCGCCACCATTTGGGGTCTGGCGACCCTAATCCCCACCCTGGCACTTTCCGTCCGCCGTCTGCATGACACGAACAAGCCTGGCTGGTGGGTTGCCATTTTCTATATCGCGATGGTTATCGGCCTTATCATCATGATTATCGGCGGTGGTGCGGCACTGTACGGCGGGTTCAGGAGCCTTGGCAGTTATGACTATGGTTATGGCAGCATGGCCGCCGGCGGTCTTGGCGCGGCGGTCATTGGTGCGTTGATTACGCTGGCCGGCTGCGTTGTCTATATCGTGTTCATGGCTCTTCCCAGCAAGCCGGAGGGCGCACGTTTTGACGATGGCGCGGCGGCAACCCCCATGCCTCAGGGTGCTTACGGCGCACCATACAGCACGCCTGTACCCCCGAATTTCGCCGCTCCGAACGCGCCCGCACCCGGCTTCAACCAGCCGGCCCCGGCTTACGGCCAGCCGCCCATGCCGACCCCCGACTATGGCCAGCCGGCTGCACCCGCACCTGATTACGGTCAGGTGCCGGCCCCGCAGTACGGCCAACCGGAGGCCCCGGCCCCACAGTACGGCCAGGTTCCGCCGATGCCTCAAAACGCCGGCGACGAATCCGCAACACCTTCTGAGCACACGGCTCCCGCCGGCGACAATGCCCAGAAACCCTGGCAAGGCCAGTAACCGATATCGGTGAACTTCCGTTGAAGAAGTTCCCCGCAACCAATGATGAAGCCCTACTCAACGCGAGTAGGGCTTCATCATTCTCGGCACTGTATTATCGGCACTGTATTCAGCCAACTACCCCAACGGCATCACGGCAATGGACTGCGAAAGCATATACGATTCACCCGGACTAAGGGCAACGATACGGTCTCGGCACGCCGCTGCCTCCACGGCCACAAAGCCACGCCATTCACCCGTCTTGGCATGGGCAATGGCGTTGCCGCCCTGCTCTCCGGGATTCCACACCACCGTCTGCGGCGAGCCGGTCTTGCCGATGCGAATCACACGACCCAGCACATGGTCCTGCAATTCCAGTGCAGCATCGGAATAATACACACGGTCCACCGGCTGATCGCCGAACATCACCGATGGCTGTTCTTGTAGTTTTGGCGGGAATCCGGCTTCCGTGGCATCCAGATATGTTGCACCCCGCAAACCGACCAGCCGCGCGCCGAGCACATCGCCGACATGCAGATACGAGTGCAGCGCCGCCTCATACGACATCGGCTCACCTCCCGTGTTGGTAACGGTCAGCGTCATCGTCAGCGTATCGCTGGCACACACCTCGTATGCGGCATGGAAACGCACGTTGGGTTCATCCTCGATCCATGGCACTTCGCCAGTCGTCAGTCGTTCGGAATCCAGCACATACCGCACACGGGCACCGGTAAACGCCCCTTCGTCCAGCGCCCACTGGCGCAATCGTGCGAACCCATGAATCGGTCGCTTCGCAGTCTGCCCGCCATGCACAAACCCCGGCCCGAACCAGGGGAAGCACACCGGCACTCCCCCGCCAACCGGCTGACCAGCTTCGAAATGCCATGTGCGGGGCGTCCAGATTACATCCGGCTGCCCCGCCGGGGCCCAGCGCAGCAGATGCGCCCCGTAATCGCTGATTACCGCGCTACCGCCGTCATTGGTGAGCGTGCGCAGATTGACGCCATTGCCCATAAGTGTTTCTTCTTCCGTTGCGTAAGCGATGTTCTTCACCACATAGACGATTTCCTTGGCACGGAGGAATCGCGAGCAGGGGTAAGAGAACCGATCAGGCGGGCTAAGCTGCCTTGATTCTCACAACTCCACGGTTTCTTTGCCAGGGTCATCTTTAATGTGCGCAAACTTGGCGGCCAAGGCCTCCTTGTTGCGCTTTTCGTCTTCTTCCTTGGCCTTCTTCTTGGCTTCGTCCGGGTTCCAGAGCACATCGTCGCGGTGCTTGGTCCATTCGGCACCGGCCAGCGGGGCAATGTATTCGGCGGTGGCGGTCAGGGTGTCACCGGCATTGGCACGCGTATCAATCAGATCAAGAATCTGCTGGTCGGTCAGGCAGATGCGCGGAATCGAGCACTGCTCACGTAATTCGTTGACGTACAGCAGAATCGGCAACGTTACGATGGCGGTGGCCCGGGCCTCGTCAGCAACATCAGCGGCATCAGCAACAGCCGGACCAACCAAGCCAACCGTCTCGGCATGCCCGCTCACCACGTTCAGCAGCGCATCGCATACGGCGAGCGCGGTGGCGAAACGGACGGCCACATCAGCCGGCTCGCCGGAAGCCGCCAAACGTCCGCCAGCCTCGGCATCGGCCTCAACCTGAGCCTCCACGGAGACAACCGTCTCACGGACTGCGGCCTCGACATGCGAATCCCAGTCAACACCTAAAGCTTCGGCGGCATCGAAAATCAGCTGCACATCGCCGGATTCCGAGTAACCGGCCATCGTATCGTAGGCGTCATTGGCAGCAAGCAGCGTGTCTACGATGCTTTGCGGACGGCCAGGAATCTCATCGGCCCCCTCGTAGACGAATTCGGCGTCAGGCATCGTAACATCCTGACCGGTGAGAATGCGTGCGAACGCGTGCGTGACACGCACCTGCAGGTTCTCCGCATACTTGGCGTCATTGTCCATCTGCATGGCTTCGGTCAGCGGCCACAGGCTAATTAGCGCCGAGCCGGCTTCAGCGGCCTCAGCTACCCCCGGCAATGCCGCGATCCGTGCGATTGCCTCACGATTGAGTTCAATGGTCATTCATGCTCCTCTGCGTTCACCACTTGATTGTAGTGCGTCCCATTGGCTCCCTCTGAGGGGAGCCCAGATTGTAGCTCAGCTATTCACCAGTGTGCCGTTACTTGACGTTGGCTGCTGGGTCGACATACGTGATTGACATCACACGGCCGGTTTCGTTGTCGTACGTCACCGAGGTCACGGAGGCGAGCGCCGTGTGCCGCAGGAACATCCAGTGCTCGGGGTGGCCGGTCTCCAGATAATGGCGATAACTGAAAATCGGCGATTCGTGGCTGACCACCACAATCTGTTCGCCGGGGTGTTGGGCGACCTTCTCGCGTGCGAAATCATCCATGCGCTGCGCAATGTGCTGATAGGATTCGCCCCAACTCGGCTTGTACAGGTTGGTGACCAGTTTCCAATTGCCGTTCTTCCACAACGCGCCTTCGCCATGGCCGATACGCTTGCCGCGGAACTCGTTGCCGGCCTCAATCACTCGCTCATCGGCGGTGAGCATGAGCGGGGCTTCGCCTCGGGCCTCGCGCACGGGATTCAACGCGTCAAGAATCGCGTCGGCGGTCTCGCGCGTGCGGTCCAGGGGAGACGAATACACCGCGGAAATCGTATTGGTCTGAGGGCTATTGGCCAGATAGGCGGCGGTGGCCTGTGCCATACGCCGGCCAAGATCGGAGAGATGGAAGTCGGGCAGCCGCTCATAGAGCAGATGGTCAGGGTTGTAGACCTTGCCGTGGCGAACGAAGTGGATGGTGGTTGCGCTCATGAGCCGCCTTTCTTTTTATTCCTACGGGCATCTTGCGATGTTCGCCGAAGAACATGAGAACGTTGTCTTAATATCTCCAATCTACCGCGTGTCGCGCCCTAACCAACGATTAGAGTATCCGTGACGCAAATATGCGAATAGGGAAATCCAACGCAAACTTTGCGCGACCATGGACAACACATCATTCGATGAGGGCTTCGCCGGCAACGCCACGTCAGCGGGGAACATCCAATCGGGAGCGGAAAGGAGCGTAGTGCTGTTATGTCCAACAACCTGTCCAACTCGAACACCATTATGGCTGGCATCAAGGAAGTGGGTCACAAAGTTTTTGGTGGGTATGCGGAGTTGCTGCGCATACCTCATACCGCTCGTTATTCCATCGGTTCGGTGATTGCCTGCATGCCGTTCCCGATGGTGGGCATGACCATCACCATTTCCGTGCAGCATTACTACGGCAACTACTCGCTGGCAGGTATGCTCACCGCCATTCAGGCGATTGCACTGGCCGTGGCCACGCCGCTGCTCGGCAAGCTGACCGACAAGTTCGGCCAGCGGCAGGTTTCGATTCCAACGATTCTGGTGTGGATTGTCGCCGCCGTCGCGCTGACCACATCCATCACCAATCGTGCGCCGGAATGGGTGCTGTACTGTTTGACGCCGTTCCTGGCAGCTATTCCGCCGTGGGGCGCGATGAGCCGCGCGCGCTGGACCAAAATCCTGAAGGGCGATCAGGAGCGTACCAACCGTGCGCTCTCCCTGTGCGGCGTGCTGGACGAATGCATGTGGGTAATCGGCAATCCACTGGCTTCCACACTGGCCGTGATCTCCGGTCTGCTGGCATTCTCGTTCACCGGCATGTGCGTGGTGGTGGGCGCGCTGATGTTCTTGACCGAGCTGACCACTGAGCCACCGTCACAGACTCAGCTGGCCCGCGCTGAGGGCATTTCCCGCAAGGAATACCGTGAGCGCGAGGCGGCTCGAGCCGAAGCGTTGAAGGTGGAGACCGCAGCCGAGGAGACTCGCCGCCGTCTTGAGCGCGAAGGCGTGACCGATGAGGCCACGATTAACGCCGCCATTGAGCAGGCGGTCGCCGATGCGCGTTCCGGCAAGAAGGCGTCCATCTGGGGACCGGGTCTGATTGCGGTATGCGTCACCTGGTTCGGCTTGGGCGCGTTCCAGTCGGCTACAGGCATCTCGATCATCGCATTCGCCACCGAGTCGAATATGAAGCAGTACACGGGCTTTGTATTCGCCTGCTTCTCCATCAGCTCGTTGATGGGCGCCTTGGTGTACGGCGCGAAGAACTGGTCGATTGCCCTGTGGAAGCGCTTCTACTTCTGCCTGGCCGTGGTGAACATCGGCATCAGCACGTTCCTGTTCGCCAAGCATCTGTGGGTGATTATGATCATCTACCTGATCATCGGCGTGTGCCAGGCTCCGACGTGGATTAACGGCAACCAGCTCATGCTGCACTTGGTGCCGCCTTCCCGCCTGACCGAAGGCATGGCGTGGATGGGTGCGATGAATTCTATCGGCTCCTCCGCCGGTTCGGCGATTGCCGGCCAGTTCATCGACCGCATGGGCTCGCATGGCGGCTTCATGGTGGTGACCACTTTGGCACTGGTCTCGCTGGTGATTGCGCTGATTGGCTTCAAGCAGATCAAGGGCTCCACCGAGCAGCCGACCTTGACTGAAGTGAGTGTGTGAGACAAAAGCTAAGCCCCCTCTGACGAGGGGGCTTATACGTCAAAACGCTACTTCGGCCAGCCTTTGGGCGTGTGTTCCAGGGACCAGATGCCGAGCTTGTGGGAGAAGCTGTTCTGCCACTTGGCTTCAAGCTCCTCGGCATTCAGTCGATTTTCAGCGGACTTCAGACGGTTCATCGCATTGGTGTGCGTATCGTCGAGCAGCCACTTGCGAATCAAGAAGTTCCAGATCATTACCACGGCAGTGGCCACCAACTTGCCGATATTGGTGCGCAACAGATATTCGGCATGCTGCGATACATAGGCATCATGGTTCATGCCATAAGTGGAAATCCAGATAATCGCGTCATTCATGAACAGACCGACTACAGCGCCCGCCACGAAGATAAGAATCTCCATCCAGCGCGCCATGTCATCACGATGCTTGAATACGAATTTCATGCTCGCCAGATAGTTGAAAATCAGCGAGATGATGAAAGAGACGGTGGCAGCCAGCACGTTGTGCATGTGGAATATGCCAACCAATAGGTTGAGAATACCCCAGTCGATAACAAAGGCGATGACGCCCACAATGCCGAACTTCATCAGTTGTTCAATCAGTTTTCTCACAAGGGTATTCAACACTATTGGGCTGACTGCGGAACATATATTGGCTGGAAAGGCCAATAATCTCCCCAAATTGGCCTTGCCCCGGTCCGTTCTGCAAGCAGCTTCCTACATCCGCATGCCATGTTCAACAGCAACCGCTGAGGCTAGACTGGAAGCGAACCGAATCAAGGAGGAATTATGCCCGTTATTCACACTCATGTGTCCGTGCCCACCACCCCTGAGCAGCGCGAGGCGTTGAAGGCTGCCTATGGCAAGGCGATTACCGCCGTGCCGGGCAAGTCCGAGGGCTGGCTAATGTGCCCGTTCGAGGACAATATGCCGATTTACTTCGGTGGTAGCGATGACCAGCCCGCCGCCTATGTGGAAGTCAACGTGTTCGGCCGCTCTGTGCCGGGCTCTGCTTGGGAAAAGCTGACCGAGAGCATTATGGCCGCGCTGAACTCCACGCTCGGCATTCCCGAGGACCGCACCTACATCCGTTACACCGCCACCACCGACTGGGGCTGGAATGGTAGCAACTTCTAGTTTGCGTATTCTGGCTCCCCTCAGTCAGCTTCGCTGGCAGCTCCCCTCAAAGAGGGAAGCTCAGATGTAGAAAGCCCGCCGGCGGCGGGCTTTCTACGTTTCAAGGGGCTGATTTCCAACATTCAGAAGCTCTACTAGCGTTTCAAGGGGCTTTTAAAACAAGAAACCCGGAGTATAAACATTGCAATTTCAATGGTCATACTCCGGGTTTCGCAATCGAAGAGCCCCTCGAAACGCAGATAGACCTCCGGAAAACCGGAAATCCGCCCCTCGAAAGCGAGTTACCTCACCTTGTGCCTGTCATCACACGATCTTGGGCATGGGGGTGGTGAGGCTGGTGGTCAGGTTGACGTGGACCAGACCGGCACCGGCATGCACCTCGACCTTCTTCAGGGTCACGGTGCGCTCTTCTTCGGGGGCACGGTCGTTGTCGGTCATGGTCGCCGGGGACTTGACCGCCACGAACGCCAGATCGTCCAGCGAGATGCCTGCGCTCTGGCACAGTTCCATGGCCTCGGACACGGACTCGGTGAAGCCCGGTTTGTAAATCACGCGCTCGGCCGGTACGCCGTAGGCGTTCTCGGCCACCCACTTGGCGTTCTCGGTCAGGGCCATGCCCTTGTGCGAGTACGGTTCGGCCGGCATGGAGCCGTTCTGCAACGCGTCGACGAAACCGTCAAGCTGCGGGGCCAGCGCCTCGCCGCCGTCGCGGAACAGGTTGCCGATGATCGGCGTGCGGAAGCCCAGCTCGTCGGCGGTGGCCTTCAGGGACGGAACCTGATCGTCCTCGCCTTCCCACAGGTTGATGAGCGGGAAGGTCGGAATGTCCAGGTTCTCCAGGCGCTGCACGTGGAACGGGTAGCGCCAGGCCAGCTCGGGATCGTCGCGCCAGGTGGAGGCACGGGTCACCACGATGGCGGCGGACGGCCACTGCGCGCCGTATTCGCGGCAGGCGATGTCCAGCCACTTCTGGGCGCCGGCGTCGGTGCCGTAGCCGGCCTCGACGATGACCACGTCATGCAGGGCGCAGGCCATTTCCACGGAGACCAACGTCGGAATGCCGATGGACACGTTGGCGAACGGGCCACCGTGCACGTAGACCGGTGATCCGTTCACGGTTTCGGTCTTGGCCGGCTTGACCGCGTCGGCCAAAATGCCAGTGATACGCCACAGGTCCACGAATTCGCCGAAGGTCACGGCCTTGCCGTCCTTGGTGCCGGCGATCATCTTGGACACGCGCTCGGAAATCTCGTCCATCGAGCGGGAGAGCACCACAATCTGCATGAGCTCGCAGGTCGGCGTGAGCACGACCTTCTCCGGCACGTTGCCCTTGCCGTAGTCCACAGCGGTGGAGCGCAGGGAGCGACTCGGAACCTCGGAGACACGCGGCACGAGAATCGTGTCGAGCTTGCCGTCATCGATGGCCTTCTCGGCGAAGGAGACGAGCAGGTTCTGGGCCGCCTCGATGGCGCCCATTTCGCCGCACAGACCCCAGTCGATGAGCTCGGGGTGGGTCAGGGAAGCCTTGCCGCCGCCGGAGGCACCGCCCTTGGAACCGGCTGCGGTGATGCCCATGCTCGGCTGACGCAGCACGGCGGTCGCATCAATGCCGCGCTTGTTCAGAGCGTCGATCAGGGCGATGGTCGTGGTGGTCTTGCCTTCTCCGCGCGATGCCTTGAGCGGCGTATCGGCGGTGACGAGCACCACCTTGCCGTGCTTGCGCGGGGCGTCAGGGTTCTCGGCCAGGTACTTCATGTAGCCGAATGCGTCGATCTTCTGGACCAGACCGTACTGGCTGGTGAAGTCTTCGATGGTGGTCATATAAAGCCTTTCTGTGTTTGTGTGATGGGGCGGGGTGGTGGGGCGGCAGTCGCCGCCTCTTCGCCTAAAAACAGCCCACTGGGCTGTTTTCTTAACGGCTCAGCCCCTCAGGGAGGGGAGCTCAATACGGACTAAAAGTCGGACATGTGGAAGCCGTTCTTCATTTCCATGCTGCGAGTGTACAGCACGGAGTCAAGCAGCTTTTCGGTTTCCTCCTTGAGCTGGTCGGCCATGGTCTGGTTGGCGGCGGCGAGAATCTCGCGCACCTCGGGGTTACGCAGCGCGGCGATGGTCTCGTCCGGGGTCATCGGCTGCACATCGCCATCCACGTTGTCGGCCTCAAATTCCTCTTCAGCGGCGGACTGCGCGGCTTCCTCGGCGGCCGTCAAGCCCAGACGGGCGATCTGCTCGTCGGTGGCGGCGACCAAGCGGTGGCCCATCGCACCGGTCTTCTCCTGGTAGCGCTCAACGGCGTTGGACGTGGAGCGGAAGGCGCCATCGCACAGGGCGGCGATGATGCGGTTGGCCCAGTAGAAGTTCTCGGACGTCACGCGGGTAGTGGTGTCCTCAAGGTAGGCGGGCGTGGTGTCCACGTTCGGGAAGAACGGTACCAGCGTGTTGAACGGGTTGGAGCCGTATGCCATCCACTGGATGGCGCGGGAGGCCTGCGGGCGGTACGGGCGGATCTGCATCACCGCGAGCTGGCTCTGGCGGTTGATGCCGATCGTGCGGTACATGTGGCGGGTGCGCTCATCGCCCAGCTGGCCGTACGGATCGAACGGGGTGCCCTGGTAGTGGGAGCTCAGCACGTACTTGATATCCTCGATGGTCACCTTGCGCTCAGGCTGACGGGCCCACGGGATGTCGTCGGAGGTGGGCTTGTGGTCGGCGTCCGGGCCGTCCCACACCTCGTCGTACGGGTTGAGGAAGCGCTGCATGTACCAGGCGCGCGGGGTGTTGTACACGTGGTCGGAGTCGGAGTGGGAGCCGAAGGCATCGCGCGGGTTGAACGGGGTAGTGTTCTCCACCGCGAGGTCCAAATGGTTGGTTTCGATGAATTCGGCAAGGTCTTCGGAACACATGTGCGCTTCCTGGTCACCCAGAGCGTCCTCAAGGTCGAATTCGTCGATACCGAGCTGGTTCGGCATGGTCACGTAGGCCTCGTCCGGCACGCGCTTGGCAATCCAGTGATGGCCGCCCACAGTTTCCAGCCACCAGATTTCGTTGGAGTCGGAGAAGGCGACGCCATTCATCTCGTAGGTGCCGAATTCCTCAAGCAGCGCGCCGAGGCGCTGGACGCCCTCGCGTGCGGTCTTGACATACGGCAGCACGATGGTCAGGAAGTCCTCTTCGCCGATGCCGCCGGGCACCTCGGGCTCATCGCCCTTGGCCGGCGTGTATTCCACGAACGGGTCGGCGCCGAGCACGCGCTCGTTGGTGGTCAGGGTTTCGGTGGCGCTCATCGCCACGTTCGCCTCGTTGACGCCGGCCTCGCCCCAAATACCTTCCTTGAGGTCCGCGTTCGGCACGGCGGTGTACTGCAGCGGGTCGTCCGGCAGGGTGATGGTTAGGTGGGAGATCACCGACTTGTATTCGCGCGGCTGTTCCTCCGGCTTCACGACGATGAAGCGCTTCGGGTTGAACTCGCCGTTCGCGGAATCCTCGTTGCGGGCGATGATGGTCGAGCCGTCATAGCTCGCGTCTTTACCTACCAGAATCGTGGTGCAGGCCATAGTGTGATGGTGTCCTTTCTTTGTTGTGGTCACGCTCCCACTGGCGGGAGCTGGACGACGAAGTCGGACTGAAGGTGGTTTTGTACTGACCCACCCCCAGTCAGTGATGCTGACAGCCCCCGCCTGCGGGGGCTCATGTGGCTCACGCCTTGCCGGTCAGGAAGATGCCGTCGGTGTCGGGCACTTCACCGCTGTTGCGCAGCGCGTGCAACAGCTCGTTGAGCCAGAAGCCCTGATTCAAGCCGGGCAACGGCTTCTTGGTGGCCCACACCTGCAGGTAGTACTCATGATCCTTGTCCGGCGGCTGCGGACCGTTGTACCGCATGATCACCGCCGGGTCAGTGCTGCGGCCCAAGAACTTGGAGGCCGAGGAGTTGCACCCCTGCACGGTCTCGGGAATCATGGCCGGCAGCTGACGGGAGAAGTCCGGCGGGATGGCCAACGCATGCGAATCATTGAAGTCGTACATCAGCGCATCAATCGGCAGATTGGCCACGGACCAGTGAATCCACTCGAAGCCGCAGACCGGAATCGAATCCGGGTCCACGAACTCCCAGTGCAGGTAGCGGGCCTCGGGATCCACATCATCGATGTAGAACGGGAAGGAGACCACAGGCACGCCACCATTGAAATATTCAGGGGCCGCAGCCTTGGCGAAATCGTCCGGGATGACGGTGAAATCGGCGGAAATCTTCATACGTCCCAGTATCGCTCATATGTGTGACGTACTGGGGGCTGTGCGTTACGGGGTCTCTCCCCCAGTCTCGCTACGCTCGACAGCCCCCACTCATCAGAGGGGGGCTAGTTGCGTCGGGTTATGGGATCAGGGCGCAGAAGAGGGACTCGAATACCAGTAGCGGGTTGCCGTTGCCGGCTAGGCGCTTGCGGGCGTGGGCCACTTCGTCCAGACGGGTCACGGCACCGGCCCGGTTCAACCGCACCGACAATTCGGTGATCGACGAGCGGTTCTCCAGGTTGATGAGGCCCACCGAATCCTCCGCATTGTTCTGCAGCACCGCCACATCTCGGTAGATGGAGGCGATGGAGTTCAGCGCACGATCCAATACGTCGCGCGTACGGCGGGTGACCAAACGCTTCACATCGTCTTTCTTGGCAATCTGGTTGAATGCGCCACGCAGTTTCGGCGGGATGCGGTCGCTCGGTGCCAGTCCGTTGATGCGGCGGAATTCCGCTTCCTGACCGGCGGTGATGCGGTTCGCGTCTGCCTCGGCCTGGGCCTTGGCATTGTCGATAAGATTGCCGGCCAACAACACTGCATCCGAGGCACGGGCCAGATTCAGCACACCGACCACAAGTTCATCGCGGTCGGACATAACCCGTTCGTCGGTGGCGTACAACTTGGCGATGCCGATATGGCCTTCGGCGAGTCGGGCCGCACGCTGCGCCACTTTTGGCTCGACATTGGTGGTGGAGGTCAGGAATCCGGCCACCGCCTGGGTGGAGGGCACGGCGAGGTTCACGATGCGTGTGCGCGAGCGGATGGTGGGCAGCACGTCCTGGGCGCTGGGCGCGCACAGTAGCCAGATGCAATGCTCGGCCGGCTCCTCAATCTCTTTCAAGAGCACGTTGGTGGTGCGCTCAAGCATGCGATCCACGTCTTCGATGATGATGATGCGCCACGGTGCGGTGGCGGGCATCTGCTCGGAGGTAGTGATGATCTCACGCACCTGATCGATACCAATAGTCACCTTGTTCGTGGTCAGCACCGTGACATCCGGATGCGTGCCGGCAAGCACCTGCTGGGTGACGCGCGTGGGCTCAGCGCTCATGCCGTGATCCGGGCTTTCCAGCGCCGCCGCGAATGCTCGGGCCATGTTGGAACGGCCCGATCCGGGAGGTCCACAGATCAGCCACGACTGGGTGATCTGGCTCGGGTCGCCCTGCGCGATACGACTGAGCATGTCGATTACCGGCTTTTGGCCGACTAGTGAATCCCATACGCTCATGCGAGCTCCTTGATGTCGGATTCGATGGCAGCCCATACCGCTTCAATGCTCTGGCTCGCATCGATAACGCGGAAACGATTCGGCTCGGCGGCGGCCAAGTCCAAGAAGGCCTGGCGGGTGCGGGACTGGAAGTCATCACCGGCCGATTCCATACGGTCTTCCGCGTGTTCGAGGCGATGGTGGGACAGGGCTGGGTCCATATCCAGCAAATACGTGCGGTCGGGCAGCAGGTTGTTGGTGGCCCACATGCTTAAGGATCGAATCTCTTCTGGCGTGAGTTCGCGGCCACCGGCCTGATAGGCCAAGGAAGAGTCTAAATAGCGGTCGGTGATCACCACTTCACCGCGCTCCAATGCCGGGCGGATGGTTTCGGCAACGTGCTGGGCTCGGTCTGCAGCGAATAGCAGCGCCTCGGCGCGCGGTGCGATGTCGACTGCGCCCCCATCCACACCGTGCAACAGCAGTTGGCGAATGGCCTTGCCTAACGCAGTGCCTCCCGGCTCACGGGTAACGACCACGGTACGCCCCTGAGCCTCAAGATACGCATGCAGCCGCTCGACTTGCGTGGTCTTGCCCACGCCATCGACACCTTCAAACGAAACAAACAGACCGCTCATGCTATTGACCTTAGCGTTAGGCGCAGAGTTGCGCCCAACAGGCAGTTAAACCAGCTCTACCTCCGTTTCAAGGGGCTGATTTGGTCTTTTCTGAAGGTCTACTTCCGTTTCGAGGGGCTGTTGCCCAAGTAGACAACGTTCCAAAACGGCGGAATGACGTTGGCGCGGAGCCGTTCATACTCGTGGTTCAGCAGATGACCAGCCCCTTGAAACGCAAGTAGATATTCTCAAAACGAGAAATCAGCCCCTTGAAACGCAAGTAGAGCAATAATTCCGCTCAGCCACGCTTGGGAATTACGGCGGGGCGCTCGTAGCCCTCGTTGGCGGTCAGCCAGTCGACGTCCTTTTTCACAGTGGCGGGGGTGGAACCGAGTTTTTCGGCGATGCGCTGGTTGGACCAGCCCTTGTTCGCCAACTTCTTGACTTCGGCACGGCGTTCGGCGCGCTTGGCCTCCTGCGCCGAAACCGCAGCCGAGGTACCGCCCTTCTTGCCCTTGCCGGCAACGGCCTTGGCGCCACCAGCACGCCCAGCACCGCGACGGCCACGGGTGGAGGGACCAGCCGCACGCTTTTCGGCGAGCAGTCGGAAGGCGTCATCAGGGGTGATGGATTCAGGCGTGTACTGACGCGGCACCGTGCGGTTGGTCTCGCCATCGGTGATGTACGCGCCGAAACGGCCGTCCTTGATGGTCACGTTCTTGCCGGTGTTCGGGTCCTTGCCCAAATCACGCAGCGGCGGCTTGGCGGCACCACGGCCACGCCCGCGGCCGTACTTGGGCTGCGAGAACAGTTCTTTGGCCTTGTCGATATCGACCGTGAAGATCTCGTCTTCCGAGGCCAGCGAGCGGGTCTCCGACTTGCCGTCGGCACCCGTCTTGGTCAGGTAGGGGCCGTAGCGACCGTTGTTGGCGGCCACCGTGCATTCGGATACCTCGCCGGTTTCGGCGTTGGTTTCCTCGTATGTGCCCACTTCGCGCGGCAGGCTCAGCAGCTTTAGCGCGTCTTCCAGCGACAGCGATTCAGGGCTCATCGTCTTGAACAACGAGGCCATCTTCGGGCGCGACGCGGCGGCGGCCGCGGCCTTCTTCGAACCCTTCTTGGCCGCAGAAGCACCAGCAGTATCGCCAGCAGCGCCAGCCGAAGCCTCAGCCGGCGGCACCAACGCCACATACGGGCCGAAACGCCCATTGCGCACCTCGACGGTACCGCCGGATACCGGATCAACGCCCAGCTCGCGCGGTCCACCGGAGTGGTTGTCGATCAAATCGCGGGCCACGGCCACCGTCAGCTCATCCGGCGCGATGGTGTCCGGCAGAGACGCGCGCTTCGGGTTGCCTTCGGCGTCCAGATGCTCCATGTCTTCCAGATACGGGCCGTAACGGCCGACGCGCACGTGCAGGCCGTCGCCGATGTCGATGGTGTTGATGGCGCGCGCGTCGATCTCGCCGAGCTGCGCGACCTGCTGTTGCAGGCCTTCGTGCGCCTCGTCGGCGTTGCGGGCGGCGCCCTCGCCGGAACCGAAGTAGAAGTGGGTGAGCCAGTCGCGGCCGGATTCCTCGCCGTGGGCGATGCGGTCAAGGCCGTTTTCCATCTCGGCGGTGAACTGGTAGTCGACCAGCTTGGGGAAGTTCGTCTCGAGCAACTTGGTCACGGAGAAGGCGAGCCAGCTGGGGATCAGCGCACGGCCACGCTCGTATACGTAACCGCGATCCATGATTGTGGAGATAATGCTCGCGTAAGTGGACGGGCGACCGATCTCCTTGGCTTCCAGCGTCTTGACCAGCGTGGCCTCGGTGTAGCGGGCCGGCGGCTGGGTTTCATGGCCGTCCGGTTCGATGTCGCTTGCCTCGACCTGCTGGCCGACGCTCATCGGCGGCAGGGAGGTGTTGGATTCGGAGGCGTCACCCCTGACGGCCTTGGCGTCCGTCTTGCCGGCGGCAGCAGCCTGGTCCGAGCCAGCCCCAGCGCCGGGAGCGGCGGCCTTGGGCTTGCGCCCCTCCCCCGTGGCCTTCATAAAGCCGGGGAATTCGATGACGGTGCCGGACGCCTGGAACACGGCCTCGCCCTCGGTGGGGCCGGCCGGCGCAGACAGGCGCACGGTGGCGGTGGAACCGGTGGCGTCAGCCATCTGGCAGGCAAGCGTGCGCTGCCAGATCAGCGTGTATAGGCGCAGCTGGTCGCCGGGAAGTTTGGAAGCCAGCTCGTCCGGGTCGTGGAAGCGCGAGCCCGCCGGGCGAATACACTCGTGGGCTTCCTGCGCGCCAGCGGTTTTGGTGGCGTACTGCTTGGGCTCGGCGGAGAGGAACTTGTCGCCGAAATGGTAGGAGACGGCGTTGCGGGCGGCGGTGATGCCCTCCTGCGACAGCGTCACCGAATCGGTTCGCATATAGGTGATGTAGCCGTTCTCGTACAGGCTTTGGGCCGCGCGCATCACGGCGCGAGCACCCATGCCGAGGCGATTGCCGGCGGTCTGCTGCAGGGTCGAGGTGGTGAACGGCGGCTGCGGGCGGCGGCGGTACGGCTTGGTTTCCATCGACATCACAGTGAAATCGGCGGTCCTCAGCGCTTCAGCCACGGCAGTGGCACCAGCCTCATCAAGCTGGCGAACGTTCGCCGCGAACCCGTCCGGGGTCAGCTGGCCGTCGGCACCGAAATCCTTGGAGCCGGCGAGTCGCTTGCCGCCGAGCGCGATCATGCGGGCGGAGAATTCGGCACGCTCCCCCAGCGCGTCAGGCGCGGACAGCGTGGCGACGATATCCCAGTACGGTGCGCGCTTGAACGCCATGCGTTCGCGCTCGCGTTCCACGATCAGGCGGGTGGCCACGGACTGCACGCGGCCGGCGGACAGGCCTGGGCCCACCTTGCGCCACAGCACCGGCGACAGCTCATAGCCGTACAGACGGTCGAGGATGCGGCGGGTCTCCTGTGCGTCGACCATATTGCCATCCACATCGCGCGTGTTGTTCAGGGAGGCGTTGATGGCGTTCTTGGTGATCTCGTGGAACACCATGCGCTTGACCGGCACCTCGGGTTTCAAGGTCTGCACCAAGTGCCACGCGATGGCCTCGCCCTCGCGATCCTCATCAGTCGCCAGATAGAGTTCATCGGCGTTCTTCAGGGCCGATTTGAGTTCGCTGACCGTACGCTTCTTGTCGCCGTCGACAATGTAATACGGCTTGAACCCGTCGTTGACGTCCACGCCGAACTTGCCGAACTTGGCCTTGTCTGCCGCGGGCACCTGGCTGGGCTGCGCGAGGTCTCGGATATGGCCGACCGACGCCATGACGGTGTACCCCTTGCCCAGGTAGTCACCGATCTTGTGGGCCTTGGTCGGAGACTCCACAATCACCAGTTTGGTAGCCATACCCACTCCTTATGTATTGCGCGAAACACACGACGTTTCTGGCGTCATAATACTCATGAATCATGTCCAACTGCCAAATTCCGCCGTTGTGCCGGGCAAATTCGGCCGTTCGCACCCCATGTTTTACCGTTTGGGCGGTGCCGGCGGAGCGCCGATCAGACCCAGCCGGCTTAAGGGCGCTGCAGTGATCTGACGCAGGGCCAGCAACAGTCCGAATGCGAGCATGGCCACACCCGCAATGCCCACAACAGCGCTGACATTCGCCCCCTGAACCGCCCAGCTGGCGCTGACATTGAGCCCCGGCACCACCTGCCAGATCACATAACCGCTGTAGGCGAGCAACAGCAGGCCCCCGGTAATCAGCACGCTGCCGACGATTTGCACGCTCACTGAGGAGACGCGGCGACCCGGCTCGTCCATGCCGGACTTGCGCGTAACTGCCAGAGCGAGCAGGGCCAATCCCGCCACCAGCAGGATGGACATCGCCACATCCGAAGGGCGATGCCATTGTCCGTATATCACGGAGACACCGACGGTCACCGCCCAAACCACGCCGATGACGCCCGCCAAAGCTCGAACCGCACGAGGCACGGTAAGCAGCAGAATCACCGCACAGGCTGCGGCCAGCATCGTGTGACCGGAAGGCGCGGAATTAGCGGCAGGCGATTCAGTGTTGATGATGAACGGACGCGGCAACAGACCCTTGATACGGGTGACGGCCAAGCAGACCACGGCGAACACGGCGATTTGCCCGGCCAACCACCAGCGGCGTCGAATCAGCGCCGTAATAATGCCGATTGCGGCAATTGTGCAGCTGACAGCGATAACCAGCCAGGATTGTGCGACGGCGTTCATCACGCCGGTGGCCCAGGACGGTACATCGTTGTGCAGGTTTTTCCAGACCAGTTCGTCGTACGATTGTCCGTTTTCGGTAAACACGCACCCCCACCACACGCCGAAGCCGATAGCGATCAGGAGCAGACCGAATACCACGCACAGTACGCGGCTGGAGATTCGCGGGCGCACGGTAAGCGGGTCAAGCCGGGCCAAGCCGCGGTCGATATCAGATGCCCCATCCGCATCGTCCATGTCCAGCGGCCTGAAATCCCGTAAGGAGCCTGATGTGGATGCCGATGCATCTGAACCGGAGACCGGGCCGAGCGCAGCCAATGGGTCAACAACGTTCGACGACGAGTCAGGCTGTGCTGCGCCTGAGCCGACCAGATTGACCGCCGCATGCGGGTCGCGAATTCTAGGGGTCTGTGCGTCATTCATACGTTCGACTGTACGGCCGCGCCCCGGACAGGGGACCACGCTAGTGCCAGCTCACAGCCAAATCCGCACATAAAGAAAACCTCCACGCACCCGTCAGAGGCCACTTACCCTTGCTGCATTCCTGCCCTGGGGGAGTTGGGTGACATAGCGCCGCGTGGAGGCTGGGGATAAGTCTATGGAGACGTATGGACCAGCGCAGCGACACGAAACGTGCGCGCCGGGTCGCACGACAGGCCAACCAGCGCATTCAGGCAATATTCATGCAGCATCAAGAAGCGTGCCCAATTGTAAGAATTCCGGAAAAATACCGGCATAAACGCGTGTGGCTACGCTCACGTCAAACGATTGTTCAAGGCCAACAGTTACGGTGGACACCATGGCTTCTTATACTCGTCGTGCACATTCGGGAGGCAATGGCCCCGCTCTGAGGCAACCGCGCACCGCGCAAAGCAGAGCCGGCCACTCCGCACAGGAGGGCCCCTATACGCCCCAGGAGAGCCGTTCCCGCCACGCAAGCCACAAGGCTTCCAATAGCCATCGAGCCCCGAACAGGAAGAAAAAGAACACAGGAAAAGGCAAGCACCGTGTACTGAAATGGGTGCTGGGCATCTTCTTCTCCCTGATTGGACTGGGCTTGCTGGCCGGTATCGCAGTATTCGCATACCTGTACACCACCACTGAGGTCCCGCAACCCGAGAAGTTCGCGTTGGCCGAGAAAACCACCGTGTATTACGCGGACGGCACCACCGCGATCGGCTCCTACGCGGAGCAGAATCGTGAAATCATCTCTTGCGAGGGGCTGCCGGACTACATCGGCAACGCGATTGTGGCGTCCGAAAACCGTACGTTCTACACGGATAAAGGCCTTGATCTGAAGGGCATCGCCCGCGCATTCATTAATAATGTGACCAAGGGCACGCGCCAAGGTGGTTCCACCATCACTCAGCAGTATGCCGAGCGGTATTACATGGGCGAAACCACATCCTATGTGGGCAAGGCGCGCGAGGCCATCATGGCCATCAAAATCGCGCAGACCGAATCCAAGGACGAGGTGCTGTGCAATTACATGAACACCATCTATCTGGGCCGCAACTCCTACGGTATCCAGGCAGCGGCCAAGGCATACTTCAATAAGGACGCCAAGGATCTGACGCTGTCTGAGGCGGCGATGATCGCCGGCATTATTCCGTCACCGTCCACGTGGGATCCGGCCGATAACGCCGATATGGCCAAATCGCGCTTCAAGCGTGTGCTGAACATCATGCAGGAGGATGGTTACATCACTGCCAAGCAGCACACTGATGCCAAGTTCCCGCAGACCGCCGCGGTGGCGCAGCAGAACGAATACGCGGGGCCGAACGGTTATCTGCTGGATATGGTGCGCCGCGAGCTGGTGCAGTCCAAGGCCTTTACCAAAGAGGATTTGGATACTGGCGGATACAAGATCATCACCACCATCGACAAGAGCAAGCAGGATCTTATGCAGTCCATCGGCGACACCCGTCTGGACGACATGCCTGAATCCCTGCAAATCGGCGGCATAGCGCTGGACCCGAAGACCGGTGAAGTATTGTCCGTATACGCCGGTTCAGATTATCTGTCCAAGCAGCTCAACAATGCCGATCAGGCCGTATTCGAACCGGGTTCGACTATGAAGCCGTTCGCTTTGCTGGGGGCCGCGCAATCCGGCGTCAGCTTCGATACATTGTTCAACGGCAATTCCCACCAGCACTTCACCGGCTTGGATCAAGAGGTGAACAACGCTCTGGAGAACAACTGGGGCAACATCAATCTGTATCAGGCCACCGCCAACTCGGTGAACACGGTGTTCATGAACGTCAATGAGCATCTGACGCCGAAGCGCACGGCCGCAATCGCCCATGAAGCGGGCATTCAGGGCGATATCGATGAAAACTCCATGTACAACGTGCTGGGCATCAACGCCCTGACCGTGTGGGATTTGGCGCAAGGCCATTCGACCATCGCCAACAATGGCGTGAAGAACACCTTGCACATGGTGTCCAAAGTGCTTGATTCCAACAATAAGGACATGTACAACGCGCCCAGCAACGGCACCAAGGTGTTCGATGCCAACGACTGCGCTTTGGTACAGAAGGCCATGCAGGGCACCACCACGTACGGTACGGCGGCCGGCACATCCAGCATGTTGGGCCGGCCCGTCGCCGGCAAGTCCGGTACCGCCAACGACGAAATGGCTTCGTCGTTCGTGGGATACACCCCCAGCATGATGAATGTGTGGGCTATCTGGAATCCGGACGATAAGGGCAATCCGCAAGTGGTGCCAGCCTTCTCCGGATACGGCGTCTCTTCCACTGGATACCCCGCCCACCTGTTCCAGGAGTTCATGGCTCAGGCCTTGCAAGGCACCGAGGCGGAGCAGTTCCCGACCGCTAAAGACAACGGCAAGATCGGCGGCTCCGACGGCACTTGGGGCTTGGGCAAGGGACAGAGCAGCGGCCTGTCCAACAACACCAACAAGCAGTCCACCGAAGACGCGCAGAAGCAGGCTGAGCAGGACGCACAGCAGAAGGCGGCCGAAGAGGAAGCCAAGAAGCAACAGCAGGCTCAGGAGTTCGCCCAGCAGTGCCTCGCCAATCCGAGCTATTCCACCGAGTGCCCGAATTATCCCGGCACCACTACCGGCGGAGATGGCAACGCCGGCAACAATACCGGCGGTGACAACGGGAACAATACCGGCAACGATAATGGTAATTCCGGAGGCACCGGCGGGAACACCGGCACCAACGGCGTCACCCAGTAGTAAGTAAAACACAGACAACAAGGCTCCCTCTGATGCAATCAGAGGGAGCCTTGTTTTTGCTCTGCTAGCGCTCAGCGCTTGCGCTGGAAACGGTTGATGGCGGAGATAATCGACTTCAGGGCGCTAGTGGTAATCGACGAATCGATGCCGACGCCCCACACGATCTGCGCGTCATCGGCCTCGCCGACCTGGCATTCCACGTACGAGGCGGCCATGGCGTCGGTGCCGACGGACATGGTGTGCTCCACGTAATCCATAATCGAGGCGTCAACGCCAAAGTTGGAAATGGCGTTGAGGAAAGCGGCGATCGGACCGTTGCCGATGCCGGAGACCTCGCGCTCCACGGGCGCATCGACCCCGACGTTCACGCCGCGGTCGAGCAGACGAGCCTTGAGCACGGTGTCGGAGCCATCCTCACCGGAGCTGACGGCCACCTTGAGCAGCTTCAAGCGGCCCCACGGCACGAGCGAGGCGTCATGAGTATCGCCCACAACCACACCGGCGGCGGTCATGCCGGACTGTTCGACCGGCAGGTACTCGTCCTTGAACAGACGCCAGATATCCTCGTCCTTGACTTCCTTCTTGGTCGTGTCAGCGTAGTTCTGCACGATCTTGTCGAATTCGATCTGCAGACGCTTGGGCAGGTCAAGATTGTGGTTGGTCTTGAGCAGGTAGGCCATGCCGCCCTTGCCGGACTGCGAGTTGACGCGAATGATGGCTTCGTACGTACGGCCGATGTCCTTCGGGTCGATCGGCAGGTACGGCACAAGCCACACGAAGCTGTCGAGATCGGCGCCAGCACGCTCGGCGGCCACCTGACGAGCCTCGAGACCCTTCTTGATGGCGTCCTGATGCGAGCCGGAGAACGCAGTGAACACGAAGTTGCCGGCGTACGGGTGACGCTCGGAAATCTTGATCTGGTTGCAGTACTCAACCGTCTTGCGAATCTCGGGCACGTTGGACAGGTCAAGCTGCGGGTCGATGCCTTGGGTGAGCCAGTTGAGGCCCAGCGTGACCAAGTCGACGTTGCCGGTACGCTCGCCGTTGCCCAGCAGGCAGCCTTCCACGCGGTCGGCGCCGGCCAGCACGGCCAGCTCGGTGGCGGCCACGCCCATGCCTTCGTCGTTGTGCGGGTGGAGGGAGAGCACCACGGAGTCACGGTCGTCGAGGTGGGTGGAGACGTACTCCACTTCGTCGGCGAACACGTTCGGCGTGGTCATTTCCACGGTGGCGGGCAGGTTGATGACCATCGGGTGCTCGGGAGTCGGCTTGATAACACCGATCACGGCGTTGCACACCTCGACGGCGTACTCCGGCTCGGTGCCGGTGAAGGATTCCGGCGAGTACTCGTAGTACAGGTCGATGCCCTTGGCCTCGTTCTCGAGGTCCTTGCACAGTTCGGCGGCGTCGGTGGCGAGCTTCTTGATCTCCTCCTTGTTCTTGCGGAACACGACCTCGCGCTGCAACACAGACACGGAGTTGTAGAAGTGCACGATGGCGCGCTTGGCACCCTTGAGCGCCTCGTAAGTGCGGCGGATGAGGTGCTCGCGGCACTGGGTGAGTACCACGATGGTCACGTCGTCCGGAATCAGCTCACGCTCGATGAGCATACGGATGAAGTCGAAATCGGTCTCGGAAGCGGACGGGAAGCCCACCTCGATCTCCTTGAATCCCATGGAGACGAGCAGGTTCCAGAAACGCAGCTTGCGCTCGGAATCCATCGGGTTGACGAGGGCCTGATTGCCGTCGCGAAGATCGACGGAGCACCAGCGCGGCGCGCGCTGCAGTCGCTTGCCCGGCCACGTACGCTCCGGGTAATCAAACGGGATCTGCTTGTCGTAGGCGGCGTACTTGTTGTACGGCATACGACTCGGCTTCTGCGGATCGCCAATGAATCGCGCCGGAGGCAGCAGCGGGTCGTTGTTCCCCCCATTGGACGCTGCGGCTACCGCTGCGAGATCAAAAACGGATGATTGATCCTGACCCATTGTTCCTCCTTTACTGTGTGAACCATTCATACAATCGCTTATTGGATATTCGTTTACGCATTGGTAACATGCATAACTTCCTCTATCCTAGCGACGGCCCATTCCAACATCCCGTTCATCTCACAATACGCCAGCACACTTAGCGTTCCGACGCAGCACTACTACTTACAGCTATGCGTGGGGGCGCATGGGCGACGTCCTCGCGTTCTTCGACTGGGAGCACAGCGCGAACGGGCCCACCGAGGCCATCAACGGAAGGCTCGAGACCCTCAGGGGCATAGCCCTGGGATTCCGCAAACCTCGACAACTACATCACCAGAAGCCTGCTGCACGCCGGCGGCTTCAGACACGCCATCCAAACCCACCTCTGACACATGCCCCTACACGCCAAAATCGGAAGAGCCCGATAACCTGCTATACGACGAGGATGCCACCTATTCCGCATTCAGGCCGTATCAGCAGAATTGATGTATTGACCGGTTTTATGGTCGTCACCGCTTCTTCACCAACGAGCGGATGACGGCCATAAAACCGAGGCTCATGGCACCGGACAGCACTGCGAATACCTGCGGGCGGCGCAATTCGTTACGCATGCTGATGGCACCGGTCACGCAGTGGTCCTCGAACCAGACGCGCACCTCGTTGCTGGAGTATCGGCCCACCAGATCACCCCAGGTGAGCATGCGGGTCACGTAGCCGGCCGGGTTGCTTTCATGGAATTCGAACAGGCGGATGCCGCGATAGCGCGACTTGGGACCATAGCATTCGAATCCGCAGGTAGGCGCGTAGCCCAAATCAATGCCATGCGCGTGGCCCACGAAGGCGTTCTTGTGATCGTGACCGCAGAACAGCGCGAAGTAGCCGCCTGCCTCACGCAAGGCGTCCACTTCACCGACGTTCTCGTCCGCACAGCCAATCGCCTCACCCAGCCGCGATCCCGGCCGGCAAATCTCATGGTTGAGCACGTAGCAATGGCCGGCGTGGGTACGTGCGCCTTCCACCGCGTTCGGCGTCCATGCGGGAACCTCTTTGAGGCAATCGTAGAATTCCTGCGGCGGAATGTGCTGGAAGGCGATGGCAGGCACCGGCTTACCGTCGCCGTTGCGTTCGCCAAGTTCGGACTGTACGGCTCCCAGCCAATCGATCGCCTCGGGGCTTGGCGTGCCATACCCATCGGAATCAGCCAAATCAAGACCGCGCGGATTGACCACATAGGCCGGGTATTGGGCGTCGTTCTCTTCAGGCTTGCCGGCGTAATCGCCGGAATTCACCATCATGACGGACATAGCTACGCGCCCGGATCCGTCGGAAGCCTCAATGGGCAGGGCAAAAGTGCCTGGCTCGAGGCTGTCGACCGGGTTCAGGCAGCCGGGGAATTCGCGGTAGATGCCGTCCTGCTCGTCGGCCAGGATGCCGCACTGGAAATCGTGATTGCCGTAGGTGGCGGCGAACGGCACTTCCGCTTCGATGACCGGGCCAAGGAAGCCGGCAAACGTGCGGCGGACTTTGTCACGGGTCTCGTCCATGAGCTCGTCCAAAGTCGTCGGCACATCCTGTGGATCGGATGTTGTGGAGTAGACCAGCGTGGACGTGGTGGACGCGGTGGACGCGGTTTGTTGGACGTCGGGATTGCTGCCGTCAGACTTCATGGCCAGCAGACGATTGTTCACGCGGTTTCTGGCCCGCCGCTTGATTCCGCGCAGCTTGGCCTCGACTTCGGTGACCGCACGCACGCGAGCGCCCGGTTCCTCGCCACGGCGGCGCAGGAAAGTGTCGATGTAGGCAGGATCGTAACCGCGAATCTGGTCGCCGGTGAACACCACCAGATCCGGGTCGGCTTTGCGAATGGCCTCACGGATAAGGCGGATGGTATCGGGGAGTACGTTGGGGCCGTCTTGGATGTCGGCCATCTGCAGCACGCGGAAGCTGCCGTCTTCGCGGAATCGCAGGTTCGTCATGCCTCACCAGTCTAGGGACGTAATGCTGTTTCGCACAGCATACGCGCCGGTCCTTCACGTTCCCCGCCGCTCCGCACGGCAGCTGAATCACTACGAGAAATCGTAGAACGTGTATCCCTTATCCGCTCCGCTCGTCACGTTGAGCAATGCTTTGCCGTTCAGCGTATCGACGTCGTTTCCTATGAGATAGCCGTCTCCCGTGGCTCCCATATCCGAGTCGTGGTAGGAGCCGGAGAAGGTGCCATCCTTATTGACTTTCATTACGGTTCCCCATGCGCCGACAACGGGCGGTCGCCATCCACCTTGCCGACCTTGTCTTTTGAGGAGAATCGCTTTAACGGAACAGACTCACCCCGCGACGGGCCGTGCAATACGCGTTGCCCAGCCAAGTATGGCGGGAATTGGGCCAGACGGCTCCCAGTCGCGGTGCGTTCTGGCTCATCCAGATGCTCGGCACGCGTCCGTCTGCGGAGCGTGAGCCGAGCAGATTGAAGCCGTTCTTTTCCAGCAGCCACTCCGGGTGCTGGGTGGCGATGGCCAAGCCTTCCTCGAGGGTGAGCGGCAGGCGCTCATCGGAGTCAATAAGTTTGCGGGCCACATCCGGCTCGCGATTGACATAGCACGTGCCGGTGTGCGGATTGACGACCAGATAGAACGGGCCTTCCGGCGGCATGAAGCCGTCTTGAGGCAGGAAGCTGGCGATGTCACGCGGCGGCATGGTGGTGAAGCCTGCCATGCGATTGATGGAGGTTCGTGCAATCAGCGACTCAGGCGAAACCAGTTCACGCGTGGGCACCAGCAGGATGTTCGATCCCAAATCGGAATGCTCGAGCGCCCCGATCAGAGGTCGGGCCAGCGAGCGGAATGCGGCGGCGGAAATATCCGCCACATCCGGGTAGCCGAGAGCCACGATACGGTCGAGCTGTTTTTGGGCCTCTACTGATGCGATAGACATGGCTACCAGTGTAGAACATCGCCTTCGCTTCATTGGGCAGCCACCATCTGGGAAGACCACTGCCGTTGTTCCGCGTGTTTCGTACAATTG
This sequence comes from Bifidobacterium longum subsp. longum JCM 1217, assembly GCF_000196555.1. NCBI lineage: Bacteria > Bacillati > Actinomycetota > Actinomycetes > Bifidobacteriales > Bifidobacteriaceae > Bifidobacterium > Bifidobacterium longum. The sequence goes on along the minus strand of NC_015067.1, from coordinate 187,284 downwards.
CATTGTTTTACGGCCACCCGCATGACGGCCGTCCGACGTAAGTAATCCATCGAAACCCAGAGGTCATAGAGGTCATCATGTCCGAAAAATTGAAGGTCGGCATCCTTGGTGCCACCGGTATGGTCGGTCAGCGTTTTATCACGCTGCTTGAGAATCACCCGTGGTTCGAGGTGGTCACGCTTGCCGCTTCCGCGCACAGCGCCGGCAAGACGTATGCCGAGGCTGTCGGCGACCGTTGGAAGATGGAAACCCCGATGCCCGAATATGTCAAGAACATGGTGGTCGTCGATGGCGACGATGCCGAGTCCGTGGCCTCTGGTGTTGATTTCATGTTCTCTGCGGTAAACATGCCGAAGGACCAGATTCGCGCCATTGAAGAGCGTTATGCCAAGACCGAGACCCCGGTGGTCTCCAACAACAGCGCCCACCGCTGGACCCCGGACGTGCCGATGGTGGTGCCGGAGATCAACCCGGAGCACTTCGAGGTGATCGAGCACCAGCGCAAGCGCCTGGGCACCACTCGTGGTTTTATCGCCGTCAAGCCGAACTGCTCGATTCAGGCCTACACGCCGGCGCTGGCCGCGTGGAAGGAATTCGAGCCGCGCGAGGTGGTTGTGAGCACCTACCAGGCGATTTCCGGCGCGGGCAAGACCTTCAAGGACTGGCCCGAGATGGTGGGCAACATCATCCCGTTCATCTCCGGTGAGGAAGCAAAGTCTGAGAAGGAACCGCTCAAGGTGTTCGGCCATGTGGACGCCGCCAAGGGCGAGATCGTGCCGTTCGACGGCGACCTCAAGATCACTTCCCAGTGCATCCGCGTGCCCGTGCTCAACGGCCACACCGCCACCGTGTTCCTGAACTTCGGCAAGAAGGCCACCAAGGAAGAGCTCATCGACCGTCTGGTGAACTACACGTCCAAGGCTTCCGAGCTGGAGCTGCCGCACGCACCGAAGCACTTCATCCAGTACCTCACCGAGGATGACCGCCCGCAGGTCAAGCTCGACGTGGACTACGAGGGTGGCATGGGCGTTTCCATCGGCCGTCTGCGTGAGGATTCCATCTTCGATTGGAAGTTCGTGGGTCTGGCCCACAACACCCTGCGTGGTGCAGCCGGCGGTGCCCTTGAATGCGCCGAAATGCTCAAGGCTCTCGGCTACATCACCAAGAAGTAGTTAAAACTGAGTCCGAAACTGAGAAAGCCCTCCGCAAGGAGGGCTTTCGTCGTATATACCGCAAAAACGCGGCTCAGTGGCTCAGCGGCCAGTACCGCCGTACACCACGGCTTCGATTTGATCGGCATCGAGACCGTATGCGGTGTGCAGCGCCTTGACGGCGTCGTTGAGCTGATCGAGCGGCACGAGCGCGGCGATACGAATCTCGGAGGTAGAAATCATCAGCACGTTGATGCCCTCATCGCTCAGGGCCTGGAAGAACTTGGCGGCCAGACCGGCATGGGTCTTCATGCCAACGCCCACCACGGCCACCTTGCCTACGTTGGTGTCCACATCGAAGGAGTGGTAGCCCAGCACTTCCTGCTTGTCGAGCAGTGTGTTCTGAACCTGCTTGACGGCCGATTCGGGCACGGTGAAGGAGATGTCCGCAGTGCCGACGGATGCGCCGGCCTGCACGATCATGTCCACGTTCACGCCGGCGGTGGCCAGCTCGGTGAACACCTTGGCGGCCATACCCGGCTCGTTCGGCACGCCACGCACGGTGGCCAGCGCCTCGGAACGATCGTGGGCAATGCCGGAAATCACCGGTGCCTCGGGGCCCAGGTCAGGGAACAGGTCGCCCATGGATTTCGCTTCTTCTTCAGTCATGTCTTGCCTTGTCTTGCTTGAAATTACTTACGATTATCGTTCGCTGTAGCCGCGCTCAGTCGAGGTTCGGCAGCGTACGCGGGTCAATGCCGTCGGGCACCACCAATGTGCCGGGGCGACGGGAGAACGAGGAACGCACGTGCAGCGGCATGTTGAAACGCTGAGCGTATTCCACACAGCGCAGTGCCAGCACCTTGGAGCCGCAGGACGCCATCTCCAGAATGGACTCGTAATCGATGGACGGAATGCGGCGGGCGGAAGGCACGATACGCGGGTCGGCGGTGAAGATGCCGTCCACGTCAGTGTAGATCTCGCAGATATCGGCACCGAGCGCCACGGCAAGCGCCACTGCGGAGGTATCCGAACCACCGCGGCCGAGCGTGGTGGCGTCACCCTTGGCGTTGATGCCCTGGAAGCCGGCAACGATGGCGATGTCTCCCAATGAGAGCGCGTTCTTCACGCGGTCCGGTCTCACGGCCTTGATGTGGGCCGCGCCGTAACGGGCGTCGGTGAAGAAGCCGGCCTGCTGACCGGTGAAGGAGTGGGCACGGCTGCCTTCGGCGTGAATGGCCATGGCCAGCAGGCTCATGGAAATTCGCTCGCCTGCGGTCATCAGCATGTCCATCTCGCGCTCGGGCGGGTTGGAGTCGATGCTCAGCGCCTGATCGATAAGGTCATCGGTGGTGTCGCCCATGGCGGAGACCACCACGGCCACCTTGTTGCCCTTCTTTTCCGTCTCAACAACGCGCTTGGCCACACGTTTGATCGATTCGGTATCGGCGACCGACGAACCGCCGTACTTCTGCACGATGAGAGCCACTGCTGTCCTTTGTTCTTCTCTTAGGGGGAGTTTGCTCAATATTCTACGCAAACGCAACGATTATAAAGGTTGCCGCGTTCACCCCGCGACCCCGCGCCGACATGTGGACACGGGCATGGCCTACGTTGTTCAGCAAATATTCAAGTTTTCACCGGTGGTTCTTTGAGGCAGCCGCATCCATCCTTTGAGATTCGAGCGGTTAACTATCAATTACCGGCAAACGAAAGCAAACCGGCGAGGTTTCCGCAGACCCCATAACTGAATACCTTCTTCTTCCTCTCTCCTTTTCAAGGCCCGGTCCCGCAGCCCGGGCCTTTTCCTTTTGTGTTGGGAACGATGGGTCAAACGCACGATACGAGCTCACGGAGCAAGCGTGGCCAACGGCACTACCAATACCCCATCATCCCGGCGATAAGCGGCAGCCGTAGCGGTCAGCACCATCAAGAATGACGGACGGCCTTCGTGATCTTGATCAATTCTGTCAGCCAACTTTTTCAAATGGGCCGCCGCAATATCAACCTGCTTTTCTCCGAGCTTGACCTCAATGAGAGCCCATCGTCCATCATGCAGGCCAATGACCGCATCAGATTCCAATCCCGTCTTATCCCGATAATGGAACACATCTCCGCCAAGCGCATCAGCATACACACGCAGATCGCGAATACACATGGACTCAAACAGCAAGCCAAAGGTCTCGAAATCATTAAGGAGTTTCTCCGGGGTCGCGTGCAGTACCGCACAAGCTATCGACGGGTCGCTGAAGTGTCTGGTTGGGCTCGTTCTCACTGCAGTCTTAGAACGTAAACGAGGGTTCCAAGCTGGAAGATCTTCAGTTACGCAAGCTCGCGACAATGCATCTAAATAATCGGAGAGTGTACCTTCCGAAGGCGGTTCACCCTGCATATCCGCCGCGATAGTGGATTGCGACGCCTGAGAAGAAATATTGCGCGCATACGAGCGCATAATCAGACGCATCCAAGTTTTATTGCGCTTTATACCATCCATACGATTGATGTCAGAATCAAGTAGTTCTTCGACATAATCCGCGGCCATGCGCAAGGCAACATTTACTCGAGATTCGACTACTGCTTCAGGCCAGCCACCGCGGCATAGCGCAAACGCGGTGTTTTCAATATCGAAATCGGAGAAACCCGAAACATCATGGTTGCCATCGAACAACTCTCCCAACGAAACAACGCCCGTCGATTCCTGCGATTCAAATAAGGACATGGTACGCATGGTTAATCGGGCAATTCTTCCCACTCCGGAATGAGCTGGTTCCTGTTGAGGAGTCGCCGATCCAGTTAGGATGAATCGGCCACGACCGCGCCCTCGATCGATGGCGAAACGCACCGCGTCCCACAATTGCGGGGCCATCTGCCATTCATCAATGAGTCTCGGCTCCTCACCTCGCAGGATGAGAGAAGGCTTTGTATCAGCCAAGGCCAACAGCGTAGCACTGCGATCCGGGTCCTGCATGAAGACCTGACTCGCCGACTGCCTTTCTGCCGTTGCAGTCTTGCCACACCATTTTGGACCTTTAATCTGAACGGCACCAGAAGACTGCAATGCCTGAGTCAGCAACCCATCAGCCACTCGAGGAAGGTACTCGCCACGTTGAATCTCCGAGCTCTCCACTGCCATATGTGCCCTCCCGCAAACCGTCGAAACATCAACCTATAAATCACTCTATTGCGGAAGTTGGACCATTCTAATTGTGGAAGTTGGACTATTTTCGTTGTGGAAGTTGGACCATTCCTATTAGGGAAGTTGGACACTAGATTACGAACTAGACTTTTCCTTTTTGCAGCAACAGTGCCACCAACACGATGGGCGTCATCACCGCCTATCGCCAGACCCTTTTCCTTGACCTAAAAAGAGAGATGCCCAGACAGTGCCATCTTTTCTCTGATCACACTAGCCAATTCGGAACGCAGCGGCGAATCCGCGATCCGCGCATCCTCTGCAACCGCGCCTTTGACGTTCGGCAATCCGGCGAATGAGCTTTTGCTCAGGCGTTCTTCGTGATTCATTTCTTTGGTCGGAAAACAGAATACGCGGGAACGCCCCTCACGCCTACGAAACCAACGGCTCGACGACGAACCGACATCCACGAAAACAGCAATAGCGCCTCTTTTATCGAGGTAACATATTCCCTCTTTATGCATTCATACCCCCCCTATTTGAAAGCTCTGCCAAATATCGCCGACGCTGCGACTTATCATGTTGCCATACTTTGCAATCCTTTGCATCCCCTTGCATCTCAACGGCTTGTCCGAAGTAAGCCGCATCACTGACAGCCGTAGCAACGTTGTTCGTATCGCATTTTCAGACTTCTTATGCCCCCTACATTGCCCCTATATGGCCCCGTCGGCATGTTGCATGAAAGGCTTGGTGCGGAGTAACGTTTCGCAGTGTGGCGCGTGCGGTGTTGCCATTTGCGACAGCACCTATGCCATGCACGACTAAGACGGACCCGGCCGTCTTGTATAAGCAAATCATGAGCAGATCAAGCGAAGGAACAGGCGACTATGGCATTGCTGCATCGACGTTCGACGAGTAAGCGTGCCTCACAGAAAATGTGGGAAAACAACGCGGCCATGCCGGATGACGCATCTGCAAATGACAACGTTTCCTCAGCGCGGCCCGAGCCCGCAGCATTCGTTCCAACACCATTTGACGAAGTCATCGATATCAGCGATCTCGTGGCCGAGCGCCGACGCCTGCAACGCAACCTGTGGGCGATGCGCATCATCACCATTGTGCTGCTGATCGCCGCAATCGCCGTGGCCTGCTTCCCGCTAGCGTTGCAATTCGAGTCCGACCGCAACTTGGCCGCCACCACAGCCACCACGGCCAAAGAAGTAGCTGGCTGGCCTTACCCGCAGGCGGAAGACAAGCTCACGGCGGCCCGCGCATACAACAAGAAGCTCGCTGAATCCGGCCAGCCTATCTTGGGTGAAGCCGTCGATCCGTTCGCCGCCGCTCAAGGAGGATCCCAAGCCAGCGGCGAGGATTCCGCCTCAAAGAAAGACAAGGAATACCAGTCACTGCTTAATACCGGCAACGGCGTGATGGGCACAATCAAGGTGCCCAAGCAGTCCATCAATCTGCCGTTTTATCACGGCACTTCCGAGGAAGCACTGGCTTCTGGTGCCGGCCACTTGTACGGCACGTCGCTGCCGGTGGGAGGTAAATCCACCCATTCGGTCATTACCGGGCACCGCGGGTTGGTTGAAGCGCTGATGTTCACCCGTTTGGACGAGGTGAAAGAGGGCGACTTCTTCTACATCGAAGTCATGGGCGAAACTTTGGGCTACAAAGTGGACCGCATTTCGGTGATTTTGCCGGATGACACGTCGAAGCTCAAGATCGTGCCGGGTGAGGATCGCGTCACTTTGATGACCTGTACGCCATACGGCGTGAACACGCACCGACTGCTTATCTCCGGGCACCGCGTGGCGATTCCGATGCCGGCCCCCGAGCCGAATGACGTGCTTGACGCGCGCAATATCGCCCTTGGTGTTGGTCTAGGCATACTGGCGGCAGGACTGTTCATTATCTGGTTGGCACGACGCCACAAGGCCGCGCGCATCATCCGCCACGGCGCATTCTGGCCGTGGATGCGCCGCAAGGGCGAAAGCGCCAATGATACGCTGGCTTAGGCCTCGCGCCGACCGGCCAGTGCCCTGCCCAGCGTGATTTCGTCGGCATACTCCAAGTCGGAGCCCACCGGCAGGCCGCTGGCAAGTCGGGTGACCTTGACACCTACGGGTCGCAATAGCTGGGTCAAGTAGCTGGTGGTGGCCTCGCCTTCAATATTCGGGTCGAGCGCCATAATCACTTCCTTGACCTCATCGCCTTCTAAGCGTTTGAGCAGACCGGGAATACGCAGGTCGGCAGGGCCAACGTTGGCCATTGGGTTGATTGCGCCGCCGAGCACATGGTATAGGCCGTGGTATTCGCGCGTGCGCTCGATGCTCATCACATCCTTGGGCTCTTCGACCACGCAGATCACCGAACGGTCGCGTCTCGGGTCGGCGCATACCGGGCAGGGGCTGGATTCGCACACGTTGCCGCAAATATCACAGAAGCGGATCTTGGCCTTGACCTCTTCGATGGCCTCGGCCAAATCGCGCGCTTCATCTTCGGGCGCGGACAGCATGTAGAAGGCGATACGCTGCGCGCCCTTCGGCCCGATGCCGGGCAGCCGCCCGAAAGCGTCGATCAGTCGTTGTATTGCGCCGTCATAAGCAAGTGCCATGGGTATTCCTCGTTATTCGTCCTCATTATTCATCCGAGTGCTTCTTGGCAGGCTGGATGTTCTTGGGGTTCTTCGGATCATCTGCCGCGAATTGCTCGACTTTTTTGACCTCGAATAGCTTTTTCAGATCGTCGAGATTCATGGCCGTCGCCTCGCCGAGCGACTGGTCGCTCATCGAGTATTCGTCATCCTCGGCCGCGACTTGCGGTTGTGGTTTCGGCTGGGGCTGGGGCTGGCTATTCCACGGGTCGGCATTCGGGGTCGGCTGTGCGGGTTGCGGTTGATTCCACGGGTCACCGTGCGGGGTGGCCTGCGGAGCCGATTGTGGAACTGCCTGCGGTTGATTCCACGGGTCATCGCCGGCAGCCGGCTGCGGAACCGATTGGGGCTGGTTCCACGGGTCATCGCCCGACATATTGCCCGACACTGTCTGAGGAACCGAAGAAGCCGGAGTCTGGGACTGAGGCTGATTCCACGGGTCGTCTCCTGGCTGCGGAGCCGCCTGAGCATGGTTCCCCTGCGGTTGATTCCACGGATCATCGTGAGGAGACTGCTGATATGGCTGGTTCCACGGGTCGGCTTCGGCCGGTTGCGACGCCGGTGAGACCGCGGCCTGAGACTGCGTCTGATTCCATGGATCGTCGCTCGCGCCGGCAACTGCCGTAACGGAAGATGCGGTGGCTGGCTGCCCAGTGGACTGTCCAGTGGGTCCAGCGGACGCAACGGACGCAGTGGGTGCAACAGGAGCAGCCGGAGCGGCCCACGGATCAACACCGTCACTGATGTCCGGAACCGCAACATGCTTCTTGTGATGCTCTTCGGGCGCAGGCGTAGCAGCGGGCTCGTTAGGCGCGAACCCGTCTGCAGATTGCGGCGAAGCGTTGCTTACGGCCGGCTTGGCCCAAGGGTCATCGTCACTCCAGTTCTTCGCTGCCGTGGATGCACTGGATTGTCCGGCTCGATGGCTGTCGTCTGCGTCCTCGGCTTGGCCTGTTGCAGTCGGCTTCGGAGCTTTCGTCTCGCTCCCCATATGAATGCCCAGGCTCGCGCCCAAACTCGACGCGGCCAATCCAGCCTTGGCCATGGCAATCTGCTGCTTGACCTTGGCCAATTGCTCCGGGCTCATACGTTTGACGGATTCGACTCGCTCGCCATTCGCCGCGACCGCAGAAGGTGCAATAACCGCATTGGCGCCGAACTCGTTGCGCACGGCATCCATCACCACGGCCGCCGCCTTCTTACCGCTGTTATCCACGGCCAAGGCGAAAGCGTGCTGGCTCAGCGACTTGTCGAACGTCATCGACAAGCAAGGCAGACCCTTACGGTTGGGGCCGAATTTTACGGTCGGCACCTTGTCTCGTGACACATATTCACGAATGGTTTCCGGCAAAGCGGCGACGGCTGCATCCCACTTCTCGTCGATGGACCGATTATCCGATGCCGCAGGCGAGGTCACCGGTTGAGCCGGGACGGCCGGCGACGCGGCGGGCGCGCCCCACCCGGCATTGGCGGCAGGAGCGGCACCGGCAGCAGCAGTTGCTACAGCAGGTTGCACAGACAGAGAGCCCGCGGGTCGGTCGCTGACCGGGCCGTTGACAGGGCCATTGCCTCCAACAGATTCATGGGAAGCGGTGCTCTGAGGCGCGGCTGCTTGCTGGTTGCGTGCAGCACCGGAGAATCCGCCATGTGAGGCTCCGGCAAACCCGCCTCGCGATGCGCCGGCAAAACCACTGGCACCCATACCGGAAGCGGCTGGCGTAGTCGAAGTCGAAGAAGCAGCCGCAGGCGGCATACCAGAAGAAGCTGGCGCGGGAGCGGCTGTTGCAAAGCCTGATTCACTGCCGGCCAACAATCGCGCGGCCAGCAGTTCCAAGCGCATACGCGGAGAAATGGCTCCGGTCATGGCACCCAACGTAGTGTTGATGATGTCTGCCATTGCGGTCAGTGCGCCCAGTCCCAGCGCCTTGGCTTGGCGGTGCAGATCGTCCATATCCTCGGCCTCAGCCGTGTCGGACAGCACGGATTCCGCACGGTCCCCGGCCAACGTAAGCACCAGCAGATCACGCACACGAGCCAGTAGGTCTTCGACGAATCGTCTCGGATCGAATCCGCCGACCACGACTTTCTGGATAACGCCGTACAGGGCTTCGCCGTTGTGATCGATTACCGCATCCACGGCCTCACCGATCAGTGCCTCCGGCGTGAAGCCGAGCAGGGCTACAGCGGCATCATGGGTGATAACGCCTTCGACCGAACCAACCATCAGCTGGTCAAGCACGGACAGGGTATCTCGCATGGAGCCGCCACCGGCGCGCATCGCCAGTTTCAGCACACCGGGCTCGGGCTTGATGCCTTCCTTGTCGCAGATCGTCTCCAGGTAGGGACCCATGACTTCCTGCGGCACCAGACGGAACGGATAGTGGTGGGTGCGCGAACGGATGGTGCCGATCACCTTGTCTGGTTCGGTGGTGGCGAAGATGAACATCACATGTTCAGGCGGCTCTTCAACGATTTTAAGCAGCGCATTGAAGCCCTGCTGCGTGACCATGTGGGCCTCATCGAGAATGAAAATCTTATAGCGGTCGCGCGCAGGGGCGAAACCAGCGCGTTCTCGCAATTCTCGAGCATCATCCACACCGTTGTGCGAGGCCGCATCGATTTCGACCACGTCGATGGAACCCGGACCGCCGGTGGCCAGGTCCTTGCAGCTTTCGCATTCGCCGCAGGGGTGGGAAGTCGGCCCTTTGGCACAGTTGACGCAACGGGCCAGGATACGCGCGGAGCTGGTTTTGCCGCAGCCTCGCGGCCCTGAGAACAGATAGGCATGTGTGAGCTTGCCCTCGTCCAAGGCGCGCATCAGCGGGACCGTGACTTGGTCCTGGCCGATGACCCCTTCGAAGGTGTCCGGACGATAGCGACGATACAGTGCAAGTGCCATAGCTACTAACCTACCTTTGCCCTCAGAATTAACCGATAAAAAGTCAAGATAAACCGGGCTCATAGTTGCCGAATCGGAAAACTCTTTATATTCCAACGACATTCACCTGACAACGGTTACCGCATTTTTATTGTTATTAACCGCTTTCTTTGTATTAACATAGTGTCAATAACGGTTGTGGTCAGGAGGCACCCATGAGCGATACCCTCGACGAGAAACGCCCCACCCGCGGCGATGCCCGGCGCGACGCCATCGTGCAAGCCGCGCGCAAGGTGTGTCTGGAAAAAGGCTTCTCCAAAATCACCGTTTCCGACATCGCAAGCGAAGTCGGTATGACGCGTTCGCTGTTCTACCACTACTTCGAAGACAAGGAAGCCGTAGCTGACGCAGTACTCGATAACGTCATCGACGAAATCCTCACCACGTTGAAGCAGTGGAACCAAGCGCGCGAAACAGGCAACGTGAACAAGGCATTAGACGACATCGTGCATGTGCTCCGCTCCCTGATCGCCGACGAGAGCCCCTTCTCAAACCGTATGATCCAAGACGGCAACGCCGAACTGTATATCAAGTTCATTGACCGCGCGGCGGACCGTATTGCCGACTACATTGCCCAGACCACCGTACGTGATTTCGAGCAGATGCATGGCCTGCCAATCACCAACGTCCATGAGACGTTCTTCACACTGATTGTGGGGCTTATCTCGCTGATTCGCTCGCATCTGAACATCAGCGACCGAACCATCAAAGAGGTCATGGCGCAGACGCTGCATATCGAAAGCTATGTCGTCTGAGGTCTGACGGCCATTGGCTCTGGTACCGCTCTCCCGCACTCCTCTCAGTCCGCTTCGCGGCCAGCTCGTCCGCAATTGCGGACAGCCTACGGCTGACTTTCTTCTGGTTCGACTATCGTCGAACCCTCGCCTACAAACAGCCCACTGGGCTGTTTGCTTTACGGCTCAGCCTAATGAGGGGAGCCAATATAATCGGGTCACGCGAACTGGCCGGTCACGGGATCGCGACCATCTCGGGCAATGGCGTTGAGCACTTCCTGTCGGGAATCCACCTCACGGGCGGCTACGGCCGGCGGCACTAGCACGCGCAACGCGCAGTCCTCGGCCACTACCCTAAATGGCAAATGCCCGATATATTCGCCGTCCGCCATCAGCACCGGCGGCTCGTCTCCTTCCGTTGCCCGCGTGACTTCGATTTCACGGATACGTTTCCAGCCGAACACCTTTGAAGCAAGTAGCTTGCCGTTATAGGCATTCGAAATGGCCACCGCGCATTCGCCGAAGTTCGGCACGTGGTCCATCCACACCAGGTCCAACAATCCATCGGAGAAGCAGGAGTACGGCGAGACCTCAATGCCGCCACCGATATGCCTCGAATTCGCAATCGTCAGCAATGGTGTGATGATGTCTCGTTCATCCGTGGTCCCGTCCGCCAATGTGGCTTTGATGTGGTAACCATAACGCTTCATATGCGTCAGCTCCACCAGCACCGCCGCAAAGTAGCGCATGGTGCCGGTCGGCAGATGCGAATGATTCGCACGGTCGTTGATGCTCGCGTCAAGACCACAGGACAGCATGCCCGCATAGTACCGGTCAATCGGATGCTCGGCGGACTTGCTCTCCTGGTACTCGTACTCCTCGCCAGTGGAGGGATCCACGGCATAGCCGCCGTCCAAAGAGGTCACGCGTCCCATGTCCACATCGATGTGTGATCCGCGCACGATAGCACCGACGATACCTTCCACTGCGGTTTCGATACGGTTGACCGGCAGCTTCAGTCCTCGTGCGAAATCGTTGCCCGACCCCGTGGCCACGATGCCCAACGGCTTGCCACTGCAGCCCACGGCGTTCGCTCCAAGTGCGATCATGCCGTCGCCACCGACCACTACGAGATAGTCGTACTCGTGCGCGCGTTCACGCGCCTGATTCAGGGAATCGTCGAAACTCGTGCCGGTGATGTCGATGACATCAAAGTTATGGGCACGGCCGGCTTCCTCCAGCAGACCCAATACCTGCGCGTCCACCTTAGCGCCACGGCCTTTATCGGAAGTGGGGTTGCCCACCATGGCCACCACGCGACGGCGCTCGTTGCGTTCACTCTCGCTCATGCTCTCACCTTAGCCAAAGGCCCAGAAGCCCGCCAGAGTATCGGTGCTTTACGGTCCATTATTGTGATAATTGTCTCCTTCCGTACAACTCACCGGTCCGGCCCGAGCCATCCGCTCCACGGATGATGCCACCAGGACCATGGTTTCCACCTTGATGGTTACCAACACGTCTTCATCCCGCACGGAGCAGGAGCCCAAAACTACACCATTCGCTTCAGCCATGTTGGCGGCGAGCGCACATGGATCACCGATATCCGCATGCCACAGCGCATACGCGGCGTCAAAGGCGATAAGGTCGGCGAGGGAACGCGCTCGGTTCTGGCAGATCATGAGGTTGCCCACACTTGCCGCCACCGCGAGCGCAATGCCCACCACCATAACCAGCATGGCTCCGGCCATCGTGCCCGATCCCTCCTCATAACGCATTCCCTGCACCGCAGTTCCTTTCTGTTGCGGCCGCCCAGCCAGCCGACCGTTATTGGCTTATCGCCGTAGCGTTGCCGGTAACCCGCGTTGGAGTTACATCCAGCGGACCGGGCAATACCGAACATTCGACCGTCACACTCGTCGATTGGCCGTCGTGGGCAATGCTGACGTGGGGCTCTCCCCCGGCAACGTCCGCAGCTATGCTGCGCGCGGATGATTCGTCACCGGTAACCACAAACTCGCGTGCAGCCGCTGCCGCGGCACTTTGACAGTCCATGGAAACGATGACCACACGTCCTATTGCCAATATCAGCCCGGCGATGGCGATAATGCTGGGCAATACGATTGCGAATTCGGCGGTGGCCGATCCCGTGCATAGGTCTGGCGGCAGTCTGGCGAGCCGCCACCGGCATGTCATGGTCTTCATGGCTGTCACCCGACTTTCAGAGCCTGTTTGATGATGTTGGTCAGCAACGTCTTGATGGCATCCGACTTCAGGATGGCGACCAGCACCGCCGCAAAGCCTGTAGCCGCAACGAGTACGACTGCGTATTCCGCAGTGGCCGCGCCTTCTTCGGGCTCAGCCATGAGGGTGCGGATGCGTGCGTCCATGAGGCATAGCCGTTCTTTCGCCTTGGCGTTCAGCGTGGCCACACGAGCCTTGCTGTGCGCAAAGATGCCGGCCTGCCCGTCGACGATGACGGGGATAGGGGTATTCATTGGCGTTCCTTTCGGTAAGGAGGGGAAGCTGCGCAGTGGCTTCGCACCTTCCCCATGCGTGTGTGAGTGGTTGGCCCCCGCGCCGGGTTGACGCGGGGTGCATACCACTGTGGACTATCAACGCTTCATGCACCAGGGAAAACGGGGTATGTGGTTCTAGCTTGCCGAGTTATCCACACCCCGACGTGTCGTCCACCACCAATGTGGATAACCAAACGCAGCCAAGTGCAATACCGAGCAATACAACAAGATTCACCCTAAGCGCACTCAGTTCACGCCTATATTCACATCATGAAGGACGCAATCGCCGGAATGACTCCTACCAGCACGAATGCCGGCAGAAAACATAGCCCTGTAGGCATCAGTAGCTTTACCGACAGCTTCGCGGCATTCCGTTCGATGGCGGCACGCTCGTCACGGTCCAGCTGTTCAATGGCGGATTCGAGGCGCACGCCAGGCATATCGCCATGCGTCCATGACGATTCCAAAGCCGATTGCAGCAGGCCAAGATCTCGTTGCGTTCTGCTGGTACGTTTTCCGGATGAACTATCAGCTGGCGCACCCTCATGCTGAACAGCCATAGCGGCATGCCACGCATCAGCCCAGGGAACCCCTCTGGCCAGGGAGCTCCCGACCTCGCTCATGCGAGCGCCGCAGTCGCCGCCGACGGCTTTGCCCACCATGTCAAGCGCCCGGGGAATCGAGGAGCCCTGACGCAAGGACACCTGCAACATACGCAATATGAGTATGGTCCATGACGACCCGCAATCATGCGCTACGACCGGTTCCTCGCCCGGCAAGCGGCTGTCATGACGAGACGGAGCCTTATACAGCCAACTAGCGATCGCCGCACAGCCTGCCGCGGCGTGTACCCACACCGTACTCATAATCCGCTGCCTTTCAACAATGCCCGCATCCATGCCAAGCCGGCAGCATAACAACATCCCCCTAATACCAAGCAGACCACACCGCGTGGCGATCCAAGCAAGAACGCCAATGGTCTAGCTCCCAGAAGCTCGCCCAATGCCACAGTGACGGCCGGAAGCGCGCTCAGCAGCCCCACAGTGGCTTTAGGAACGGCACATGCTTGCGATCGCAGGTTCTGCATCAGCCTCATCTGCCGGTAAGCAGTCAATACCGCTTCCAGACATGGCACTGCTTGGCAACCGAGCTCATCGCTCAAAACCGCTGCGGCGGTGACCCCGCGTGCAGCTTCAAGTACCTGCGCTGGTGATTCGTCGGGCAGACGCCGCTGTTCGAACACCGTTATGAGCCGTTCCACAGTAATGCGCTGAGTGGCGAAGCGTCTGCTGGATTGTTCCTCGAATGCTTCAACCAATGTGCCGCCACCTCGCAATCGCGCGATGGCGGACGTAATCACCTGCGCAACGCCCACGCGAGGTGAGCCGGCATATCGAGGTTCGTTTATGGCTGCGGAATCGACCGCACGCCCGCGGTAAGCCAGCCGATACAGCCTCCCGGACTTGTTCCCCGGCCATATCAGCACGGCGAGCGCCACCAGAACAGCACACCACATCATCACCCACCACCACTCGGCCCGGGAACGATGCCCCATCGTTCAATGAAGTGCCCCCATTCGGCGGCATACCGAGGAGGATGGCAGCCATTCCATACCGCCAGCGGTGTTCCTGCCAGTTCACCATGTGCTACACGCAGTTCGCCGATCTGCGTGATACGCCGCTGTCCGTTCACTCGCTCCAAATGCACCACCGCGTCGAAAGCGCCTGCCGCCAGCATGGCCAACGCCTGTGGACTGACTCCGGCGAGTAATCCAAGCGAAATCAGCCTGGACGGTACTCGGTTCACGCCGTCCGCATGCACAGTGGTCATGCCACCGTGATGACCAGAATTGAACGCGCGCAATAGGTCGACGATTTCCGCGCCACGGCATTCGCCCAGCACCACGCGGTCGGGGCGCATTCGCAACGTCGCTTTGACCAAGTCCGTCAGACTTATGGCTCCGACGCCCTCCACATTCGCCTCGCGCGTTACCAACGACACATGATCGCCACGCCCCAGTTCCCCCAGTTCACGAACTTCCTCTACGGTGACGATGCGCTCGTTCACATCGCATTGCGCCAGCAGCGCCTTGAGCAAGGTGGTCTTGCCCACGCCTGTTCCGCCGGTAATCAGCACTGTGGCATGTCTGCGCACCAGTCCCACGAACATCGGCAGCCAAGCAGCCGGGAATACACCTAATTGGCTCAGATGTCGCAACGATGCCATGGTCCTGTCAGGGAACCGTATGGAGATTGCGGCACCTTGTGGCACCAATGGGGCAATCACCGCATGCACGCGGATGCCGTCTGGACTGGCGGCGTCCGCTATCGGGCAGGCATCATCCAGTCTGCGCCCAAGCTGCGCGCACAGTTGGACGGCGTATTCTCGAACTACTTGCGGCGAGCGAAACGGCACACGCAATACTGTTTCTCGCATGCCGTTGCCGCGGTCCGCCCAAACGCGGCCATCACAGGTCACCGCCAGATCGGTAACCTGCGGGTCGGATGCCACATCATTCAATAGACCGAAGAACACAGTTCTGGGCACTGCGCCGGGCTCATCAGCCCGAGTGATTACGGCAGCCATACCGCATCACCGGTCCTTGCAAGAAGCTCCCGAAACCGGGCGAATGGCCTGCTCGACAAGATCGGCAAGCAAGCTCACGGCTTTGCGGCTGCCTTTGGTCACCGATCTGATGCCGAGGCCTTCCAGTACGTCTCCACACAGATTGACACTTGGTTTGACAGGCCCCAATACCGTGGCAGTCAAATAGTCCTGCGCCTCACCAATACCCACGTGGCCTCTCCCACGTGGAGCGCCACGTGGTTCCACGCCGACGATATGTGGCGCTTCACAGCCCCATGAATCCAGTCTGGACCGGTGCGACTTGGCTCTGGCCAGCCCCATCACCGACAATTCCGCGGCAATCACCTGCATGCCACTGCGCAGATCGGGTACGGTCTCAATGAGTCCACCCTGACCGGCATCTACGATGACAACGTCGTTCGTTTCCGCCAAGGCTCGAATGGCCGCTTGAACTTCCCACCAGTCAGGCTGGCGCGCGCTCCAAGGGTCATAGGGAAGTACTCGCACACCCTCCCACATCATCAGCTCATGGTTCATCGCATCGCCCTCGATGCGGCCGAGGGGTGCGTCGACTTGGCTGAATCGTAAACCCGGCTCTCGTTCTACACCCAGCAGCAGGTCAAGGCATCCGGCCACGAAATCAGCGTCTATGAGAGCGCAGCTGTGTTCACGTCTCGCCAATGTCCATGCAAGCATGGAAGCCATGACACTCAACCCCACGCCTCCATGACCTGACGTCATCGTCACAATGTTATGGAAGCTGGTGTCTGTAGTTAGGGCGAGTGCCGGAGCCTCGCCCGATCTCTGCCGTTCGCATGAGGCCAACGGCCTGGGCGGCGGAGTGTAGTAGCGATGCGCTGGAATCGGCGCATCGTCCGTGGGCAGCGGAATGCCCGGAGGTGCTACCGCTGGCGAGGTGATCCTACGCGCCACGCGGGGTGTGGTGTTGCTATTCATAAGCCGATTGAAACGTGTCCGAGTTCAATGCTCAACACGAATCGACCATTGTGGTTCTAGCTTGCTGAGTTATCCACACCCCGGCATGTCGTCCACGACAAATGTGGATAACCACGCTGTTGTTTCACGCCCATCTCATGCAGAAAAGGCCCTGACCTCATATGCACAGTCAGGGCCTTCATTTTCACGACGATTCCTTATGTGGTAATCTACATTCCTTGCTTACTTATCGAGGTTCTTGATGCCGTCTTCCATGACGTCCAACTGAGCATCGGTCACCTTGGCCGGCTTCTTCTTGCCGAACTTGGCCTTGAGCAGACCGATGATGGTCGGGGCGAGCGAAACCAGCAGAATCAGCACGATCACCAGTTCGAAGTGATCCTGCACGGCCGGAATGTTGCCGAAGAAGTAGCCCAGCAGCGTGAACAACGTGGACCAGCACAGGCCGCCGAGCACTGAGAACGGCGTGAAACGGCTCCAACGCATACCGGAAATACCGGAAATGAACGGCATGAACGTACGAATGAACGGGAAGAAGCGGCCCAGGAACACAGCCAGCGGGCCCCACTTTTCAATCATGCCCTCGGTTTTGGCCAGTCGCTCAGGAGTCAGCGCCTTCACCTTGCCGGATTGGATAATACGGCGGCCAAAGAAATGACCGATGAAGTAGTTGCACTGGTCGCCGATAATCGGCGCGCACCAAACCACCGGCAGCAACCAGAACAGCGGCAGCGCGGCCTTGCCGGTCGCAGCATCCGGGGCTGCGAACACGCCGGCCGCGAACAACAGCGAATCACCGGGCAGGAACGGGAAGAACACCACGCCCGTTTCGATGAATACGATGAGGAAGATGAATCCGAGGGTCGGCGCCACGCCCATGGCAATCCAACCGGCAATCGCGGCACGCGGATCCTTCAGCAGTTCGATGATGAAATTAACGAAGCCCATGTGTTTCCTATGAGTCCTAAATCTTGTATTGAGCTGCCAGCCCAATGAACCAGACAGTTATATGCAAACCGTCAAATACCCTACCAGCCGGCCTATAACATCAGGTCGACTGGGGTTTCCCACACAAACTCCGCAATACAAACGAAATTTCTACTCCCCCAAACGCTGCCGCACAAAGGCGTCCAGCGCGGCCGCATCGATGCCCTCATACGAGTCGATGGAGGCAAACTGGCCAAGGCCGGAAGTGTCGGTGCGAATCCAGCCAGTCTGCGCAATCAGTGTGGCCCCCGAGGCGGCGCCGGAGCGCAGACCGGATGAGGAATCTTCCATTACCACGCACTTGACCATGTCTTCAGGCGCGATGCCGAGTCTCTCAGCCGCGGCCAGATATGGGGCAGGGCTCGGCTTGTGCTCGTACGGATCATCGCCGCAGACGTAGCCGGCAAGCAATCCATCAGCCTGCTTCATGATGTTCTCGGCCATGCGGCGAGGCGAAGTAGTGACCAGCATGGATGGGATGTCGGCTTCCTTGAGCGAATGCAGCACGTCTTGCACACCAGGAATCCACGGCAGACGTTCGACCTCCGCCTTGAACACATAATCCTTGAGCTGCTTGTCGATTTCGGGAACGCTCAATGTGCAGCCATGCGCAATCATGACCTCTGCCACGTGTGGTACCGGAGTGCCGGAGCACTCCCAACCGAGGTCCTCGTTCCACTCGCCGCCATTGTTGTGCGCGATCTCAATCTCACCGTCATGCCAGAGCGGCTCAGAATCGATGAGAGTACCGTCCAAATCCCAGAACACGGCTTTGAGCAGCATAGTTACCTCCGTCCACATGCCCGCACGCCAATTGGCGCCTTTACTCTTGCTGCATTCCATTGCACCAATCGGATGCGACAACCATAGCGCGTCAGCACACCGCCCCTGCGCCTCAGCGCATGGTCAGCCCACCATCGACGTGCAGACATTGTCCGGTAATGAAGCCGGCCATGTCGGACGCCAACAACGCGACCCCTCCGGCGATGTCATCGGGACGGGCAAGGCGGCCAAGAGGCGTCATGGCAATGATTCGTTCACGAACATCCTCGGTGGTGGCTGCGCTGGATGCGGTTCCGGCCGTCAAACCTGCGGCAATGGCATTAACGGTAATGCCGAAGCCGCCCAGCTCCTGGGCCAGAGAGCGGGTCATGCCGACCAAGCCGCCTTTGGCAGTGATATACGAATGGTAGGGCACGATGGGCGAATCGACCAGATTGCTGGAGATGTTGATGATACGCCCGGAGGTCTGGGCTCGCATCAGCGGCACCACATGTGAGCACATCAGATATGCACCATGCAGGCATCCCTCGATCTGTGCGCTAAACTCATCCCAATCGCCTCCAGCAAAAGTGGAACGGCGACGCGGGTCAAAGGAGAAGCGTCCGAAAGCATTATTCACTAAGATGTCCACGCCGCCGAATGAGTCGACAGCGGTACCCACTAGCTTGGAAGATTGCGATTCATCGCAAACATCCGCCTGTACAGCTATAGCCAAGCCTCCCAGCGAGTGGATGTCTTCAACGGTGCGCTGCGCGCTGGCGGCGTCATGTACGTAATTGATGACGACAGCGGCTCCGTGCGATGCCAGGCATTTCGCCACAGCCGCTCCTATGCCCTTGCCGGAACCGGTGATGATCGCTGTTCTGCCATCCAGATTCACCATTGGACGCCGTGCCATATCGCTTTGCTCTGTCATTACCCTTGCCTTTCGCCCTGCTACCAGCCTCTGCTGCCCGCAACAGCACAGGCCTATTCCATATCCATATCGAACGAATCGCTGTACGCGTCGCTGCCGCGTTCGACATCCACCGCGCGCAACAGATCGATGAGGTTGAAGCCCCCATCATGATGCCAGCCGGATTTCGCCCGATCCATCTCACCGAGCGGACAGATGCGATTCACACCGACCTCGGCCAATGTATCTGCAAGACCAAACAGTCTGGTTGAATCCACAGCGACACCGCAGCTCTGCAGCCAGCCACGGCAGGAAGTCAGTCTTCTGGCAGCGTCCAACAAATCTGGCACCGCCACCACGTTGACGGTGCGGTTCAACGGCGACATCAGCGAAGCAACATCCTCGTCGGCACCGCTACCGTCAAGTTCTCGATACAGCACCGACCATGCCGTGCTATGGCCACTGGCGAACACCGCGGCCTTCCCGCCCATCAAGGCTCTCATCTCAGCGTCGGTGCGCGCCCGCTGAATGGCCACGTTCTCGGCGTCACTCAATACGGAGCGCGGATATTTGCGCTGCTGATTCTCAAGCTCGCCACCGAGCAGCTGAGCCACTTCACGAGGGGTGAGGGCTCCATCAGTCTCCACGAACACGGTCTGCGGAGCCAGGCAGCTTTGCTGGTCATATGTGGCGATGTCAACAGCCACACGATGCACGGTATCGGCATAGGTATCAGGACGCAAAGCCTCTCGGCCAATGAACGCCAACCCGACTTTTGCTCCGTAACCTAGACAGGGCTTGGACCCGGCGACTTTGCCCGCAATCAATTTGGTAGTCTGCGAAGAACCGTAAACAATCACGGCATCGGCCGCATCGATGGCTGAATCCTCGAGCTGCTGCGAGCCGCCCTTCCATGGAACCACCGCAATGGCATCAGCGAGGTCGGAATTGACCATCGCAATGCTGCGAGCAAAGAACGCAGGCATCACCGGCTCGGAAAATGAAGATTTGCCAAGAATCGCGCCTTTGACCAGCAGGGTCATCGCCATGCTCCACACGGGAATCCCCGGCACATTGCTGGAGAACACCTGATAGGTGAGCGCTGGGCCCACATATTTAGAGTATCCCCCCGCCTTGTTCGGCCGGAATTCGTCGAGCATAGACGGCTGACCGATTTCGGAGTCAAGGAACCGGAGCAGTTCACGACGCCTGAACTGGCGCATATACCGTTTGAGCTCAATCCGCACCATGTCAGGCTCATATCCGGTGATTGCGGGAATCAGCAGTTCAGCCTGACGCCGCAGCTCAAAATCCGGATCGGCCCATAGTTGGGCCGCGTCGGCCACGATGTCGAGAATATCGTTGACACTCATCGCGGCAAGCGTGCGGTTGCGAACATCGACAAGCTGCTTGGCAAGGGAAGTCACCTTTGAGCCATCCAGTCGCGGATAGCGCAAACGCTTCACCCCATCCGATGTGGCGACCTCATAGATTTCGTAATCCGAAACATCCACTCCCGAGGGCAGGTGGAAGACATCAATGGCCTGACTCACGGATTCATCAACGGTTGGCACTGATGACCTCGTCTACCGCGATTGAGCACCCACGAGCCTCGGCTCCCTTCGCCCTGCCCTGCAGCAGGAATCCGTCCGGGGTCCGATGGCCGAGGTCCTCGGTCAGAATACCGATGCATGAATTCCAATTGGCAAGGTCGTAATGGGCTATCACACCGGTCTCACCATCCTTGACGGGAGTCAGCGTTTCCGGATCGAGGAAGACCGTGCGCACCCAGGCGGGGTTCGCCTTGAGATAGTTGCTGGTGCCATCCGTATACCACGACAGAATATTTTGGTCATAGATCTGCGAGCTCAACTCGGTCATGCCATACATGTTGACGCAGTGGTGGCGCGGCACCCCCAGTGTCTGTTCCAGCTCATCAAGCATCTGGTCTTCGGTGATGTCGCGCTTAGTGCTCTTGAAGCCGCCAGTGTCGAACAACCGGCTATCGGGGGCCAGCGCGAACGTCAGATCATGCTCATGCAGGTAATCGAACAGATACAGATAGGACGACGAGACACCCATCAGCATCACCGGTTCACCGTCAGACACCGCACGGTTAAGGAAGGCGATGATTTCATCGAACTTGAGTCCATGCTCGTCGAAGAACACACCGCTGCCTTCGCTGCCGCAGCACTCCACGGCCTTGGTAAGGTAGCGCGACAGGGAGGAGTTCTGGTTCATGTCCCATGCCGGCGAAATCACGGCGATGCGGATACGCTCTCGATCCGGCATGATGAAATGACGGAACGGCACAATCATTGATTCATCCCACACCTCAAGATCGGGATGGAAGTTGCGCCCACGCATCTTGCCGCCATGCGTGGTTCCGCTCGTCATGAATACGGCTTCGCACTGCTCGGTCGGTATGGTCGAAAGGTCAAGGTGCTTGAACCCGTCCACCGGCATCGGCGGAATCTCCCGCCAATCCTTGAGCGTTGCGGGGGTGACGCGTTTAGCCGCGCAGTAACGACGGTACGGCAGATCATACGTGTACTGATAGATGAACACGTCGCGCGCCAACGCACCAAACGCCTCTTCCGGGGCCTGCTCACAGCCATAGGTATGGATAAAATCCAGAATCCCGCGCTTGATACGACGCGCGTCATCCATCACATCAGTCATTGCATCGCTCCTGTCAATATCCAATATCAACCAGCATTATCGTTCATCGTACGCCGCAGCGCCAGTCCCATCCGCCGGATCGGCTGCTGGAACATCCACGGACGCCGGCGCACGATGCTTCGCCACCAAATCCGGAAGAGCGACGAAAAGCGCATTGAGAATGATGGCGCTGAATACACCGACCATGATGTTGTTGCCAAAGAACACGCTTGCGCCGCCGGTCAGGCCGGAGAGCGCCTTGGGCAGGGCGATGCCGAGCAACAGAGACATGCCGATGACCGTTTGACGGCGCTCGTCATCAGCGACCTTGCGCAGGGCGCGCAGGCCGGTCACGATTAGGCTGGCCGCAGCCGGCAGGAAAATGCCTCCGACGACTGCCGAGGGAATGACGGACAGCAACGCGCCCGCCTTTGGCACGAAGCCCAGAATCAGCAACAGCACAGCGGCGATGATCACAGGCGTGCGCGTGCGCAACTTGCCTTCGCCGGTCAGGTTGAGCAGGCCGACATTTTGCGGGTAGGCGGTGGTGGTGAATCCACCAATCAGCGAGGAAATGGCTGAACCGGCCGCCTCGCCGGCAAGACCGTAGCGCACCTGCTTGCGTTCGAGGGACGTGCCCTGAATCTCAGAAGCCGCCTGATAGACGCCGAGAGCTTCCATGACGGCAACCATGTAGGCAATGAAGAACGGGATGAAGATCTTCCAGTCAAATGTGAACGGACCGTAGGGCAGGAAGGTCGGCAGGCCCAACCATCCCTTGGATGCCACAGGAGAGAAGTCCACCATGCCAAACGCTGCGGCGACCACGGTGCCGACGACGAGCGCGATGAGGAATGAGAACGACTTGAGCAGGCCCTTGCCGAGCAACGACAGGACAAGCACAATCGCCGTGGTCAGAATCGACACGGTCAGGATGTGCGGATCGGCGAACGTCTTGTCGCCGGGAGCCCCGCCTAGAAACTCGCTCAGCGTGAATCCAGACAGCGAGACACCGACCATAAAGATGACCACGCCCGAAATCATCGGAGAGAACAGGAACCGCATCCGCTCTATCACACCGGTCAGGCACAGCAACAGGAACACAAGCGAAGCGATGAGAATGGACGAACTCGCCGCCCCCAGCATGCCGGCCGTACCTGCCGCGATCATCAACGCGTCAAACGCGGCTGACGGCCCCTGCACCACCGGCAGGCGAACCAGCCGAGTGGCCTGAACCAAAGTAACCAGACCAGAGACGATGAAGATGGCGTTAATCATGTTCGACGACAGGGCAATAGGTAAGCCGATTGCTCCGGCCACAAACACCGGATCAAGCCAGACGTTGGAAACAAGCACATGCTGGAAACCCAGCAGTACGTTCTGGGCGGTCAGCTCCTTGCGTATTGACATACGCTTCCTCTCTCTCAACGCGCATATGGGATGCCGAGCCGAACAGAGGAGTTCAACCGTCGCATTCCCTACGCGAGTGTTAGCTCACAGGTTCGAAGGGTTCGGCACATACCGTCTCAGCCTAAAGCACCCCTTACGAATCGGTTTTCGCACGTCACCGTAACAAACCTTGACATCTCCGTCAAGAAGATTCGTGCTTTTCGGCAGCTGCCCGATGTGAGATAACAAACAGTTTTACGAATGGAGAAGGAATCGAAGCAATGCGGCCAGACTCACCAACCCCACAGGACCATGGACTTGGAGTCGGCGGGAGTGTAGTTGGAGTCGCCGGTGGCGCCGGCAGCGATATCGGCGGCAGTATCGCGGCCGGGCAGTTCGCGGGTTTCGCGGCGGATGGCGTTGCGCCAGAGGCGGGCGCGGTTGGAGCGTTGTATCTCCACGATATTGCCGTCACGGCCTGCGGCGAAAACGCTCTCCTGGTCGCCGGTTTGCATGCGTTTGACTTCGCGGCGCAGTTGGCGATTCTCTTCTTCGAGGACCAAAATGCGCGCGATACCGGAAAGGTTGATGCCCTCATCCTGGCTCAGGCGCTGAGCTCGGGTCAGGCGGGCAATGTCGCGCAGGCAGTAGCGGCGTGCGCCGCCATCGGTGCGCTGCGGACGAACCAAACCGAGGCGGTCGTACTGACGGAGAGTCTGGGGGTGAATGTTGGCCAACTCGGCGGTCTGGCCGACGGTGAAGATGGGCAGTTCGATGTCGAAGCCGACGTCATCGGCTCCGTCGAGATCGGCCCTGCCCATCACGAGCGCGGTTGCGCACATCGCGTATAACTGCTTCATCTGGTTGGCTAACCGCGCCATTGTTCAC
Source organism: Bifidobacterium longum subsp. longum JCM 1217 (assembly GCF_000196555.1). Taxonomy (NCBI): domain Bacteria; kingdom Bacillati; phylum Actinomycetota; class Actinomycetes; order Bifidobacteriales; family Bifidobacteriaceae; genus Bifidobacterium; species Bifidobacterium longum. Next base: position 163,007 of record NC_015067.1, on the reverse strand, counting down.
CTCCTGATTACAGGCTGAGATAGTCGCCGGCTTTTTCGTCGAATTCTTTGGCGGCGTGCTTGACGGCCAGACCCGGCTTGGCGGGGACCATGATCTGCACACGGCCGATCAGATCGCCCGGCTGGTTGCTGCGCTGGACGCCAAGTCCCGTGAGCTTGACTTCCGCGCCGGAGCTGGAGCCTGCCGGCACCTTGAAGGTAACGGGATTGCCGTCGATATCCTTGGCCTCGACCTTGCCACCGGCCACGGCCTGGCCCACGGTGACGGGCAGGTCCATGACGATATCATGGCCGCGCATCGAGAATGTGGCATCGGGCTTGACGGTGACGTGCAGGTACAGGTCACCGGCCTTGCCGCCGTTGATGCCTAGCTTGCCCTTGCCGGCCAGCTTGATTTTCTGTCCGTCCTTGACGCCCGCAGGCACGTGGGCCTTGAACTTCTTGCCGTCCACGGACAGGGACACGGTAGCGCCCTTGACCGCCTGACGCAGGGTCAGGCTGATCTTGGAGTTGCGGTCCTCGCCGTTTTCGGGGCGCGGGGCCTCCTCATAGCCATAGCCGCCGGCATTGCCGTACGGCGATTGGCCGTAGCCGCCATACGGCTGGCCGCCCTGACCTGCAGCACCGCCGAACATCGAGAAGATGTCGTTGATGTTGTTGGGGCCGCCGCCCGAAGTGGAGAAGCGGATGCGCGAGCCATTGCCGCCGGCACCCTGGCCGAACATGGAACCAAAGATGTCGGAGAAACCGGAAGCATCGAAGCCGCCGGAACCGCCGGCGAAGCGGGCACCGCCCATGCCGAACTGACGAATCGCGTCGTACTTCTGGCGATCTTCCTTCTTGCTCAGCACGTCATAGGCTTCGGAGATGTCCTTGAACTTCTCCTCGGCTTCCTTGGTCTTGTTGACGTCAGGATGGTATTTGCGGGCGAGCTTGCGGTACGCCTTCTTGATGTCGTCGTCCGAAGCGTCCTTGGAGACACCAAGGACTTTGTAGAAGTCTTTGCTGAGCCATTCGTTTTCAGCCATTCATGTCTCCTTTCTAGAAAAGTCTTTATGATTGGCTCCCCTCAGAGAGGGGAGCCAAGGTAAATATCAACTCATTGCAGCGAGCTGGATGTCAGTTTTGCGGGGAGGCTACTACTACTCGGGCGGCGCGGATTACGCGATCGCCGATGCGGTAGCCGGCCTCGACCACGGTGTCAACCGTTTCCTTTTCGGCATCCGCGTCCGGCTTGTGCAGGATCGCGTCATGCTTGGTGGGGTCGAAGTCCTCGCCCTTTTCGCCGAACTTCTCGACACCGAACTTCTCGAAGGCCTTGTCAATCTTGGTGGCGACGGCCTTGAACGAGTCGTCCATCTCGCTGTGTTCGCGAATGCGGTCGATATCGTCGAGGGCGGGCAGCAGCGCGGTCAGCACGTCGATGATGCCGTGCTGGCGGAAGCGCTCCTGCTCCTTCTGCGTGCGATTGCGGTAGTTGATGAACTCCGCACGTTCGCGTTGCAGGGCTTCGAGGTAGTCTGCGGCTTCCTTCTTGGCCTTGCCGAGCGGGGTGAGGGTGTCTGCGGAATCGGACTGGCCTTCGCCAGTCTTCTCTCCCTCAGCTGCGGCAGGAGCCGCGTCGGCTCCTTCATTGGAAGGAGCCTGGGCAGCCGAATCCTGCGCAGAGCCGGACTCGGCGGAGGCGTCAGCCCCTGAAGAGGCCTGAGCGGCAGCCTCAGCATCTGAGGGATCCGGCAGGTCGTTCAGGTAGTCGTCCTTGTTGAACTCGGACATCACTTGTTGTCCTTGTCGTCATCGTCGTCCACGACCTCGGCCTCGACGGTGTCGTCGTCGGAACCGGAGGCGGAGCCAGCGGAAGCGCCGGCACCGTCAGCACCAGCGGCAGCACCCTCGGCACCCTGCTGGGCGTAGAGGACCTGGCCGATCTTCTGGGCGGCGGTCATCAGCTCGGTCTGAGCGGTCTTGACCTTCTCGGTGTCGTCACCCTTCAGGGCTTCCTTCAGAGCGTTGACCTTGTCGGTGACTTCCTTGACGATGTCGTCGGAGAGCTTGTCCTTGTTGTCGTTGACGAGCTTCTCGGTGGAGTAGGCGAAGGCCTCGGCCTGGTTGCGGGTCTCGGCGTCTTCCTTGCGCTTCTTGTCCTCAGCCTCATGAGCTTCGGCTTCCTTGACCATGCGGTCGATCTCGTCCTTCGGCAGGCCGGAACCACCGGTGATGGTCATGGACTGCTCCTTGCCGGTGCCCTTGTCCTTAGCGGACACGTGCACGATGCCGTTGGCGTCGATGTCGAAGGTGACCTCGATCTGCGGGACGCCACGCGGAGCCGGAGCGATGCCGGTCAGCTCGAAGGTGCCCAGCGGCTTGTTGTCGCGAGCGAACTCACGCTCACCCTGGTAGACCTGAATCAGCACGGACGGCTGGTTGTCTTCAGCGGTGGAGAAGACCTCGGAGCGCTTGGTCGGGATGGCGGTGTTGCGATCGATGAGCTTGGTCATGATGCCACCCTTGGTCTCGATACCGAGGGACAGCGGGGTCACGTCGATAAGCAGGACGTCCTTACGGTCGCCCTTGATGACGCCGGACTGCACGGCGGCACCGACAGCCACAACCTCATCCGGGTTCACGGACTGGTTCGCTTCCTTACCACCGGTGAGCTCCTTGACGAGTTCCTTGACGGCGGGCATACGAGTGGAACCACCGACGAGCACCACGTGGTCGATGTCGCTCACGGAGATGCCGGCGTCGTGCAGCACGTTGTTGAACGGCGTGCGGCAGCGACCCAGCAGGTCGGAGGTCATTTCCTCGAAGTGCGCACGGGTCAGAGTCTCATCCAGGTGCACCGGGGTGCCGTCAGGGGTCATGGCCAGGTACTGCATGGAGATGCTGGTGGAGGTGGAGGAGGAGAGCTCCTTCTTCGCCTGCTCAGCGGCTTCCTTCAGACGCTGCAGCGCGATCTTGTCCTTGGACAGGTCGACGCCGTACTTGTTCTTGACTTCGGAAACCAGCCAATCGATGATCTTCTGATCCCAGTCGTCACCACCGAGGTGGTTGTCGCCGTTGGTGGCCTGAACCTGAATGGTGGAGAAGCCGTCGTCATCCTTGCCAATCTCCAGCAGGGAGACATCGAAGGTGCCGCCGCCGAGGTCGAAGACCAGGATGCGCTCGTCTTCCTTGCCCTTCTCAAGGCCGTAGGCCAGAGCGGCTGCGGTCGGCTCGTTGATGATACGCAGGACGTTCAGGCCGGCGATCTTGCCGGCGTCCTTGGTGGCCTGACGCTGGGCATCGTTGAAGTATGCCGGGCAGGTGATGACGGCGTCGGTGACGGGCTCGCCGAGGTAGGCCTCAGCATCCCTCTTCAGCTTCATCAGGATCTGCGCGGAAATCTCCTGCGGGGTCCACTTCTTGCCGTCGATGTCGACGGTCCAGTCGGAGCCCATGTGGCGCTTGACGGAAGAAATAGTGCGGTCAACGTTGGTCACGGCCTGACGCTTGGCCACTTCGCCGACGAGGATCTCGCCGGACTTGGAGAAGGCCACCACAGACGGCGTGGTGCGCGCGCCTTCAGCGTTGACGATAACGGTGGGCTCGCCACCTTCAAGAGTTGCGATGCAGGAATTCGTGGTTCCCAGATCGATACCAACTGCACGTGCCATAATGTGTGCTCCTTAATTACTCGTTTGTTCTTACGTTCTTTGCCCAAGTTCCGATTGGTCGTCTCTTGGACCTTCCAAACTTGAGCCTACATCACTCAACTTCCATTTGGCAAGTTCTATTCCCAATTTCAACACAAAAAGTTGAGTATGTTTGGCTCAAGTTTTTTGTGGGAGTGACTGACGGCGATGACGGAGTGGTGCGTTTGGAGCCAAAATCCACTTATACAGAAAACTGCAAGGGGTGACTGGGGCGCGCCATCAGCCTTGCCATCAGACTTGCCAGCGGCGGCGCGCGATTGCGGCGCATGGGGTGTGTCGGCGACGTTATTGTCGCTGGGGGCATCGATGCGCTGAATAACTCAGACACAGTGTTTGTCGCCGATTTTCTGCGGGAATTGTTCGGCAATATCGCCAGGTATGCCGATCCGACGCAGCGTTACGTGGTGCTGGTTTCCGCCGCTCAGGACCACGTCACCATTGATGTGACGGACCGCCCACGTCAAGGTGGCACGACGCTTGAGGGGCGGCATTCCGGGCTTGCGTACTATCGGGAGCGTGTGCTGCATGCGCACGGGGATTGGGATGTGCGGGAGAAACGCGGGCAGTGGGTACTGCATGCTTCAGTGCCGGTCGATAACGCTGGCTAATCGACAACACCGGCTCATCAATAACGCCGGCTAATTGATACCGCCAATCACTCGATAACGCCAGCCAGTCAATAACGCCGGTCCCCGGCCGCGCCGGCGTGGGTCGCGAGCGAGGCCGCCATCGCGACCGCGCAGACTGCGGCGGCCACCGCGACGCCCTTGTGCTGTTTCACCTTGTGCATGAAAAGTTCCTTTCCACTGACCGCACGATGAGTGCAATCGCGAAGGCCATCCCACGCACTGCACCCGGTATGCCACGCCCTTCGGCAACCATGCCGAACTTATCGCCGCATACCGGGGCGCACCCGGATGTTGCAGAAAACTGCAACCGGGCTCAGCTGCGCAGCAGAATTTCTTCGAGCGCGCCGGCCACCGCATCGGGCATGTCGGTGATCCAGAAATCGTTGGCGTAGCGCGGACCACGGTTCATGGTGCGCAGGGCGCCGATCGCGCCGATGCCGAGCTTGTGGACCGCCTGCAGCGCGAGCTCCTTGGTGCGGTAGAGCATCTGGGCGTGCAGCAGTAGGTCCATCGCGTCCGATTCGACCGGATTGTCGGCGATGCGCAGACCGCCGGGAATCTCGATGCGCAGACTGGCAGCCGAGCTGATGCCGGTGACGGACACGGTCAGGCTCATGGTCGCCTCGTCGTACGCCACCGTTGCCTCGACCGGAGCCTCGCCGGACCATGCACGCACGCCGCTGGCCGCATCGACCGGCGCGACGCCGCGGAACACGACCGTCCAGTCGCGCGACTCGGGTACGGCGGACGTATCGCCGGTAACCGGCGCGACGGTGAAGGCGCTGGGCGACGCATCGGCCCCGCCCCACGTGAACGCTATCGCGGTGTCGGCGCTGGTGGCGCCCCACGTGCCGCGATCCTCGCGCATGACGAACGAGCCGTCGGCACCAGGGAACACCAGCACGCGCAGGGCCTGCGGGTTGGCGATAGAGTTGACCGCTTCGCCGGATTCCGCGACGTCCTGCAACGGCACGATCGCGCCGGCCTTGGCGAACACCGGCGTGCGGTCGAGCGAGCGCCAGACCTCCAGTCGGCGGCCGGCGGCGTCGGATGAGACGTATCGGCGGCCGTCGAAGAAGTCGAACCACTCCCCCTGCGGCAGCCAGGCGTCGGCGCGGCCGCGGCAGGCGGCGGCATCGTCCGGGGAGACGATCGGCGCGACCACGAGCTCGGTGCCGAAGCGGAACTCGTCCGGCACCTCGTAGGCGTCCGGCGTATCCGGGTTCTGCCAGTACATCGGCTCGACCAGCGGACGGCCGGCTTCGGCGGCACGGTAGTTCATGGTGTACAAGTACGGCATCATCGCGTGGCGCAGACGCAGCGCGTCCACCATCGCGGCGCTCACGTCACGGTTGAAGTTCCACGGCTCCTTGCCGGAGAACGGCGAGTTGGACGAATGCAGTCGGTTGATCGGGCTGAACGCGCCGAGCTGGTACCAGCGGGCCTCCAGCTCTTCGTTGCGGTAGCCGAACATGTGGCCGCCGATGTCGTGGCTCCACCAGCCATACCCGATGTTGGAAGCGGTGGCGGTGAACTGCGGCTGGAAGGCGAGCGATTCCCAGGTCACGATCGTGTCTCCGGAGAAGCCGACCGGGTAGCGGTGGGAGCCGGGGCCGGCGTACCGGGAGAAGGTGAGCGGCCAGTTGCCGCCGCGCCCTGAGTCGAGGTAGTGCATGTGGTTGAGCATCCACAGCGGGTCGAGACCTTTCTCGCGGGTCACGCCGCCCTGCTGCCAGTCCAGCCACCAGAAGTCGACGCCTTCGGCCTCCATGCGGTGGTGCATGTCGAAATAGGCGTCCACGAAGTCCGGGTTGGTGAGGTCGAATTCCACGTTCTCCTCGGTGGCCGGGTCGATGCCGACGCGCTTGGCGACTTCGGGGTAGGCGTCCTCGAACGCGCGCACGCCGTCGCGCGGGTGGACGTTCAGTGTGGTGCGCAGGCCGCGCCGGTGCAGGTCGGCGAGGAAGGCCGGCGGGTCGGGGAACAGTTCGCGGTTCCACGAGTAGCCGGTCCAGCCGGAACCGTACTTCGGGTCCACGTCGTCCACGCGATGCCAGTCCATGTCGATCACGGAGGTGGTGAACGGGATGCCCTCGCGCTTGAAGCGGTCCATCAGGGCCAGATAGCCGTCCTGCGTGTACCGGTAGTAGCGGCTCCACCAGTTGCCCATGGCGAAGCGCGGCAGGAGCGGCGTGGGGCCGGTCAGGCGATAGAAGTCGCGTACGGCCTCGATGTAGCGGTGGCCATAGCCGAAGAAGTACAAGTCCGTTTCGGCGGTGGCGCGCGGGGATACCCAGGTGCCGAACGGGTTCGCCTTGCCGTTCACCGTGTCGGTTTCGATGATGATGTTGGCGGCGGAATCGTCGATGACGGCCCAGCCGTCGCGCGAGATCACGCCGTTGTCAAGCTCGATGGCGCCGTCCGCCTCGTCCAGCGTGCGGGCGGTGCCTTTGAGGTTGCCGCGCTGGGCGTCGCCGTAATGCCAGGTGTTGAACTGGGTGTCGGCCACGCCTTTGACGACCACGCTCAGGCCTTCCTTGCTGAACGGCTGCTGGTCGTAGACGATGGTCAGGGCCGCGGTGTCGATGATGACGCGGCCGTCACGCTCGGTGACGCGGCGTTCGACTGGGCTACCGAAATCGCGGTTCAGGACGGTCTGGGTCGGGCGGTTCTCGAATACGCCGGAATCGGACCATTCGAATCGCACGAGCGAATCGGTGATGAGTCCGATGCGCCAGTGCTCGCCGGACACCACATTGTCGGCGCGCATGGCCGGCGTGGCGTCGAGGCGGAAGTCCTGCGGATCGGGCGAGGTCGGAGACGACTGCTTGAGTTGTGGTGACTGTGCCATGGTTACCCCTTCTGTACGGTTATTCACGATGATACGAGTGATGCGGCCGCGGCTCCCCGGGACTGGTGGGAGACTGCGGCGCGGTTCGGATTCGGCCGAAACCGGCCGGGTTTACTTGCCAGAGCCGGTGGCGATGCCGGCGATGAACTGCTTCTGGAACACCAGGTAGACGATGACCACCGGGATGATGGTCACGGAGGTGGCGGCGAACAGTCCGCCGTAATCGGTGCCGTACTGGCCGGAGAACATCTTGAGGCCCACCGACAACAGCTGCTTGTCGTCATCGGTGATCATGAGGAACGGCCAGAGGTAGTCCTCCCAGTTCCACAGGAAGGTGAAGATGGCGAGCGCGGCGATGGAATTGCGGCTCATCGGCAGCACCACCTGGTGGAAGATGCGCCAGTCGCTGGCGCCGTCGAGGCGGACGGCGTGCGGGCGGAGCAGGGCATCCTCGGAGTTGTGGACGTTGAACAGCACGGGGGCGTTCTTGTTGCCCTTGAGCGAGAGCGGGGTCTTGACCCAGTAGTCGCTCCAAGCCACCTGCGAGATCTTGAAGGTGACGTTCGGGTGGATCTTCTCGTACTCGTGGAGCATGGAGATCACCGGGTCAGTGCTTTCGTCGCCCCAGGACCAGTAGCCCAGTTCGATGGGCTGGCCGTCGTTGACCAAGTGGTTGGGGTCGTAGGTGATGGTGTCGCCCATGACGGCCAGGCCCTTGTCGGCCTGGGTGTCGACGACGCCTGACGAACCGCTCGAACTGCAACCGGTTGCAAGTGCCATAATGCTCACGGTTGCAGTCAGCGCGGCGAGAGATTTCTTGATCTTCATTATCTCCCTTACTTCCTCGCAAGCTCTAAGTGAACACGGTTCAGCATACGGGTGTCGAACTAGTTCGGCAACCCGGCTTTCTCAGCCATGCAAACCGTTACATTTGCAACCTGTTACATTCCAAAGCTATTGAGACCATATTGGTCTATATTTTCGGCGTGTCGCAATATCGCAACCCATTGCACTATGACTGTCGTAAAACGTACTGCAATGATTTACAATGAAGAGAAGTTTGTCACACCGTCAACTTTGAAAAACCGGGAGGGGCCATGAAAGCCAGCATCGAGGACGTCGCCAGGCAAGCAGGCGTCTCCACCGCCACGGTCTCCCGCGCGTTCTCCCGCCCTGACATGGTCTCCGCCAAAACGCGCGCCAAGGTGATGGAGGCCGCCCAACAACTCGACTTCTCGGTATCCCGCATGGCCGGCATCCTCAAATCGGGCCGCTCCCACCGCGTGGCGCTGCTGGTGGGCAGCAGCAAGCTCGACTGGTTCACCTCGCGCATCATCGAAGGCCTCAACGAAGTGCTGCGATCGGCCGGCTACGATCTGGTCATCCAACCGATCGGCGACGCGGGCGCGCGCGAGGAGTTCTTCGACGAACTGCCGGTGCGCGGCAACGCGGACGCGGTCATCGTCTCGTCGTTCGCCATCACCCCGGCCGAAATCAGGCGACTCAACACCACGCGGATCCCGCTCATCGGCATCAACACGGCCTCGCAGGGGTTCACCGCCTCCGTGGGCATCGACGACAAGGCCGGCATCCGGCTGATCGTGCGCCATCTGACCACGCTCGGCCACCGCAACCTGTTGTATTTGTACGAGACGTTCGATGCCACGATGGGCTTCAGCTCGCACAACCGCGTCACCGGATTCCTGGAGGCGTGCAGCGAACTGGACGGCGTGACCGGCCAGACGATGGACATGCAGGCCGGCGACGATCCGGTCGACGCCGCCCTCACCGCGCTGCTCGCGCGCGACGACGCCCCGACTGCCCTGTGCTTCCATCAGGATTCGCTGGCGATTCCGCTGTTCTTCCGCCTGCGCCAATGCGGCATGGCGATTCCGACCGACCTGTCCGTCACCGGATTCGACAACAGCACGTTCTCGGGCGAGGTGGGGCTGACCACCGTGCGCCAGAAGCCGTACGACATGGCCGTCGCCGCCGCGCGCAAGGCCCTGGACCTTATCGAGGGGCGCACCCTGGACCAGCCGCACGAGATCTTCCCCGTGCAACTGCTGGTACGCGACTCCACCGCCGCGCCGCGGGTGCGCGGCTGAGCGGGGCCGAATCAGTCGTTATTCGGGCCGCTGTTGTCGGACTGGGCTTTGCCGTTCCTGCGAGCTATCGCCATGAACGTGACGCCGACGATGACGGGCAGGAGGATGGCGGCGAGCGTTGCGGCGCGGCGGATGGCATCGGACGTTGCCTTTCCGGACTTGGCGTCGCCTGACTTGGCGGACGCTGCGGAATCGGCGGACTTGGCGGCGGTGTCATCGCCCTTATGCGGTGTTTCGCCGGTGAACCAGGCGGGATCGGACGGATCGTATTTCCGGGTGCCGGCCCAGTTTGCGGGCGTCGCGCCGGCGTATAGGGCGACGGCCGAGCCCTTGGCCACGGTGGCGGTGAAGGTGCCGGCCACGGCGTTGCGGAAGCCGATCATGCCGCGGATGGCGGTCCAGCGTTGCGCGCAGTGCCAGGTGCCGGCGGTTTCGATGCCGTCGGTCGGACAGGTCATGTCCGGCACGGAGGTGCGGGTGGCGCCGGGAGCGCCGTCGTCGACGCCGGCGTAGTAGTAGCCGGAGAAGATGTGCGGCTGGCCGTAATCGTAGGCGAGCATGAAGGCGTTGGCGAGCAGGTAGCTGGTGCCGTCACGGGTGGTGAGCGAGGAGCCGTTGCGCTCGGTGTCCCAGTTGGTCACCCATACGGCCGCCTTATCGGAATCCACCCAGGTCGGTCCGCCGATGGCGTCCAGGCCATCCGAACGAATCGATGCAGGCCGGCTTCGACATGGACCTCTACCTCGACTGGCGCCGGGACGGCCACCCGAACGGCTACAACCTGTTGCTGCGCAATACCGACACGCCTATGGAGCACGAAGGCGATTCCAGTTATTTCAACGCCGATTCAGGTGCCTCAATCGCCTCATTCCTCACGGAATACCTGCCGGACGAGCTCTCTTCCGACGCCGACGTGCTGCTCAGTCTTGGTGAACCGGCCGTGAGCGGCGGGCAGCTGACGCTCTCCCCGCAATCGTTCGTCGTGTTTGGTTAAACCCGTTCGACCTCACCTCCGCCGGCGAGGCTGTCGGCAAAGTCGACTGGGGATAGTCAACGGGCCATCACGACAAACACCAACACCTCTAGCCTCGTCCAACTCACCGAATGTATTGCAATCGTTGTCAATATGAGTTACGGTAGAGGCAGAACAGCTCGAACATTGGTCTGTCAGGTTGCCGGAACCTCAACGCAGAGCGGCCCTCGAACAGCAATGCAAACGACTAGCAGTACCCAATTTGCAAGCAAGGAGTCATCATGACCGACGCGTACAGCAACGACGCAGCGACCAGCACCGGCACCATCGCAGACACCACCAACGACGCCGCTTCCGGTGCCCCGCAGCGCGCGGAAAGCACGGAACGACTCGCCCGTCCGCTGGTCAAGCTGGCCAAAGCATGCGGGCTTTCCACCTCGTTCATCGACCAGCTCGGCACCTACACCGAAATCAGCGACGAGGCCTTGGTCGCCGTGCTCAAGGCCCTCGATGTGGACGCCTCCAGCGACGAGGCCATAAAACGTTCCATGACCGAACTTGAGGCCGAAAACAGCAAACGTTTGCTACCACCCACCATCGTGGCCACCACCGGCAAGCCGACAAGCCTGACCCTGAATTGCCCGTCGGACGCGGACATCACCGCCTCCATCGAGCTGGAGGACGGCACCGCGTTTGGCCACTTTGCCCTGCTGCCGAACCTCAATTCCGGCAAGCCGGACTTGACCATCGCCCCCGATCTGCCGATGGGCTACCACACACTGACCGTCACGGTGGACGGGCGCGAGGGCAAGGCGGCCATCATCGCCGCCCCCGCGCGCATTCCCGTGCCGGAGGCGGTCGCCGAGCACCAGCGGTGGGGCTGGATGACGCAGATGTATTCCGTGCGGTCCCGCGAATCGTGGGGCATCGGCGATTACGGCGATCTGAAGCTGCTGCTGGCGGACGCGGCCGACAAGTCCAAAGCCGACTTCATGCTCATCAACCCGATTCACGCCGGCGCGCCGATTCCGCCGCTTGAGCCATCGCCGTATCTACCGGAATCGCGCCGATTCCTCAACGTGACGTACATCCGCCCGCAGGACATCCCCGAATACGGCACGCTGCCGGCCGATATCCGAGCGCAGGTGGATGCGCTGCATGATTCAGTGGCCGCACGCAACGACGAATCGAACCCGATGGACATCAACGCGGCGTGGGCGGCCAAACGCCCGGCGCTGCGCCTGATCTTCGACGCGGGCCGCAACAACAAGCGCGAGCTCGAATTCGAGCATTTCAAGACCACCGCCGGCCCAGACCTCGATTCCTTCGCCACCTGGTGCCTGTGCTTCGAGGTATGGGGCGCGCCGTGGGGCGAGAACCGTTGGTTCTTCGAGAAGACCATCGACGACCCGGCCGTGCGCCAGCTCGTCGAGGAGCACCACGACCTGTTCGAGTTCAACCGCTGGCTGCAGTGGATTGCCGCCGAGCAGGTGAACGCCGCGCAGCAGGAGGCGCTGGACCACGGCATGACACTGGGTCTGATGCAAGACATGGCCGTGGGCGTGCACGGGCTCGGCGCGGATGCCTGGGCCAATCCGGAACGCTTCGCCTCCGGCGGCGTCACGGTCGGCTGCCCGCCGGACTTCTATAACCAGCAGGGCCAGGATTGGGGCCAGCCGCCGTTCAGCCCACGCTATCTGGAGGCCACCGGCTACCAGGTGTACCGCGAGATGGTGCATTCGATGTACGAGCACGCGGGCGCGGTGCGCATCGACCATGTGCTGGGCCTGTTCCGCCTGTGGTGGATTCCGCAGGGGCTCGGCGCCCTCAACGGCGCATACGTAACGTACAACCACGAAGCGATGCTGGGAGTACTGGCCATCGAAGCCACGCGCGCCGGAGGCATGGTGGTTGGCGAGGATCTGGGCACCGTGCCGGATTACGTGCGCCGCATTCTGGCAGATCACGGCGTACTCGGCACTGACGTGGAATGGTTCAACCGCGTGGACGATTCGCCGAACGCCGGCGACCCGTACCGCGCACCCGAGGACTACCGCAAGCAGGCATTGGCCTCGGTGACCACGCACGATCTGCCACCCACCGCCGGCTACCTGAACTTCGAACACGTCAAGCTACGCGAGGAGCTGCATCTCCTGAGCGAGCCGGTGGAGGCGTTCGCCGCCTCGGCGATGGCCGAACGCACGGCCATGATGAACCGTCTGGTGGAGAACGGCTATATCTCGCAGACCGTGGCGGATGATGTGGAAGGCCATGTGCAGGAAATCGTGGAAGCGATGCACGCCATGCTCACCGATACGCCGTCGCTGCTGCTGCAGGCAGCGTTGGTGGACGGCGTGGGCGAATGCCGTTCCCAGAATCAGCCGGGCACTTCCAGAGAGTATTCGAACTGGCGCGTGCCGCTGGCGGACAGCTCAGGCCACGTGGTACATACCGACGAGGTCTTCGACCTGCCACGCGTGCAGTCCCTAGCCGCCGTGATGCGCCGAGAGAAGCGGTGATCGATTCCGGCAATGGGAAATTGGTCTAAATCAGCCCCTCGTAATCGAGATAGCCGAAGACGACGACTTGTTATGGGCATGTTATCGTTGTCATGACAATGATTGTTCGCGACGGCGAAGGAGCGACGGCATATGACCAAGGCAAGCATTCAGGCAGTGGCCCGCGAGGCCGGCGTTTCCGTATCCACGGTGTCCCGAACCTTCGCCAAGCCGGATCTGGTGCTTCCCGAGACTCGAGACCGAGTGATGGCCGCGGCCGAAAAGCTCGACTACTCAGTCTCTCGCTCGGCCGCCGCCCTGAAATCCGGCCAATCGTTCCGTATCGCATTGCTTGCCAGCGAGACCATCGCCAGTTGGTTCAATTCGAACATCTTCGCCGGTCTTGACTCGGCGCTGCGCCCCTCCGGCTACGACACTGTGCCCTACCCCATGCGCAACGCCGCCGAGCGCCACGACTTCTTTGCGGATTTGCCCGTGCGGCGCAATGCGGATGCGGTGATTGTCAGCTCCTTCGACATCGAACCGGCTGAAGTGGAGCGACTGAAGCATATGCACGTGCCGATTGTCGGCATCAACATCCCCTCCACCGATGGGTTCGACGCAGGCGTGAGCATTGATGATTACGCCGCCACACGTTCGGCTATCGAGCACCTGATTGCACTCGGCCACCGGCATATCGCGTTCGTCGGCAGCGCACCGACCGAAACCAATATGCGCTACAGTGCCGAGGCTCGTTTGCAGGGCGTCATTGATGCCGCTGCCGCCCATCCGGGGATCGAGCTAACGCCCCTGAGCATTCAACGCGGTCTTGGCGAAAGCAACGCGGCATTGAACGCCGTACTGAACGCCTTCCCCAGCATCACCGCCTTCTGTTTTGAGGATGATGAAATGGCCGCGCCCGTGCTGTATCGCCTGCGTCAATACGGGCGGCGGGTACCTCAGGACATTTCCATCATCGGCTTCGACGATTCCACCCTGTCCGCCGCCGTGGGACTGACCACGCTGCATCAGGACCCGTTCGCAATGGGCGCGACTGCCGGGCACATGGTATTGGATGCCATTGCCGGCAAGTCAATCGAACCGGCATTCGTACGGCCGAACACTCCGCTAATACTGCGCGAAACCACCGCGCCGCCTGCCGCGACAGCAGCGCCCGCGCAGGCGTGACCACGTTACCACCGCAAAACGCCGATAAATCGATTTTTGCATGCGTGATTCACATGATATCGTTATCATCATTAATACAACGGTTGGGCCTTCACACAGCAGTTCGGGCGCGACCGGAACAACCCAACCACAACGCACCCGGAACAGGAGGGAATCGGCATGACCGCAAATAACCTCAATGACGACTGGTGGAAGCAGGCCGTCGTCTACCAGATCTACCCGCGCAGCTTCAAGGACGTTAACGGCGACGGCATCGGCGACATCGCCGGCGTCACCGAGAAAATGGACTACCTGAAGAGCCTCGGCGTGGACGCCATCTGGCTCTCCCCGTTCTACCCCTCCGATCTGGCGGACGGCGGCTACGACGTGATCGACTACCGCAACGTCGACCCGCGACTGGGCACCATGGACGACTTCGACGCCATGGCCAAGGCCGCGCATGAGGCCGGCATCAAGGTAATCGTGGACATCGTGCCCAATCACACCGCCGACAAGCACGTGTTCTTCCAGGAGGCCCTCGCCGCCGAGCCCGGCTCCCCGGCGCGCGACCGCTACATCTTCCGCGACGGCCGCGGCGAGCATGGCGAACTGCCCCCGAACGACTGGCAATCCTTCTTCGGCGGCCCGGCCTGGGCGCGCGTGGCCGACGGCCAGTGGTATCTGCACCTGTTCGATAAGGCGCAGCCGGACGTCAACTGGAAGAATCCGGACATCCACGAGGAGTTCAAGAAGACCCTGCGTTTCTGGTCCGACCACGGCACCGACGGCTTCCGCATCGACGTGGCGAACGGCCTGGCCAAGGACCTCGAATCCAAGCCGTTGGAAGAGCTCGGCCGCGAATACAGCGTGGTCGGCGTGCTGAATCATGACTTCAGCCACCCGCTGTTCGACCGTCGCGAGGTGCACGATATCTACCGCGAATGGCGCAAGGTGTTCAACGAGTACGACCCGCCGCGCTTTGCCGTGGCCGAGGCGTGGGTGGTGCCCGAGCACCAGCACCTGTACGCTTCGATGGACGAGCTGGGCCAGTCCTTCAACTTCGACTTCGCGCAAGCCAACTGGTATGCCGACGAGTTCCGCAAGGCCATCGCCGCGGGTCTTAAGGCGGCGGCCGAAACCGGCGGCTCCACCACCACGTGGGTCATGAACAATCACGACGTGCCGCGCAGCCCCTCCCGCTACGGTCTGCCGCAGGTCAAGGGCGCGCCCTACCACCAGCTGCCGCACGACTGGCTGCTGCGCAACGGCACCACATATCCCGAAGACCGCGAGCTCGGCACCCGCCGTGCCCGTGCCGCCGCGCTGATGGAGCTCGGCCTGCCCGGTGCCGCATACATCTATCAGGGCGAGGAACTGGGCCTGTTTGAGGTGGCCGATATTCCGTGGGATCACTTGGAGGATCCGACCGCCTTCCACACCACCCGCAACACGATGGACAAGGGCCGCGACGGCTGCCGCGTGCCGCTGCCGTGGACCGCCGCCGATGAGCCGGCCTTGGCCGATTTCAGCCGTCCGGCTCCGGCCGATGACGGTACCGGCGAAAACCATGTGCCGCTGTGCGCAGCCGGCCAGTTCGGCACGGGCGCTTCCTTCGGCTTCTCGCCGGCTACGCGCGCTGAGGGCGTGACGCCGGCCGCCGACCCGCACCTGCCGCAACCGCTGTGGTTCAAGGATTACGCGGTGGACGTGGAGCAAGCCGACCCGGACTCGATGCTCGCGCTGTATCGCGCCGCACTGGCGATTCGCCAGGAGTCGCTGACCGCCACGCGCGACACCACGGCCGAGCAGGTGGACATGGGCGACGATGTGGTGGCGTACACCCGCGCGGCGGTTGGCGGGCGGGTGTTCACCTCAATCACCAACTTCGGCAATGCCCCGGTCGCGCTGCCCGATGGCTCCGTGGTGCTGGCGTCCGGCCCGCTGACCCCCGAAGGCCAGCTCCCCACCGACACTTCTGCGTGGGTTATCAAGTAGATCCCTTGGAATAAGCGAAAGGCCGCCGTTCCGAATGAATCGGAGCGGCGGCCTTTTGGTATGCACTGGGGACCACCCTCAGGCGCTTACGCGCCAGCGTACTGCAACACGGACAGCCTGAAGGCTGCGATTGCCGGCTCGCTGTTCGTGCGCACCTCACCCGAGGGGAGCCAAGGAAGAATCACTGAACCTGGGCGCGGGCGATCTTGCCGGTGAAGGAGTTGGCCTCGTCGGCATCCTTGACGCCATCCTTGTTCCAGGAGAACATGGCGCGCAGCTTCGGGCCGACGGTCTCGATGCGCTCGTTGGAGTACTTCTCCTGCAGTTCCTTGAAGTGCGGGGCGCCGGCATCCTGGTCGTCGATGAACTCCTTGGCGAAGGAGCCGTCCTGGATGCGCTGCAGGTGGTATTCCATGCGCTTGCGGCAGTCCTCGTTGATGACGGTGTTGACGTAGTCGCCGTACTGGGCGGTGTCGGAGCAGGACCAACGAGCCTTGTTCAGACCGCCCTCGTTCATCAGGTCGACGAGCATCTTGAGCTCGTGGCAGACCTCGAAGTAGGCGATTTCCGGCTGGTAGCCGGCGTCGGTCAGGACTTCGAAGCCCATCTCGACGAGCTTGTTCACGCCACCCATGAGCACGTTCTGCTCGCCGAAGAGATCGGTCTCGGTCTCTTCCTTGAAGGTGGTCTTGATGGCACCGGCGCGCAGGGCACCGAGGGCCTTGGCGTAGGCCAGGGTCAGAGCCCAGCCGTCGCCACGCGGATCCTGCTCGACGGCCACGACGACCGGCACGCCACGGCCAGCGGCGTACTCACGACGAACGATGTGGCCCGGGCCCTTCGGGGCAACCATGAACACCGGGTGATCCTCAGACGGCTTGATGTAGCCGTAGTGAATGTTGAAGCCATGAGCGAACGCAACAGCGGCACCCGGCTTGATGTTGGGCTCGATGTCGTTGGCCCAGATGGTGCGCTGGTACTGGTCGGGGGCCAGAATCATGATCACGTCGGCCTCGGCGGAAGCCTCGGCCACGGACTTGACCTCGAGGCCCTGCTCCTTGGCGAAGTCGACCGACTTGGAGGTCGGACGCAGGCCGACGACCACGTCGACACCGGAATCGCGAAGGTTCAGCGCGTGGGCGTGGCCCTGGGAACCGTAGCCGATGATTGCGACCTTCTTGCCTTCGAGGACGGAAAGATCGCCGTCGTTCTCATACCAGATTTGTGCTGCCATTATTGGCACTCCTTTTCAGTAGTGGGTTGTGGCGCCGCTGGGCGCCGGGGGTATCTACGGTGTGCAGATAAGTCCTGTTTTGCGAGGATTGTGTCCTTCAAACCGAGTTCAATCCTACCGAGAACGCCGTCGCAGCCCCGCTGGAGTCCACAACGTGAGCTAGGTCACTATTGGAGTATGGACAGCCGTGTGCAGAGAACGATTCTCGATAACAACTCTGCACCCTTTTGAACAGAATCGCACAATCCCACATATGGGGAAAGGCTGAGATATCAACGATCTTGCATATTCGGTGTTCGTTTGCCTGCAAGAAATCAGCGCATAGTTGTTATTGAGAATGATTCGCTGCGCGCAACAACACAAAACCGCCGCTCCCGTATGGGCGGGAACGGCGGTTTGCTAGCTTAAATCCCCTTCAGGGGCGGCAATCACTGAACCTGGGTACGAGCGATCTTGCCGTTGAAGGACTCGGCCTCGTCCTTGTCCTTGGCCTCGGCGTTGTTCCAGGAGAACATGGCGCGCAGCTTCGGGCCGACGGTCTCGAGGTGCGGGTGAGAGTACTCTTCCTGCAGCTTCTTGAACTTCGGGGCGCCAGCGGCCTGGTCGTCCATGAACTCCTTGGCGAAGGAGCCGTCCTGAATGCGCTTGAGCTGGTACTGCATGCGCTTCTTGGTCTCGTCGGTGATGACGGTGGAGGTGTAGTCGCCGTACTGAGCGGTGTCGGAGCAGGACCAGCGAGCCTTGTTCAGGCCACCCTCGTTAGCCAGGTCGACGAGCATCTTCAGCTCGTGGAAGACCTCGAAGTAGGCGATCTCCGGCTGGTAGCCAGCCTCGGTCAGCACGTCGAAACCGAGGTCGCACAGGTGGTTGATGCCACCCATGAGGACGTCCTGCTCACCGAACAGATCGGTCTCGGTCTCCTCAGTGAAGGTGGTCTTGATGGCGCCTGCACGCAGAGCGCCCAGAGCCTTGGCGTAAGCCAGGCACAGCGGCCAGGTCTTGCCGTCCGGGTCCTGCTCGACGGCAACGACGACCGGGACGCCACGGCCAGCGGCGTACTCACGACGAACGATGTGGCCCGGGCCCTTCGGGGCGACCATGAAGACCGGGTGATCCTCGGACGGCTTGATGTAGCCGTAGTGGATGTTGAAGCCGTGGGCGAACGCCAGGGCAGCGCCCGGCTTCAGGTTCGGCTCAACTTCTTCCTTGTAGACCTTGGCCTGGTACTGGTCAGGCAGAAGGATCATCACAACGTCAGCCTCGGCGACGGCCTCGCCAACCGGCTTGACCTCAAGACCCTGCTCCTTGGCGAACTCGACAGACTTGGAGGTCGGACGCAGGCCGACGACCACGTCGACACCGGAGTCACGCAGGTTCAGTGCGTGAGCGTGACCCTGAGAGCCGTAGCCCAAGATGGCGACCTTCTTGCCATCGAACACGGACAGATCGGCGTCCTTCTCGTACCAGATAGTTGCTGCCATTTTTGGCGCTCCTTTTATTTATTTGTTTATGGGGGTTGAAATTTTCTTGTGCTCTGCGGGGTTTCGCTGAGCGATATTCTGTTGTGGCTTTCCTTGTGGGCTTTTCCGATATGCAGGTTTAGTCCTGTTGCACCGGAAAAGCCTCGCAGGGGTTCACTTCGTGGAATTGAGATTTTTCACGTTGTGAACATCGTCACTTGGTAAAGTCAACGTCCTTAGTCTCCTTGCAAGTGAGCACGGAGACGAGGCAGCACACGGCCATCACGGCGAGGTAGAGGCCCACGGAGTGGACGCCCCAGTGGGAGCTCAGCCAAGTGGCGATGGTCGGCACGAAAGCCGCGCCGACGATGGCGGCCAGGTTGTAGCCGATGCCGGAGCCGGAGTAACGCACGTTGGCGTCGAACAGCTCAGGCAGGAAGGCGCCGATCGGGCCGAAGGCGATGCCCATCAGGGCAAAGCCGACGCACAGGAACACCATGTTGGCGAAGAAGTTCTTCTGGCCGACCAGACCACCGTCCAGCAGGAACGGGAAGAGCACGGCGAACACGACGAGCGCGCAGGAGGAGAAGGTCAGCACGCGACGGCGGCCGATCTTGTCCGCGTACAGGCAGGACAGCACGATGAACAGGGCGAACACGCAGATGGAGATCATGAGCATGAGCAGGTATTCCTGGTTGGTGAAGCCAAGGTTGCCGCCGCCTTCGCCCTGCTCCTTGGTGCCCCAAGCGAGGGACCAAGTGGCGAGCGTGTAGAACAGCGTGTAGGTCACAGCCACGAGGAAGGTGGCCTGCAGCACCTGACGCCAAGACTTGCGGAAGACCTCGGTCAGCGGGGACTTGACAACCTTCTTCTGCTCCTGAGCCATACGGAAGATCGGGGTCTCCTCCATGTGAACGCGGACCACGAGACCGACGATCACCAGGATGGCGGACAGCAGGAACGGCACACGCCAGCCCCAAGCCAGCATCGCGTCCTGATTGTTGAAGGATTCGAGCACGAAGTAGGTGCCGTTGGACAGGAAGAAGCCGATCGGGGCGCCGAGCTCCGGGAAGGAGCCGTACAGTGCGCGCTTGTCTTCAGGCGCGTTCTCGGTGGCGACCAGTGCCGCGCCGGACCATTCGCCGCCCAGGCCGATGCCCTGGATGAAACGCAGCAGGCAGAGGATGGCGACTGCACCAACGCCGACCTGATCGTAGGTGGGCAGGCAGCCAATCAGGAAGGTGCCGACACCCATGGTCATCAGGCTGACGACCAGCGTGGTCTTGCGGCCCATGCGATCGCCGAAGTGGCCGAAGATCAGCGAGCCCAGCGGGCGGGCGATGAAGGCGACGGCGAAGGTCAGCAAGCTCATCAGCAGTGCGACGGTGGGGTTGTCCTTCGCGGAGAAGAAGATGTGCGGGAAGTAGTTTGCCGCGGCGGTGCCGTAGGCGTAGAAGTCATAGAATTCGATGGCGGTACCGACCATCGACGCGGCGATCACGGTCTTGACCGAATCGCGTACCAAGGTAGCGGCTTTACCTGCCGCCTGCCCTAAGCCAGTCTCTTCGACTGCTGCAGTCATTGTTACTCCTGTTTTGCTCTCGTTCACTCTCATCGGCGGGCGATTATTTCGCCCCACAGGGAGGTTGTTGTTCTGTCGCTGTGTTGTTGCCGTGTACTGTCCGCTACCGTTTCCGTCTGCGGGATTCTGCCGTAAGCCTTGTGAGCGCAACAAAAAAAGCCCCGCATCATGCAGGGCCGTGCCGATTGTGTCAGCTTGATTGGCCCTGCCTTCGTTGACGGGGCTTCAAGCATCAGTGCCGAATTAGTCCGCCAGCGAAGACGGGCTAATAATTCGTGCGGATACAAACGCAGAAGCATTGAATCCAGTCATCGCGTGGCCTCCTTTCGGTATTTCCTCAGGCCGTTCGACCTGAACTGGAATGTAAACATAGGTTTGTATGTCTTGCCAATCCAGCAAGGGTTCACATTGTGGACATTGTGACGTAGGAGTCATGTGAGATGGGTGACTGTGGGCGGCCGTGACTCGGCTCCCCTCAGTCGCCTACGCCGCCAGCTCGGCCGCAATTACAGACGGGCTACCGCCCGCAGTCTGCCTGCTCGCCTCCCGGCTCGCCTTCGCCTACAAACAGTCCACTGGACTGTTTGCTTCACAGCTCAGCCTCAGAGAGGGGAGCCAAGATAGGAGTCACCGGGTGGTTTCGCCGGGGATGAGGGCTACGGGGATGACTTCTTCGGGAGTGGGTTGGGTGTCAACGTTCGAAGCGCTATCGTTCTTGGACGGAGAGGCGGGGCCACCGTCGGCGGCGATCTGTGAGTCCATGCGGACGGCGAGCGCGGCGGCGATGGCCGGGAAGTCCTGTCGAATCGCGGTCAGGCGTTTGCCGGCGGTTTCGGCCATGAGAGTGCCGTCATAGGCGATGACTTGCAGATCAGCAGGCACCTCGATACCCCGTCGTGAGGCTTCCTGCAATGCCACGGATGCCACCACATCGGAGCCGACGATGGCGTCGACATCAGGATACTGTTCGAAAATGGCGCATGCGGTGGCTTCGTGGGCGGCGATGTCGGCCACGGTGCCGGCTTCGACATAATCGCAGGCAATGCCGGCCTCAGCCAGCAGACGCTCGACGGTGAGATGGTAGCGAATCGTGGGGAAAGTGGTGCCTTCCGCGAACTGGGAACGCGGGCCACCAACGAGCACCACGTGGCGCGCGCCGGAATCGATGAGCTGGCGCGCAATCAGACGGCCTCCCTGTTCATGATCAGACCGGACGACCGGCACACCCTCACCGAGCGTGCGGTCGAAAGCGACAATTGGCCGATGGATGGAGGTCCAGTAGTCGGCCGGATGCTCGGTGTGGGCCGCCATGATGATGCCGTCCATCATGTGCCGCTGGAGCATGTCGATGTACTCGCTCTCGCCCTTGTCTGTATCGGCGGTGGAGCAGAGCAGGGTTTTGAGGTCGCGCGCGGCGAACTCGCGCTGCAGATGCGCGGTGAGTGTGGAGAAGAACGGGTGGGCGATGGTCGGCATGATCACGCCGATGGTGTTGGTGCGGTTTCGGTAGAGGTTGCGGGCCAGCTCGTTGGGAATGTAGTTGAGCTGGCGCATCGCGGACTCGACTTTGGCACGCATATCGGCCGAGACGTAGCCGGTGTTGTTGACCACCAACGAAACGGTGCTTAAGGACACCCCTGCCGCTTTGGCTACGTCGCGCATGCCGACCATGGTTTTGCTCCCCTGCGAGTACTGGACTGGATCACTGCTGACCAGTGTACTCGAACCGGTTTATTATTCGGCAGATTTGGTGGTGAGGGTGACGATTCCGGCCAGCAGCACCATGACGATGGCGGACGGGAAGAGCAGGTAATAGCCGAAGCTATGCTCGAAGGCGTTCACCAGTAGCGCGCCGATGATGGCGGCGAGCGCCAGACCGGCCGAGTTGGCGAGCGCATAAATGCCGAGGTCGTGGCCGGCTCGGCGCGGGTCGGGCAAAGAGTCCATCACCAGTTCAAGTCCGAGCGAATCGTAAATGCCGAAGGCGAATCCGGAGATCAACGCAAACAGCAGCATGCCGTTTTCACGGGCAGTGCCGGTGGACCAGACGCCAAGGCCCCATGCGAGCCCCAGACCAATCGCATACAGCAGGCAGGCACCGGCCACCACACGGGCCACGGGAATGTTCTTTTCCTCGATTCGCTCGGAAATCGGCCCGGCGGCCCAGGAGGCGAGCGCGGCACCGATCAATGTGGCCACAGCCATACCGGCAATGAGGAATCCGGCCGGAATGGTCAGCGGCGCGGACGTAAGTACCACGGCCTTGCCATAAACCCAGAAACGTACGAGATACCACAGAAACACACCGGTCAGCCCAACACCGGCCATCATGCACGTACGGGCGGCGAACACCCGGGAGAACTCGGGAGCGTGGGCCGGCGGGCGCAATTGGTCAAGTACCTGACTGCGGTCAAAAAGCTGGTTCGGCTGCTCAGCGCTAGAAGGCTCCTTGGGCAGAATCAATACGGTGGCAATACCGGACACTGCAAATAGCACGGCGGTGTAACTAAACGGCGCAAACGAATTGAACATCACACCAAGCGCACCCATGCACACGCCAAGCGCTTGGCCGAGCATCACACCGATGCCATGCCAGCGTTCGATGCGAGGGCGGAACTTGTCGGGCACCCGTTCGCTGATGGCGCTGGTCAACGGCACGGAAAGCATCGCATAGGCGAACTGTAGGAACACCCAGAAAATACAAAGCACAATGATGCCGATATTCTGCCCCAGAATCAGCGTGATCAGCGCGCACAGCAGACCTCCGCCAACCATCCACGGGGTACGACGGCCCAATGGCGTGCGTGTGCGGTCGGACAACACTGAAATCAGCGGCATCGCAAACATGGAGGCCACTACGCCGACAATCACCAACACGGCCAGGGGCATCGCCAATTCGGTGGCGACGGGCAACGGGCGGCCAGTGGCCGGATTGATGGCGATATGACCGGCAACAGCAGTGTCATAGCCGAACGTACGCGCAATCGCGTTGGGCATGGCAATGGTGTTCAACGCCACCCAAGGTGCGCCGACCAGAATTGAAGCAGCGAAGAAACCCCAGTTGAGTCGGGAGACCTGACCTGCGGTAGGGCGTTGGCCATTGACGGCGACCATGGGATCGCGCATGTCGAGGTAGGCGGACGACATATCCGGCGCGGGAGTGTCCACACTGGCGGCTGCAGCAGCGGCTGCCGAAGAACCGGCGGAAGCCAATCGCACAGCCTGGGCCTCAGGCTGGTCCGCAGAGGCTTCGGGCGGGCGGCGGCGATTCTTGATGGCCAGTCTGGCCACGGCGGCTTTGTCTTCGGGACTTAGGACCTTGTCCAAATCCGGGCGATCATCAATACCCGGACGCACATACGGTTCCAACATGATGCTGCTCTTTCTCTGTTCTGCTGCTCGTCTCGTCGATTCCGGCGGGATGCTTGGGCCGCGCCCGCAGGAGCATGACCTTCAACCCCGCATACGCAAAACCGCCCGGGCGCACTGGCTTCAGTGCACTGCGGGCGGTTTGCTCTCCATGAACCCAGCTTACGCCGGGCGCACTACTTGGAGCGCGCACAGCGGAGTGGCGTTTATGGGCCAACGGTTAGTCGATATCGGCAATCGGCGGGTTGGCGAGCAGATCGCGGGTTTCGTGGTCGCCGGCGGCATCGCTCCAGGCAAGGCTGGCAACCGGGGTGGCGTTGTCTGTGCCGAGGCCGCGTCCGGGCTCGAAGGTGAGGGCGGCCGTGGACGTGCCGTCGGCGGCGGTCCAGCGGAAGGTGATGGACGTGTCGCCATCGACCTCGTAGCTGAACTCGCCATCGAATGCAGGCAGTTCGTTGCGGAACTTGGCCAGGGCGTTCAGGGCCTTGACCACCGGGCGTTCGAGGTTTTCATCGATTTCGGCGGTGGAGTAGTAGTGGCGGTTGATGTCGCGGCCGTTGTTGGTGCGGCGCAGCAGTTCCATGTCGTTGCGGCCGGCGAGCGCGCCCACGTAGTAGACCTGCGGCACGCCCGGCAGGAAGAACTGCACGGCGCGGGCGGCCAAGTAGTGCTGGTCGTTGCAGCCGAGGGCCGAGTAGTACGTGGAGTTGACCTGGTAGAGGTCGAGGTTGGACGCGGCGGCACCGGTGGCGGCCTGGGATTCGCCGTGGGTGTTGGCATGGATGGTGTTGACCAGGTTGTCGACGTCCTCGTCGGGCACGAGGCCCTTGAGGGAGCGGTCGAGCTGGTCGGAGCCGATGTCGATCACGCCGATGCCATCGTGCGTATCGAGCACGGTGACGGCGTTGTTCGGGCGGATCTCGGTCCAGTGGGCCACGGGTTCGACGTGACCGGTGAACAGCGAGTGCAGAAGCAGCGGCGGCAGGGCGAAATCGTAGACGCGGTCCACCTTGGAGGCGATTTCCACCTGCTTCTTGTAGTAGCTGTGAACCTCGATGAGGATTTCAAGGCCGCGCTTGACGCCCTCCTCGCGCAGACGGGAGATGAGCTTAAAGGTCTTGGGGGTCATGAAGCAGCTGGTGCCGGCTTCCTTGGCGCCGTAGCCCACGGCGTCGAGACGGATGTAGCGCACGTGGCTGGCGGCCATCTGATCGAAGATCGACATCAGGTATTCCCAACCCTTGGCGGAATCAGTGTCGATGTCCACCTGCTGCGGGGTGAAGCTCACCCAGACCAAGCGCGTCTTGCCGGCGAACTTGTAGTGGGTGAACGGCAGGCCCGGGCGCGGGCGGTAGATGCCGGCCAGGTCTTCTTCGGTGGCGCCGTTCGGGAAGACGGAGCTCATGGTCAGGAACATCGGGTAATACTCGGATTCCTCACCTTTTTCAAGCACGTCTTGGAACTGCTTGGATTCCCAACTCATGTGGTTGACGATGGCGTCGACCATGATGTTGTGGGTCTTGGAGAGTTCGGCGACGTCGTCCCAGCTGCCGAGACGTTCGTCGACTTTGGTATGGTCGATCGGGTCGAAGCCTGCATCCGCACCATCGAACGGAGTGAAGAACGGCAGGATATGCACGCCGTCATACACGCCGTCGAAGCGGGTGCGCAGGATGTCGGTCATCGAGCTAAGAGTGCCATCGCCGAGACGATCGGCGTATGTGATGAGTTGCACTTTGTTTTTCATGGGACCTCCCTTGGCTCATGGGCGCGGGTGCAATTTGCGTGCGCATCTGCCTGTTTGTTGTTTACGTATTTGCATACTCACGTATGTATCGAACCGGTTCGATATTACCTCGAAAGGGACGTCAATGTCCAGTCGCGCAGTGAAATGCGCGTGTCGAACCGATTAGATGCGGTGTTCTATGCAGCTTAGCCTGTCCGACTCCAATGTGTCCGATTGATAACGCCCGGTTTGTTGCGCATTTTGGTTGAGGCTTGAGTTGAGAGACATGGTCCGTCGTCCGGGTACGATTTCAGTCGCCAAACCAAATCAACCTATTTAGGAAGGCGACGGAACCATGCCGAATCAGATTCTACAGGTCGACGAGAACATGCTCGAGACGAAGCTGGACCGGTTGGTGTCGGAGAAGGTCGAACAGCTGTTGAACGCGATGCTGGACGCGGAGGCCGACGAGATCACGGGCGCGTGCAGGCGTTCGTATACGCTGGAATGCAAGACGAATGCGGCCAGACGCGCGCTCGAGGGCGAGCCCCTCGCCCGCGTGGCGCGCGACGCGGGTTGCACGCCGACGAGCGTGTACCAGTGGATGCGCCGCTACCGGAGCGAGGGGATACTGGGACTGATGGACAGGAGAAACGCGCCGATGCCGGCCGAACCGATGCCCGCGGCCGGCGATGACGTGGAGGAGCTGCGCCGGCAGGTGGAGGTCCTGCGGCTGGAGAACGCGGTGATGCGGGAGACGATCGATGTTTTAAAAGCCGACGACCCGCGCCTCGACCCGTCCATGCTGACGAACAGGGAGAGGACGCGGGTCGTCGACGCGATCAGGGGTGAATTCGGCCTGGCGGCCTGTCTGAAGGCCGTGGGGCTGAAACGCAGCACCTACTATTACGAGCGCGGCGCGATCGCCGCGGGCGACAGGTACGCCGTGCTGCGGGCCCGCGTCGCCGGCCTGTTCGAGCAGGGTGGGCGCGCATGGGGATACCGGACCATCCACCGCATGCTGCGCCTTGACGAGTCCGACCCGATCGTCGTCTCGGAGAAGGTCGTCAGGCGGATCATGCGCGAGGGGGCCATGCGGCCCGTGTACCTGAAGCGGCCGAAGCGGTGGAGCTCCTACGCCGGCGAGATCGGCGAGGCCCCGGCGAACCTCGTGGAGCGGGACTTCCACGCCGACGCGCCGAACATGCTGTGGGTCACGGACGTCACCCAGTTCACCATGGACGGGTACAAGTGCTGGCTTTCCCCGGTGGTCGACTGCTTCGACGGGATGGTGGTCTCCTGGACCTTGTCGCGCTCCCCGAACGCCGACATGGCGAACCGGATGCTCCTTGACGCGGTCGCCACGCTCAGGGACGGGGAACATCCAATCATCCACTCGGACCGCGGCTGCCACTACCGGTGGGACGAATGGATCCGCATCTGCGAGGAGCACGGGCTGATCCGGTCGATGAGCGCCAAGGGATGCAGCCCGGACAACGCGGCCGCCGAGGGGTTCTTCGGCAGGCTCAAGAACGAGTTATTCTACGGGCGGGACTGGAGGGGCGTGGGCTACGAGGAGTTCCGCGAACGCCTGGCCGCCTACCTGACCCACTACAATGAAACCAGGATCAAGAAGTCACTGGACTGGATGAGCCCCGTGCAATACCGCAGAAGTCTTGGACTGGCCGCCTGACCGTCCAAAAAAACATCCGCACCCCCTCCGTGCGATCATGGACGATGCGCTCCGCCTGCGCCATCGCATGATTCCGTACCTCCACACCATGAACTGGCGCGCATCCCGGACAGGCCTTCCCCTGGTGGAGCCCATGTATTGGGGATCGCCCGACATCGACGCCG
Organism: Bifidobacterium longum subsp. longum JCM 1217; assembly: GCF_000196555.1. Lineage (NCBI taxonomy): Bacteria > Bacillati > Actinomycetota > Actinomycetes > Bifidobacteriales > Bifidobacteriaceae > Bifidobacterium > Bifidobacterium longum. The sequence continues at coordinate 135,864 of NC_015067.1, read as the reverse complement.
CATACCACGTTCCCAACGAATACATGTTCGGCACCGAACTGCTGGCCGCGCCCATCACGGAACCGATGGATAAATCCTCCCGACGGGGCAAGGCCGACGTATGGCTGCCGCAGGGCGACTGGTTCGACTTCTTCACCGGGCGCCGGTATAGCGCGTCTTCGCCCAACGGACGGCGCATGACCGTCTGGCGTCCGCTCGACGGAATTCCCGTGTTCGCGAAGGCCGGCGGCATCGTGCCGATGCAGCCCCTGTCCGAGGGGGATTCCATCAACTCCGTCGACAACCCGCAGCATCTGGAGATCATCGTCTTCCCCGGAGCGGACGGCGACTTCACGCTGATGGAGGATTCGGGACATTACTCTCGGCAGATCACCCCGGCGACCACCGCGATCACCTATCGATGGCGCAAGGACGGCGCCACATCCGCACTCACGGTATCGCCAGCCCAGGGAGACGTTCACGCTCTGCCGGCCCGGAGAACATGGGATTTCCTGTTCCGAGGCATTACCGACAGCGACATATCCGTACAGGCCGACGGCGCATCCGTCGATTCGGATCGCCGGTATGATGCCGAAACCCTCACATTGCAGGTAACGGTCGCCGACGTATCCACCCGCAGCGAGATACGTGTCACCATCGGCGACACGACGATGGCCCCCGATCCCCGCATGGAAGACGTCTTCGACATCCTTCGGCATGCCGAAATGCGATATCTGACCAAGGAACAGGCTTATGCCGCCATAGCGGAGAACGGCATCGACGCATTGGCCACGATGGATTCACTCGAGCACGTCAGCGGGCCGGACATGGAAGATTGCTCCGATTCGCATATGCCGAGCGCCGTCCGTCAAGCGCTGACGGAGGTGCTGCTCCGATCCTAGCCCGCATGTCGCCTCTCCCGGAATACGCCACGGGAGAGGCGACAGCAGCCCGTCACAGACCCATGTCCAGGCGAACGCCGGGCCGTCAACACGTCGAGGCACGACGCACCAGATCGTAGGAGGTCACATACGTGCGGAACGGATCCGCCGACCCCTCGATGCGCGCGATCAGCATATCCACGGCATGTCGCGCGTAATCATCCACATGCGGGTCGATCGTCGTCAATCCGGGCATGCAGTACTCGGCATCCGGCACGTTGTCGAACCCAATGACCTGCATATCCTGCGGCACGCGCACGCCGCGCCGCTGCAGCTCATGAATCACCCCGATGGCGAGCGCGTCGTTCAGGCACATGACCGCATCCGGACGCGGCGCATCCGGATCGTCCAACAGCCCCGCCACCGCATCGCGGCCGCCGGACTGCACCCAATCCGCGTTACGGACCAGCCGCCAATCGACCTGCAGGCCACGCTCCTCATGGGCCAACACATAGCCGCGGGTACGCATCGTGCTGGTGGTTTCGGGCCGCGACTCGCGGTCGGCATCCGGGCATGCGTTCTCCGCGGTGCCGCCGATCAACGCGATCCTACGGCATCCCGAATCCAGCAGCGCCCCCACCGCGGTGCGTACGGCCTCCACGTTCGGCATCGTGACCCAATCGGCCAGTCCCTGCGTATCGTAATCGCCCACAATCACCAACGGATACGGCTGGTGCAGTATCGTGCGATCCGTGATCGGCGAGCCCATGAAGAAAATCCAGCCGTCCGCGGCCAGCTTCTTCGTCTCCGGGATCGCCTGCGCCAAGCCGCCGGCGCTGTTGTAGGTATCGGTGATCACCGCGTACCCGCGGGAACGTGCCGCCGCCACGATGCTGTCGGCGAGATAGGGCATGAACGGCTGGCAGAAATCGGTGATGGCCAGTCCGATGAGCTTCGTGCCGCCGGTTTTCATGGCGCGGGCGGACACGTTAACGCGGTATCCGAGGCGTTCGATGGCATCCTGGACACGCTGGCGCGTCTCCGGGCGCATACTGCCGGTGTTGTTCAGCACATTCGACACCGTTTTGATGGAGACGCCCGTCTCGCGCGCCACGTCGGTGATGGTCACCCGTTTCGCCACAGCACCCCTCTCGTCGCACCATCGGGCATGTTCCGCACGGTTCAGGCGGAACGCCCGTCTGATTCCAGCATAACGCGTTTTCCCCGGCCGGTCCGGTCCCTTCCGCCCGGCCCGGGAAGCAAGGGCCGTGCGATCCGTCCTTCTCCGGAACGGACCGCGCGGCCCATCGCGTCACTTGATGTGCAGGGCGGTCCAACTCACCGGCGGCAGGGAGACGCGGACCACGCCGGACTCGGCATCGTACATGGCCGACCCGTTGGCGTGCGGGGTCACACGGTTCTGGTCGTAGAGCGTATTCGCAGCGAACAGATCGTCGTCGTGCAGCGTCTGCGCCTCGACGGATGCCGGCTGCGCGCCGTCCTGCAGCCTGATCTCGAACTCGGCGGTCGCCTCGAGCGAACGGTTCACCGCAAACACGGCGAGCGAGCCGTCGGCGCAGCGCACGGCCACGGCGTTCACGCCGTCGACCTCGCCATAGCGCGGCGTATCCACGGTGCCGGCGGACAGCTTCGGCTCCAGCACGGTGCCGCCCTTGGCCAGGCGCGCGGTCACGGAGAACGGGTGGAACGTGGTCTGGCGCCAGGCCGGGCCGCCCGGCTCCGTCATGATCGGGGCGATGACATTGACCAGCTGCGCCAGGCTGGCGGCGCGCACGCGGTCGGCGTTCTTGAGCAGCGTGATCATCAGATCGCCGAACACCACGGCGTCGGCGGCGGTGTAGATGTCCTCCAGCAGACGCGGGGCCACCGGCCAGTTGCCGATGCCCTCGGGGGTCTTGCTCGGCTCCTCACCCTGGTACCAGACATTCCATTCATCGAACGAGATGTACACGTCGTGCGCGCTCTTCAGATGGGCCTTGGTGGCGTCGATGGTGGCGGCCACGTCCTTGATGAAGCCGTCCATATCCACGCCGGAGGCCAGGAAGCTGGCCATGTCGCGCGTGCCGTCCTCCTTGAAGAACGGCTGGTAGTAGGCGTGGCAGGAGACGAAGTTCACGTTCTCGTAGGTCTTCTCAAGAACGGTCTGCTCCCACTTGCCGAAGGTCGGCATGCCATGGGCGGAGGAGCCGCACACCACCAGTTCCACATCCGGATCGATCTGGCGCATGCCGGCGGCCACGGAGGCGGCGAGCATGCCGTAGTCCTCGGCGGACTTGTGGCCGAGCTGCCACGGGCCGTCCATCTCGTTGCCCAGGCACCACATGCGGATATCGAACGGCTTGTCGGCGCCGTTGGCGCGGCGACGTTCCGACAGCTCGGTGCCGCCGGGCACGTTCGCGTACTCCAGCAGGTCCAGGGCCTCCTGCAGGCCGCGCGTGCCCAGGTTGACGGCCTCCATCAGCTCGTTGCCGCCGGTGGCCTCAAGCCATTCGGCCATCTCGTGCAGGCCGAATTCGTTGGTTTCGCTGGAATGCCAGGCCAGATCGAGTCGACGGGGACGTTCCTGCTTGGGGCCGATGCCGTCCTCCCAGCGGTAGCCGGACACGAAGTTGCCGCCCGGGTAGCGGATGGTGGTGGCGCCGAGTTCCTTGACCAGGTCGATGACGTCCTTGCGGAAGCCGTGCTCGTCGGCGGTCGGGTGGTCGGGCTCGTAGATGCCGGTGTACACGCAACGGCCAAGGTGCTCGACGAACGAACCGAACAGACGATTGTTGACCGGAGCGACCTCAAAATCGTCATCGACGACGAGACGTGCGGTCAGATGGTCCTGCTGGGGCATGGGATTCCTTTCTACATATCTGCATGCACTCTGCATACGTGACACGTATCCATACAACGATGTACCGCGGAGGCGCGGGCGACCGGGGACATCCGTGTGGCAGCCACCAGTGTAGTACAACCTTGTACTGACTGCCGGAAGGCGTGGCGCAGAGACGGCTGAGACCTTTTGGCGCACCACTGCAGCAAAAAAGATCCCAAGAAGTCGAATTACAGTCCCATCCGACGCATAGCCACCGTGAACATACGGCAAAAGGCATCAACCACGTCACCCGTCCACCCGCTACATTCACAAGCAGTACCGCCCACTCTGCATCATTCGCATATGCAAAGGCCGCGAACCGTACGATGACGGTTCGCGGCCCCCTGACATGCCATTAGGCCACCCGGCTCGCACCGGCTGTTCGGCCTGCCGGCTCAGCCCTCGCGCTTGGGCGCCTGGCTGGCCACGCGGGTCAGGCGCGGCGGGCGGCGCGTGGACACGAACAGCGGCTGCACCTCGACCAGCGGGTTGTACGGCGCCAGGCCGAACCACTTGACCGGGGAACCGGCCACGCGGCGGATCGCGTACTTGATCTGCAGCGAGAGGGCGCCACGGCCGGAGACCTTCGACTCGGGCATCAGCGCCTTGTGGATCACCACGTAGCGGATGGTGCCGATGCCGGGATCGGCGTCAAGCTTCGGGTAGATCGACTGCTGGTTCGGCAGCTCGCCGGTCTTCTCCAGATCGTGCATGATCTGATGCAGGTAGGCCGGGATGGACTGCGAGACCTTGAAGCCGAGGCGGATGCGCACACGGAACAGGTAGTCGGTACCGAAGCTCTCGACCGAATACTCACGGGTGAACGGCTCGTCGGTGGTCTCGACGGCCACCGCCCACCATGCGCGGGCGCGCTTGGGGTGGTCGGCGAAGATCGAGAAGAAGATGTCCGTATCGAGACGCTTCAGGTCCGGATCGCTGGTCAGGTAGACGATGTTGTCCGCGAACCGGTGGATGCGGCTATCGCCGTGCAGCTTGTCCAGCGCGGGGAGGAAGTCCTTCGGCATCATGTGCCGACGCTGCGAGCGCTCCAGCTTGGTGCCCTCGTTCCACGTGTACATGATCATGAGGATCGCCAGCGTGAGCAGCAGCGTGAACCAGCCGCCGTGCAGGAACTTGGCCATCGAGGCGGCGAAGAACAGGACCTGGATCGCCAGGAACACGATGGTGAACACAACGGCGCCGAACTTGTTGCTGCGGTGCCACAGGTAGATGCCCAGCAGGATCGTGGTGGTGATCATCGTGATGGTCAGTGCCAAGCCGTAGGCCGCCGAGATATGTTCCGAATCGCGGAACAGCAGCAGCACGGCCAGCGTGGCCACGCACAGCACCACGTTGACGACCGGAATGTACAGCTGGCCGCGGGTACGGGCAGGGTAACAGACCTGCAGATGCGGCATCCAGTTGAGGCCGGTGGCCTCGGAGACCATGGTGAACGCGCCCGTAATCAGCGCCTGGGAGGCGATGATGCCGGCGGTGGCCGACAGCACGACGGCCACATAGCGCACGTTCGGATCCATCATCTGGAAGAACGGGGTGATCCCCTCGGCGTCGGCCAGTTCGGGGTTGTTCTGGTTGCGCAGCATCCACGCGCCCTGGCCGAAGTAGTTGAGCACCAGCGCCACCTTGATGAACGGCCAGGTGAAGTAGATGTTGCCGCGGCCCACGTGGCCCATATCCGAGTACAGCGCCTCGGCGCCGGTGGTCGAAAGGAACACGGTGCCCATCAGCGCCAGACCGGTGGCGTTATTCGGACTGAACAGGAACTTGATGCCGTAGTACGGGTTGAGTGCGGCGAGCACGGACCAGTCGTTGCCGATGGCTACCACGCCGACGATCGCCAGGAACGCGAACCAGACCATCACCACCGAGCCGAAGACCTTGCCGATCGATTCGGTGCCGCGCGACTGCACGGCGAACAGGATCACGATGATCACCGCGGTGATCATCATCGTCAGATCCTTGTTCTCGGTGAACAGATGCTCCAACGCCGGCAGCGTCTTCAGGCCTTCGACGGCGGACGAGATCGACACGGCCGGCGTCAGCACCGAGTCCGCCAGGAAGGCCGCGCCGCCGAGCATGGCCGGTATGACGAGCCATGCGCCGTATTTGCGAATCAACGAGTACAGAGCAAAGATGATTCTGCAGAAACGGACATCCAAACATCCCAATTCACATCACACATGACCGATTCTCCAGAATCGGACACACAGAACACATTTTTCGGAACTCAGACGTCCGATTCGGCAGAATCGGACACATGTGCACAAGTCGGATGATGAGCACGACTATCGACGGGCGTTCGCCGGTTGTGGACGCCGCTGAAATCGATGCGATCCACACCGGGCACACGCATGAAGACGCACAGTATCAACGCGTGGTATCGCCTGGCACCAGTGTCATGGGAATAAGCACGTTCGGCTCGAACGGCTTGGGGATGTTCTTGCGTGAAGCGTTAGCCGCGGCCACTTCCTCATTGGCAATCGCCTGCACGATATGGTCGGCCGCCGACTGTGCGATCGCCGAGAAATCCTGCGCGACCGCGGTCAGCTTCATGCCGGCCAAATCAGTCAAATACGTACCATCGTAGGCAACGATCTGCAGCTCGTCAGGAATGGAAATTCCACGGCCCAACGCTTCGCGCACGCAGAACGATGCACCAATATCGGAACTGACCACGGCATCGACGCCGTCGGTCGTCACCTTGTCGAGCGCATTGCTGACCGCACGATGATAGCCGGCAAAATCCATCACTTCGCCAGCTTCAACATACTCGTATTTCACGCCTGCGGAGGTCAATTCCTGTTCCAACGTGAGGTAGTAGCGCACCGTCGGGAACGTGGTCTTTCCCAAATCGAACGGTCCTTCCTCGACTTCTCCGCGCGCAGCCAAATCGAAGAATTGATCTCGCGGACCGCCAATCATCACCACATGTTTGGCACCATTGCGGATCAGCATCTGCGCAATCAATCGCCCACCCTGCTCGTGGTCGGATCCGATTGACGAAATACCGTCTCCAAGCACACGGTCGAACGCGACGATCGGGCGATGAATCGACGTCCAATAATCGCCGGGATGCGAAGTGTGCGCACACATGACGATGCCGTCCATCATGTGCCGACGCAACATGTCGACATACTGGATTTCGCCATCCGCCTCATCTGCGGTAGAGCACAGCATAGTGCGTAATCCTTGCGCGGCGAGTGCATGCTGCAGATGTGCGGTAAACGTCGCAAAGAACGGGTGGCGGATGGTAGGCACGATGACGCCGACCAGATTCGTGCAATCATGATACAGATTGCGGGCAAGCTCGTTCGGCACATAATTGAGGGCTTGCATGGCTTTGCGCACACGTTCGCGCATGTCATCAGACACGTACCCGTTGCCGTTCACCACCAGCGAGACGGTGCTCAGAGACACCCCGGCCTTCTTCGCCACATCGCGCATGCCGACCATGATCGCACCTTCCCCGTTATCACTGTTCTATCGTTGTATGCTCACGTGCTTACCACGAAATATTACATTCATTTACATTCTCTCGAACCTGTTCGACAGTCCGGCAACGAAATACAGCTTCTTAGTGTCGACTCCTGCGGAGGCGAAGGCCTTCAGCAGCGGCTTGGTCTGGTCGAATGCAATCACCAGCGTTGCATCCGGACTGGCGGCCTTGATGGCGGTGGCGCTCAGATTTCTTTCACGTTACTCAGCGACCGTCCGTGTAACGTGAAAATTACGCCGGATTGGCAAGCAGCGCAATGCCGAAACCGGCGGCCACGCAAATGAGAGGCACCGCGACGGTTGCTATTCCATAGCCCAGAGCCAGCGTAAAACGACGCTGGCGAATCAATGAAACCACTTCGTTGAGCGCCGTGGAGAATGTTGAGAAACCACCGAGAAATCCGACAACGAACATCATGACCGTGTCCATATCCACCGATTGCGAATAGTAGGACATCATGGCGATGCCCGCGCATAGCGAGGCGACGCCGTTGATGACGAGCGTGGATAGCGGGAAGTTGCGGTTCGTTCTTCGATTCTCGCGGTTCCAGCCTCGTTGAATTGACACGTCGAGCACGTAACGGGCCATGGCTCCCAGACCGCCGAACAGACAGATCATCCACATCATCAGCGCACCTCCCCGGTAGTCGGGTCGGCGACAAGCGAAATCTCCGCAGTGATCGGTTTGGGCTCGAAGCTGGGTGGAAGCGGGTTGGCCGGCTGCTGGATTGGCTGCGACTGCTGCTGGGGCTGCTGGATTGGTTGCGACTGCTGAATCGGCTCGGGCAGCTGCCCCAAGTCTGAAGTATCCGGCTCGCGCAACAACGGCTGCGATGACTGTGTCAGCTGAGGAACGACCAGCGGAGGAATCTGCGGAACGTGGCCTGTCTGCATAGGCTGGATGGCAGTCGGCGGCACGGTTGGCGTTTCGACTCGCGGAACCTGTCCCGTCTGTGCAATCTGCTGGGCCGTCTGCGCGGCCTGCTGCGCCGCCTGCGCGGCTTCCATTGCGGCCTGCGCGGCAGAACGCGCCACGTCGGCCACTTTCACATGGCGTACGCCCTGCGTGTCCGATTCGGCGGAATCGGACACGGAAACAGCTGAAAACGCACCCCGAACCCGCTTTCGAGTACTCCGTGACAGCAGTGCCTGCATCAGAACCACGCCGGCGGCGGCAGTGAGCAAACCGCCTGCAAAATTTCCCGCAAGATAGCCAAGCGCACTGGCGATATGCCGCTCGTGCAGACCTTCCATCGTTTCCAGCATCACGCCGGACATCGTCGAAAGCCCGCCGAGCAAGCCGAGCCCAACGCCACGGCTGACAACCTGCCGCACCCGGCGACGCAGCCACGAAGCGGTCGCCATGAATTCGTTCAGCATCGCGAACAGGAAGCAGGCGACCATATTCGACACAAACGTGCCCACAACGAATGGCGTCCCGCTGACCGACGGCAGGAGCATATCCAACGCATGCCGACAGCCGACTCCAACAAATCCACCGACGAACACCACAACATACATCAGTCCGTCGGCGAGCGGATTGAACCGCGCCTGCATACGTTTCATCGGCGCCAGGGGAATCGTAGGCGGATCCATGGTGTTAGCGGCGGGCGCGGTTGCACCAGCATGCATCACCTCAACAGTGTCGATTGCCTGCGTGATGGGATGTGAGTCCTCACCCGCAGTCACCACGTCTCCCGGCGATTGTTCTTGCGATTCCATTGCGCTCCCCCTGTACTGGCCTTCCGCGGACAGCGTTGTTCCGCCCATAGGCCGTGCAACAACGAGCTGGGCCGCGGTTGCCGCCTTCCTAACGCATATGAGTTTACACGGAGCGCCAACGTATGCACCCTGGATGTCCGATTCCGCAGATTCGTACATCCAGAGTCCAGCCGAATTCAGCCAGGCTCAGTCAAGCCGGGCATCACACAGCCGCCGCATCGCAGGTCGCACCTCGCGCTCCTCCTCGCCACTGAACAGCACCACCAGATAGTCGCCGGCACGCAGCCGTGTATCGCCGCGCGGCACGATCTCGCTTTCGCCGCGACGCAGGCCGATGATCAGGCACCCAGACGGCCAACGCACGTCACGCACCCGCTTGCCGTCCGCAATCGCTCCCATTTCCAATGGCAGTTCCATAATGCCGCTGCCCACATGGCTTGCGATCGCCATCTGCATGCCTTGCGCGCGCACGTACCGCTCCAGCAACTCCCCATAAATCGGTTTGGTGCGCAGCAAATCGGACACCAACAGCGCGACGAAAGCGACGGCCGCGACCGGCAGCATGTGCGTCAACGTTCCAGACATCTCCACAGCCAACAGAATCGACGTGATCGGCGTTTTCACGGACGCGGCGAGCGTGCCCGTCATCACGCACACCGCAAACACCGCCACTGCGTCGGATGGCAGATCACCGAATCGATGCAACACTTCACCGCAGATGCCGCCGGCCAACGAACCGACCGCAAGAATCGGCATGAAAATACCGCCAGGCGCGCCTGAGCCGAAACTCGTGGATGTGAACAGCATCTTCGCCACGAACAGCAGACACAGCATTCCCAAGCCGACGCGCGCATGTTCGGCGGTATCAATCAGATTCGAGCCGCCGCCGAGCACATCGGGCAACCAGATGCCGACAGGCAACGCGATCGCAATCGCAATCATCGGGCGGCTCCATGCCGGCAGTTTGCCGTACAGCGTCTGGAAGCCAAGCAACGAGCGGTTCATCAGCGAACCAACCAAACCGGCCACCAATCCCAACGGAATCAGCCACACATACTCTTCCAACGACAGCTGACCGATATCACCGAAATCCAAAACCGGACGCAGACCGAAACAGTATTTTGAGACGAAATCGGCGGTCAGCGATGCGGCGGTGGCGCCCATCAGAATCGCAGGGGAAAAACTCCGATGCACCCCTTCCAAAGCGAACATCATGCCGGACAGCGGCGCGCTGAACGCGGCGGACAAGCCGGCCGCGGCACCGGCGGTGACCAGATAATGCTCCTGCATGTCCTCACGGCGGCGGCCGCGCAAACGGTGGGACACACACTGCGCGCCCGACGCACCAATCTGAATGGACGGCCCCTCACGGCCGAGCGACAGACCAAACAACGCGCCCAACAGTCCACCGACGAAACGGACTGGCAGAATCGTCTGCCAACGCATCTTCAAGCCGCATATCACCACGCCGTTGGTCTGCGGGATGCCGCTGCCACCAGCCATCGGCTCCTTGCCGACCATCCACGCGATCGCCAGCGCGGCCGCCACCGCGGCAACCGCCCACGGCGCAATCAGCCACGGGGTCTCGCGAATCCGCGCATATATCCAACGGGACGCATCCGTGCCGTATTCGATGCCGAGACGGTATACGACAACCAGCAATCCTGAAACCAGACCAATGACTATGCCGGCCGCCGCCATCTTCCACTTCAAGTGGTCGAATCGCGGAATCAGCCGGCGGATATCATGTGCCGCGTCGTTACCAGTCAAGCCGGGAAATTCGTTGCAGACGGTCAGTCGACCAGCGAATTGATCTGGATGACATGATCGCGCTGCGGACCGGTGCCGATCGCGGAGATACGGCAGCCGCTCAGCTCTTCCAAACGCTTGACGTAGGCCTGGCAGGTGGCGGGCAGCTCGTCGAAGGAGTGGCAGTCGGAGATGTCTTCGTCCCAGCCGGGCATGGTCTCGTAAATCGGCTTGGCGGCGGCGAAAGCGGCCTGATCGGTCGGCATATCGTCGTGACGTTCGCCGTCCACGTCGTAAGCCACGCAGATCGGAATCTCCTTCAGGCCGGTGAGCACGTCGAGCTTGGTGAGCACGATGTCGGTCAGGCCGTTGACCTGGGAGGCGTAACGGTTGACGACCGCATCGAACCAACCACAGCGACGCGGGCGGCCGGTGGTCACGCCGAACTCGTGGCCCTGCTGACGCAGCCATTCGCCGGACTCGTCCAGCAGTTCGGTGGGGAATGGGCCTTCGCCCACGCGGGTGACGTAGGCCTTGGAGACGCCGATTACGCGGGTGATCTTGGTGGGGCCCACGCCGGTGCCGGTGCAGGCGCCGCCGGCGGTCGGGTTGGAAGAGGTGACGAACGGGTAGGTGCCGTGGTCCACGTCAAGCATGGTGGCCTGAGCGCCTTCAAACAGTACGGTCTTGCCTTCGTCAAGCGCCTTGTTGAGAATCAGGCCGGTGTTGGCCACGTACGGCTTGAGGCGTTCGCCGAGCTTCAGCAGCTCCTCGGTGGTCCGGTCCACGTCGATCGGACGACGGTTGTAGAGCTTGACCAGCATCTGGTTCTTCTGGTGCAGGCTGGCCTCCACCTTGTCGTGCAGATGGTCGGCGTTGAACAGGTCATGCACGCGGATGCCGACACGGTTGATCTTGTCCGCGTAGGCCGGGCCGATGCCACGGCCGGTGGTGCCGATCTTGTGCTTGCCAAGGAAGCGTTCAGTCACCTTGTCGAGTGTGCGGTGGTAGGGCGCGATGATGTGTGCGGCCTCGCTCACCTTGAGGTGGGAGCAATCGATGCCGCGGGATTCCAAGCCGTCGATCTCCTCGAAGAGCACTTCCGGGTCCACGACCACGCCGTTGCCGATCACCGGGGTCAGGTTCGGGTTGATGATGCCGGAGGGCAGCAGATGCAGGGCGTACGACTCATCGCCGACCACCACGCTATGGCCCGCGTTGTTGCCGCCGTTGAAGCGCGCGACGTAATCGACCTTGGTGCCGATCAGATCGGTAGCCTTGCCTTTACCCTCGTCGCCCCACTGAGCACCGATAAGAACAATTCCAGGCATGATGCACCTCCGCATTCGCACGATTCCGCCGGAAACAGACTACCTTACACCCTCTACCCTGCGAAGTTTCGTCTCACGCAGGGCGAGGCTGGAGGCGCGACAACCCGGAATGGGTGACGAATTTCTACTCGTACGAGGCGATGCTGTGACCAATCGCACAGCGCACAGGTTGAAGAACGGGGCCTAGAGGGCATGCCTCGCGCGATAATGAAGCCATGACGATCGCAACACCGGAACGCTATGCCGAAATGCTCGAGGCCGCCCGCCGAGGCGGTTACGCCTATCCAGCCATCAACGTAACCAGCTCACAGACACTGAATGCTGCGTTGAAGGGCTTCGCAGACGCCGAGTCCGACGGCATCATCCAGATTTCCGTGGGAGGCGCGGCCTACGTCTCCGGCAGGGGGGTCAATGATCGCGTTACCGGCTCGCTGGCGCTGGCGGCTTTCACACATGAAGTGGCTGCGAAATACCCGAACATCACCATCGCTCTGCACACCGATCACTGCGCCAAGCAGTATCTGGATGAGTGGGCGCGTCCTCTGCTCGCGCATGAGGCCGATCAGGTGGCACGAGGCCAGGAGCCTACATTCCAGTCGCATATGTGGGATGGCTCCACCGTGCCGCTCAAGGAAAATCTGGACATCGCCGAGGAACTGCTCGACAAGTCGCAGAAGGCGCACACCGTGCTCGAAATCGAAATCGGCGCGGTCGGCGGTGAGGAAGACGGTCACTCCGCCGAAATCAATGAAAAGCTGTATTCCACTCCGGAAGATGGCCTCGAAGTCGCCCGCCGACTGGGTTTGGGCGAACGTGGCCGGTACATGGCCGCTTTCACATTCGGCAATGTGCATGGCGCCTACAAGCCCGGCGTGGTCAAGCTGCGTCCGTCGCTACTCGGCGACATTCAGGCGCGTGTGGCGCGCGCGGTGGCCGAAGGCGAGTTGCCTAGCGCGGCCGGCATAGTCGATTTCCCCAACGGCAAGCCGTTTGAGCTGGTGTTCCACGGCGGCTCCGGTTCACGCCCGGAAGAAATCGCCGAAGCTGTAAGCTACGGCGTGATCAAGATGAACATCGACACCGATACCCAGTACGCCTTCACCCGTCCAATCGCCGACCACGTGTTCGAGAACTACGACAAGGTGCTGAAGATCGACGGCGAAGTGGGCGAGAAGAAGTTCTACGATCCGCGTTCTTGGGGCCGTAAGGCTGAGGATTCCATGTCCGCCCGCGTGGTCGAGGCTTGCCGGCAGCTGGGTTCCGCGGGCAAAGCGCTCAAATAGCGCGTAGTTTTGCGATCGTGCGCGACACTTTCCCGGAAATAATGAAAATCATTGAAAATCAATGGAGCGGACAACGGGAGTCGAACCCGCCTCTAAAGCTTGGGAAGCTTTCATTCTACCGATGAACTATGTCCGCATGCCTTACGGCTGCTGCACCTCACGTGACGAGCATGCTCAGCCAAACGAGGCACGAATAGTTATCCTAGCACGTCACCTGCCGACGCGCGTGGAGTAGGTGGGCGGAGCGATCGGCGTGCCGTTCATTTCGTTGGCCATCTGCATGAGACGCGCTATGCGCTCATCGGTCGGCGGGTGCGTGGAGAACAAGCGCGAGAAACCGACCGCGGAGAACGGGTTGGCGATCATCATTGCGGAGACGGACTGGGTGCCGGCGGTTTTGCGCATCGGCGCGGTCTGTGCGCCGTAGGAAATCTTGTTCAGCGCGGAAGCCAGGGCCTCGGGATCGCCGGTGAGCAAGCTGCCGTCTTCATCGGCGTCGTATTCGCGGGTGCGGGAGATGGCCATCTGGATCAAAGACGCGGCAATCGGCGCGAGAATCACGCTCAGCAATGCGCCGATCAGGCCGAGGCCACCGGAACTATCGCGGTCGTCTCGCGAGCCGCCACCGAAATACATCAGCGAATAGCCCAGATAGGAGATGACAGTGGCCATGGCAGAGGCGATGGCGGAAGTCAGGATGTCGTGGTTGTACACGTGCATAAGTTCGTGGCCCAGCACACCACGCAGTTCACGGGCGTTGAGAATCTGCAGGATGCCTTGGGTGCAGCAGACAGCCGCGTGCCGTTCGTTGCGTCCGGTGGCGAAGGCGTTCGGGCTCATGGTGGGGGCGATGTAGATGCGCGGCATCGGCTTGCCGGCCTTGGCGCTCAGTTCACGCACGATCTGGTAGATTTCCGGGGCTTCCTGTTCGCTGACTTCCCGCGCACCCATGGAGGCGATGGCGAGTTTGTCGGAGAACCAGTAGGTGCCGAACGTGGTAATCAGGCCGATGACAATATAGATGCTCAGGGTTTGCCGACTGCCGCCCGTGGCCCACCAAATCAGCATGATGATGGCCCACATCAGGGCAAACAGCAGCGTTGTCTTCAGGCCGTTGAAATGGCCGTGCACCCGTACTTTGGCATCCATAATGCACACACTAAAATCGCAGGCTGAATGATTGCTGGATATGCGCCGCGAGAAATGTCCCATATTCGCCCGGCCCGTCCGGCCCCGAGCCCGGCCGCGTCCGCACGGGGCGCGGCCGGGTGGACGAATGCCGGACGAATGCCGGACGAATGCCGGACGGGCGTGGGCGGGCCGTCAGGCGTGGGCGAGCTCGCGCATCTGGTCGGGCTCGATGACCTTCTTGTGCTCGCGGCCTTCCTTGGCACCCTCGGCGCGCTCGAAAGCGTCGACCTTCTTCCAGCCGGCGAAGTCGATCGGGCGAATGCCGCGCTCGGCCAGCAGTCGGTCGATGGATTCGGGGTCGCGGTCGGCTGCCACACGGCCACCTTCAGCGGCCTTGGCCAGATCCTCGAGCATGTTGGTCACGATGGCGAGCGCATCGGACTTGGTGGAGCCGATCAGGCCCACCGGGCCGCGCTTGGCCCAACCGGTGGCGTACAGGCGGTCGCGCACTTCGCCGCCGTCGGCCTCGGTGGTGATGCGGCCGTCGCCGTTGGCGTTGGCCAGGTGGGCGCCGTGCTCGTCGTAGGCAATGCCGGGGGCTTCGGCGGGCTTGTAACCGATGGCGTGGTAGACGGCCTCAACCGGGTAGTCGGTGAACTCGCCGGTGCGGTGCATCTTGCCGTCGGCACCGGTTTCGGTGCGCTCCACGCGGATGGCCTTGACCTTGCCGTCCTCGCCGAGAATCTCGGTGGGGGCGGAGTTGAAGTGCACGTAGTACTTTCGGTCGGCCGGGTTGCCTTCGAAGTCGACGTCGCCGTCGTCTTCCATGTCTTCGGCCATCTCGCGGATGGCGAACAGCTCCTCGACCATCTGGCGGGTGAGCTTGTCCTTGCCGGCCACCTCGATGGTCTCGTCGTCCAGATCGAAGTCGTCCTCGTTGATGATGAGCTGCACGCCGGGCAGCTTCTCCATCTCGCGCAGTTCCTGCACGCTGAACTTGGCCTGGGCCACGCCACGGCGGATGAACAGGTGGAGCACCTTGGCCTTGTTCTGGCCGATGCCCTCGTACACGTTGTCCGGAATGTCGGTCTTGACCTTGAGGTCGTCGGCGTTGCGCATGAGTTCGCGGGCCACGTCCATGGCCACGTTGCCGCCGCCGATTACGGCGACGTTCTCGGCCGTAAGCGGCCATTCGCGGGCACCGGTGGGGTAGCCGTCATACCATTCGACGAACTTGGCGGCGCCGTACACGCCTTCAAGGTCGGCACCGGGCAGGTTCAGCGGCTTGTCCTTGACCGCGCCGGTGGCGAACAGCACGGCGTCGTAACGGGCCAACAGGTCGTCAAGAGTCACGTCCTTGCCGAATTCCACGTCGCAGTAGAGGTGGATGTTCGGGTTGTCGAGCGTCTTCTCAAGCGCGGAGGCGATGAACTTGATGGACGGGTGGTCCGGGGCCACACCGTAACGCACCAGGCCGAACGGCACCGGCAGCTTCTCGAACAGGTCGATGCGCGCTTCGGTGCCGAGGCCAAGTTCTTCGCCCAGCTTCTTGAGCTGGCGCAGGAAGATATCGGATGAGTAGACGCCGGCCGGGCCAGCGCCGATTACAGCAATGCGGAGTTCAGTATTCACAGATTCAGTCACGCGCTCTAGCCTAACGCAAAGCCTTCCGTTGCAACAGAGGGAGGGTGGTGGGAATTCTGTGTATTAGGCCATAGTTTGTGCGTTTGGGAAACCTACGAGCACTGCTAATGTCAGATTATGGGTTTTCCTATTGGTCAAGTTATTGCCGTTCTCATTCCAAGAAGCATGCAAGGCGGATCAGGCCCTTACTCCGGATACGTTTATGCTGCAAGGCGGTTATCCACGCATTTACGACACGAGAATGCCGCTCAATCTGTTCTTCTCGAACTACATCGACACTTATATCGAACGTGATGTTTCCGAATATCTTGATGTACGCAATTTGGCTGACTTCCGCCGATTCTTGACTCTTTGCGCACTCAGTTCCGGAGCACTCATAAACTACACCAACATCGCCAATGAACTTGGTGTAAGTCCGCGAACCGTAAAGGCATGGATGTCGATTCTGGAATCAAGTTACATCGCATTCCATCTCATACCGTTCTACACGAACGCACGCAAACAGGTGGTCAAAACGCCGAAACTCTATTTTTATGACACTGGCTTGCTGTGCCATCTCTTGGGCATTCGGACGGTCGAAGCACTGGTTGCGCACCCCAAGTTCGGCGATATATTTGAAAACCTCATCATTGCGGAAACCATGAAACAGCATTTGAACGCCAATCAGGAGCCACAATTATTCTTCTACCGCGATGCCAGCAAGGTCGAGGTGGATTTGTTGGATTTCACCGATCCTAACAACCGTATGCTCATAGAAATCAAATCCGGACAAACCTATCATGACCGATTCGCTCGGCACCTCACTTTAATTGGCAATGTTCTCGGTATACCGTGTGAGCGACAGTACGTAACCAGTCGGGTTGAACATAGTTATGTCTCACAAGGAATCCGCGTCACTTCCGCCCTCGATTGGCTAGAAGGCCGACGGTAAAGAGCCGCCGCAGAACAATAACAATACTGCACAACCGGCGAATCCCTTGATGACACTGAAGACGTCACCTCCAACGGCTCTTTACGACCTCGATTGCATTCATTAGGCCATTTCTTCGTTCATTAGGTCGGAGGGTGCTGAAGCCATCCCTTGGAACGGCGGGGTTTCAAGGGCCGCTCCGACCAAGGACCGACCTAATAAACGTCAAACCGACCTAATGAATAACTCCGATACCGGATTATGAGCAACACAGCCGCAACGAAATGCGCCGCACAGGCTTAGCCCGAACATCGATTCGGGTTCAAGCCAGTGCGACGCAGATCAACTTCAGGTATAAGACCTGTATTCAATTATTGGGTTGTTATTAGCCTAGGGGCAATAGCCTCACGTCAGGCACGGCGCTTGCGCCAGATAACCAGACCGGCGCCAGCCGCGCCGAGCACAACTACGGCCGCAGCAACGGCAGCCACCGCACTACCCGTGGGGGCAGTGGTAGTAGCGTTCTTCTGCTGCTGGTCAGGCTTCTGGTTTTGCCCAGGCTTCTGCTGACCGGGCTTCTGCGGTTCAGGCTTTTCGCCGCTATCCTTCTTGGCGAGACCATCGTGTGCGGCAGTGAGTTTGTTGAGCGCAGCGGTCACCTGCGGTGCGGTTGCGGCCGGATCCTTGACTACCTGCTTTGCGGCAGCAAGTGCATCCGCATATGCCTTCCACGAATCAGCCGTGTAGTCGTTCTGGTTGAGCTTCTCACTCTCAACAGCGGCGATCTTGTCGGTAAGAGGCTTGCGCTCCTCATCGGTGGCAGGCGGAACCGGAGCCTCGGGCTTAGTTACCGTGACTTCGACGGACGCGGACTTGTTCTCGTCAACCGTGGAGGTGGCGGTGATGGTCGCCGTACCTTCGGCAACGGCGGTCACCTTGCCATCCTTGTCCACAGTAGCGACCTTCGCGTCGGAGGACTTCCAGGCCACGGTCTTGGCCGCATCACCGGTCACCTTCACCTCGGCCGACAACTGGGCAGTATCACCAGCGACCAGCGCCAGCTTGCCATCCTTGACACCATCACCGGAGACGGCAACGGAATCCACAGACGGAGTCGGGGTCGGGGTCACGGCTTCGCCCTTGCCGAGATTGATGTTGGCGTAGTCGGACTCATTTCCGGCGGCATCCTGCGCATAGAAGTGCACGTAAGTGTCGTGGTCAGCGGAGAGCTGCACCTTCACCTTGTCCTCGTCGGTGTAGGTGCCCCACATCGTGTTCTCGTTGGACTTCGGGTTGCTGGACGGGCCGGTGGAGTACAGCACACGGGTCACGCCGGAGCCTGCGGCACCGTCATCAGCGGTGAGAGAGACGACCACATCGTTGCCGTTCTTGCTCTCCTGCTTAGCGGTGACCACCGGCACGTTGGTGTCGACCTTGATGGTCTGGGAGACCTCGCGGCTGTTGTCGTTTTCATCGGTGGCACGGGCGGAAATGGTCACGGAACCCTGCGCGGTCACGCTGATCGGGCCCTTGCCACTGGTCCACTCGCCCTTGCCGATCTTGTACTCGATCGTCTTTATCGGCACGGTGGAGACGCCGCGCTGCGCGGTGATGGTGAACTTCGGGGCAGTGGTGTACCAGCCGGAGCCGGGGGCCGCGGAGTCGAAATCGATAGCAACAATCGGCTGGGCTTTCGGGTCGGAAGGCGCGACGACGAAGAACGTGCCTTCCGCCTTGATATTGCCGACACCCTCGATAGAGCCTTCCACGAAGCCGACCTGTTCGGCTTCAGCATACTCGGCGGCCGGGATACTGTCCCAAGTCACTTTGTGACCCGACTCGACCGAGCCGTCAGCGTAGGTCAGCGCCACGGTATCCTGCAATACCGGCTTGACACCGGGAGCGGTGATGGTGGAGACGTACTCCGCGTCGGTCACCTCGGTGTTGAGCTGGTCGTAGACACCAATAGTGGCCGTCGCCTGACCGGCCGCAACTTTGATGTTGTCATAGGTACCGGCAGCAGTAGTGCCCTTGACTTCGGCGGTAGTACCAGCTGTAGCATAAGCGTCGGCCGGAACGGTTTCCCAAGTCACTGGAACCTTAATGCTGGGACCATCTTGAGGTGTCGCCCACACTTCTGCAGGCAACTTCGAGGTCGGGTCCACGCCCGGCGTGGTGCGCACGGCAACTTGCTGCACGTCTAAGAAAGCACCTGGGTCGCCCGGATCCACTGGTAGTGCAGCGCTGGTACCAAACACCTGCCACTCAGTGACGGTAATACCCTTGTTGTCATTGGCCTTCTTGTTCACCACAAGCTTCATGGACTTGGTGGTGACCTGGTCGAAGGTGTAGGTATACGGACCATACACCGGGTTGGTGGCGTCGAGCTCGTCGTCGGCGGGGAATGTCTTGTCCACCTTCAGGTTCGGCACGGTCTCGTACTGGCCGGAATCAGCATTGAGATACTCAATCGAGACATCCTTGGGCAGCGGCACGCCACCATCACCGGTCTTGACGTTCGTCCAGTAGTAGCCCACAGACTTGGACGTGGTCACGGCGCGATTCCATGTGTAAGTGGCAGTTTCGCTGGCACTGGTGTTGCCCCAAGTGCCCCAACCGCCATAGCTGGCGTTGCCGTCCAAGCTATCGTCATTGATGGCAGCAGTGCTGTTCCAGCCAGTGACATAGCTGACCTGAACGTCTGGTGCATTGTCGTTGCCTTTTTCTGCATTGAGCGCAACATTCGTTTCAGCGTCGTCCGCCAGTGCACTCGGCGCGGCCGATACGGAGAAGACACCGCCAGCCAGCAGCGTGGCCGCAGCTACGAACAGTGCGGCGAATCGTTTCGCCACACCGCCCTTCACGGCCGAAGTAGTGCTTTCGATGGTCATAATATTCTTTCTGTTAGGCGTTATGGTTTGTATCACTCATCTCCCGCCGTGTCGTGCACTACGGGAGACGGTTTGGTCGCAGGAAAACGTCAGCTCATCTTGGCGCGAGCGGAGGCAAGCAGAACCACCTGACGATCACGACTGGAAAGCAGCCCCTCGTCTTGATAGGTCTTCGTGACCTCCTGCACCTTCTTGATGAAGGCGGCACGGTCCTTGAACGGCGCGCCCGCCCAGATGTCATCCATCAGCGTGCTCTCGCTACGGTCCTGTGCAGCCGGGCGCTTCGGGTTCAGCACATCGGTGAGCTTGCCTGCGAAGCCCACATACTCGTCCTTGCGCTGGAAGTACATGTGGTACGGGGTGTTGTCGCCGTTGTAGGCGGGCTCGAACTCGTCGCCGTCAATGATGAAGTAGTTCTTCGTGCCTTCCTTCTTCTGTACGCCCAGTTTGATGGTGCCATCCAAGCCGTTGCGCTCGTAGAAGCCGCGTTGGATGAACTTGGTGGATGGGTTGAGCGCGTTGAGCACCGTGGGACCGTAGAACAGCGTCTGGATGTCCTTGCGGTCATCAGTCGACTCGGTGCGCAGCTGCAGCGGGATGGTGACGACGATCTTGTCCCCGACCTTCCAGCTGCCGGCCACGGTGGCGTATTCGCCAGCGGTGACGCCATCTATAGCCTTGCCGTTCACCTCGATCTTCGCACCTTTGCTCCACGCGGGGATGCGGATGCGGAAGGTGACGGCGCTCTTCGGCGCGGCCGTAATGGAAATCGTCGAGGTCTCCTCCTCCGGATAGTTGGTTTCCTGTGCGAGCTTCAGGCCGGTGTCGGTCCAGTCGAGTGTGGAAGCTGTGAACAGATTGACGTACAGTTCCTTGTTGTCCGTCGAGTGGAAGTAGATGGAATCCTGGTACTTCGAGTGGCTTTCCAGAGCGGTGCCGCCACAGCAAGTGCCGATGTTGCCATCACCATATTCCTTCTGCGTAGCCGGATTCACTGGGTACATGTAGCAGTTGCCCGGCGTGAGGGCCGTGCCGGAATCGAGGTCACGGGACTTACCTCCGAGAATATGGTTGAGAATCGTGCGCTCATAATAGTCCATGTAGGCAGGTTTTTGTTCGATAAAGAACAGATAGCGAGCCACCTTGAGCATGTTGTATGCCGCGCAGGATTCCGCGTTGCGCTTGCCGATATCGCCGGCCACAGTATGTGCCGGCCCCCACATCTCGCCTTCGCCAGTACCACCGTGAGCATACATACGGCCGGGCACAATCATGCCCCAGTACCCCTCAACGGCCTTGAGATAACGCGCACGAGCATCAGCATCGATATCCGCGTCGCCCATGGCCGCGTCTTTGGCGTAACCGACGAACTGTGGAATGTGCTGGTTGGCGTGCAAGTTGTTGAGGATATCGACACCAGCACCACAGTTGTCAATGAGCTTGTCAGTGTCGAAAAATGCGGAGGCCTTAAGAAATTCGCTACGGTCCTTGTCCTTGGAGACGTTGTACAAATCCACCAGCGAATCATTCATGCCGCCGTATTCACCACCGATGTAGATGTCCCACATCTTCTGCAGCTGGGTTTTGGTGCATTTGCTCAGACGCGCATAGGTCCAATGTCCGATGCCTTCAGCCAGGTCGAGCGCGTCGGCATTACCGGCAAACTCGTAAGCGGCAATCAGACCGGCAAGAATCTTGTGCTCCGTGTACCACGGTGCCCAAATCTCGCCATAGGGAGCATATTCCTCCAATGCCTTGAACTGCCACTCGCCATAGGCGGCAAGGAAGCCGGGGTGGCTGTAGCGGGCTTTGCCGTTATACTTCATCTCGCGCAGGGAATCTCGGCATTCCTTCAGGCCGGAGACGAACTCGTTGATCTTGTTGAGAATCGCTTCCTCCCCCGTTTCGGCATACGCTTGGGAGAGCATGTGCAATGCATGTCCGGCAAAGTGGCCGCGCAACAGACCATCAGCACCGTTCTTGTTCTGGCCACGCGTGTATTCGGCATCGCCCCATTGCTGTTCAACAGCCTTGTCTAGCGAGCCGCTGGGGAAGTTCTCCCAGCCACCGGAAGGCTGCGTCGTGTTGTCCTTAGGCAGCAGGTTCGCCTGCGCACGGAAGCAAACCAGCCAGCGGTCTACCGGATAGTTGCGTGCATAGTCGAGCATCCCTTCCTTGGCACGATCGAACACGCTGTTCGAGGTGATGGCGACGTTCCGCAGAGGGAACGGAGCTACCTTCCAGCCCGGCAGAGCGGGCGCGTCGGTAATGGTCTTCGCGCTTTTCGTGGTGCGCTGCGCTGCGGGAACGGCCACGCCGCCCGCGCCGTTCGCGCCCGTTGCACCTGCCGTGCCAGCGACGGATGGCGCTGCCTGCACCGTTGTCACTCCTGTACCCAATGCACTCGCCACGGCGATGGTGCCGCCGATGGCGGCCGCGCCTGCGAGCACAGCACGGCGAGAGATGCCGTTTGTTGCTTCCGTTGAACTCATCTTGCTCCTTCGTTGGACTGCCGCGCGTTCATTGCGAGGCATGACGGACGAAGACACTCTGCCGCATTCGCAACCATTCAATGCACTTAATCCATTCAATGGCCCGACGACGCAGGTAAGATGCGTCAGTGGATGGCACACACATACTCGGAATCGTCTGGTACTGCCCGTTTTACCATCACATCATTGTGGTGCGTCCCCGTCGTCATGTATGTATGGGAGAGATGACGGTAAAGCAAACAGTTACCATATGCGATTATTCGAGTTTTTGCGCGCCCTCCATGCCGCTTGTCTTCGTTGTGCGCGTTCACAATAACTCAAACAGACGATTCTCACCATGCGTCAAAGAAAGCGACTCACTCATTTTTTCTCTGGTTTTCGTAGCGCACAATACCAATGAAAATCAGTCTTTATCAGCATTTCCAGCCATGCTATTTTCGTAATTTTCCTTTTGTTTTCCTCTTGCGAAAACCAACGAACCCAAACACATATGCTCACCAATAACACAGTAAATGCATTCAAATTAACATGTTCCCGAGCAACTCTCACAAGCAGCTCAAACGCAACACCGCACTTCAACTTGAACAACACACCATTCCTCGCTATACTGATAAATTGGTGCGTTAATGAGGTATACCCTTCCCCTGTCACAACACAGAAATTGGAAGGACATACTATCATGCCTAATCTTCGCCCCACCGAGCTCATTATCATTCTACTTATCATCGTGCTGCTGTTTGGCGCGAAGAAGCTCCCTGAGCTAGCCAAAAGCATTGGCCAATCGATGAAGATTTTCCGTGCCGAGACCAAGACCGATGACCCGGCAACACAACAAACCGTCAATACAGTCAGCGACGCCCCTGCCCCAGCTCCGGCGGCAGCACCGGCTCCCGCTCCCGCCGTACCCCAAGCCGTCACGATGAACGCCACCGCCGCCCCGACTACAGCAACCGGAGCCGAACAGCGATGAGCACGGTTCCCGGAAACCCTGCGCTTCCGGCACCCCTTGCACCGGCGATGCATCCCGGCGATCGGGATACACATCTTGACCTCGACGATCTCATCGATCACTCACACGAGGCCACGCAGCAGGCCAGCGCGGGTGCGCAACGCCCTACACGCCGGTGGAAGCGGGGTGTAGGGCGCAAGTCCAAAACGCGCAAGCCTCGCAACCCCGATGCGGTGATGCCTCTGGCCGATCATCTTGTCGAATTTCGCAAACGCTTTGTTCGGGCCATTGCCGGCATCATCATCATGTCGATGGTGGGATGGATGTTCAGCGATCAGGTGTTTCGTATCCTGCAACAGCCGTTCCTGACGGCGGCCGGGCAGCAACAGGGACTGATGAGCATCACATTCAATGGCGTGGTCTCCGCATTCAACGTAAAGCTGGAGATTGCGTTCTTCCTTGGTCTGACGGCCTCCTGCCCGTGGTGGTCATACCAAGTGTGGGCATTCATTAATCCAGGGTTGAAGCGCAAAGAGCGCCGGACCGCGGTTGCATTCATCGGAGCCTCAGTGCCGCTGTTCCTCACCGGAGCCGGACTGGCATGGTATCTGCTGCCCCAAGCGGTGGCGATCCTTACCGGCTTTGCCCCCGCAAACACCGCCACATTGCTCAGCGCCGACGTCTATTTTGATTTCATTCTGCGCATGACAGTCGCTTTCGGCCTCTCATTCCTGCTACCCGCAGTCATGGTGGCATTGACGATGATGAATGCGGTCGAAACACGAACATGGTTGAAGCAGTGGCGTCTCGCAACGGTCATAGCGTTTATCTTCGCGGCCGTGGCCACGCCAACCGGCGACCCAGGCACATTATGTGCACTCGCCTTGCCCATCATCGCAATCTATTTCGCAGCCATAGCCGTATGCGCAGTATACGAGCACATCCAGCTATGGAAAGTCATGCGCGCGGCGGGCGAAGAACCCAAACTTCTCAAACTTTTACATAAAATGCGCGCCGCGTTACCATTTCGCGCGGCGCGCAAAGCCAAGCGCACCGGCAAACAGGAAGCCCCTGCAACAATAACTGCAGAAGGAGAATAATATGTTGTTCGGCATTTCGGGCACGGAACTCATGGTGATTCTTGTCATCACTTTAGTGCTGGTAGGCCCCGACAAGCTGCCCGACTACGCACGCAAGGCCGGACGATTTATCCATAGCATGCGCGTACGCGGCCAAGCGTTGAGCGAACAAAGCAACATCGACGTTCACGGCCTTGTACGGGATTCCGGCATCAATGATATTCGCAAAGGTCTGGATGATGCCACGCAAGATGTAAACCGGCTGCTGCCGCCTATCCGGTGACGTTATCAATCCAACGGCAACGTTGACTCGCGTTGGATTAGCTTCACCGGCACACGCTCCACACCATGGTGAGGATGCCCCGCAATCGCATCCAGTAGACATAGGGCAGCTTGACGCCCCAGCATTTCGTTGTTGTCATCAATAGAAGTAAGCAACGGATGCGCGTACGACACATAATCCGGACTGTTGTCGTGCCCGATAACCGCTACGTCTTGCGGCACGCGACATCCGCTACGTTCCAATTCCTCGATGCAGCCACGAGCCAACACATCGTTTTGGCATATCACTGCGTCGAATGCAGCACCGTCATTGAGCAGCAGACGGGCAGCGGCGCGCCCCCATTCCGCTTCCCATGAACCGAACCGCGCTTCGCCAACCAACTGTAATCCAGCATCATGCAAGGCCTTGAGCGCACCCCGCATCCGTTCATGTGCAACCGAGTACTCGGAGTCGCCAGCAATAATCGCAATACGAGTGCGCCCGCAGGAAAGAAGGTGGCGAACGGCCAAACACCCTGATTCCACATTGTCTTGTGCCACGGAACAATCATCGGGATCACGGGACGGGCCATAGGCGTAGACCACAGGTACCGGAGAATCCACGTAGTATGGCACCGGATCCGTACGCCTGCTGATAATCAACAGTCCCGACACTCCTTGCACCAACATTCGTTCAATACCACTGTGGAACAATGCCTCATTGCCTGACGCATTGAACAGCAGCGCTGCGGCTGAGCGCGCTTGAAACGCATTCTCCGCTCCAATAAGAATGGTCGGGGAAAAGACGCCTTTCATATCAACGCCAATGATGCCAACGCGAAAATCCTGCACGCCGTGAGAATCCCTGACGCTTAACCTTGCCATCGATGCCATAGCTTCTGCAGCGCTATAGCCCAACCTCTGCGCAGCATCAATCACTCGAATACGGGTTTTCTCGCTGACGTGAGGCTTTCCACGCAAGGCCTTGGACGCAGTGGACAGCGATACATTAGCCGCCGATGCCACTTCCTCCAAACGGACTGCGCCCACATTGAGCTCTTCCTCACCCTCTGACATATCGACTCCTCTGGCAAGGGCCTCAATGCCCCTAAATGATGCTGCAAACAGCCTTTAGTCTAATAGACTGCCACCTACGGCGCCCGCATCCGGTAAGCACACACAAAATATTGATATCAACTTGTTATATTGCACATAATCCGGATGCGGCTCCAATCAATTCCGGTTTATCTTAATCAATCCCGATCAATCAGAGCAGTGAGAGCCCAGAGGATGCTCACCACGTCGATGGCTTCCTGGAGGAAGGCTCCGACGACCACTGGAATGAGGTTGAACGCGGCGGCGATCATACCGATGGCGGCAAGCACAAGGCCCGCGATTACGGCTTGAAGCATCACGCGCTTGGTGCGGCGTGCAATGGCGATGGCGCGCGGCACGGCGGCGATATTGTCATTCATAATGACCACCTGAGCGCTTTCGGAAGCGGCGGTGGACGTGCCATCGGTCATGGCCACGCCGATATCGGCAACAGCGAGCACCGGGGCATCATTCACACCGTCACCAACCATCATCGTGACGGTTTTGCCGGCTCCTGTAGCGGCCTTGACTGCGGCTACCTTATCCTCCGGGAACAGTTCGGCGTGAACCTCGTCAATGCCGACTTCGCTGGCAATGATATTGGCGGAAGCCCGCTTGTCACCGGTAAGCATGGCGAGCTCGGTGACGCCCAACTCATGCAGTTTGGCGAGCACTGCCTTGGCGTTGGCACGCGGTACGTCGCGCAGCACAATGCGCGCGATCAGCTGACCATCAACAGACACATACGACGCCATTTCGTCCGGCTGAAGCAGCCCAAATCGTGTGCGCAGGTCATCCTCAGACCGACTGGGAACAGCCTCGCCGACCGCCAAGAATCCATCCTCCCCGGCGGCCGCGAAAGACAGCCGGCCAACGCGCACCGCGTGGCCGTTCACCTCGCCGGAAACGCCTTTGCCGGCGTCTTCATTGATGTTCTTGACGACCGGATACTCCCGTCCATGGCCGGGCCAGCTGGCCTCCGGCTCGGGGCATAGGCGCTGACCATCCTCGAACCGCTGGCGCAGTCCGGCCAGCGCCTCCGCGCCGGCCTTGGCGATACCTTTGGACAGGATGTGCACCGAGTAGCTTTCCACCGCGCCGGCCATCATCAGCACATGGTCTTCGTTGAGACGGGTTGCAGCGCCGGGCAACATCTCGACGCGCACCACCTGCGGCTGCTTGACGGTGAGCGTACCGGTTTTGTCGAAGAACACCTGCGTGACGCGGCCGAGATTTTCCAGCACGTCCTGCGCTTTGATAAGCACGCCGGCTGCGGCGAGGCGTCCGGTTCCGGCGATGTATGCCACCGGTGCGGCGATGAGCAGCGGGCAGGGCGTGGCCAGCACCAGCACCTGGGCGAATCGCGTCGGCACCCCGGACACCGCCCATGCGACGCCGGCAATCACCAGCGAGAGCACGGTAAAGGGCACAGCCAAGCGGTCGGCGGTTTTTACCACGGCCGGGCGCGACTCCTGCGCGGAGGCCACGAGCTCGAGGATGCGCTGGTACTGCGAATCGGCGGCCACCTGGGTGGCGCGCATGGTCAATGCAGTCGAGCCGTTCACCGCGCCGGACATCACGCGGGCGCCGGCGAACACTTCACGCGGCACCGGCTCACCGTTGATATTGCTCAGGTCGAGCGTGGCCGTGCCGGACAGCAGTTCGCCGTCAACCGGCACAGTTTCGCCCGGCAACACCATGAGTACGTCGCCCAGCTGCACCTGCTCGACCGGCACCGTGTCGAAGCGGTGCGCGGCGGCGGCAGCCGATGCCGAGCCCACGCGCCGGAAGCCATCGGACGAATCGCCCTTATCGGCAGCAAACCCACGCCCCACGCCAGGCAGGTTGACGACGTGCGCGGTTTGCGGCGCGGCTTCCATAAGCGCGGTCAGACTGCGCTCGGCCTTGGCTTGGGCGTATTCCTCAATGGCCTCGCCGGACGTGATCATCAGCGTCACCGCCCAACTTGCCCAGTATTCGGCGACGGCCACGGTGGAGAGGATCGCGACCACGGCCAGCACATCGACTCCAACCTGCCCATGACGCAAATCGTCAATCATGCCGCGCACAGTGTCAATCACAATAACCAGCACCAGTGCGATAACCAGCCACTGGCCGAAACCCGGATTGCCGAGTACCGGAATCGCCATCGCATTGCCCCACGGACGCCAATCGCCCAGTAAAGCCAACGGAATTGCGGCGATGACGACGACCGGAAGCATCGGCACAAGCTTGCAGATGTCGAGAATTTTGGTGAAGAATCTGATGAGTCTGCTCATCATTGCTCCTTACGCTCGTATACGGAGTCGATTGCGGTACGGCAAGCGTGGCCCGCGCAATCGGCGCTACGGTCACGCCTTGTTAACCCACCGGCGGCTTTGCCTGGGGCTTCGCTTTGCTCGGCTCCCGCGCAACCTTCCGATACACGGCGTAAAGAAATGTATTCAGTTTTGTATTGAATTATGCGCTGTGTTCAGGACGTCGCCCGAACTCAGTGCTTGGCCTACCCTATCAACGAGCGTTGCGCGACATGCCGGATATCGAAACTGCGTTGGCGGCATGGGCGCGGGGCACAATCGCGCATACGAAAGGCCCGTGGCAGGAGTTTGCTCACTGTCACGGGCCTTTGCTTGTCCGACACGGTGTTCAGCGGTTACCGCTCAACACCGTGTGACGTTGTCGAGTCGGCTTTACCACAGGCCGAACGGGTCGGAGAAGCCGCCGCCGTCACCGGTGCCGCCATCGCTGTTGCCATTGCCATTACCGTAACCGTTCTGGCCATTGCCGTTCTGGTTGTTCTGGTTATTCTGGCTGTTGCCGTTGGAATCGGAGCCGGACGAACCGTTCACCGACGACTCCTCCTGATCGAGCGTCACGTCCACATTCATGGTCTTGCCGTCGCGCACGATGGTCAGCGTCACCTTGTCTCCCAAAGCCGCGGCACGAACGTAACCAAGCAGCGAGTAGTTGTTGTTCACGGCGTTGCCGTTGAAGGCCACGATGGTGTCGCCCTCCTTAAGGCCGGCCTTGTCGGCCGGGCCGCCGGAGACGACCGCGCTGCCGGTGGCGCTGGACTTGGTGATGGTCGCGCCGCCGCGGGTCACGCCGTCGGCTTCAACCGTGTCGGACTTGATGACCACGCCGAGGGCAACGTGCTTGACCTTGCCGTCCTTGATGATTTCGTCGGCCACACGCTTGACGAGGTTGGACGGGATGGCGAAGCCGATGCCGATGGAGCCGGCGGAGTCGGAGGAGGTGGCGGTGGAGGCGATCGAGGAGTTGATGCCGATCACCTGGCCGGCCGCGTTGAAGGTCGGGCCGCCGGAGTTGCCGGGGTTGATGGCCGCGTCGATCTGGACGGCGTTGGTGACGATCTCGTTGTTGTTGTCGTCGGTCACGGTCACCGGGCGGTTCAGGGCGGAGACGATACCGGTGGTGGCGGTGTCGTCGTAGCCGAGCGGGTTGCCGATGGCCATCACGTTCTCGCCGACGGCGAGCTTGTCGGAATCGGCGAATTCCACGGCCTTGAGGTCGCTCGGCGGGTTGTCGAGCTTGATGACCGCAAGATCGGTGGTGGCGTCAGTGCCGACGAGCGTGGCGGAATACATGTTGCCGTTGGCAAGCGTCACCTGAATCTGCTGGGCACCGGAGATCACGTGGTTGTTGGTGATGATGTGGCCTTCGGTGTCGATGATGGCACCGGAGCCCTTGGCGGTGCCGTTGCTCAACGCGGTCTGGATGGAGACCACGGAGCCGGAGACATCGCTGGCGACAGTCTGCCAGTCGGGGGCTTCGCCGCTCTTGGCGGTGGCGGACCCGGAGCCGGACTTATTCGAGCTGACGTTGGTAAGCGAGTTGCTGGTCGGCAAGGTGATCAGGCCGCTGGTGAGGGCACCGTAGCCGAGGCCCAGGCAGAGGGCCGCAGCCAGAACGGCGGCGACCACGGCGATGAGGATGTTGCTCGCCGTCTTGGACATGCCCTGCTTGGCGGGGCCGGGCTGACCGGGCTGACCGGGCTGTCCCGGCTGGGTCGGACCTTGACCGTTCGGCGTACCGGTACCGGGAACGCCGAAACCGAACAGACCGCCCTGCTGGGGCTGCTGGCCATTCTGGCCATTCTGACCGGACTGGCTGGCAAACGGGTTGCCGTTGTTCTGCTGCGGCTGCGTGGGCGGATTGAACGGATTGCCGTTACCCTGCGGCTGCGGGTTATTGGTGTAGTAGGGGTTGCGGTTGCCCTGCTGGCCCTGTGGGGTTTGCTGTGCAGGCTGGCCGAACGGGAATTGCTGCGTGGGCTGGGCATTGTTGCCGGCCTGGCCGCCCTGCTGGCCCTGTGCCTGAGTCGGGGTCGGCCCATAAGCGCCGTATTCCGGGGCCGGGCGGTACAGCGGAGTTGTGGCCGAGGTCTGGTCTGCGGCCGGCGCTGCCGGAGAAGCCGGCGAGGAGGAGACCACCGTGCTCTCGCCCTTGGCGGAGGCGTAGTCCGGGATGGGCTCGGTGGCGGCAGTGTCGGTAGCGGCTTGCGTAGGCTGCTGATCGGCAGCGAGGGCGGCCGAGGAAACCGGGGCTTGCTGCTCGCTGGAATCGCTGGCGTTGCCGGCATCAACCGAGTCGCCACCCACAAACGGGTTCTTCGGCTCGGCGTTGCCGGTATCGGCAGTACTATTGGGGTTTTCGTTATTCCGCGGGGTCTGGTCGACGCCCTGCGGGTTAAATTCGTCAGCCATTGCTGCTCCTTTTCCTAAATTCCTATCACGTCTGTTCGGCGGCTATTCGGGCACTTGCCCATTGCCACTTCTCGTGTGCTACCTCAGTAGTAAAGGCAGTCAATCTGGAGGTTTTCTGAACGTTGATTGAAAGTCTATGCGTAATCATCGCAGAGTCTTATGGGCATCTCGGCTTCGAGGGGCTGATTTCCTGTTTCGGGAACATCTACTTGCACTTCAAGGGGCTGTTCGCGCGGTCAATTCCGAGTATCAAGGGCCCTCATTTAACGCCATTCCGCCATTTTTGCAGCCGGCCTACTTGACCGGGAACCCCTTGAAGCGGAAGTAGACGTTCGGGAGCGGCGAAATCCGCCCCTCGAAACCGAGTTCTTCACAATTTCCGGCCCTTTTCTGGCCCTTCTGCCTAAAGTGAACATATGACGATCAGCCTTCTTGAACATCCGTTGGGCGCACAGCCCGGACAGCCCGGCGACCGCAGCGCCTTCCATTTCGAAACGATCACCCGCCTGCCATCCACGGCCAGCGGGCTTGGGCGAGACGGTGCCCGATACGGCCGCACCGGCATCATTCACACGCCCCACGGCGATATTCGCACGCCTGCCTTCGTGCCGGTGGGCACGCAAGCCGCGATGAAGGCCGTGTTGCCCGAGCAGATGAAGGATCTAGGCGCACAGTGCCTGCTGGCCAACGCCTTCCACCTGTTCGAGCGCCCGGGCGAGGACGTGCTGGACGCGGCCGGCGGCTTGGCGCGTTTCATGAACTGGGATGGGCCCACGTTCACCGATTCTGGCGGTTTCCAAGTGATGTCGCTGGGCGTCGGCTTCAAGAAGACGCTGGCAATGGACGTGACCGGCATGAAGTCGGACGACATCATCGCCAAGGGCAAGGAGCGCATGGCCTGGGTGGATGAGGACGGCGTGACGTTCAAGTCGCCTTTGAATGGTGACGCACATCGTTTCTCCGCTGAGATTTCGATGGGCATCCAGCACAAAATCGGCGCAGACATCATGTTCGCGTTCGACGAACTCACCACGCTGATGAACACCCGCTCCTACCAGGAGGACTCGGTGGAGCGCACCTTCCGCTGGGCCCGCCGATGCGTGGACGAGCACCAGCGGCTGACGGCTGAGCGGCTGGGCAAGCCCTATCAGGCCTTGTATGGCGTGGTGCAGGGCGCGAATTACGAGGATCTGCGCCGACGTGCGGCCTCGCAAATCGCCTCTCTGGACTTCGACGGCGTGGGAATCGGCGGCGCGATCGAGAAACGCGTCATCGGCGACACTTGCGCCTGGATCTGCGACGCGATGCCGGAGAGCCGGCCGCGCCATGTGCTGGGCATCGCCTCCGTGGACGATATCTTCGCGTGCGTGGAGAACGGCGGCGACACCTTCGACTGCGTGGCCCCCGCGCGCTGCGCCCGCAACGGCGCGATCTACACGCGCGCCGGCCGGTACAACATCAAGCGCGCCCAGCACAAGTTCGATTTCGGGCCGCTGGAGGAAGGGTGCGACTGCTACACGTGCCGTCACTACTCGCGCGCATACGTCGACCACCTGCTTCGCGCACGCGAATTCAACGGCTTCACGTTGGCCACGATTCACAACGAGCATTTCTTCGTGAAGCTGCTGGACGACATCCGCGCCTCGATCGACGGCGGATACTTTGATGAGTTCCGCGACGAAGCGTTGGCCCACTTCTACGGCAACGGCGAGCGCCGGCCAGGGTTGTGAGTTTTTCTCCTTCGTTGCGGCTTGTGCCGAACTTCTCTCTGCTCCCCTCGCTGAGGCTGAGACGTTAAACAAACAGCCCAGTGGGCTGTTTGTAGTCGAAGGTGAGACGATAGTCGAACCAGCAGGTTGCAGGCAAGGCCCGTCCTTAATTGCGGACGAGCTGTCACGAAGTGACTGAGGGGAGTGCCGCCACCCTCAAAGATCACGGCGCCCGCAGGAGACCCACAAGCGATATATCCCTGCCTCCCATGCGACACGCCGAAGATTGCATGATTACCCAGCCGGGTGTAAGTTAGTCGATTGTCTGCGAGTGTGGCGGAATGGTAGACGCGCTGTCTTCAGGTGGCAGTGAGTGTATGCTCGTGGGGGTTCAACTCCCCCCACTCGCACCAGCAACTAAAGGGCTGGAATCGGAAGGTTCCAGCCCTTTTGCTTTGTTCGGGCAAGCGCCGTTTTTCAGGGGGGGCTTAGGACTTGAGACTTATGGCCCAACTTTCGTGGCGGAAAATGTCCCGGTACCTGCATCAATCGTTTGACGTTCAAGCCAGGCCAGAATCCGCTGTCCCGGTTCGCGATTTCGGGCGATCTTTGCAAACCGGGACAATTTTTGTTGCCCCGGTATAAATGTCAATCGATTTATGCGAAAACCGGGACAACGTGCCAATTCCAGAATCGGCCTTATTCCGCCGATTCCGTCTGCCAGACGATATGAGTTGAGGAAACCGGAGTGTCCCGGTTCACGAAAACAAGCCGAAATCGCCGACCGGGACAGCGGATTCTGCCCCGGTCGACAGGTCAAACGATTGACATATGAACCGGGACAAATACAGATCAGAGAGAAGCCCATGAAGCAGATTTAACTTTCCTCAACTTTCCATCCGCCATAAACTAGCATTACATAACATCATGAACCGAGACGAAACCAACGAAGTATCTGGAGTCACCGACGACCAGCTCGGCCGAACGGCCGAGCCGTACGAATCCGGCAACTGGCGGGGCGGCGTCGGGCGCATCATTCGCAGCAATCCGAAATCAGGAACCGACACAAGTCGGACCCAGCAGACACGCATAATACGAGTTCACAGACTCGGCGATGTATTCCGCAACCGCACCACCGAATACCACACCACGGAAGAACTGTAAGCATTACGAAATCAACCTTGATTATTGCGCGGGCCTATACTAGGTTACGGTAGCGTAGGTTAGTGGTCGGGAGAGCGTCGCCGGCCATAGCGAGGTGATCAGTATGAGCGTTTCCATCAGCACGCCATCTGGACGAACCATGGCTTCCGCCGCAACAGTTGCGCCTTCCGCAACCGCGAGTCAAAAATCCAGCGCAAGCGCCAACCCCACCGCACTGGACCGTGCATCGGCCCGATACAGGGCCGCGCAATCGCGCTACCGCCAAGCCAAGGCCGCACTGAAGGCGATCAAGCGCCAGATCGTCCCCGTGGATGCATTCGGCAATCGCAAGCCGCGACTGCGCGGATGGCTTCACCTCGCCACCCTGCCGCTGTGCATCGCGGCGTCCATCGTACTCATCTGCATCGCGCCGGCCGGCTCGGTCAAAGCGGCCTGCGCAGTGTACGGTGCCTCGGCCATGCTGCTGTTCGGCAACAGCGCGCTGCTGCACGTCGTGCCGTGGCGCAGCGCGAAGGTGACTCGCGTACTGTGCGGCATCGATTATTCGAACATCTTCCTCATCATCGCCGGCACCAACACACCCGTGCTGTTCGCGCTCAGCCCGGCGATTCGCCGGCCATATCTCACGGTGATTTGGGTGACCGCGGCGATCGGCACGATACTGCATATCGTCTGGCTGCGCACCCCGAACTGGGTGTTCACCACTGTGTATGTTGTGCTGGGATTGGCGCCGGTGACGCTTATTCCGCAGCTATGGACGGCTCCCGCAGTGGGTCCGGCTGCGACCATACTCATCGCATGCGGAGGCGCCGCGTATATCGCCGGCGCTGTATGCTTCGCGCTGCGCAAGCCGAACCCCGTTCTCGGCTGGTTCGAGTTCCACGAGGTGTTTCACTTGGGCACGGTCATCGGGTACGCCTGCCACGTCGTGGCGATTTATCTGATTGTCTGCGCGCTGTAGTCGTCCAGCAATTCATACAGGATGCTTCGAACTCGCTGTATTGCAGCGATTTGAACACGGCGCGGGACAGACAGCGGCCCTTAATTCTCGGAGCCAAGAATCAAGTCCTTGACCAGCCAGCCGTGACGACCGCCTTCATAGACCTCGTCAGTGAGCCGGTAGCCGCGCTGTTCGTAGAACTTGTAGTGGTCGTTTTCCGAGTGCACGGCGGCCATGGCTCCGCCGGCTTGCGCGATGCGGCGTTCGGCGTCGGCCAGCAGCCGCGAGCCGATGTGCCTGCCTTGCGCCTCGGGCAGCACCGCCAGTCGCGCGATGATGTATCGCCCGGGTTGGTCGGGCTGGCCGGACTGAATAGGCGAGGCCGATTGCGCGGACGGGCCGGGGCGATCGGGCGAATCGACCGAATCGAACGCCAGCAGATGCGCGGACGCGGCATCCCATTCATCGAATTCCGGCCGCCAGTCGCGTTCGCGGATGAACACCTGCTCGCGTATGGCGCGGGCCGCGTCGGGCAGCCGGTCGTATGCTTCGATTCGTATGGTCATGAGCGTCAGTGCAATGCGTCACGATAACCGACAAAGCCCGGCTCGATGGACGAGTCCGGGCCCAGGCTGTGCTCGATGGACTCAGGCCGTACGCGCGATCTGCACGGCGGTGCCGGACGCGGTGACCATCAGCATGCCGTTGTCGGCGCCGAGCACCTCGTAGTCGATGTCCACGCCGACCACGGCGTGCGCCCCCATCGCCTCCGCGCGCTGCTGCATCTCGGCGATGGCCTCGTTGCGGGCGCGCATCAGCTCCTCCTCATAGCCCTGGCTGCGGCCGCCGAACATGTTGCGCAGGCCCGCGCCAAGATCCTTGAACATGTTCACACCGGATACCACTTCGCCGAAGACGATGCCCTGGTAGTTGGTGATGGTGTATCCGTCGACGGACGGGGTGGTGGTGACGAGAATCATGGCGAGGCTCCTTTGGCTTGTCTGCGTAGATGAATCACTGCCGAGAGTCGGATCGCTCCCGAATCTCACCTCGGAAACGGATCGCTTCTCTTGGCTACCACAATAGTCGAGAGCGCCTTCCCCAACATCTTCAATCCACGCGATTGCGTAATCAAACGCATGTTTCGCCTCCAAAAAATGCTGATAGACATTGGGCCGCAAAAGGCCAGCCTCAACGGGCGCAAGCCGCTCACCAAACTGAATCGCAGACCCAAATGACTCGTCATGGGCAAACGGCTGGACCACCCAAATTCCGCTGCGATAATCAACCATCACCGAAAGCCCAGGCTGCTCCGTCGATACGACCATCATCGAACCGGACACGTTCTCGACATTGATATTCGGGTGCCCGTACAACGCGTAACTCAAACCATCATCGGCAACACCCTGCTCTTGCCAATTGGCGCCTAAGCACTCCAACATCTCGCTGGGCGAGTACGCACAATCTTCCGCATAATCAATCGGCTGAGCATCCGTATAACAGCATTCACCGCCGTCACCTTCCGCAATGCTGCGCTCCACAAGATAGGCCATCACATCCGGCATCTCCCAATAATCAATGGACAGCTTATCAATACAGCCGTTTTTCCAAGCCATATAATGCGTTTGCTCGTCGCCAAGAATCTCTTCAAACGCCTCGGCTGAGATAAACGTCGACCCGTCCAACTGATAGCACTCGTCCAAAGGATAGATTTCTCGGTTCGCGTATTGTTCCTGAGCCTTGGACACAAGCTTGTCATCCAATGCGCTCATCTGCTGATCAACTTCATCCTGTGAGGGAATGAAAGGGGCGAAGTCCAGCCCTGCTTCGCCACAGCCTCTCTGCCGTTCACGCCTGTACATCACGTCCGCACACGTATCGGTCTGCCGTTCATTCACCATTGATCAGCCTTTCTTTTCGTTCCACAAATGCCCTAGAACACTGCGATTCCAGTAGTTCCGATTGAATCAGGATCGTTCTTGCGAAACTGTCGAGGATCGTGGATCGCTTGTGGATCTTGAAGCGTTGTATCCTGGTTGTTCATGGATCCGGAACGCAAAATCATTAACGTCGTGGGAGCCGCAATCGTCACCAACGGCACCGTACTATGTGCACAACGCGGTCCGGGGAAGTCGTTGGCCGGATACTGGGAATTCCCCGGCGGCAAAATCGAACCTCATGAAACAGCGCGGCAGGCTTTACACCGCGAAATCGAAGAAGAGCTGTTATGCGAAGTTGAAGTCGCGGAAGAAGTGTGCACCAGCGAATACGCCTACGACTTTGGGACCGTACGGCTCACTACATTCGTCTGTCACCTCATCGCCGGCACACCGCATCTCACCGAGCATACTGATATCCGATGGCTGAATCCTGCCGATATGCCGACATTGAACTGGGCTCCGGTAGATCGCGAAGCAGTCGCGATTATCGCCAGCAAACAGCTGACGCTCCGATGAATGCGCCATAGCGCAGCCATGCAGTCATGCAGTCATCAACAAACAATTCGAATCGCAAGGGAACAAGACAACATGTCTATCAATCTGGCCAGCACCTCAAGCTCTCCGGCCAACACGCAACATAGTGATCCTGGCCCGACACCCTCAATCCTCGAAGATGTCATCTCAGGTCTGATCGAGCCGCGCTCAGATGCTCCCGGCGAATATAAGCCGACCCTCATCGCAAATCGCCCCGGTGGATTGACCATGCGCGAGGAAATCGGCAATTCCTTGGCTACTAGCGATTCCTTCGACATTTCTGTCGCATTCGTCTCGGCTGAGGCCGTGCTCAGCTTATTTGAAGACTTCAGAAGTCACCATGAAACAGCGACCCGAGCGGGCACACTGATTACCTCAACGAAAAATCATTTCAACGATCCCAGGGCATTCTGGGAGCTGCTGCATCTTCAGAACACCACTGGTGTTGACGTTCGCGTGTGGGAAGGCTCCCGCAATGCCTCAGTGGCCGCAATGGCTCAAGGACAGCCATTCCATCCAAAGGGATATATCTTTTCTCGCCGCATGAAAGACGGTACGCCCTATTACGACCTGTACGTTGGCAGTTCCAATCTCACTGGAGCCGCATTGACCACGCAACGCGAATGGAATCTCAAAGTCTCATCGCTGGCGGATGGAGAGCTGGTCGGGCAGTTCCAGGATGAAATCGACTCACAGGTGGCCGATTCCGTTCCGCTGACCGAAGAGTGGATCAAACAGTATGAGGAAGATTTCAAGAAATACGCCCCACCGCGTCATGAGATTCTGCAGTCGTTTGAGGGGCATGACATTCAGCCAAACGCCATGCAACAGGAGGCGTTGGCGAATCTCAAGAAACTTCGTGAACAAGGCGAGCACCGCGCAATTATCGTGTCGGCCACCGGCACCGGAAAGACGTACCTTTCCGCATTCGACGTACGCGAATGCCAGCCGAAGCGCATGCTGTACATCGCCCAACAGCAGATGATTCTTCAAACCGCAATGAACTCTTACCAAAAGGTGCTCGGCTGTGATGAATCCGAATTGGGATTGTATTCAGGCACCAGCAAGCAACAGGACCGCCGCTACGTATTCGCCACGGTACAGACGATGCGGCAGCCGGAGGTTTTGGCGCAATTCAAATCCGATGAATTCGACTACGTTCTGGTTGACGAAGTTCATCACGCTGGAGCCGAAGGATATCAGCGCGTCATCAATCATTTCAAAGATGCCGACTTCATGCTCGGCATGACCGCCACGCCAGAGCGCACCGACGGCATCAACATCTTCGAGCTATTCGGGCATAACATCGCGTACGAAATTCGCTTGCAAAAGGCGTTGGACGAGAACATGCTCTGTCCATTCCACTACTACGGCGTTGCGGAATACCTTGGCTCCGACGACGATCCGAATGGAATCGCCCATCGTCTCGATGTCTCCAAGGGTCTTGATGCGAAGGACTCGAAACAGCTCAAGTACGAGATCGAGCAGCTTGCCACCGAAAAGCGAGTCCGCTACATCATTGACAAGTTGCAGGAATATGGGCAGTTCAACATTCCGGTCACCGGACTCGTGTTCTGCAGCCGACAGGAGGAAGCCCATAAGCTGTCCCAGCTGTTTAACCAGCAGTGGAATCAACAAGATGAACGCCCCTATCGCACCGCTGCCGTTACCAGCACGGACGATGACGGCAGGCCCGTGTCCCAAGCGCAGCGAGACGAATACGTCCGCAAGCTCACTGAAGGCGAACTCGACTATCTCTTCACTGTCGATATGTTCAATGAGGGAGTCGATATTCCCGCCGTCAACCAAATCGTCATGTTGCGCAGCACCGAATCCAGCATTATCTTCACGCAGCAGCTCGGGCGCGGACTGCGCAAATTCCCTCACAAAGAAAGCGTTGTGGTTATCGATTTCATCGGCAATTACAACAACAACTATCTGATTCCGGTGGCGTTATACGGCAACACTGGCGACCGCGACAGGGCTCGCAAGAACCTGCAGCGAAAGTCAATCGGCCTGTCGTCCATCAGTTTCGACCCGATCGCCAAGGAGCGCATCCTTAAGTCTTTGGACACCGCCGACTGGTCCGACATGAAAAAGCTGTCCGAACAGTATCGCCAAGTCCGTTACGAGCTGGGCCGCATCCCCATGCTTACGGACATCTATAACTACGACCCCTCACTGCCGTATACCATCGCATCGAAGCGCAGCAACTATCTTGATTTCGTGCGTTCCCGTGAAAAAAGCCTGGGCAAAGGCAAACATCATGAAGCGACATTTGAGGATCAGTTGGAGCCGGTGACCGACGTTGAAGACGCGATACTCAAGATGGCAGCGGAGCTGCTGCTGCCCGGATTGCGACCGCACGAATTGGTCATTCTTGCTCAGCTATGCCATTTCGTCAGCGAACGGCTCGACGACGACGTACCTCAGCATTGGAGTGCGGGCTCGTCAATCGGCCGCAGCGAACTGCTCGATGCGATTCGTACTGAATTCCCGCTGGCCGATGGTTCAGACGCGCAATTCGACTCTGCGATCAGCGTGCTCGATTATTCATATTTCACCGGCCCGAACTGCAATCGTTTTGGCAACCAGCCATTGGTCGAAACCTTGAACAGCACCGGCACAGGAAGCGACACCGCATATCGGTTGAGCAGCAGATTCGCCGACATACTTGCCACGAACCGAACGTTCCGCATCTTCTTCGCGGACACTTTGCGCACCGGTATGGCCAATTGCCGAGATATGTTCCGCGAGGCCGCCGCCAGGCAACAGGTCTTCGACCACATGTTCTTGTACGAGCGCAAATATTCCATGGCTGACGTCATGCGCCTGTGCGGATGGAAGAAGGAAAACACTCCGCAAAACGTGGGTGGTTACCTGCTCGACAAGGAAACCAACACCATGCCCATCTTCGTGAAATACGCGGCCAGCCAATACGAGGATGAATTCCTGAGCACACAGGAAATGAAATACTTCAGCAAGAACGGACGCACTCCGCAGTCTCCGGAATTCCGATGGGCGCTTAGCGGCATTGGCCCGAATTGGGACCACACACATTTCGTCCCGCTATTCGTCATGCGCAAGGCGGAAGAGGCCGATGGCAAGTACTACTACGTTGGCCACGTCGCTGCGTTTGAGAATCCTCAGCTCACCACCAAGCCTGACGCAACCGGACAGGGCAGTGTGAAGGTCACCCTGTCGGTCCTGCGTTTGGCCCGGCCAATCGATCCAGAGCTCTATCGGCATTTAGCCGGCTGACCATCAGCTCCTCAACCGTACGGCGGCGGCCATTCCGCCGTCGCCGTAGGTGGGGTGGGCCATGAAGGCTTGACTGGCGGTGGCGTCGCCGCGCATCGACTCGTCGTAGCCGCCACAGCGCTCCCACGCGGCACGGCGAATTATGACGTGGCCGGGCAGCAATTATGCGACACGAACGTGGCGGCGATGCCACGGTTACGCGCGGCGCATCATGCGATGCTCGCCGGCGACCGTGTGCTCATCCTCACGCTTGGCGGGCTTGCGAGCGCCCGCAATATTCTCCATGCTCATGCCTGCTCATCCCCATCCACAACCGAAATCCAGTCGCCGTATCCTTCCTCGGCCATGCGCGAGCGCGGCACGAAGCGCAGGGCGGCGGAATTCATGCAGTAGCGCAGGCCGCCGCGGTCGGCCGGGCCGTCGGTGAACACGTGGCCCAAGTGAATCTGTGTGTCCGACGTGCGCACTTCGATGCGGTCGCGGCCCGGAATGCGGTGGTCCTCATGCTCGGTCAGCAAGTCACCGGCAATCGGG
The DNA here is from genome assembly GCF_000196555.1 of Bifidobacterium longum subsp. longum JCM 1217. Taxonomy (NCBI): domain Bacteria; kingdom Bacillati; phylum Actinomycetota; class Actinomycetes; order Bifidobacteriales; family Bifidobacteriaceae; genus Bifidobacterium; species Bifidobacterium longum. The sequence continues at coordinate 95,261 of NC_015067.1, read as the reverse complement.
CGAGAGAACGCGGGCCAGCCGCAGCCGGAATCGAACTTGTCTCGCGACGAGAACAGCGGCTCGCCGCTGACGATGTCCACGTAAATGCCGGGCTCAAACTCCTCGTCATACTCGTTGACGAACGGGCGCTCGGTAGCGGCGTTCTGTGTGACCGCGAACTGCTCAAGCGTCAGATCCCAGATGCGTTCCACGTACTTCTGACGGCGTTTTACGTTCGCGATTGCGGCGATCGGCACATGGCAGTAGCCGCCGGGATTGTTCACCAGATAGTCCTGATGATGTGCCTCGGCCGGGTAGAAGTTGCGCAGCGGTTCGACCAGTACGGCCGGGCGCTGCGGCTGGCGGTCGACCAGCTGCTCCAAGGCCGCCACATACACGGCGCGCTGCGTCTCGTCCGTGTAGAACATGCCAGTGCGGTACTGCCGGCCGCGGTCTTCGCCCTGCTGGTCCACGGAGAACGGGTCAATGACCTCCAGGAACAGTAATGTCAGCGTCCGCAGGCTGACCTGTGCCGGGTTAAACTCGACTTTCACGGTTTCGGCCGCATCCGTGCCGCCCGCGCATACCTGCTCGTAGGTCGGCGATTCGACGGTGGATTGCGCGTAGCCGACCGTGGTGTCCGTGACGCCGTCGACGTTCTGGAAGTAGCGCTCCAGTCCCCAGAAGCAGCCGCCGGCGAAGTATGCGGTTTGCGTATTTCCGTCATTGTGTTCGTTACGTTCGCTCATGCGCCCCACGTTACTACGTCGAGGCGGCTCGCGATGCAGTCAACGACACCTCTGCACCGGCAAAACCGCTTTCGAGGGGCTGATTCGGCCTTCGCAGGAGGTCTACTCCCGTTTCAAGGGGGCTGGTCGGCAGCTAGACCGCATGTAAAAGCCCATCCGCGTCAACGCCATTCCGCCGATTTTGGAGCGTGAATACTCGGCCATCAGCCCCTCGAAGCAGGAGTAGACCTCCCGGAGAGGCCAAATCAACCCCTCGAAACGGAGATAGCGCCTTCTGCGCCCTTCTCGCTGGGCTTTCGCCGCTCAAAGAGGTACATTCGGGCTTCTGCAGAATGCTTTCTCCGTTCAAAGAGGTACTGAATACGGGAAACCCCGAGTACAAACGCCGTCATTGCAACGCTCATACTCGGGATTTCAGAGTTTAGGTATCTCTTTGAAGGCAGTTAGCTGTCCGCAAGAGGCCAAATGTACCTCCTGAAAGCAGATACCCCGTCTCAGGCTCGAATCGGCTAGCCTGCGTACCCGTGTGCACACCTTCACGACCGCAGCGTACTGAGCATGCCGGCCACTTCGGCGGGCGTCACGCTGGGCACGTAGGCGCGCACCACCGCGAGCCCGATCTGCGGCAACGCCGCCGGGTCCGGGTAGCACACGTAGACCGGCGCTTCGGCGGGCTGGAACTTGCGCTTGAAGTTGAACAGCGAGTGGAAGCCGTAGGCGGGTTCCATCCAGTCGGCCACGATCTGCAGCGCGTGTTGGAGCACCTGCGTGCCTTCGCCGGCCGCCACCCCACCTTCCCGGGCATTGTCTCGCTCGGGGTTCATGCCGGCCAAGGGTGCCGCGGACAGGCTCATGAACTCCACGGCATGCTCAGGATCCGCAAGCCCCTCGTCGCGCAGGCGCTCGGCCATGCGCGCGATCAGGAACTCCATAATGCCGTTGGGACTGTCGGTGCGATGGCGCATGAAGTCCAGCGTCCAGCCGACGATGCGCCCGTCGCGCCAGGTGGGCAGCCAGCTGGTGACGCCCAGCACGCGCCCGTCCGCGTCGATGGCGTAAAGCAGCCGCACGCGCGGGTCGCGCAGTTCCTCGACACCGCCGAGCGTGAACTTCATTTCCGGCAGCGCCTTGAGCTGCGCCCACTCCTCGGAGATGTCCTCGATCTGCTCGCGCACATCGAGCGACGCTTCCAGGAACGTGGACTGCACATCGGTCACGCCGTCGCGCTTGGCCTTGTTGATGGCGGTGCGCACATCCTGCCATTTCTTGCCGGTCGTCTTCCAGCCGCGCGGGTCCACGACCATTTCGCTGCCGACCTCGATGGAGCTCCAGCCGACCTCCAGCAACGCGTCGCGCTGTTCGCGATGCACGCTGTAGAACACCGGCGAAAGCGACCGCTCCACGCAATACTGGGTGAAGCCGGTCAGGTCGTCCATCCACTCGGAGGGCTCGCCGAACGGCCCGGTGCAGGTCAAGGCGATGCCGTTGAGCACGCGATATGCCACGGCCGATTTGCCCGTGGGCGAGAGCCAGTAGCTGTTGCCTTCCCACGTAGTCATGAAGCTCATCGATTCGCCGCCGGTTTCGACCAGCCGCTCGGCGCGTGCCTGCGCCCGCTCGTTCGATTCGCTCACGTCGCTCATCCAGCGGATCACCACGACCAGCACCACGATCCAGAACACCAGGCCGACGCCCTGATACACGATCGAGGCCATCGGGGTACGCGGCACGAACGACAACTTCATATGGCTCAGGAAGCCGATGGGCAGGAAGCGCCCCGGCAGTTCGGCCAACAGCGACGAGGCCGTGGCGCGCGGCGAGAAGGCGTCCGGCTGGGCAATGCCGTACATCAGGTACACGGCGGCGCACGCCAGCAGAACCAGCACGATGGCACCGACGCCGCCGATCAGCCGGCGCCAGCCGACGCGAATCGGGAAGTGCTTCATTGCCGCAGCCAAGGCGATGGCGAAGATCAGCGGCGGCAAGGTGTTCGTCACGCAGGCGGTGATCGCGCCGTGCTGCAGCAGGGAGGTCATGCCATCCGGCGCAAAGCTCAGCGGCACGACCAGGTAATAGGCGATGGCAACGCCCGCCGTGAACAGGTTGATGGCCACGGCGCAGGTGGCCGCGAACCGACGTCCGCGATACAGGCCCCACGCCAGCACCAGAGTCACGGCGGTGGGCAGCAGCGAGCGCAGTACCGCGCCGGGCATCGAGGCGCGCATCAGGTCGAATTGCAGGAAGCAGCCGCTGTGCGTGGCGCCGGCCAGGCAGCGCGCGAGCGTGCCGTCGTCGACGGAGACCGGACTCATGAGCAGGCCGACTGTGCTGAGCGGCCCCGCGTGATTATGCGAGGTGATGGCGATGACCGGCCCCAGCGCCAGCACCACGGCGATGGCCGCGAACATGCGCCGCGCCTCGAAGGAGGTGCTGCGCAGCCAGTGCCATCCGGTTTCGGCGTGCGCGGGCGACCCGGCCATCACGCGGCCGACCGCGTGTCCGATCAGCGCGGCGGCGAGAATGCAGTAATCGCCAGGATTGCCGCTGTAAAGCAGCGCGACCAGAATCGCCACGTAGCCGATCAGCCGAATACGCCGCCGCAACAGATGGCTGCAGAACGCGCTGGCCGCCATAAGCGCGCCGACCGGCAACACCAGCGGGCTCAGGGCGAACTGCATGCGGGAGACGAATTGGGAGTCCTGGAACAGCCATCCGGCCGCCGCACACAAGATCAGGCCCACGATCACGCCGCCGAGCGCGCAGGCGAGCGCGGTGCCGACGGTACGTGCGCGGCCAAGCCACGGCTCGGCGATTGACAGCATGACGAGCCACAGCACGGCATCAAGAATGAGCTGGATGACGCCGCGCGCCAAGAACAGCGTGCAGAAGAGTTTGCCGAAATCGAATTCGGCCATGCTGGTGTCGAGCCGCAGCGGGAACGCGAATCCGGCCATCGCGACCACCAGCCACACCACCAAGTTCAGCACCACCAGCGCCACCGTGGCAGTGATGGCCAGTCGATGACCGTCCGCCCACTGTCGCACGTCGCCGGCCAGTTCGCGCCAGCTTTCCGCCGCATGACTGTTGTGCTTACGCGATTCTTCGCTCATTGCAACACCTCCACTTGTGGGTACTCCTTCAACGATTTCGCCATCTCGCCCAAGCCGGTCCGTTCGCCAAACCAGTCGAGACCGGGCCGCCAGACCGCCTGCACCGCGTGCCAGTCGTGGCCGGCGCCGGGCACGATCAGCTCGGTGACCTCCATGCCGGCTTTGCGCGCGGCGGCGGCAATCGTGCGCATGTTGCTAATCGATTCCTTGTCCCGTTCGCCAGCACCGGTGAACAGCGCCTGCTCAGATGTGCCGCTGGAGGCGATGGCGTTGACCGGCACCTGTTCGTCGTATGCCTTGCGGTCGCCGGCGAAATACTCTTGGACCATCTTGCCGACGCTGCCGTTGGTCGGCTTGAGTTCGCCGTCCACCGGCAACATCGCGCCGTAGATTTCGGGATGACGCGGGACGAGCTGCGTGGTGCAGGTGCCGCCTTGCGAGAACCCACCCATCGCCCACATGCGGGCCGACTTGGCCACGGGCAGCATCTTCTTGGCCCAGTTCACCACGTCTGTGGTGAGGTAGGTTTCGGCGTTGCCTTGCGTGGTGTCGGCGCACAGGCTGTTGTGCGTGGCCTCGCCGTTCTGGTCGGGCACGAGCACGATCGGCGCGAGCCCGTCATGTTTGGCGGCGTACGCATTCATCGTGGCGGCGATGTTGCCGGCGTCGATGAGGCGACTGGGGCTACCGGGCTGCCCGGCCAACAGCTCCATCACCGGCAAGGCCGGCGGACGGTCGGACAGCGCGGCGGGCGGCAGGTAGATCATCGCCTTGCGGGCCGTGAAGTTGGATTTGGCGTTCGGAATGTCGACGGTGAGCACCTTGCCTTGGCTGGGCATGGACGGCAGGCTGCCCTTCCGCGCCTTGCTATGCCAGTCGCTGACACTCATCGCGGCCTTGTGTACCTCGATTGAGCCGAGCGAGGCGTACGGCGTGTAGCCGACGAGGGTGCCGATGGTCTGGTATTCGCCGTAAATCGAGTCCACGCCGAGCGCGGTGGACAGCAGCACCAGCGGCACCAGCACGACGGCCAGCGCACGGCGGACCCCGCGCAGGGTCACGGCTGCGGCGATCACGAAGCCGACGCCGGCGATGCCGCCCGCGATGGTGAAGATCACCGGCCAGCCCAGCGATACGCCGAACACCATAAACACGTCGGACACCAGCCATGCAACCAGCAGTCCAGCCGCGCCGGCGAGCACGGCGGCAATCAGCGAGACAATCAGCGGGTGCAGGCGGCCGCGCTTCTTGCTCTTGCTCAATGCCAGCCCAATAATCAGTATGATTGCCGCGATCGCGGTCAGTCCGAACACGGTCCGCGGCACGATTCCGCGGACCAGAGACAATTCCATGAACGTTTTCCAAACGGAGTTCTTCATCCTTCACCCCCGCGCTCCAGGCTCCTCGCCTTGTAAGCTCACGCAACACTAGCGCGCGATTCATAGAGCGTCACCCAATTTCACAAAAATTGTCGCGAGTTCTCATGGTTTCCCCAGACTCCGTTCAGCGCCTGTTCACATCCGGTCTGGCGCCCGCAGTTCAAGGCCAGTGTCGGCGCTGGATTAGCGGCGCGCAGGCTTGTCCCAGCTTCAGCCGGAAGCAGGGAATATGCTGGTGGATATGACTCACGCAAACGAACAACGTCCAGCAGCGACCGGCAATGCCGCCGATAACGTGTCTGACGCCCCTACTGGCCCCGCGACGAGCGCGGCGGCAAGGCCCACGACCGTCACGGCTGATGGCACAACAGCCACAAACGCCGCGGCCAGTTCAACAGCAAAGCCCGCAGCCAGCACCTCTTGGGCCAGGGAAACCAACCCACGTCGAGCACTGTTGACGATTATCGTCACGGTGGTGGTTGTGGTGGCCATCGTACTGGGGCTCGGATTCTTCGTGAACTGGGGATTGGCGGCCCTTTTGGTGATCATTATGATTCCGGGGGCGATTTCGCTGGCCGTTCTCGCCAAGCACCCTGAATCCACCGGCGGGCGCAGCATGTTCGGCATCTCCGATCCGAATACGCTGCTTGACCCGATTCGCCGCCCGTCCGAGCGTCGCGGCGAGTAAGTTGCTGCTGCCCATCGGGCGGTAATTTATCCATGGGGCGGTAAAAGGCCCATGGGGCGGTTTGAAGAAATTGTGAAACGGCAGAATAAAGCCATTTTGGGATACCGCCCCATGAGGGTTTTACCGCCCCATGGGATTATTACCGCCCCATGAGCAAAGCCACCCCGCTATTTGCGCGCACTGACCAAGTAATTAAGCACCGATCCGACGGCCACCAGCAGCGCGCCACACCAAAACGGCAGCGACAGCGCTAAACCCAGCAACACCGCACTGGCCCCGGTGGACAGCACCGGCGTGGCATAGGACGCAATAGCCAGCCGCTCCATAGACCCGTGCAGAATGCCATAGCCCCAGCAGGCATAACCACCGCCAATCGCCGCCGCGGCAATCAACACAAACAGCCATGCGACCAGACTCGGCGGCTCGGCCGGCCACCCCTGCCCGGACGCGAAGTGGATAATCCACAACGCCACGGCCACGCAGGGGAAGAACAATGAAGTGCCGTCCACCCCATGACTCATGGCTGGCGTGAACACCGCGTACACCGACCAAGCGAGCGCGCCCACGAACGCCAGCGCATAGGGCAAAGGGTTGGCGGCGATATGCTGCACGGCCGCATGCCAGTCGAGCCCGGAATTACCGCCGACCGCCAACACCACGCCGGCAGTGGCCACGATCGCGCCCGGCAGCACCTTGACGACCGCGTGCTTGCGATGGGATACGCCCGCCGACAGCAGCACCATCATCGTGGGCCACAGATAGTTGACCAGGCTCACTTCCACCGAGGATGCGTCGGTAGAGGCCAGACCCAGCGAGAGGGATATCGACGATTCGTAAAATACGAACAACAGGCCGCCGATAATCAGGTATTTCTTGGGGAACTCGCGAATCGGGGCCGGGCGCCGGAACATCAGCAGCAGGATGCCGCCGACCGTGTAGATCAGGGCCGAGCCAAGCGTGGCGCCGAAGTTTTCGGAGACGATGCGCACGGTGCCGGCCATGAAGCTCCACAGCAGGATTGCCATCAGGCCGATGGTCGTGGCGCGCGCGGATACGACGTGGCCGCCGGAATGGCTTGCCGCCGGTGCCGGTGTGCCGCTTGCGTTCTGTGCGCCGTTCGCCATATGTCCGCCTCTCTCGCATCGTTTCGAAGTCACTCTACCCATCGGATGTGTACAGCGGCAGAACGGCACGCGACCGGCGCGCGAACAGGGTGGGGTTCGGTGATTGAAACAGCAAAATGCCGGGTAGGGTAAATCCCTACCCGGCATTTGCATTGGCTATGTTTCCCGCCGTCTGTCAGGTTAGTCGGCGTTGAAAGCGTAGGGCAGACGGCGTGGGAAGCATGGTTTGGTTACGATTTATCTCTCCCCCACCCGCTTCGCGGGAGCCCCCTCGTCAGAGGGGGCAAAGCTACTCGAAGCGGGACTTCGGGACGAATCAAGTATCGTCAGCCCTCAATCGCGATTTGGTGCTTGGACTCGACTTGCGGCTGGGCCTGCATCTTCGGAACCTGGATGCACAGCGTGCCGTTCCGGTAGCTGGCGTGGATGTCGGACTCCTTCACGTCCTCGCCAACGTAGAAGCTACGCGAGCAGGAGCCCATGTAGCGTTCGCGACGCAGCCACTTGCCCGAATCGGACGCGCAAGCACACTTGCTGTCGGAAGCCTCGTCCTCAGCGGCCGGAGCCTTGTCCTCATGCTCGCTGCAACGCGAGGCGGACACGGTCAGATAGCCGTTGTTGAGCTCAAGGTTGATATCTTCCTTCTTAAAGCCAGGCATATCGATGTCGACGTCGTAACCCTTGTCGGTCTCGCGCACATCGGTAGTCATCATGTTGGCGGGCATTACGGCACTCATCGTGTTGTCCGTGTTGCGCCAACCCTCAAAGAACGGATCATCGAACAGATCCGAGAACATCGTGTCATTCATCAAAGCCGGAAACATTGCCATAATCGGTACTCCTTGATTAGGAGAGAATCGGCTTGGCTGCCGGCCGCCAACCCGTATCGCGGGGCTAGCAGCGGTTATCGTGGCCGGTTCCGGAACCCTCCCGGGCTCTCAACCTTTAACCTTCACTTCATCCAATTCCCGAGCGCGGCAATCATTCCGGGATTATGCCCACAGAGAAATTGCGGCGGGAATGGCTGCCGGTAAAGCCGGCCGAGCCGAGCGCCGTGACCACCCTCAGCCAGTCTTACGGCTGCCAGCTCCCGCCAGCGGGAGCATATATACGCACACCAGTAGGCGTACTCATATACCTCTGCCAACGGGAGCATGGTTGCACGTTCCCGCAAACTCCGCCAACGGGAGCATGCTGGCGCGCGAACGGCTCACATCTGCTGGGCGTTTTCGAGCAAGGCGTTTTTGAGGTCGGACTCGATTTGGCGCATCTTGACCTGGGCGGCCTCGCGGTTGGCCTCGCCTTCCTTCTGGATCTGCACGGTCTCCTTCAGGGTGGCGATGAGTTCGGCGTTGATCTTCTCCAGCGTGTCGATTTCCACCACGGAACACTGGTTGGCCTTTTCCGCGTCCACTGCACCCTTGTACAGGGCGGCCGCGTTACGCGCCAGCAGCTTGTTGGTCACATCGTCGGCCTTGTTCTGCAGGTCGAGAACCTTGCGCTGGTTGGACAGGCCCAGCGCGATCACCATCTGACTCTTCCACACCGGAATCGTGGTGGAGATGGTGGTGTCGATCTTGTCCACGATGGTCTGGTCCGCGTTCTGGATGATTTTGATCTGCGGCGCGGTCTGCAAGGTAACCACGCTGATGCGGTCGAGGTCGTCGAGTCGCTTGGCAAAACGGTCGAGCTTGGACTTGAAGTTCTTCAGCACTTGCGCCTGCATGGCGTCGCCACTGGCGGCGGCCTCGGCCTCCAGCGCTGGCAGCTGGTTGGCGTTGAAGTCGGCGAGCGCCTTCTTGCCGGCCAGTACGGTCATTTTCAGCTCGCGGTATTGCTGGGCGTTCTGCGTGTACATCGTGTCGTACATGGAGATGTCGGCCACGAGTTTGGCTTGCGCGGATTGGAGGGTGGTGATGAGGTGTTGCATGGCATCGTTGTTGGGCAGTTCGGATACGGCCGGGATCTGGTCGAGCGTGCCGGCCACGCCGAATCGGCTGATCGAATCGGTGCCGGCGAAGTTGGCCGCGCGGAAGCCATGGCGCTCCCACGCCAGCTTCTGCACCGCCGGTGTTTTCAACAGGTTCAGCAGTGTGCCGCCTTTTCTCGTCCAAGGCCATCAGCGTGTGGGTGCTCCACACGGTCGGCGTCGGGTAGACGATGACCACGTCGTCCTTGATCTGCTTGAACGCATCCGGCTGGTTCACGGCCAAATCAAGCAGCTGCGATTCGTAGCCCACCATCATCGGCTTGGAGCCCACGCCCAAGGTCAGGAACTGGTTGAACGAATCCTCGGAAGAGGTCTCCATCCAGCCGGATTTGGCGAAGATGGAGGCGATGGTCTTGCCGTCGCGCGCCACCGAATCGACCATGGCCGGCTGCCCGCCGTTGAGCACCGTGGCAAGAAGCGCCGCGTATTCGTTGCCTGAGTTCGACTTCACCGGATCGGTCGAGTCGATGCGGAACTGCCCGTAGCCTGCCGTGTATCCGACGTCGGCCCAGGTTGTGTTGGCGACCATCGCGTCCACGGCTTTGGCCATATCCATGTGGTACGCGCCAGAATCGTCCTTGGTCACAAGTCCGCCGTTCACGAGCCCGTCCGCCACGGCCTTGTGCGTGTATAGCACAATCGGTGAGTTGAAGACGATGTCGCTTTGGGGGGCCTTGACGCCTTTCGCATTGCCGTATTCGACGGCCGCGCGCGAGGAGGGGAACAGGTAACCCATGCCTTTCCGGTCCGTATCCATCATGGCCGGCGATCCGGCCTTGCGATAGTCGATGGCAATGCCTTGCTTGGCGGCGAGCGCCTTGAACTTGGCGTCATCGAACAGGCCGATTTTCTCGCCGCCCAGGTAGCCGGTGATGCTCACCTGTTCGGTCGGTTCGGCCGGTGCTGGTTGCGATTGCCGCCACACCAGCGTGCCGCAGACCACGCCCACTACCGCAAGCAGGGCGATCAGTCCGATGATTTTTGATTTGGAGAGTTTCATTGTGCGTCCGTTTTCTGGTCCGACTGGTGAGCCGGGCCGCCAGATGGAGTCTGACTGGGTGCATGCCGTCCTTCATCAGCAGCCGAGGAAGGCACAGGCGAAGGTGCGACGTCGTCGTATCCATCCATGCGGGCCAACCGTTGGATGGCGTCGGAGTCGGCCGTAATGCCCAACGTCTTGGCGCTTACCGCCCGGCTGAGTTCGCCGGCGGCGGTCTGTTCGAGCACTTGCAGCGCCTCGATGGTTTCGATTCGTGCCGTGGCTATCTGATCGCGTGCGCCGGAACTTTCCACGTCCACGTAGGAGCGCAACAGTTTCTCGGTCTGCTCGCCGTACACGGTGATGTAGTGGCGCAACGTCGGGTAGGCGGAGGTGTCTCGGGTCACGTATTGCACTAAATCTTTGGTAGCGGCGATGAAGTCGTTGGCTTCGGCTTTGACGGCTGGGTCACGTACTTGCTTGGTGAGCATGGCGATCGAGTTGAGTTGAGCGTTCGCCGCGTCGATCGTATCGGCGGTCTTCTGACCGTTGGGCAAGGCGGAAACCAGCATTTTGCCGATGCGTCGCTCCGGCTCGGTGAGCGTGGAGGCGGCGATATACCCAAGTGCGGCCAGTACCACGGCCACGATCAGGCCGGGCACTCCGCCGCCGACCAGTCCGAAACCGAGCCCGGCGAGCAGCAGTCCGACAACGAATCCACAGATTACCTGGAGCATCAGTTGAAGCCCTTGACTTGGCGGAAGACGGCGGCGAGGTCGCCGGAGCGGCCGTCGAATACCTTGGCGTTGCTCAGGGTGGCGAGAGACTTCAGCTGGCTGGGATCGGCATCGCCGAACATGATGGAGAAGATCGGCAGATCACGGCCGCGCGACTTATAGGCGCTTTCGAATTCATCCTGATGATCGGAGTTGGAGCGGCCGTCGGTCATGAGCACGATGGCGGTGGTGTATTGCGAGGCTTCCGACTCGCTGGGCAGCTCGTCGAGCGCGCTCAGCAGGCCTTCATAGATATCGGTGCCGCCGCTGGCATCGGTGGCATCGGCCTCATGCAGCAGGTCGCTGGTGCTTGTGCCAGTGGCCTTGACCGGGCGGTGGGCCTCGGTTTCAAACGGGATGAGAATGTTCACGTCGCCGCTGGCGGGCTCGATGTACGACTTCTTGGCCTGGTCCGGGTCGAGCGCCGCGTTCAGGCCTTTGACCACGCCGTTCTTGCCCTCTCCAGACATCGAACCGGAGTAATCGACCACCCAAATGGTCCAGCTGGGCTTCCTGAGCGCGGTCTGGTAGACGTTGAGCGCGCTGTCGATCACCGTGGCGGAGGTCATGGAGAACGTGAGTTTGCCGTCGCTGACCGCGGCGAGGATGTCCGCGGTGGAGACGGGCTTGGCGGCACCGGTGTCGTCAGCCCAGCCGAGTTTGACGGCCTTGGATTTGGCGATGCCGAACACGATCGGCGTGGTGGAGGTGCTGGCCGCGTCTTTGACGATGTGCTTGGTGTCTCCCATCGAAATCCACATCGAGGAGGCAGGCCAGACGGCGTCGTGATCCTGGCCGCCGGCCTTGAGCGCGTTCATAATCTCCAGCGAACCCATGTAGTGCATCGTCACGGCTACGTTGGATTGGTCGGCCGCTTTCTGGATGGCGACGGCGACTTCCTTGTTTTCGGAGCCGGAGGCAATGCTCAGGGTGGCAGTCGGTTTGCCGCCGGACGGCTGGAAGGTCTGCGTGGTGGCGGACGTGCCGTTGCCGTCCGCTGTGCCGTCATCGGAATTATTGAACGCCGTGCAACCGGTCAACGCGAGCACGCCGGCACATGCCGCGGCCGCAACCGCGGCGGCGCGGCGGCGGAGAGAAGACATTATGCCCATAATTCCATGGCTCTCCCGCCATCTAAAGCGGGCCGGGCCACAAGGTGACCGCACGGTGAACAATGGGTGAAGAGCTACATCAGTACGCGGCGCAGGCAATCATGGGGTCGTCGTAGAAGCCGAGGATCTTTTCGAGGTAGGGCTTGTAAGTGCTGTTGGGCATGGAGAAGATTTCGTGGCGCGATTCGGGGAAGCGCACGATGTTCGCCTCGCCGCCGCCGTCCTTGACCAGTTGGACGAAGTGATTCTGCGGCTTATTGAGTACCCAGATGTCGCGTCCGGACTGGAAGAGCAGCACCGGCGTCTCCACTTCGGCGCAGGCGGACGGATTCAGTATGGCCCGGTTGAGCTTCAACGCTTGGCGCACCCATTCGAACGCCGCGCAGTAGGTCTGGTATTCGCTATTCTCGCAACGCAGCTTGAAGTACCAGCGTTCACGCGCTTCGGAAGCGCCCTCGTTGCCTTCCATCGAGAATTCCGGCGTGAAGCCCGACTGCCCGAACACGCGCTTCTTGCCGAAGCCGAGTCCGCACAGCGCGCCGACCAGCACACGGGCCACGCCCAGCGGCATGCCGGTGGCGGGGGCGATCATCGGGGCAGAGAGCACCGCTTTGTCGAACAGGGTGGGGTATCGCTCCAACACGGCCGCGCCGATGCCGCCGCCCATCGAATGGCAGAACAGGTTCAGCGGCATGCCGGCCGCGTACTGCTGGCCGATGGTTTCGGCGAAGCCGGCCAGATCGGCCACGTAGCGCTGCCAGTCATCAATCCACACCATGCAGCGGTTGTCCACGTCGCGCGCGGACTTGCCGTGGCCGCGATGCTCGAGTACACACACCGAGTAGCCGGCAAGCAGGAAGTACCAGACGAGCTCGTCGTACTTTTCGGCGAACTCGGTGAAGCCGTGGCTGATGACGATGGCCCCGCGGAAGGTGGCGGTGGCGCCTTGCTCGCGAATCGCGTCGAATTTGGCGGAGTCGTAGCACAGGTAGTGCAGCTGGCCCGAGCGGCCGCCGGTGTCCATAATGCCGGACAGCGGCTCGATCCCGGCCGAACGTTCGGCGGCGGACGGATCGAACCAGCCCTCCTCGCAGCATTGTTCGAGCGCGGGCAGCACCACGTCGGTCATCGTTTCGGCGTACTTGTTTTCGTCGATCATCGTCACCTGCATGGCTCCCATCTTAGGACAAGCCTCACGCCCACACCTCGCACCCACACCACGACACATTCCCGGGAATGCGTCGCAAGCCTGCGCGCCACTGACCGCACAGGCGCGTAGGTTGTGAGGTATGAGCGAAACCAATGATGTCAATGACGCAATCAAGCATTTCCCACGCCTCCGGGCGCGCACGCTGCGCTTCGGCTGCGGCGCACCGCGCTCCGCACAGACCGTGGGCGACGGCTCGCGGGCCCTGTTCCTGCGCTCCGACGGCCCCGAGGATCTGGTGACCGCAATGTGGCTGAGCTGGTTCGACGAGTCCGGCGAACACCATGAGACCAAGCTGGCCGACCCGCGCGAACTGCTGGGCGCAACCGCCGACAGCGAGGACGTGCCGGCCGAGGAGAAGGCCCGCCGCGAGCGTGCGCGCGAAGGCGGCACCGGCATCGTCGGATACTCCGCAGATGACGACGGCAATCGCATCGTGTTCACCATCAACGGCCGCCTGTTCCTGACCGACATCGATTGGAATGACGAGACCGGCGCACCCGAGCCGCACACCCGTGAACTGGCCGGCGAATGGCTCGATGAGGACCCGGCGATGTACACGCCGGTGCTGAACCCGCGCATCGCCCCGGATGGCGAACATGTGCTGTACACCACGGGCAGCTACCTGATGCTGGTCGATATCGGCGGCGAGCTAGGTGACCGCATCACCGCGGTCTACGGCGTGAGCGTGGAGGATGAGGACGGCAATCCGGCCGAAAACACGTGGAAAATCGGTCTGGCCGAGTTCGTGGCCGGCGAAGAAATGGACCGGTACGACGGTTTCTGGTGGGCCCCGGATTCGCAGCATGTGCTGTTCGAGTCTTTCGACACCGCCGACGAGCCGACCTGGTACATCAGCGATCCGGCCGACCCCGAGAAGCCGGACGCCGGCCGCCGCTACCCGCGCGCGCTGACCCGCAACGCCGACGTGTACCTGACCGTGATCACGCTGGCGTTCGATGAGAACGACCGGTACGCGGGCATCACCGGCAACGCCGATGTGGATTGGGATCGCGAGGCGTACGAGTATGTGGCCGCCGTGAACTGGCGTCGCGGCCACGATCCGCTGGTGCTGGTGCAGAACCGCCGTCAGACCCGCGATCAGGTGCTTGAGGTGGCAGTCGCGGCGGATGGGGCCGCGCTGGGTGCCACGCGTGTGCTTGAGGAGCACGCGAACGAGCAGTGGATCGACCTGGTTCACGGCACGCCCGCCTACACGCCGGATGGTCGTCTGGTGTGCTCGCTCAACGATATGGCCACGGACACCAACCGTCTGACAATGGACGGCCGCCCGTTCACGCCGGCTGGCTGGAACGTGCGCACGGTGCTCGCCGTGACCGACGAGGATGTGCTGGCCGTGGTGCAGCGCGCGCCCGAAATCGCGCCTGAGGTGCCGGACGCTTGGGCCGATGCGGCCGCCACCGAGTCCGTATTCGGCGACCACGACGCCCGCAGTTTCGACGTGGTGAGTATCGATTACAACGGCACGATCACGCCGGTCACGACCGATCCCGGCCAGTGGACCGCCTCGCGCGGCGAGCGCGGCATCGTGGTCTCCGGCCGCGATATGCGTTCCGCCCGCGCCCAGATGCGGCATATTCTGGGAGAACAGAGCGCCACTATCGCGTCCACGGCGGCCAAACCCGGCTTTACACCGAACGTCACGTTTACGCGACTGGGCGAGCACCAGCTGTACACGGCGATCATCGCGCCGAGCCCGGAAAGCCCGTACGCGCACGCCGAGAAGCTGCCGGTGCTGATGAAGCCGTACGGCGGGCCCGGCTTCCAGCAGGTCATCGCCTCGCAGTCCTTCTACTGGGAGGGCCAGTGGTGGGCCGACCAAGGCTTCCTGGTGGTCACGGCAGACGGCCGTGGCACCACCGGCCGCGGCCCGGCATGGGACCGCGAGATCTTCGAGGATATGAAGGACGTAACGCTGGCCGATCAGGTCGAGGCCGTCAACGCCCTGCCCGAGGCCGTCGCCCGGCTCAACGCCGATGTGGAATCACGTGCGGCACAGCCGGCTGCGGGCGATCAGGCAGACGCCGAGAACCACCCACCGGCGCTTCGCGCCACCTCCCGCCAGCGGGAGGCGATTCCCATGCCGGACCTCGACAAGGTGTGCATGATCGGCTGGTCGTACGGCGGCTTCCTGTCCGCACTGGCCGTGCTGGACGCGCCGAACGTGTTCAAGGCCGCATGCGCCGGCGCCCCGCCCACCGATTGGACGCTGTACGACACGCACTACACCGAGCGCTATCTGGGCCTCGACCCGGATGTCTACTACCGCAACGGCATCGTGCAGGACGCACCGAAACTCGAGCGCCCGCTTATGCTGATCCACGGTTTCGCCGACGACAACGTCACCATCGCCCACAGCCTGCGCCTCTCGCAAGCCCTGATGGCGGCGGGTCGCCCGCACACCTTCCTGCCGTTGACGGGCATCACCCATATGACCAATGACGAGACCGTGGCCGAAAACCTGCTCACTCTCCAGCGCGATTTCCTGCGCGACGCGCTGGCCTGACAGATCGATAACACGCGCATCCCACCCGAGGTGCTCCACCGGTAAAGCACCTCGGGTGGTGCGCCGCACCCATTTCCGCCCTGAATTTTTGGATATTTTGCACTCATCGTCACGTGAAAGACCGGTTTTTTGTCTCATATTCCCATCACCGCGTAGGATGGGTGAAGATTAGAAAGGGAGGACTATGAGCGTTCTCGACCGTTTTGAAAAAAGCGTGGAGGGTGCAGTCAACGGAGTATTCGCCAAGTTTGGCTCCAAAGACCTGCAGCCTGTCGATCTTTCCAGCGCCTTGGAGCGCGAGATTGACGCCGAGGCCATGCCCGTGGGCCGTGACCGCACGGTGGCCCCGAATGAATACCGTTTCAAGCTCAGTACTCCTGACTTCGACCGTATCGAGGCATGGGGTAGCGAGACCCTGGCCAACGAACTGGCCGATAACCTCACCGAGTACGCGAAGAGCCAGCATTACGCCTTCGTGGGACCGGTGATCGTGATCTTCGAGGAAGACCTTGACCTGTCCAAGGGCAACTTCAACCTCACCTCCGAATCCGTGCAGGGCAATGCCGTGCCGGTCACCACCGATGCGCAGACCGAGGATAGCCCGGTGCTCGAGGTGAACGGCAACCAGTACCTGCTCACCAAAGACAAGACGGTAATCGGCCGCGGTTCCGGTTGCGATATCGTCATCGACGATCCGGGCATCTCCCGCAAGCACCTGGAAATCGACATCACGGATAACGGCGTGATCGCCCGCGACCTGGGTTCGACCAACGGCACGTACGTGGAGGGCCACCAAGTGCCCGCCGCCACGCTGCTCGACGGCAACACCATCACCATCGGCCGTACCCGCATCCTGTACTGGGCCTCCGCCCAAGCCCAGGAGTAGTCGAGCACACGCCCGAAAGTCGTCCACTTATGACCGAACTGACATTCGCCCTGCTCAAGTATGGATTCCTGATCCTGCTGTGGATATTCATCTGGCTGGCCGTACGTTCGCTGCGCAAGGACATCGAGACGTTCAGTCCGCGACCTTCGCGCGCGCGTCGTCGCCGTGAGCGTGAAGTGCATAAGGCCAAGGCCGAAACGCCGCAGGCAGCTGCGCCGCGCCCGCATCGCCAGCCCAGCGCTTCCGCGTCGTCCGCCGCCTCGGCGCAGCCTACCCTGTTGGTCATCATCGATGGTCCGCTTGCCGGCAGCTCCGTGCCGCTGGCCGAAGCCGACATCACGCTTGGCCGCGCCGCCTCGAACACCGTGGTGCTCGATGACGAATTCGTGTCTTCCCACCATGCCCGTGTCTACCGTGACACGCGCTCCGGGCAGTGGGCCATTGAAGACCTGAACTCCACCAATGGCACCGTGGTCAACCAGCAGCGCATCAACCGCCCCACCATTCTGCCCGCTCGTATTCCTGTGCGCATCGGCGCCACCACCTTCGAACTGAGGTAGCCGCATGCCAAAATCCGCCGCTTCACAACCGCTGTTCCTGTATTCCACCACGGTGTCCGATGTGGGCACCGTGCGCGCGAACAATCAGGATTCCTCCTTCGCCGGCGAGCATCTCATCGCCATGTGCGACGGCATGGGCGGTCACGCCGGCGGCGATACGGCATCCTCCATCGCCATCCGGTCGCTGGCCCACATCGAGCAGGATGACACCGGTGGCAACGTCGAGACGATCTCCCGCATGATGGAAACCTCCGTTATGGCCGCGCATGACGCCATCGTCGGCAAGGCCAAGCGCGAACGCAAGCTTGCCGGCATGGGCACCACCGTTACCGCAGTGGCATTGGTGGCCGGCTACTGGGTCATCGCCCATATCGGCGATTCGCGCGCCTACCTGCTGCGCGACGGACGCCTGAGCCGCATCACGTGCGACCACAGCTACGTGCAGCACCTCATCAACACCGGTCGTATCACCCCGTCCGAAGCCAAGAACCACCCGCAGCGCAACGTCGTGATGCGCGTGCTTGGCGACTTTGACATTGACCCGCGCCCGGATATTTCGGTTCGCCGAGCCCACCCCGCCGACCGTTGGCTACTGTGCTCGGACGGCCTGTGCGGTGTGCTGGAAGATTCCACCATCGAAGAGACGATGACCACGCTGTCCGATCAGGGCGAATGCGCGCAGCGTCTGGTGCAGATGGCACTGCGGGCGGGCAGCACCGATAATGTCACGGCCGTTATTGCGGATGCCACGTTGGCGTTGGATGCCGATGCGTTCGACCTGCCGCACCAAACGCCGTTGGTCGGCGGTGCCGCCAGCCGTAATCTTGAGCCGATTGCCGACATCGTCAACGAGCCGGTGGCTACCGCGCCCGCACTGCGTGAGGATGATTCCCCCGCCCAGCGCGCCGCAGCATTGATTCAGCCCGCCAGCGCGCACGAGGCGGAGACCACGCAAACCACGGCCAAACCGTCGTCCACACGCGTGGTGCAGCCGTCCACCGTCCGCGAGGAGACCGGTGAACGAGCCAATCCCGATACCGGTGAGATTCCGGTGGTGCAAAAGCCGGATGGGCGCCTGTCCGCCGACCCCAACGACCCGGATGTGGCCAAAGCCATCCGCGATGAGCAGGTCGAGCAGAAGAAGGCCACGCGCACCAAGAAGCGCCGCAATAAGCTTGCGGTGATTATTACCTGCATTCTTGCCGTGCTGGCATTGGCCGGCGCCGGCTGGGGCGCGTACACGTGGAGCCAGACGCACTACTACGTGGGAGATAGCAACGGCACCGTAGCCATTTATCGTGGCGTGCCGACCAATCTCTTTGGACTTGAGCTTTCGCACGAAGTGCAGACCACCAATATCGCCACCGCGGACCTGCCTCAGACATGGCGTGACCAGCTGAGCCAAGGCATCACAGTCGGTTCGTTGGACGAAGCGCAGTCGCATGTGGGTATTATCCGCACCGAAATGCGCAAACTGGCCAAGCAGCAGGAAGCCGACGCCGCCAAGAAGGCCGAGGCGTCCAATTCCCCGGACAGTTCCAAAGACAGTTCCCAGAGCGATTCCAAGGACGGCACCAAGGATTCGTCCAGCCAGTCCGGCTCCTCGTCAGACAAGTCCGGTTCGTCAAGCTCATCCGATTCCTCGGATAAATCCGGTATCGGAGCGGCCGACAACGCGGCCACGGGAGATTCTCAATGATCGCTACCCGTCTACGTCAGATTTCTTTGTTGCTGATTGCCATGGCAATCAGTGCGTTGGCGTTCATCCAGATGTTCCAGCGCACCGCCGGCGAATTCCCTATGCAATACGCCGGCATGCTGGCATTGGTCGTAGTGCTGTTTCTGGTGCTGTGGGGGCTGATTGTGCGCTTCCAGCCGTACGCCAGCCAGTCGATTCTGCCTTGCGTGCTACTGCTGACCGCCACTGGCGTGACCATGATCGCCCGCATCGACCAGAGCGAAGGTTGGGCGGTTGCCCAACGTCAGCTGATCTGGCTGTGCATCGCCATCGTGCTTTCCGCGCTGCTCATCATCTTCCTGAAGGACTACCGCGTGCTGCGGCGCTTCTCCTACGTGTCGATGGTGGTGGGCTTGGTGCTGCTGCTCGCCCCGATGCTGCCGTTTGTCGGTCAGGAAGTGAACGGCGCGCGCATTTGGATCAGGATTCCGGGACTGGGCCAGTTCCAGCCGGGCGAGTTCGCCAAGCTGTTCCTTGCGTTCTTCTTCGCCGCCTACCTGTTCGATCATCGCGACCAGCTGGCCGTGGGCGGTAAGAAGATGCTCGGTCTGCAGCTGCCGCGTATCAAGGATCTCGGCCCGATCATCGTGGTGTGGATCGCCTCGATGGGCGTGCTCATCATGCAGCATGATCTGGGCACCTCGCTTATGTTCTTCGCCATGTTCGTGGCCATGCTGTACACGGCCACCGGCCGTAAAAGCTGGATCATCATCGGTCTGATCGCGTTCGCCGCGGGTGCCGTGCTGGCCGCAGGCATGTTCAGCCACGTGGGTCAGCGAGTCGATGCCTGGCTGCACCCGTTTAGCAACGAGCAATACAACAAGACCCCCGGCGGCTCCTGGCAGCTGGTCACCGGCATTTTCGGCCTGGCATCAGGCGGCATGCTCGGCACCGGTCTCGGCCAAGGCCATCCTTCGCTCGTTACGTTTGCGAACTCCGATTTCATCTACGCCTCTCTGGGCGAGGAACTCGGTCTGATGGGCGTCCTGGCCATTTTGATGCTCTACCTGCTCATCATTGCCTCCGGCTTTATCACCGCCATGAAAATCAAGGATGGCTTCGGCAAGCTGCTCGCTTCCGGACTGGTGTTCACCATGGCCTTCCAGGTGTTCACCGTGGTCGGCGGCATCACGCTGGTGATTCCTCTGACCGGTCTGACCCTGCCCTATATGGCGGCCGGTGGCTCCAGTCTGATCGCCAACTATATTCTCGCGACCCTGCTCATCATCATCTCGAATTCGGCCAATGCGCCCGAGCCGGAGCTGACCTCGGATACGTTCCAGTACGAGGCTTTGGCCGTGCTGCGCAACAAGGAACTTGAGGCCCGGGCCCGCGCCACTGAGCCGATCGTTCAGCCTCGCAGCGCGTCGGCTACGGCGTCGCAGTCCGAGTCGAAATCGTTTGACGACCCCATCGTGGATACCACCACTCCGTCGTATGCCGAAGCCGATGAACCGTACACGCCTACCGGCACGATTCCCCCGCTTCCTCCCGTTAACGGAGGCACTCGCGTATGAACAAATATCTTCGTCAGCTTTTCACCGCCGTGGTCGCGCTGTTCGTGATTCTCGGCCTGTCGTCCACCATCATCATGGCGGTACGGGCCAACGCGCTGAACAACGATCCGCGCAACGCCCGTTCGCTGTACCACCAGCTCGGCGCCTACCGCGGTGCCATTCTGGCCTCGGACGGCACGGTCATGGCCAAATCCGAGCCGGTCAACGACGCGTTCAAATACCTGCGCACCTATTCCAACGGTCCGCTGTATGCTCCGGTCACCGGCTTCTTCTCCATCAACCAGACCGCCGATCGCGGCCTGGAAGCCTCCCGCAGCATGCTGCTCAACGGTGAGGCCGATTCATTGATCTGGCAGCGGGCCAAGGCCATGCTCACCGGCGCTACGGATCAGGGCGCGTCCATCGAAACCTCCATCGACCCCAAGCTGCAGCAGGTTGCCTACGATCAGCTCGGTACGCGCGATGGTGCGGCGGTGGCCATCGAAGTCAGCACCGGTCGTATCCTCGCCATGGTGAGCACGCCCAGTTATGATCCGAACAAACTGGCGACCCATGACACCAAAGCCGCGTCTCAGGCCTACAACGAACTTTCTGCGGGCCAAAATAGCCCTCTAATCAACCGCGCCACCTCGCAGCTGTACCCACCAGGGTCCACGTTCAAGACCATCGTCGCCTCGGCTGCGCTGGAAACCGGCGATTATCAGACGGACACGAAGATTCCTGCGGGCGCCAGCTATACCTTGCCGGGAACCGCCACACAGTTGCCGAACGCCGAGGCACAGGCCGATGGCGTCAACGGGCAGATCTCCCTGCAAGAGGCCGTCGCATGGTCGTCCAATACCGCGTTCGCCCAGCTTGGCGTGAAACTCGGCGCGAGCAAGGTTTCGGACATGGCCACCAAGCTTGGTTTCGGCAGCACCATCACCATTGACGGCACCGAATCCACGGGCACCCCGATGACGGCCACCGCGTCCACATTCCCCTCTGATCCGACCGACGACAAGCTTGCGCTGGCGTCCATCGGCCAAGGCGACACCACGGCCACGCCGTTGCAGATGGCGATGGTCGCGCAGGCAATCGCCAACAACGGCAAACTGATGCAGCCCACGCTGGTCGATCGTGTGCGCGCCGCCGATCTCACCGTGCTTTCGCAGACCAAGCCGCAGACCATGGCCAATGCGTTCAGCAAGGATTCCGCAGACAAGCTCACCACGATGATGGAAAGCGTGGTGTCCGAGGCCAATCCGCAGCTGGCCATCGACGGCATCAAGGTGGCGGCCAAAACCGGTACCGCACAAATCGGTACCGACAACTCTGCCATCGACGGCTGGGTGATCGGTTTCGCGCCGGCGGACGATCCGCAAATCGCCGTCGCGGTGTTGGTGCATAACACAGATGTATACGGTTCGCTCGCCGCTGGCCCGATCATGCGCGCGATGATGCAGGAGGCTTTGCAGCAGTGAAACTTATCGAAGGACAGCTTATTCACCGCCGATATCGTCTTGATTCGCGTCTTGCGCAAGGCGGTATGGGCGAGGTCTGGAAAGGCTACGATATTCAGCTCGGCCGTGAAGTGGCCATCAAGGCGCTGCGCTCGGACGTGACCAACGCCGAGGCCAAGTTGCGCCGCCTGCGTGCCGAAGCCCATAATTCCGCCAATCTGGCGCACCCGAACATCGCTGCGTTGTTCGAATACTACGAGCATGACGGCATCGGCTTTCTGATTATGGAATACGTCCCCTCGAAATCGTTGGCGGATCTGTTCCATAGCAAGGGCGCGATGGATCCCATCGAACTGCTGCCCATCCTGATTCAGACCGCGCGAGGCCTGTTCGTGGCCCACTCGCACGGCGTGATTCATCGTGACGTCAAGCCGGCCAACATCATGGTTTCCGACACCGGCGAAGTGAAGATCACCGATTTCGGCGTGAGCTACTCCACCGGCCAAGGCCAGATCACCCAGGACGGCATGGTGGTGGGCACCGCACAATACATCTCCCCCGAGCAGGCGCAGGGCCAGCAGGCCACGCCGCAATCGGACATCTATTCACTGGGCGTAGTGGCGTACGAGGGCCTTGCCGGGCATCGTCCGTTCACCGGCACCACTCCGGTCGATATCGCCGCAGCGCACGTGAACAATCCCGTGCCTCCGCTGCCGGACTCGGTGGACGTCCAGTTACGCGAATTTGTCATGTCAATGCTGGCCAAGGACCCGTTGGATCGCCCGAAAGACGCGCTGGTGGTGTCCCGTACGCTGGCACGCATCGAACGCCGTCTGCTGGATCAGCAGACCGAAATGGCCGACACCGCCATGGCCACGTCCGGCAATCGACTGCCGCGCCGAGTGACCAGCACGCCACGCATTGTTTTGGAGGCCCCGGCCTCAAGATTGGGAGGGAATAAGCAATGAGCACCAGTATGCCCACCGCATTGGCCGGCGGACGCTACCAGCTTGGCCAGCTCATCGGTCGTGGCGGCATGGCCGAGGTCCACGTGGCTCTTGACACCCGTCTGGGCCGTACCGTGGCCGTGAAAATCATGCGCGCCGATCTGGCCAACGACGACATCTTCCTGGCCCGTTTCCGCCGCGAAGCACACGCCGTGGCCCAGATGAACAACCCGAACATCGTGAACATCTACGATTCGGGAGAAGAACTGGTTTCTTCCGAAAGCGGCGATGCCGAGCGTCTGCCATACATCGTCATGGAATACGTCAAGGGCCAGACCCTGCGCGACATCATCAAGGTCAACGGCGCACTCAGCCAGCGCGACTGCGAACAGGTGATGTTGGGCGTGCTTAACGCGCTCGACTATTCGCATCGCATGGGCATTATCCACCGCGATATCAAGCCCGGCAACATCATGATTTCCGAGCAGGGCGTGGTCAAGGTCATGGACTTCGGCATCGCCCGCGCTCTGGACGATTCCGCAGCCACCATGACCCAGTCGCAGGGCGTGGTGGGCACCGCACAGTACCTTTCTCCCGAGCAGGCGCGCGGCGAGACCGTCGACATGCGTTCCGACCTGTATTCCGCCGGCTGCGTGCTCTACGAGATGCTCACCGGCCGCCCGCCGTTTACCGGCGATTCCGCCGTGGCCATCGCCTACCAGCATGTTTCCGAAGTCGCCACGCCGCCATCCGCCGTGGTGCCGGGGCTGCCGAAGATGTGGGATTCGATCTGCGCCAAGGCCATGGCCAAGGACCGCCAGAATCGCTATGCCACGGCCTCCGAATTCAAGACCGACATCCTGACCTACATGAACGGCGGCGTGCCGGTGGCGGCCGCGTTCAACCCGTTGACGGACCTGTCGAATATGAAGGCCCGCAAGGAAGCCGAACGTGATTTGCCCACCACGCCGGTGGAACCGCATCAGCAACCCACCCAAGCATTCAACCCGGTGACCGGTCAGTTCGAGCAGATTCCACCGGCCAATGGTGCCAACTCAGCGGCGTTGCAGTCCCGTGCGCAGCAGCGTGCGGCGGCGGCCAAGGCCAAGAAGCGCAAGAAGATCATCATCGGTTCGGTGATCGCAGCGATTGTTGCAGTGCTTGTCATTGTGGGCATCGTGTTCGCCATGAACGGCTCCGGCAACAAGTCCTCGGAAGACACCGTCACCATCCCTGAGGTGTGCAACGCTTCCACATCCAAGGACAGCATCGAGCTCAAACTCAAGGCATCGGGTTTGAAGATGACCGAAAAGCAAGACACCGACTCCACCGAGCCGGAAGGCACCTGCACCAAGATGAGCCCGGACGCCGGCTCCAAGGTGGCCAAGGGATCTGCCGTGAAGGTGTGGTTCTCCGCAGGCCCGCAGTCCACTCAGGTTCCGGATGTCAAGGAACGCAGCCAGGAAGAGGCGCGCAGCATTCTGGAAAGCGCCGGGTTCAAGGTGAACGCCGCCGTCAAAACCGAAGACAGCGCCGACATCGCCAAGGATATGGTGACGAAAACCGATCCTGCCGCCGGTCAGTCGGTTCCCAAGGGCACCACCATCACCATATATGTTTCTTCCGGCATGACCACCGTACCGAGCAATTTGGTCGGTCAGTCGAAGGACAGCGTGCTACAGCAGTATGAGGGCAAGTTCAGCTTCACTGTGGAGCAGGAGAGCTCCGATACGGTGGAGGCCGGTCTGATTACCCGTGTAAGCCCTGATTCGGGCTCTTCCATCGCACAGGGCGGGTTCATCACCATTTGGGTGTCCACGGGCAAGGAGAAGGTCGCTGTGCCGAATATCACCGCTGGCACTGACTACGTCACCGCCGAACTCATGCTCAAGGCCGTGGGCCTCAAGGCTCAGGCCAATGGTCCAACCGGCAGCACCGCTGTGGTAGTCAGCATCAATCCTGGCGCTGGCAGCCAGGTAGATGCGGGATCGACCGTCACCATTACCACGAAGGCCGGCAGCACTGGCGGCGGTACCGGTACCGGAGACGGTGGCAACGGTACTGGCAACGGGGGCGGAACCGGTGAGTGAACCGGTGAGTAGCAAGTAAGCGCCGGGCGTGTATGTGTTGCGCATATGCAACGCAAATAGCGCAACACATACACGCAACACAAAGGGGAAGGGCTTCTGCGCCCCTCCCCTTTGCTGTATAAAGAGCTATCCCAGCGCAACAATCCCGGGAAGCGTCGCAAAACCAGTACGCAAGCCTCGTTCTAGCGACACATTCCGGGGAGAGTATCGCCGCGCGGAAAAGCTACTTCGTAACTTTGGGCTGGAGGCCGGCGGACTTGGCCACGGCGTTGTCTTGGCCGCAGACCTTGAGCCAGTTGGCCAGCAGACGGTAGCCGTCCTGGGTCATCACGGATTCGGGATGGAATTGCACGGCGTACATCGGCTTGCCCTTGACACGCACGCCCTGAATAATGTGGTCGCCTTGCGTCCACGCGGTAACCACCAGCGTATCCGGCACCGAATCGGGCTCGACGGCCAACGAATGGTAGCGGGTGGCGGTCATGGGGTTGGCCACGCCCTCGAAAATCTCGTCATCGATATGTTCCACCAAGCTGGTCTTGCCATGCATGATGGTGGGCGCATGGTCCACAGTGCAGCCGTACACCTCAGCGAGCGCCTGCAAGCCCAGGCACACACCAAACATCGGCACGCCGCTGGCCGCGCACAGGCGAATCATATCCTCACTGGCACCGGATTCGGCCGGAGCACCAGGGCCGGGAGAAATCAGCACGCCATCGTAACCGTCCAGTACACCCGGCGCGGCTGGGTCGATAGCGTCGTTACGCACCACATCAACAGTGGCGCCAAGGGTTTGCAGATAGCCTACGATCGTGTAGACGAAGGAATCGTAGTTATCCACCACCAAAATATGCGCGGAATCGGTCATAGGGCTCTCCTTGAGGGACGTGTACTGCAAGCCATAGTACTAGGATGCCGTCAGCTCGCTGCCACGAAGTTCGACATCTGCTGTAGGAATGGGATATTGGCGGCGGCCCAAGGGAATCCCCACTGGAACAGCGCCGCGGCGGCTGCGAACAGCAGCAGAGCCAGCAGCAACCATCGAATCGGTGCCACGCCGGGCTGCAGACGCAACAGTCCGCCATAGATGCTGGCATCCGGACGGCGACGCTCACCCGCGCGAATCTCGCGCAGCACCGGCCAGCGCCATGCCACCGCAGCGGCAATGAACAGAACCAGCCACACTACCAGCGCGCCGAATACCACCTTGTCCAGCGAGCCAATGCGGGAAGCGATCGAGGGGGTTTCGGTGGTGGAGAACATCACTGCACCGGACGAATCAGTAGTAGCCAGCTCTTTGGGCACACCGTCGGACACTTTGGCCCAGTACGCCAACTCACCATAGCTGATCCATCGATGGGTGGGGGTGGAGTATTTCGGCTCACAGGTGGTCAGTGTGATCATGCGTTTGGTGGGATTGGCAGTGGAGTCTTCCGGATTGGGGGCGATCACATGCACGTCCGTGGGCAGCACAATCTCGTACCGGGTGTAGTGGTAGACGTACCAGTAATCCTTGGTACGAACGATGATGGGATCGCCTTCCTGCAACTTGTCCACATCGCCCAACGGCTGCCCGTAGCCGTTGCGGTGGCCGGCGACGGCGAAGTTGCCGACCTGCCCCGGCATCTGGGTGGTGTCGTAATGGCCCAGACCGTGGCGATTGAGCTGCTCGAGCGTGGTGCCTTCCACGATGTTGCGGTGCCATTGGGAGCCGAAGCGCGGAATGTAGATCTGCGCAATCAAGTCGCCATATTTCGCGTCTTTCGGCTGTACCGGCGCATCGCCCTCCTGGGCTTTGGCGATGGTGACCGTTCCCCCGTTGTTGCTGGGGTCGCTCCAGTCGACGGACTGGGTGGTTTCGTTCTGGGCTCGCTCCGCCTCGACACCGGTCCACCACATCTGCCAGACGATGTACAGGGCGCAAATCACGGCAGCGGTAATCAGCAGTTCGGCGCAGATGCCGAGTGCCTGCCAGACCGGGCTCCGCTGGGGCGAAGACGCGCCGCGTACTGCGGCACGACGGGACCTTGCCCTACTGGCGTTGGCCGGGTCTGCCGCCATTCGTGCGGCATCGTCCTCGGGGAAGGGCTGTACGTCCGACACGGACGCGAGATCAATGGGCGCCGGTACGCCGCTGTTGTGCCTGCCGTGTCTCATTGCTGAGTCTGCTCCTCATCTGTGGTCTTTGACGTATCGACCGTGGCATATTTCAACTGCTGCAGCAAGGCGGCGGTAGCGGGGAACTGAAGGTCCTCGGCATTCTCCACCTTGTAGCCAATGCCAAACGCGGTCACATATTGCTTAAGAATGGTAATGGCTTCGGAGTCGTTCAACGCTGCGCGAAGTCTTTGAGGGTCACCAATCGCGGAAATGGTGAACGGCGGCGAGTATTTCTTACCGTGCAACGACAGCACGTTGCCGGAACAGATGACCGCCGAATTGAACAGCACCCGCTGATCCATAATCATCAGCGCATCGGCACCGCCGGCCCACAAGGCATTCACCACCGATTCGACGTCCTGCTGGTGGATCACGTAATCGTTGATATTGGCGGTCGTGCCGTTGTTGTTGACTGCGTTCTCCCACAACGGAGAATCATCCAGCGTTACCGTTACGCCGCTGCCGCTGAGCGCGGGCAGCATCAGGCTGGAATCCACATTGCTGGAGTCCTTGCCTTGGTTCTGTGTGCTGTCGGTGCCATCGGTGCCATCGGCCTTGAGCGCGTCCGTAAGATTGGCGACCTGTTTGGTCAGATCGCTGACGTCCTGCTGCAGCTGGTTGGCCTCGTCCACGCCTTGCTCCACCAGATCGGCCGTATCGTTGGTGGCGGCAACCGTACGATTGACCCTCACGTTGGTGCTCAGCAGAAAACCGGTCAAGGCAATGACGACGAATACCGCGACACCACCCCATAGGGAGTGCCGTGCACCGTGCTTACCTACATGTCTGGCCATGAATTTCCTGTCTTCTTGCCGACTCTGGTCGCCGCTTTCGAGTGTAGCCACTATTATGACTTTTAGCCTATTGAATGGAGACTATGCTGATGGCTGACGAAGAGCTGCACGAAACCGACTCGAACAACCAGAAGGACTGGCAGAGCGAGACCTCATCCAGCACCGTTGCTGACGAGACCGCCAGCAAAGACACCGAGCAGAACGCAGAGAACGCTTCTGCCGAGGAAGGCGCGGCTTACGGCGTGAATATGGAGCAGGTGCAGGCCGTGCTCAACGCCACTGCCGATAAGGCCACGCTGACCCCGCAGATGCAGCGTATGATGAACCGCCAGGCGGAGAACACCAAGCGCGTTGAAGAAACCATTAAGGGCACCAAGTCGAACCCGCGTTGGTTCGTGCCGCTGTTCTGCGCGTTTATGATCATCGGCCTGATTTGGTGCGTGGTGTACTACCTCTCCCCGTCCGGTTCCTGGCCGATTCCGAACATCGGTGCGTGGAACCTCGGCATCGGCTTCGCCCTGATCATGATCGGATTCCTGATGACGATGGGATGGCGCTGAGTTCCGGCTCGTTGCGCTTATCTATCGGTAGATTGTTTTTTTCTATCGTTAGGTTGTCCTTAATTCTTATGAGAAAGGCCGACCTCCCGTATGCGGAGGTCGGCCTTTTTCGTGCCTTAGCCTGTTCATCCACAGCTATCCACCACTTATCCACGACTTATCCACTACGTTATCCACAGCCTGTGGATGAATTACACCCATGTAGTTTTCCACCGAATGTGGAAAACCATGTGGATAAGTGGTGGATAAGCGGCGTTTCTCGGTGTATATCTCGTGCATAACTTTGGCTTGGCATACATCGCCACAGCGAGGGAACAGTTATACACCCGAGTTATCCACTGCAACAAACCCAATAATACCGCGGCATTCCTAACTTATCCACATAAGTTATCCACAGTCTTATGCACTTTTCTACACACTTGTGCACAAGTCACCATTGTGGATAACTCATTATCGTGGATAACTCGTCATTGCGCGCATCTCATTACTGTGGATATCTTCATACGGCACACACCCACTCGCCGAACGACGATATCCACATCGCCGCTTTCCGCACATACACTGATGCCGGGCACTGCATGTTCCGCAATACCCGGCATCAATCGTTTTTTTTTACAGCCATATCAAGCCATATCAGTGCAGGGAGCCGAAACTCATCCACCCGTAAGGATTGGCCATATTGCACAACAGAATCAACGCAATGACCAGCACCACCATGGCCCAGCCGTACACCTGCATGCGCCATTTCAGGCTTTTACCGCGCCACGCCGGCACACCACCCACCAGCAGCCATGTGAGTATTCCACCCACTACAAAGCCGCCGACATGCGCCTGCCACGCCACGCCACCGACCACGAACGGCAAGGCGAAGTTCACCGCCATCCAGATCAACATGGAGCGGATATCGGCGCCGATACGGCGATATACCACCAGCAATGATGCAAACAGGCCAAATAAGGCTCCAGAAGCCCCATAGGCTGCCATCTGCCAGCCGATGCCTCCCGGAGCCACCGCAGCCCACACCATAAGTCCCAGGGAGCCGCCAAGGCCGGAAATCACATACAGTCCCAAGAACCGCCAGTGGCCGATCATTCGTTCCAGCACTGGGCCCACGGAATACAGAGCAATCATGTTGAACAGGATATGCAATAGCGAGTTCGGCGCATGCAGGAACATCGAGGTGATGAGCGTCCACGGCTCAGCCACCAGTCTGACCGGAGCCGCCATGCCGAGGTACATCAACCAAGCCCTCAGGCCCGGGGCAATAAATCCCAACAATACCTCCAGTAGCCACACTGCCACGCACGCAACAATCAGCGCCCAGGTCATCACCGGACCACCGCGCTCCCACTGGTATCGAATCTCCCGTTGTGTAGGAATATGCATGCAGCCCACTGTATCGAAGGTCTCGGATGCGTTCCACGCGCCGCGAAGATGCCGAGCCGGCCAAGGGCAGACGGGCGCGGATGAATCGCCCACGAATGTCATTCCACCCAATCGTCACAAACAGCGGCCTAGAATAGGGAGCAGAGTCGGTCTGAATGGGCATACCGACCAGACGATCCCTAGGGAAAGGAGCCGTCATGGAGAACAAGTCTTCTAACGGTTGGAAGTTCTTCGCGCTGCTGTTCGGCGGATTGCTCGCCGCGCTTGTTGGCCTGTACATCTACAAGCAGCAGAACCCGGATTACGATCCGTGGGAGGAGCCGTGGGAGAACAGCTCCTCGCCGGTCGACCTAGGTCTGAATAAGGCCGAGGATGAGGCCGATGACGAGGCGAAAGCCGCCCCGGCCGAAGCCTGATAGGGCGGTCTTTCAACGCAAGAAGCCCCGCAACCGATGGATGTCGGTTGCGGGGCTTCTTATGCTCCGGCGGCCGTCAGGCCAGAGGAGCAGTGTGCCAGATACGCGGAGCCGTTAAGCGGGAAGCCCGGTGGGCTTCCCGTAGGCGACGCCGAGCGGCGACAGCCGCGAGGTAGAAACCAGCACGTAGCTGGCGCGCCGCTCCGGCGGCCGTCAGGCCAGAGGAGCAGTGTGCCAGATACGTTCCAAATAGTCTTCCATGGAGCGGTCGGAGCTGAAGTAGCCGGAGTTGGCCACGTTGAGCAGGGCCTTGCGGTTCCATTCGAGCTCATCAGCGTAGAGGGCCTCGATCTCGGACTGGATGTCCATGTAGGCGGAGAAGTCGGCCAAGGTCATGAACCAGTCCTTGGTCAGCCAGTCGGCCACGAGCGGGGAGTAGGCGTTGCGGTCGCCGTTGGAGAAGGTGCCGTCGGCCACCATATCGATGGCGTGCTTCAGGCGCGGGTCGGCCTCGTAGTAGGAGGCGGGATTGTAGCCCTCGGCGTACTTCTTCTCGACCTCGTCGACGGTCATGCCGAACAGGAAGAAGTTCTCGGCGCCGACGCGCTCACGGATCTCGACGTTCGCGCCATCGAGCGTACCGACGGTCATCGCGCCGTTGAGGGCGAACTTCATGTTGCCGGTACCCGAGGCCTCCTTGCCGGCCTGCGAGATCTGCTCGTCGAGGTCGGTGGCGGGAATCAGGTGCTGGGCGAGGCGCACATTGTAGTTCCACGGGAAGTACACGGCCAGCTTGCCCTTGACGTCCGGATCGTTGTTGACCACGCGGGAGACGTTGTTGATGAGCTGGATGGTCATCTTGGCCAGGTAGTAGCCCGGGGCGGCCTTGGCACCGAAGAACACGGTGCGCGGGGTGACGTCCTCGGCCTTGACCTTGCCGGACTTGATGTCGGCGTAGGTGGAGATGACGGACAGGATCTTCAGGGACTGGCGCTTGTACTCGTGCAGGCGCTTAACCATGGTGTTGAACATGGTGTTCGGGTCGAGCTCGAAGCCGTACTCGCGCTTGGCGTAGGCGGCGAAGTCGACCTTGTTGGCCTTCTTGACGGCGGCGAACTTCTTGACGAATTCATCGTCCTTGGCCAGCGGCTCGAGGCCCTTGAGCATCTCCAGGTCGGAGAGCCACTTGTCGGTGCCGAGGCCCTCGGTGATGAGGTCGGACAGGCGCGGGTTGGCGAGCTTGACGAAGCGACGCGGAGTCACGCCGTTGGTCACGTTGGTGAACTTGTCCGGGTAGACGTCGGAGAAGTTCTTGAGAGTGACGTCCTTCAGGAGCTGGGAGTGCAGCTCGGCCACGCCGTTGACGTGGGAGCCGCCGTAGGTGGCCAAGTAGGCCATGCGCACGGCGTCGCCAGTGTAGATGGCCATGTCCTTGATGGTGTTCTTGTCGACGCCCTTGGACTTGAGCTCGTCCTCGAACTGCGCGTTGATCTTCTCGATGATCTCAAGGTGACGCGGCAGCAGCTCGCCGATCAGGCTGGCCGGCCAGACCTCAAGGGCCTCCGGCAGCAGGGTGTGGCAGGTGTAGTTGAAGGTCTTGGTGGTGATGGACCACGCGGTATCCCAGTCGTAGCCGTACTCATCGATGAGGATGCGCATGAGCTCGGGGATGCCGATCACCGGGTGGGTGTCGTTGAGCTGGAAGACGATCTTGTTCGGGAAAGTCGTCAGATCCGGCTTGTCCTGGCCCGGGTAGAAGACGCGGATGGCGTCGTGCAGGGAGGCGGAGACGAAGAAGTACTGCTGCTCAAGGCGCAGTTCCTTGCCGACCTTGGTGGAGTCTTCCGGGTAGAGAATCTTGGAGATGTTCTCGGCCTTGACCTGCGGGGTCACGGCTTCCATGTACTCGGAGCGGTTGAAGGCGAGCAGATCGAACTCGTCGTAGCTCTTGGCGCTCCACAGGCGCAGGGTGTTCACGCGGCCGGACTTGTAGCCGGGGACCAGGTAGTCCACCGGCACGGCGCGCACGGACCATGCGGGCTGCCAGGTCTTGGTGCCGTCGGCGTTCTCGACGACCTTGCCGCCGAAGGAAACCTTCTGGTCGCGGTTGTAGTCGATGTGGCCCCACGGCTCTTCGTTGGCCAGCCAGTAGTCCGGGGTTTCGACCTGCTTGCCGTCCTTGTCGAACTCCTGCTTGAAGATGCCGTACTTGTACTGGATGCCGTAGCCGAAGGCCGGCACGCCCAGCGAGGCGAGGGAGTCGATGAAGCAGGCGGCCAGACGGCCGAGGCCGCCGTTGCCGAGGCCCGGCTCGTATTCGGCGTCGACGACGTCCTGGACCTTGAAGCCGAGGGCTTCCACGGCCTTGTCGAACTGCTCGGTCAGACCGGCGTTGAGCAGCGCGTTGCGCAGCTGCTTACCCATCAGGAATTCTGCGGACAGGTAGCCGACGGCCTTGGTGTTGCCGTTCACGGTGTCGGCCTGGGTCTTGAACCAGGAGTCGGCAAGGTGGTTGCGCACGGCCTTGGATGCGGCGACATACACGTCAGCAGGGGTAGCCTGCTCGGTGGTGACGTTCTGAGTGTATTTCAGTTGTTCACGAATCTCGTCGGCGAATTGTTCCGCCGTGACAGGAGACTTCGGTGCGGTGATTTCGGTCATTCTGACTTTCCTTCCGGGATAAGTGCCCGTGTTTATTATGCCGCGCGATAGGTATCGTCGCACAAACGTAAGCATGAACTCTCCGTAACGACGATGGCGGAGCGTTCTTGCATACGTTCTCATTTAGAGCGTAGCACATGCCCCGATATTCCGCATCACACCGTATGCCATCGTTTGCATTATGGAAGATCTTCCGGCTCCGGTGCCATGATGGGATACATGGCAGTAATTCTTGAAAAAGACCTGAAACGCGGGCATGACGCGCTGGTGCAATGGCGTGCCGCGGCCCGGGAGCTGGCGGACAACACACCACATCGTCTGACCGTCTCCCCTGTCTTGCCACGCCCGGTGTGGGCGATGGCCGTGCGCTACTCGCTGTTTCTGCTGGAGCGGCGCGCACCCGGCCCTGGCGTGGAGGTGCGTGTCGCGCCGTGGGGGGCGGTCAAAATCTTGGACGGCCCGGAATCGGACCCGCATAACCTGACCCCGCCGGACGTCATCGAGCTGGACCCGGAAGTCTGGCTGCGGCTGGCCTGCGGCATCACCACATGGGCAGAGGAAAAGGACGCCGGCCACATCAGCGCGGTCGGCGAGCGCGACGACCTGAGCGACCTGCTGCCGCTGTGAGGCGCGAAGCGTAAGTAAGCCACCAGCGGCGGCACCATCAGCCATAACCACAAATCCCCTTGTGCTCAACCAAGCACAAGGGGATTATTACGAGAAGACCGGCGTTCAGCTCTTCTTGGGCTTGAGCGCGGAAGGCATGGGCATCGGAATCGGCTTGCGCGGGGCCGGCTTCGGTGCGGCAGGCGCGGAGGCCGGGAACTCGCCGCTGGTCGCCTTTGCGGCGGCTTCGGCAGCCCACTTGGCGTACTCGTCGAGGTCATCCTCCTGCGTAGCGGGAGCTGCCTCGGCGGCACCGGAAGCGTGGTCATCAGCAGCGGAATCCACATCCTTGTCCGCATACTGGTCATCGATGTCGGCGAACGGGTCAGGAGAGCCCATTCCCGGCTCCTGCTCGCTCAGCTCTTTTGCCAGCTCATCGTAGTCGGTATCGGTGGTCAGGTACTTGAGCTTTCGGGCAATTTTCTGCTGTTTTGCTTTTTGACGTCCGCGGCCCATCTGACCCCCTGCGATTACTGTGCTGTTCGATTCATCAACAATAGAGAGTACCACTAATAGTGGCTTGTTCGTTGTCGGCTCACACTTTTACCATAAAAAGCGTTTATTTAGGGCATATTCAAAGGATTTTCGCATGACCGACGAGCAGCAACTGACAGCGGCAGGCAATGAGATGAGCGCGAGCTTCCTCGCGGCCAAAAAGCGTTCGGACGAAACGCTCGCCAAGCTGGAGGCCAAGCCGTCGTCCTTCACCATGTTGACCGGCGACCGCCCGACCGGCCGGCTGCACCTCGGCCACTACTTCGGCTCGATCCGTGAGCGTGTCGCCATGCAGGAGCGCGGCGTCAACACGAACATCATCATCGCCGACTACCAGGTGATCACCGACCGCGACACCACCGAGCACATCCAAGACAACGTGCTGAACCTGGTGCTCGACTACATGGCCGCCGGCATCGATCCGAACAAGACCATGATGTTCACCCACTCCGCCGTGCCGGCCGAGAACCAGCTACTGCTGCCGTTCCTGTCCTTGGTCACCGAGGCCGAGCTGCACCGCAACCCGACCGTGAAGTCCGAGATGGAGGCGTCCGGCCACGCGCTGACCGGTCTGCTGCTCACCTACCCGGTGCATCAGGCGTGCGACATCCTCTTCTGCAAGGCCAATGTCGTGCCGATCGGCAAGGACAACCTGCCGCACGTGGAAATCACGCGCACCATCGCCCGCCGTTTCAACGAGCGTTACGCCAAGAAGAACCCGGTGTTCCCGGAGCCGGCCGCCATTCTGTCTGAGGCACCGGAGATTCCGGGTCTCGACGGCCGCAAGATGAGCAAGTCGTACGGCAACTCCATCATGCTGGGCGCCACCGCCGAGGAAACCGCCAAGCTCATCAAGAAGAGCCCGACCGATTCCGAGCGCCGCATCACCTTCGACCCGGTTGCCCGCCCGCAGGTCTCCGCCCTGCTGACCACCGCCGGCCTGGTGACCGGCCGCGACCCGAAGGACATCGCCGAGGAGATCGGTGATTCCGGCGCCGGCGCGCTCAAGGCATACGTCATCGAATCAGTCAACGAGTTCCTGGCCCCGCACCGCGAGCGCCGCGCCGAGCTGGCCAAGGACATGGATTCCATTCGTGACATCCTGCACGACGGCAACAAGCGCGCCAACGCCATCGCCGAGGAGACCCTCGACCAGGTGCGCGAGGCCATGGGCATGAAGTACTGATTTTCCCGCCGCTCGTAGCAAGACGCCGTGTCAGCCCCAACTGGGCAACTGACACGGCGTTTTTGTATTGCGGCGTCTGCTGTGTCCTATCTTCACTTCGAGGGGCGGATTTCTTGTTTTTCCGTGCAACGCGGCTATCAAGACGGACCTCTGTTCACTTCATGCCGATGGCTTGCATCAATACGTACGCTCCCCGCACAGCAATGTCATTACGACGTGTTGCGGCATAGCGCGCATGGCTTCCGGAGTATCGGCGGCGTATGGGTCGGCGTCCAGCAACACCACATCGGCCGGGTCGCCGGATGCAAGGCGGTCACGGCCAGTGGCGGTCGAGGCTGCCAGCGAGGTATGCACATCGAGGCACTGCTCGGGCTGGAACGGCTCGCGGTCAGAGCTTTCGGTGCCGAGCACGGCGGCGGAAATGGCCAGCCACGGGTCCAGCGGGGCCACGGGCGCATCCGAGCCCATGCGCAGCGTGGTACCGGCGTCGTGGAGGGCCCTGAACGGATAAGGGATGCCGGCCGGGTTGGCCCAGAAACGGGTGATGACGTCGCGGTCATCCATGGCGTGCTGCGGCTGGATGCTGGCCGTGAGCCCCAGCTCGGCGAAACGCGGGATATCGACGGGTTTGAGCATCTGCGCATGCTCGATCGATCCATGTACGTGCGTGGCGGCGACTGCGTTGAGCGCAATGGTGTTCGCTTCGTCGCCAATGGCGTGGCAGGCAATGTCGAAGCCATGCTCGGTGGCTAGGCGCATATAGTCTTCGATTTGCTGCGGCGTGTAGCTCAGCGTGCCATACGTCAGCGGCTCGATGCCCGAATACGGCGTGGAGCAGTAGGCGGAGCGGGTGTTGAGCGATCCGTCCGAGATGAGCTTCATGGCGCCCACATGGCCAAGCCCGGCGCTGCCCGGCAATTCCTTGCCGGTATGCCAACCCGCGTCAATGGCGGCTCGCAACCGCTCGGGGTATACACCGGCGTCCACGCGCAAACCGTTAATGCCGGCCGCGAAACGATTGATCCATGTATCGATGTTTTCGGCCATTTCATAATCGCGGATGCCCACCACGCCCTTGCTTGCGGCGTCCTGTTCGGCCTCGCGCAGCAGACGGTCAGTCTCTTCAGCAGCGCCCGGCGCCTTGTCGAAGGCGGTGTAGGCGTTGAACCATTCGAGTTCACCGACCAGACCGGATTCGTCCACATGTACGCCAAGCCTGCGGGCCGCGGCGGAATTCACCCATCCGCAGTGCATGTCCGCGCTGGAGAGGGCCACCGGCTGTTCGCCGGTCACGGCGTCAATTGCGGCCAGTGTGGGCTGCTCGTCGTCGGCCCACAGCGAGTGACGGAATCGCATGCCCACCACGAAGGCATCTGGGTCAAGCGTGTCGGCGGCGCGGCGCTCATCCAGATGACGGCGCAACATGTCCATCGCTTCGGCGGCGGAACGGGCATTGATGAGGTCCAGTCGGCCCAGCGTCTTAGCCCATTGCGTGAAGTGCGTGTGGCAGTCCCACAGGCCGGGAATAACCCACAGGCCGTCGGCGTCGATGGTGGTTTCGTCGGCGGGTGCGGCGGCCGACGTTGGGATTGAGACGCTGCCAGAAGCAATGGCATTCGTCGCGTATTCCAACGATGTCGTATGCGCCTTAGTCTGCATCGTGCTGTCCGAAGCCGAGACCGTTCCAGCAGGGCCGACAGACGCAACAACCCCATCGCGAAGCACCACATCCACGCGGTCCTGAGACCCCGGAACACCGGCATTGACAATACGCACCAAGCTACTCATACCGGCCATCATGCCACCTTTGCATGAACGCCATGGAGATTCGTCCAAGTTGAATCGCGCCGTCGACGGCGATTCCCGCTGGCTGCCTGCAAACCCCTACGTTCCATGTAATTGCGGGATGGCCTGCAACTGCGATGAACACCCATAGTTTATCCACCGACTTATCCACATTTATCCACCGAAAAATTGGGGCGGTAGACAGGGCCGGTAGCCGGACTCTACACTGCGAGGACAAAGCGAACATCACGAAGGGGTGATCATCATGGGTAGCTCAACGGCATTGACCGAGCTGACAATGCAGAAGTACCAACGAATGCAGACGTGCGCAGATGTTCAACGACGAAGCGCATGGCGCCCACCCTATGCCCTGACAACAGCGTTGGAGCTTTTGTCAATTGAAGTACCCCGCATATCAAGCAAACACAGAGGCCTTGCAACTACAACCATTGTTGCGGTTCCACACGCCAATGACAAACGGCACATTGTGGGGGTCAAAGTGGTTGTATGGCCTTTTCCACTAGACACGGTCATAATCGAGGGACAATTCACATGCACTTCACCAGCTTGCACATGGGCCATGTTCTCCACGTATCTCGAACTTGAAGAACTCATCGTTCTCGCTGATTCCATGATGCGACGAGATCGAAGGCTCTGCAGAACAACCATCGACGCCCTTTCTCTGTATCTCGATGAGGCCGAGGCCCAGGTGCGAGCCGACAAAGAGAATGGCACCAATTCGTATTTGTTCCGCGGGTATAACAAATGCCGTCGCGCCCTACTTTTGGCGCGCGCGGGCACAGATTCCTCCATGGAAACACGAACTCGTTTGGTTCTCTTGAAATACGGTCTGAATTGCCCGCAGGTGAATTATCCAATATTCGTAGGAAACAACACCAGACCCATATATCTCGATCTTGCATACCCTGAATTCAAGATATGTATCGAATACGAAGGCTCTCATCATGCCGGGCAATGGCTGAATGACGCGAGACGCCGCCAGATGATCGAAGATGCTGGCTGGAAGTACATTCAAGTCACCAAATTAGATATTGGCGACGAAGCGGGAGAAGAGGCCCTTGCCCGAAGAGTTGCCGAAAGGATACAGGAGGTTACGGGCAAAACAGTCCAGCTCACGATGCGGCAAACTACCCAGCAAATTAGCGATGTCCGAAAGCTACGCCGTATTCCACTGTACAAACGGCTGAAATTCGAGCCTCTGCTGCCAATTATT
The DNA here is from genome assembly GCF_000196555.1 of Bifidobacterium longum subsp. longum JCM 1217. Taxonomy (NCBI): domain Bacteria; kingdom Bacillati; phylum Actinomycetota; class Actinomycetes; order Bifidobacteriales; family Bifidobacteriaceae; genus Bifidobacterium; species Bifidobacterium longum. The sequence continues at coordinate 57,118 of NC_015067.1, read as the reverse complement.
CCGACGACGCAGGAATAATAAGCCCGGTAGAGTCAGTCCGCACCGTCCGCACCGCGCTACGGTATTCAAAACCCATTTCAAGGGGCTGATTTGGCCTCCGCCGGAGGTCTACTTCCGTTTCAAGGGGCTGATCATCCGGTAGACCACGTGTATCAATGCCCTTACGTCAACGCCATTCCGCCGTTTTGGAGCCGCGTCTACTCAGGCATCAGCCCCTTGAAACGGAAGTAGATCTCTCCAGAACGTCAAATCAGCCCCTCGAAGTCCGTTTTGGCCTCAATGGTTCCTGCCGAACCACAAAAAAGCCACTCCTCTGCCATACGAGCCGACCGCACAGCAGGCACGTGTCATTTGCCGCTGCGGACCTCGGACTCCATGGCTTCCATGGGCTCGTCGACGAGCACGGTGCCGGACGGCAGGGTGCCGGGCAGCGGATCGTCCATGTAGTGGTCGAATTCGTAGAGCATGCGCTTGTTCGGCTTGGCGGTCAGCAACGAAACCACCACGATGAACAGCAGCGAAATGATGAACGCCGGCAGCAGCTCATAGATGGCGAATACGCCGCCCAAGGGCTTGACGAGGTTGTGCCAGATCAGCACGGCCGCCGTGCCGGACAGCATGCCGGCCACGGCGCCGGCCTTGTTGGCGCGACGCCAGTATAGCGAGCACAGCATCAACGGGCCGAATGAGGCACCAAGCCCGGCCCACGCGTAAGACACCACCTGGAAGATCGACGAGTTCTGGTCGTATGCCACCAGAATGCCGAACAGGAACATGACCACCAGCGTGACCCTGGCCACAATCATGACCTGCTTGTCGGTGGCCTTGCGGTGCAGCAGCCCGCGGAAGATGTTCTCGCCCATGGCCGAAGCGCCGATGATCAGATACGAGGAGCTGGAGCTCATCGAGGCCGCGAAAATGCCGGAGACCACCACGCCGCACATGAAGCTCGGCAGCAGGGTCTGCGCCAGCACGATGAAGATGGTTTCCGCATCGGTGGAGGTCAGCAGTTCGGTGGGCATCATCGCACGCCCCACCAAGCCGATGCACACTGCGCAACCCAGCGAAATCACGCACCAGGAGGTGGCGATGATTCGGGACTTGCGCACTTCTTCCACGCTGCGGATGGACAGGAAGCGCACCAGCACCTGCGGCATACCGAAGTAACCCAGGCCCCACGCCAGCATGGAGATGATGGTGATGATGCCGTAGTCGGAGGGCGCGCCGAACACGGCCTTGCCCGCCTCGACGAGCTGCTGGCCGGTGGCCGGGTCCAGCTTGGGCGCGGCCACCTGCGTGCCGGACAGGTAGCCGGGGATGGCACGCAGGAATTCCACGGTGTTGTCGACACCGCCCGCGCTGGCCACGGTGCCGATGAACACCACCGCGAGCGCGAAGAACATGAGCATGCCTTGAATGAAGTCGGTCATCACCACCGACAAGTAGCCGCCCACCACGGTGTAGACGAACACGACCACCGCGCCGATGATCATCATGACGTGGTAGTCGAAACCGAACAACGTGGCGAACAGCTTGCCCACGGTCACGAAGCAGCTGCCCACGTACACGCTGAAGAACACCAGGATGATCACGGCCGCGATGGTGGAGATCACGCCCTTCTTGTCATGGAAACGCTTGGCGAAGAAGTCAGGAATGGTGATGGCATCGTCGGTCACTACCGAGTAGCGGCGCAGTCGCCGGGCCACAAGCTTCCAGTTGAGATAGGTGCCGAGCGCCAGTCCGACGGCGGTCCACATCGGGTCGGCCGCACCAGTGAAGTAGGCCAGGCCCGGCAGGCCCATCAGCAGCCAGCCGCTCATGTCGGAGGCTTCGGCGCTCAGGGCCGTGAGCCACGGCCCCACGCCGCGCCCGCCCGCAAAGTATTCCTTGGAGGAGGAGTTGGAGCGTTTGGAGTAGATGAATCCGATGGACAGCATGGCCGCAAAATAGATGACCATGGCCAGCAGAATCCAGAAATCGTTGGCCAACTGCGCCCCTCCTCAATCATGACGCCAAGCGGCTACCGCCATGGCAGAACTATGTGCTGATATGCGATTGACGCCGGAGCGGCGTCATACAGACCGTCACAGCCGTGAATACGGCCGCAACGCACTTCGCCTGATGGTAGTGGATACAAGGGCTCAAGCACCTTCCACCGTTTCCATACTGAGACGCTGTTTTATCCGAGCTCCCCCCACCTGAGGAGAGCCAAGATGACGGTCAGATGTCGTAGCGCCAGGACTTGTCGGTCACCACGCGGGCCATCGCCAAGCCGATCGGCAGACAGATAATCACCATGAACGCACGGAACGCCCAGTCCAGCGCATTCATGGTCTGGAAGCTGCCGAGGTACCACATGGCACGATACATATACAGACCGGGCACCATGATCACGATCGACGGCACGGTCAGGCAGATGCGCGGGTAGCCGAGGTGCGGCGGTAGCCAGCCACGTCGCACGGATGAACGCCACACCGATGCCAGAATGCCCGCCAGAAACGCGCCGATGAAGGTAGCCATCTCGGGTGCCACGTTGAAGTCTTGCAATTCCAAGCGCAGCGTGTCCGTGATCGCACCGATCAGGGCGGCGGTCAGGCACATGCGCTGCGGCGAATTGAACAGCACGGAGAAGCCCCACACGCCGACGAACGCCGCCACGAATCGCAGCAATCCGTTGACCCACGGGTCAAGCCCCAGTGGCTCAAAGCCTTCCGGGTGCAGGTGCACCATCACGGCCACGGCCCAGCCTGCCAGCGTGGCCATCAGGATGATGCACAGCACGTACGCCACGCGCTGGATGCCCGAGGGGAAGTCGATTTTCGCCATGTCGAGTCCGCCTGTGATGAGCGGGAAACCGGGGATCACGAACAGCATGGCGCCGATGTAGGCCGTATCGTGCGAGAGCGCGACTGGGTCGAAAATGCCGATGAGTCGCAGGGTGCCGGTGCAGGCGAGCGCCGCCGCGGCCACACACACAAAGGTGACGAAGAACTGGTTCAGATGGTATGCAAACAGCCGGCGACGCATCCACTGGCCAAGGCCCGCGCCCACGAACGCACCGATCATGTCGTATGGGCCGCCGCCGAGCAGGAACACGAAGGCCGCGCAGGCTAGGGCGGAGGCCAGACCGGAGAACCACGGCTTGTACAGCGGCTTGCGGCGCTCAATCAGATCGAGTCGCTCGTGCGCCTGCCGCACGGTGATACCGCCCTTGGCCTTCTCTTCGTCGGAGCGCTCGTTGAAGTGTTCGGCGTATTCCTTGGGCACGCGATTCTTACGCTTCGTACTGCTTGCAGCAGGGCTTTCGGCGGTTGCGCCGTTCGCCGCGTTCGCCGATTCAACCGACTCATTGGAGTCACCGGTAAACACTTCGGCATCGTCGTAGGCCTTCTCTTCGGCCGCTTTGTCTTCGACCGGAGTGACTTCCGCGCTGTCCGCCAAAAGTCGGTGGGCTTCTTCATTGTCATCGTCCAAGGACTTGGCCACGGAGGTCACGAGTACCTTGGTTTTCGACGCAAGATCCAGCGCCTCGTCCACGCTGCCGTTGGCCGCCTCAGCCTCGACCTTGGCACGTTCGCGCAGGCGCTTGGCCAGATCGGCCGAATACTGCGAAGCGTCACGTTCGTCCAAATGCTTGACCACGCCATCGGACAGTTGCGAATCGACGTGATACATCGACCCCTTGCCGAGATTCACGGAGAACCAGTCGGCGAAATGTTCCAGCAGCCAGATACGTTCGGTGTTCACGCCGGTACTCGGCAAATCCACGACTTCGGTGATGCGGTTACGACCATCCGTGCAGGTGGCCTCGATATCCGTCAGGTTCACGTCGGCGCGTACGTGCACGCCCAGCGGGTAGGCGATGCGGTGCATCATTTCACGCACGCGGAAGGAGCCGGTGCCGGCTCCCAGGTCCAACATGCCGACTCGTACAATCACGCTGGCTTTGGCGGCGATACCGGCGTCCACCACCGGTTTTTCCCAATCGCGTGCAATATCTTCCATGTCCAGCGGAATGGAGTGGGTGTGGAATTTACGTACAGCCGTTGCGCCTTTCGCTTCGGGCGCACTTTTTTTCTTCTGTTCGCTCACATCCTTCATTACTACTCCCTGCCTTCCCCGCCAGCAATCGTAAGGCGCTCAAATCTTCCGCGAATCGGACAGTGTCTCATATGCTGTCCGATATTCGGTCTCTATAGGTGGACAACTTGGCGCACTATATGGACTTCGTAACGTAAAAAGCGATTTCGCGGGGATACACTATTGCCCACACAACAACCACGTTGAATATGGGCTGTGGGCTCGCAACGACTGGTCTCAACAACTGCGGAGGAGCCGCAGACGACCAGTAGACCGAGCAACCTGTTATTCGGCAAAGGAGGTTATATGGCAACACCTGAAGAACAGATCACTCCCGCTGACGCCGCCATCGTCACTACCGGGACCGGCCGAAAGGGCCCGGAGGAGCATGATCTTCCCGAAAGCCTGAAGTACGACATGGATCTGTGTCTTGAGATCCTGCGTAACGTACTGGGCGAATACAACCCCGAACTGCTGTCTACGTTCGACACCGTGCGTCATTACGCGGTGGAGGCCAGCGCCGAGCATTTCGCCGAGCTGAAGGATCCGAACCCCGACCAGGATGGCCTGAAGGAGGCCGTGAACGTCATCGACAACATGACGTTGCACGACGCCCAGCTGCTGGCCCGCGCGTTCGCCACGTATTTCCATCTGGCAAACCTGTCCGAGGAGAACTACCGCGTTTCCGTGCTCCACGAGCGCGAGAACAACGTGCCCGTTGACCAGGCGGTCGACCCGATCAACGAGCTCACCGTCGCCTACCACCAGCTCATCAATGAGACTGGCCCGGCCAAGGCCAAGGAACTGCTCAACCAGCTCGAATTCCACCCCGTCTTCACGGCGCACCCCACTGAGGCCCGTCGCAAGGCCGTGGAAGGCAAGATTCGCCGCGTTTCCGAATTGCTTGAGGAGTACAAGCGCCTCGGCGGCTCGGATAAGAAGGAATGCCTGCGCCGTCTCTACAACGAGATCGACGCCCTGTTCCGCACCTCTCCGATCGCGCTGAAGAAGCCGACCCCGGTTGAGGAAGCGGACACGATTCTCGACATCTTCGACAACACGCTGTTCAACACCATCCCCAAGGTCTACCGTCGCTTCGACGACTGGGTCCTGGGCGATAAGGCCGGTCTCGTCGAGCCCGCTTGCCCCGCGTTCTTCCACCCGGGCAGCTGGATCGGCTCCGACCGCGACGGTAACCCGAACGTCACCGCCAAGGTGAGCCGCGCCGTGGCCCGCAAGTTCTCCGATCACGTGATCGCCGCCCTTGAGCAAGCCACCCGCACCGTGGGCCGCAACCTCACGATGGAAGCCGAGACCACGCCGCCGAGCGCCGAGCTCAAGAGCCTCTGGAGCCACCAGAAGGAAATGAGCGAGCGCCTGACCGACAAGGCCGCCCTGATCTCCACCAAGGAGATGCACCGCGCGGTCATGCTGGTGATGGCCGATCGTCTGCACTACACCATCGAGCGCGACGCCGACCTCATGTACCACTCCTGCGACGACTTCCTCGCCGACCTCAAGGTGGTCCAGCGTTCGCTGGCCGCCGCCGGTGCCAAGCGTTCCGCTTACGGCCCGCTGCAGGATCTGATCTGGCAGACCGAGACCTTCGGCTTCCACATGGTGGAGATGGAGTTCCGTCAGCACTCCGTGGTGCACGCCCGCGCCCTTGCGGATATCCGCGAGCACGGCCTGCACGGCGAGCGCGGCGAACTGCAGCCGATGACGCACGAGGTGCTCGACACCTTCCGCGCCCTCGGTGCCATCCAGAAGCGCAACGGCCTCAAGGCCGCCCGCCGCTACATCATCTCCTTCACCAAGAGCGCCCAGAACATCAAGGATGTCTACGAGCTCAACCGCTTGGCCTTCTCCCACCCGGAGGACGTGCCCACCATCGACGTGATCCCGCTGTTCGAGCAGCTTGAGGATCTGCAGAACTCGGTGGACGTGCTCGAGGAAATGATCAAGATCCCCGAGGTTCAGGCTCGTCTGAAGGCCACCGGCAACAAGCTCGAGGTCATGCTCGGCTACTCCGACTCCTCGAAGGACGCCGGCCCGACCTCCGCCACGCTGGCCCTGCACTCCGCTCAGGAGCGCATCGCCAAATGGGCTGAGTCGCACGACATCGACCTGACCCTGTTCCATGGCCGCGGCGGTGCCGTCGGTCGTGGCGGCGGCCCCGCCAACCGCGCGGTGCTCGCCCAGCCGGTCGGTTCCGTCAAGTGCCGCTTCAAGCTCACCGAGCAGGGCGAGGTCATCTTCGCCCGTTACGGCAACCCGGTGCTGGCCATCCGCCACGTCGAGTCCGTGGCTGCGGCGACCTTGCTGCAGTCCGCGCCGAGCGTGGAGAAGCGCAACACCGAGATGACCGAGAAGTATGCCGACATGGCCGCTCAGCTCGACGAGGCCGCGCACAACCGCTTCCTCGACCTGTTGAACACCGACGGCTTTGCCCCGTGGTTCTCGATCGTTACGCCGCTGACCGAAATCGGCCTGCTGCCGATCGGCTCCCGCCCGGCCAAGCGTGGCCTCGGCGCCAAGTCGCTCGACGACCTGCGCACGATTCCGTGGATCTTCTCCTGGGCTCAGGCCCGCATCAACCTGGCCGCCTGGTACGGTCTCGGCACCGCATGCGAGAAGTTCGGCGATCTGGAGACCATGCGTCAGGCTTACGAGGAATGGCCGCTGTTCTCCACCTTCATCGACAACATCGAGATGTCCATCGCCAAGACGGATGAGCGCATCGCCAGGATGTACCTTGCCCTCGGCGACCGCGAGGACCTCAATGAGAAGGTACTCAACGAGATGGAGCTCACCCGCAAGTGGGTTCTGGCCATCGTGGGCGACAAGTGGCCGCTGCAGCACCGTCACGTGCTCGGCCAGGCCATCCGCATCCGCTCCCCATACGTGGACGCGCTGTCCGTCACTCAGGTGCTGGCGCTCAAGTCGCTGCGCAAGAAGGTGGACAAGGAAGAGCTCTCGCAAAGCCAACAGGCCGGATTCATCTACCTCATCCTGTGCACCGTCTCCGGCGTCGCCGCGGGCCTGCAGAACACGGGCTGATTCCCGGCCGACCGATCGGGAAAAGCGAGCGGGGAGGTTCCGTGCCGATAAACGGCGCGGGCCTCCCCGTTCGCGTCGCACGGCCCTAGACTGGCCGGCGACGGCGCGCATAGAACGGGCGCGCTGGCCGAGTGACAGACTCGGATGATCGGAGGGGACATGGACAAGCCATCGAATGAGCGCGGGAGCACCGGGCCAACGGACGGCATCAAGGCGGAGGGCGATGCCGGAAACGAACGCCACATTTGCAAAGCGAATCCGGCTATGATCGATGACATTGGGAAAAAACATGGCCTGGAAGATACGTCAGAAAATTTTTCCGGCAAGAAATATGCTTTGGCACCGAAAGCAGCTACCAAATTCCTTAAGGCGAGTAGATGCTATGTGGCTTTGGGCAAGGCCAGACGCGTGCTATGGTGGCTGGGATTACTGCTGCTTTCACCAGCACTTATTTTGTGGGCGGAATGGGGCGCCAATGGCGATGATGATACTATAATCTGCAGAGTCTTAACGTTCTCTTCCTCTTCGTGCATGAATTTAACTACGGCAACTGAGTATGTACGTAGACTTACCTTAGTATTGATTATGGGGGTAGTCTGCTGGATTGCGGCGCTTGTCATCTTTGGCGTGCGTTCATATATGCGATCTGTATATCCGGAACTTCGTGATCATTCCTCTTCCGCCTCGCATGTCCTTGTGGGAATCATATCGTTTCTCGTGCTGGTCATGGTCTTTCCCGTTCTTGTGATAACGCTACTTTCCGCTCTAATGACTCTATGACGTTTTACCAGAGGCGCATTGCGTGGAATGGCTGAATCATTCCACGCAATGCGATCACAATCATGATTGATTAACGGTTCGGATTTTCAAGAGATTCAGCATAGGATAATGCCAATATACCAGCCTCCGCTTGACTCGGGAGTCGGTCTGCATGTGACGCAATGAGCAGTGCTTTTTTACTTCCGGATACGTTATCGAATATTCCAAGATCGATTCCATCAACAAGCTTTCGAAATGCGATGACCAGGTTGTCCGCACTTCCCTTGAACCGGGACTGATAGAACCGTTTAATTCGATTCGTCTCGCTTTGCGCGAACATGTCCCGCATAGCGGTGGACAAAGACCTTTCGGAAGAATTGCTCTGCATGGACCGCGCCAGCAACCATGCATCACAGTCCGCGAGAACATCGCTGTAACTGAATCCCATACGAGCGTCTTGCTCGCCGAGATGAGCGTGCAGCCATGACGCCAGGTCCTCTTTCGGGGTATTCGCCAGGTAGCTTCCCCAAATCTGCAGCAAATCCAGAGCCCATCCGCCCAGATCACCGAGACCATAGTCCATTGGATCGTTCGTAACGCCCCATGTCAAGTATCCCAAGGATGTGGCAGCCATATGGGCGATGTCCCGATTGGGCAGCGTGCCTTTGATGACAGGCTGTGCATCACATGCGACACCGCATGCCTGACGCGACAAGGCCAATTCGCTGGGAGTAACCGGCTCCGGTGTGTATGCATGCCATAGTGCCTGCGTGCCGGAACTACCTTCCGACCAGTACGTAGGTTTGCGGAGCCATTGCAGGATGAGTTGACCGATGCTGTCCTCATAAACCGCCACCTGGGTACCCAGAGCGGCAGGGGCTTTGTGACACTCCTGCTCGGGTGTCGCCGCCGGCCTGCGGAACACGGGCTGATCCGCGGCTGTCCGACCGCTTGATGAACGGGGAGGTTCCGTGCCGATTGACGGCGCGGGCCTCCCCGTTCGCGTCGCACGGCCCTAGACTGGCCGGCGACGGCGCGCACGGAACGGGCGCGCGGGCCGAGCGACAGACTCGGATGATCGGAGGGGGACATATGGACGCGGAAAGGGACACGGACGGGACGACGGACGCGCACGAGGGGGACCACACGCCCGCGGACGGTGCCGGGACGGAGGGCGAAGGCGGCAAGCCGGACACTAGGCCGGGCGACAGACTCGCGACCATCCGACGCACGCTGTGGTGGATAGGACTGGCGCTACAGCTCCCATTCGCTTTGACTCTGATCCATTTTGATACCCCTTACCTGATATTGGAGCGTATCCTATGCGCTATTCCGCCAAGACTGGCAAGCGACCCGTCATCAATCGTCGGCATTCCCGCACTTGAAACGGAATGGTGTCGAGAATTCCTGGCACTAGTCCTGGGCGCAGTTTGCTGGGTTACAGCTGGAGTAATGAGATTAGTTGCGGACAGCCCATCAAACCATGGAAAAGAAACCCTTCCTGTACGCATCTTCGCCGGAATCATCACCATCATCGTATTGATGGCCACCGGTATTACAGGACTCTTCCTCGGCATAGCGGCCTTTTAGAAGTTTCCCCGTATCTGGCAGAGGAATTCCAAATCGAAAGCACAACAGCGAATGTGTGGGCAGACGACACATCTGCCCACACATAATGCATTATGCGAGCTACCGTCTTGGCTGATCAATGAATGCAGCGAACGCCCGAGCACTCACTTCAGCTTCCTGCTTATCAGGAAGCTTGTCTGTACCGGCAGCCTTTTTTAGGATGCTTTCGCTCATTCCAATATTTGTCAAACCAAGTGCATCAAGACCGTCCGCCATTGTTGAATATGCACTCACCACATTATCTGCGCTTGATGCAAAACGTTCGTCGTAGAATCGAACGATACGATGGGTCTCACTCTGCTTAAACGTTTCACGCATAGCAGCAGAAAGAACCGTCGAACCGGATCGTTTCCTCATACTAGAAGCAATTAGCCATGCATCTGCATCCGCAAGAACGTCATCGTACCCGAATCCTTCATCTTTCCCAAGGTGCTTATAGAGCCATGCTGCCAAGTCGGCATGCTTGCCGTCACGGCGATAGGCACCCCAGATCTGCAACAAGTCGAGAGGCCAGCCACCTAAATCGCCTAGACCATATTTGGCTGGATTGTTTTCGATACCCCATGTCAGGTATCCGAGAGCAGTTGCAGCCATGTGTGCAACATCTCGAGTCGATGGCAGTTTCTCTTTAATTGAAGGCTGTGCTTCGCATACATTGGCACATACCACACGCGCCGCGTCCAAGTCGGGCGGAGTCGAAACTTCAGGAGTATATGCGTGCCACATTGCTTGTGTCCCGCTACCGCCTTCCGACCAGTATTCAGGTTTGCGGAGCCATTCCAGGATGAATTGACCGATGCTGTCCTCGTAAACCGCTACCTGGGTACCCAGAGCGGCAAGGGCTTTGCGACACTCCTGCTCCGTGACGGCGACCCATCTTAGCAGCGGATCCGTTTCTGGCGAGACGGGATCGGGATCAGGCGCAGGCACTGGCACGGCAGGCAACAGTGAAGCGCATGCTGATACCTTCCCGGAATAGGCAACACGGTCCAGATCCCAGCCCTGGCCCTTGTAATCGTCAATCTCGGTGAACTGGTCATAGACCCAACCGTCCGGGATGGGGAAGCCGAGATTGCCCGAGAATCCCGTCGACATGTCGGACACAAACGCGTTACTCGCGCATCCCGCACCGATGACGCGGGAACAAATATTGCGGGACGCGTAAATCCCTACTCCGTATCCACCACCAAGAGACGAACAAACCGCACGGAAGTATGGCAGGATATTGCTGGTCACCTGGTCATCGGTCGCATCGAAGTCTACAGCGAAGTAGATATGGGTGGGAGGGATGCCAAGACGCTGCGCCGCCTCACGAGCGGTCTTGGCATGAGCAGCGCCGTTTGCCGGGGTGAAATGCTCCAGCTTCGTGGAGTACTCCTGGAAGATCGGGAAGAACCGCATGCCGCCCCGAGTGATGCGCTCGAGCTCACCCGGACGGATGGCCTTAAAGTAATCCTTGGGCGCCAACGACGACTGGCCAGGCTCCGTCAGATAACGTCCCACGATTTCATACCCGTCTGCCTTCAACGTCGCCAACCTGGCGTCGGTAATTTCGAACCTAGTGTCACAGGCCACACACGGACGGTCAGGATCACCTTTAGATGTCAACAGGCTCATCCACGTGGTCGAATCAATAGAGCCCGTCACAGCAATGGCATAACGCTCCTGGAACGCTTTCACGATATTGGCGAACGTGCTCGTCCATACGAAGGTCGGCCCGCCCCCGATCCCATTACACGCCAAAGCCGTGCTGGCGAGCCAGACCCACGACTCATTAGAGGATGCGTTATTTGCTGTTATCGTTTTCAAACGAGATCTAGTTCCGTTGCCGAAATTCCCCGTTGCCTCACTGGGTGAAAAACCTTCAAGCGACTGAAGCACCTGGATAAGAGCCGTGTTCATCTCCCTGCCGTACAGTCCATCAGTCGGAATGATGCCCGTGTATGGACGATATGCTTTGTTGATGAACTGCTGTGCCCTACGGACGGAGTCGATACCGCCATAAGAGGCCAGCAGCACGAACTGCTTCATCGAGAGCAACGCCCCCATGATCTCAACGTCTACGCTGGAATCTCCCTCTATGCCCATATCAGCCTTAAGCTTCCTGATCGCGGAACCTGTTCCGTCGTAGAAATGCTGTGAGATGTTGCCACCAGTGGAGTAGCCCTTGCACCACAGCGCCCCCTGAATGATGGAATACACGTTGGAAGTGCTCTTGTCCGCAACTGCCTGCTGCCGCACCCCATTCGGATACCGCTGCTTGAATAACCGCTGGGTGGAAGGACCGAAGTTATCGGCAGTGGACTGGATGCCCAATTCAATCTGCAATGCGCGAGTAAGCGCATAGATTGTCGGCCAACCAGTTCTGCCGTCCGGGTTGATTTTCTTGAATCGGGGATCATTCCCGTATGTCTTGTTCAGCCACTGCTGCGTCTGCAGCACCATCTGATCAGTCATGATGTCCTCCTTCGGGACCTGTTGCTGAAGGCAGACCCAATATCTGCCCTCACCTGCACTGCCGTTTCGCCACGAGGTGTTAACCTCGGGCGTTTCATCTGGCATGGCGTCTGCGATGAACTCTGCGATTTTCGGTGTCTAACTCCAACCGAAACATAGTGTTTCCCTTACAACGACTTCCATCACACTGTGTATTGTCGCAGCGATCAGTGCGCATGTTTTCCGTCATGACACCTACAGCTTTGGCCATAGCCAAAATGTCTCCGCATGCATCGAAGTCATATGACGGGCTTCCTTTCACTCTGATAACACTGAAATGAACCATTAATGCTCCTTTCTTTCACAAACTGCTGATGTTGTCGTGTTCTTCGTTTCTTTGCTTTCGTCGCGAATAGCGGCACGAATTTTGCGCACAGCCGTTGAAAGCTGTTTGGACACCGCAGCTCGGGACACGCCCAGCTCTCGTGCCATATCTGATTGAGATGCCCCCTTTACCAGTACACCCCTGACGATATTGCGCTGACCTGCTGGCAGTTTTTCGATCTCCGCAAAGATAGCTTGCAAACAGTTAGCTCTTTCTCTCGCATCCTCCGCGCATAAGAGAATATCCTCAGAAGAAGCAGAACACCCCTGGGGTTCCCGCCCTGCACCAACCAAATCCTCATAGGAGCAAATAACTCCGCTGACACGGTCCGATCGATAATAAGCGTGAGCGGAACGTTCCTCCGCATTCCACAATTCCTGAAGTATCGTTTGAGGGGTACGTAGTGCAATATCACGTGGCGAACAACCCATACGGATTGCGCGCAAACATCTATCGCGTTCAACCATCGTCCGTAATTCCACTTCCGAACAGTTGTATATATCAGTTACGGACACATTACCGGCGCGCATTGCCTCATGTTTCAATGAAATTCTCATTCCAGTCTCGATCCCACCCAGTTATTGGGTCTTCGAGACCTGCTTGCATAGGCCACCACATGAGCATCCAACCTGCTGGATAAGCATGACGCGTCAGTTCAGGAGAAAACCGACGCGTCACCATGAATAAGCAGGCAGATCTCATGCATGTGATTAGTTAAAAGCCCCAGTCAGCTTCACTGCGGCACAACGGATGAACAGCCCAATGCCCTACTTCTATAACCGGTTATCGCATGACATCGAGTTGAAGAAGAAATTACGATGTGTCTGGTCTCAAATCCTTTCAATAGACGAAAGTTGCGCTTCTCTGATCCAGCTGTAAGCGGCGTATACTGGCGATATTCCAGTGTTTTACCGGCTTATTCGTCTGAATCTGGCTTCCATCGTAGGAACAGTGACCTCATGGGAAGGCGACGGATGAAGACAAATGGAGACGAGAAGGAGACTCACTTGGCCGAAACTACTGCTACCTATGCTCTGGGAGTCTTCTGTCAGCTCGTAAACCCTTATATATCTGGCGTAGACCACCACAAAAAGGGATTTATGAAGGATTTCTTCGATGCTGTGTTAGAGGATGACGGTCTAAGAAATCCACTTCCCCAACATCATCGAAACCGCAAACCCGGAAAGACCACTATTACCACCGGGGTCTGGTCTGGAATCAACGATACTGATCTGACTCGTTTTTATAACGGTCGCAAGAAGATTCCTGCCTGGAAAGCCGCCGAGTTTTATCAGCGCCTAGATATCTCGAAAGTAGAACGTCTTTGCTGCGATATCAGCATTGATGCCCTTGCCGATTTTCAAAAGGAGCTTATCAAGGCAAATATTAGAGTTACGGATATCAGTGAGCTTCCTTCTGCCACAGGAAAATGGCTTCTGTCAATACTCCAGGCGAATGCCGGTGGACGTGACATTCTCATCGACGGCATAAGCTTTCAGCCGAAATTCGATATTTTCGAAAACTTACCTCTGGCGTCTGGTCGCATCAACAACGGCAAATTGCACCTTGGGCGCTCTTCGGTCCCCTGGAAGGCTTATCCAATTCCACCGGATAAACCAGATGATCATCTTGAAAAGACATACCTCACGCAGATGCAAGCCGCCTATGCCGATCACTTGCACAAGCCAATCAACTGTTCCGACGATCTTCCTCAGACATGTCGTCCTGAATACGCCAAGCAACGTGAATATTTTTACGATGCGGAAGGAATGCGCAGGAATCTACGGGATGTTATAGAAAACGGAGAGCAAGAATTTGATGCACTGAAGGTTGATCTTTATGACGGAATATGCGATACCTGCGCATCTGATTACGCCGATGGACTGTTACGCATGCGAGCAACGCTATCTCAGGCAGCCGGTTTCCCCCTATCCGGTTCAGTTATAGCCCAATTCCCATCAATGATTAAGGCAGCGGAAAAGAAAGGGCTGTGTCATATGCTGGTCAACGACCATATGCTGGAGTGGGTACACGAAAATGAATAATTCATTATTTAACACAACACAGGAAACAGCAACACGATTGACATTATGCCTTCCCCTTCTTTCTAGACCTTCCACAATTGACGAAATCACAGCCATTGACCTTATCGCCACCTATATGAAAACATTCGGATTCGGACAGCGCAATCTTCACGGCGATGGTCCACATGCTTTAGCCGAATATGATGCTCGTCGCAAACGAATACAAGCAGGATTAGCCCAACTCGTAATCGTTGGAGCAGCAACCGTGGATTCCACTTGCCTGTTGTACCGCGCCACTCCGGAATGTTTCCAATATTCGGAAGCATTGCACGGCGATTACGCTGCCTCCTATCGACAGGCTGTTCAGCTCTTGATAAAAAACGATTATGAAACCATCATGAACCGAATAACGAAAGAGAACAACCAGTTATGAGAAACACATGGATACGTCGAATTTCGGCAATCAGAAAGGACGGAGTGGAATCCGCCATTAATCTCACATGCGGGCTGAACTGCATTATCGGCGCTTCGAACACCGGGAAAACCAGAATCGCAAAAACCGTGGAATTTGCCTGCGGAGGGAAAGAGCTCCCCTTTACCGATAAAACTGCCTATGAAATTGCACAGGTCACGTTCGTGACCAACGGCGGTGAGGTTTCGCTTAGTCGTTCGATTCACGTTCAGAACACTATCCATGTAAAATCCAGCAACCCAATGATCGTCCCCGGTTCCTACTCCGTTTCATCACGTGCCGGTAAATCAATCAATACGGTTCTTCTTGCCTTACTAGGCGTTGAATCAACCCGTAGAATAGCGACAAACGAAACCTACCATACAGTTGCTTTCACATGGAATGCCATCAGACATCTCATGATTGTCCCCGAGGACCAAATAGGACGTGCACGCCCCTCCATTCTTTTCCCCAAAAGTACCTCTCTAGCAACTCTCACACAAAGTCTGTCCTCGTTGCTCGTGCTAGTTCAAGATGAAAAAAATCGACAACTCCATACAGACAGAGAGTGCCAGCGAACGTCACGCCCGCAGAAAAGCCGTGGAACAGTTCATCCATCAGCAGTTGGATGATATAGAGCCTCGCATCAGACACCTTGAGGAGATGCGCCATATCGCAACAAATGAGGGGAAGACCATTCACACCTATTTGGAAGACCTTCACAAAAAAGCATTACACGTAGAACAGCAAAGACAAACTCTCCTCAATCGAGATGCCCATACCATCTCACATATCTCTCAGCTTAATCAACAATATGAGCACCTTGAGGTACTTATTCGCCAACGTAAGGTACTTATCAGTCAATACGAATCAGACGCTGCACGTCTTGATTTGCAACTACAGGCAATGAAACATGCCCGCACACATGCCTATCCCGCCACATGTCAGTTTTGCCACAGCCCCATCCACATGTCTGTGCCGACTGAACAGGACATTCTAATCGTCTCAACAGAAATTGAGCATATCCACAGAATCCAAGCAGACGTTGAAACCGATCTAGCCATCCTCGTCGACAAAGCCGATGAGGTGCAACAGGAGCTGCATCTGGAGAAACAGCAGCATCGGCAAAATATGCATTCGCTCAAATCCGACATTCAACCAACAGCGCAGCACATGCAACAAGATATTGAGCAAATTGCCCATGCAGAACAATTGCATGCGGAATATGCGGAACTCATAGCGCTGCATGCTCGTTTCAACAAGGCACTCGATGACGCTGGTCAAGCAACACAGAATGATGAAAAATACAAGCCACGCGAATGTTTCCAGAGTGATTTCTGGTATTCCATGAATAACACCATACGCAGCATTCTGCAACAATGTCATTTTCAAGGTGCTGATACTGCAGATTTCAGCAGATCTTCTTTTGATGTCGAAATAGCAGGGTATTCCAAGGCTGATGAACAAGGCAAGGGATACTGCGCATTTCTTAACAGCGTTGTTATGCTCGCATTTCATGATTATCTCAATGAACAGTCAAAGCATACTCCGGGTTGGCTGCTTATTGATACGCCTCTGCATGGGTTTGACGAAGGAATACGACCCCTGGAAGACTCATCCATGAAAGTGGGCCTGTTTTCCTATCTAGCGAAACAAGCGGTTTCACAACAAATCATCATTATCGAAAACACGAATCACATGGCTGGCATTCCTCTTGACGATAACATCAATATCGTCGAATTCTCGAAGGACAAGCACAACGGACGATACGGATACTTGGACGGGATTTACGATGTGTCTGACGAAAGTTAACGGCGGTCCCAAATCAAGTCACCTTGTCGAGGAGCGAACCCGCGCAGCCGCACTCCCCATGATTTTCCAAAGCCATTGACCGGACTAACTTGAGCGCATCGTGGGCGACAAGTGGCCGCTGCAGCACCGCCACGTGCTCGGCCAGGCCATCCGCATCCGCTCCCCGTACGTGGACGCGCTGTCCGTCACCCAGGTGCTCGCCCTCAGGTCGCTGCGCAAGAAGGTGGACAAGGAAGAGCTCTCGCAAAGCCAACAGGCAGGATTCATCTACCTCATCCTGTGCACCGTCTCCGGCGTCGCTGCCGGCCTGCAGAACACAGGCTGATCTACACACCAGCGCATATGGGGAAGCCCCGCTCACATCAAGCAGAGCTTCCCCGTTTTGTGTGCATCTTGCATCATCTTGCAATAATTCTTACATGTAAACAGAGAGTTCTTACATGAAAGAATTATTGAAAGGTGATGAAAGAACTTACTTTCACGCGTACCAATCATTCCAACACGTATCGGGATGACGGTCCATTCCCCTCGCGGCGCAACTTGCCCGCATCCTCTAGCTTCTTCAACACCCGGTATGCACTGATATAGCTCAGGCCAAACAAATCCATGACATCCGCCGTAGTGACGACACCATCATTTTTTTCGGCGAACTCCAGAACAAGGCCACTGCGCCGGGTGGCATCGATGTCACGCTGGCGCACGTAAGACGCCAGCCCCTCTGAACGTTTGTACACTCGGGCACTCAGCATATACGAACGAGAGCTCCCGCTACCGACCCCCTCTACCAAACCAGCTTCCACCAGATTCTCAACAGCGGACACGATGCGTCGATGCTCCAAATGAGAAAAATCGCACAATTGGACCACGGTAAGCCTACGATGCTCACGCAGCAGCGAGAGCACAATCAGTGACCAGACCGGCAATGGAGCCCCACGTCGACGTTCCTCGTCGCCAATCATGGTTACGAATGCCTCGTCAGGTACCACGCGGCGCAAGAACAAGATAACTTCCTCAGCACTGGACTGTGAATAATCCGGGAAAGAACCGCCTGCCGCAATCGACCCGGCATAGATGGTATCCACGCCTCGTCCGGTGCGTTCAACATATCCGGCAGCTTTCAGAATCAGGGCAAGCTGCGGATTGCGGGAACGCGGTTGTGCAGTAAGCAGGTTATCTTCGGAAACACCCTCTATGAATCCTCCGGGGTTGGCTATGGTCAACCCATCATCATCAACCAGGAACCTCACCGAACCCATTCGTGCATAATCGCGATGGCAGAAAGCGTTAATCATTGCCTCACGGAATGCCCCTCGATCGAAGTCTGGCAGATCGACCCGAATCAAGCCGCTCATGACTTCGTGGCTGGGATTCCACGGCTCCATCAGCTCGCCTACACGATCAAACATATCCACCAAGGGCAACACGAACGGATCCATATTGACCTTTGGAGACATGCCTTTCATCACTTGAAAAACAGCCGATGCGGCTGGAACCGATCGATGAATAGCATCAACCGAACCAATGGTGAGCAGACCAGCAACAGATGGCTGCAATCCATACGGGCCATCAACAACCAGCTCAAGTGCCCGATCGAAATCCTCATCAGTAAAAGACAACAACGAGTTTTGCGCATTGGCACTGCGAATATGGCTTCTCAACTTGTTCCGTGAGTCTGGATTCAAATCGTCCAACCGAGCCTCTGGGGCAGGTTGCGCACTGAAATCGTAGAACCGTTGCTGAGATAAACGGCTAATGAATTGGGAAACAAACAGCGGAACGACCTCAGGCGAGCCGTCTGCTTTCAGCCGGCGCTGCAATGTCTTCCCCTGACTGGTAGATACGATTTGCTGACTGTTATCCACCTCAATACTGACTATCGGCACCTCGTTCTCATACAAGAGCGCCACGCGAGCGGGAAGCTGCGGAACAGTCTTATTGAAAATTAGTACCGCAAGTCCATTGATATTGCGATGCTCGTCACATACGCCGGTCACAGTGCCATCGTCTTCAATACCGAGATACAGTGTGCCGCCTTCGGTATTGGCTAGAGCCACTACGTTGTCAACAATTTCATCATGCGATTGAGGGCGCTTCTGCTCACTCTTGAACTCAACCGTCAAACTTTCTTTGGCCGGCAACATGAGCATCCCCTTTCACCATCTTGCAATAATTCTTACATGTTAACAGAGAGTTCTTACATGTAAGAATTATTGCAAGATGGTGAAAGGGGTAAAGAGCAATCCATCCTGTCATCTCCAGCAACTTAAATCCGATCATCGCTGCTTTCGGCATATCTGATATCAGCCGCTGGTGCCAGTCCAATCACCCAATTGAAGCTCAACACGGCCAAAGACTCTACGCCGCAGTGGATTCGCGCTCGATGAGCTTATAGCCCACATTCACGGTCTGCGGGAAGAACTCGTCGTCCAGGTTCTCGATACGCCGCATAAGCAAGGTCAGCGCGGTATCCGCCATGCCCTTGAAATCGGTGGCCACGGTGGTCAAAGTCGGCACGCTGTACATGCTCTGGCTCAGGCCGTCGAAGCCGATAACGCGCACATCGCCCGGCACACTTACGCCATCGTCCGCCAGACCACGCAGAATACCGAGCGCAATACCGTCGTTCAGGCAGTACAGACCGTCGTACTTGCACTTGCCTTTCTTGGCCAAGCCGCGCCCGGCCTCGATACCGCCGTCAATCGACCACGAGGATTTGATGAAATCACGGCGCTCGTCAAACGGCAGTCCGGCCGCGAGAATCGTCTCCTTGGCGGCCCGCATACGAATATCACGCGAGCCGGGAATGATGTTGGGATTGTTGGGATCGTGATTGTCGCCGACGATGCCGATGCGCGCACAGCCACGCGCGATAAGGTGTTCGATTGCCGCCCGTGAGCCGGCGTCGCTCGGCGCGTTCACGGTGTCGACGGGCAGGCTGGTGTCGTAGTTTTCCAGCATGACGGCCGGGTGCCGCTTCAGGATATCGACCGCACGTGGCGCATTGATGGCGATGATGCCGTCCGAAAACGTGTACGACAGATCGTTGTCGTCGGTAAGATACCGGGACAGTTCGATGAGCATGTGCGAGTCGCGCTTGTGCACTTCCTCAGCCACACACATGGCCAGATGGGAGAAATAGTCGCCCTCGAGGCCCGAGGTAAGGAAGGTGATGGTATCGGACCGCCCAGAACGCAGGGACCGGCCAGACAGGTTGATTTTATAGCCGAGTTTGCGGGCGGCGTCACGCACGCGTTGCGTGGTTTCGGGCTTGACGTAATCCTTGCCTCGCAGGGCCGCGGAGGCGGTGGTGGCGGTCACTCCGGCCAGTTCGCCGACATCCTTTAAGGTCACCATCGTTACCATCTCCGCATATCACGAACCTTATCGATAAGAATCCATAGTACCGCCCACATCTCAGCCGAGGATGAGACCCTCGGTCGAGGCCCTGCCCGGCGACTCGAACGCCGCGGTCACCGTGGTGAGCACCGACGCTGCAAACGAAAACATGTCAAACCAAGAAATGGACATGACGGAGTCATTGTTTTCCGAGAGGGATATGCCGCGTCCACGGGCAGACGTCACGTATCAATCACGCCGATACCGTCATATAACTGTTTTCGATGTGAGAAAGCTCATAGCTTCCGACCACAGAAATCAGCCACAGCAACCCCATAACAGCGTTATAGTTCTGTTTGTCGGCGTCGACAAGAGCCAGCAGCGCCGATGAAATGCACACCAAGGATGTTTAGCGAATTGTTCGCAGTTCGCACGATTCGATTTGATTCGATTCGTGCAGCCCGGATGGTTCACAGGGGCATGCCGTCGTGATGTGCGTGGATATGGGCGATACGACTCTCGTTCGGGCCGGCAGGCCATCGTACACCAGTTACGAAAGGATCCGCCCATATATGGCAAGGTTTACCGAGAATCGTTGGACCAGCGCGATTATCCCTGCACTGCTGATTCATATCCCAATCGGTACCGTCTATTGCTGGAGCGTGTTCAAGCAGCTTATCGCTGACCGTCTCCACGCCAGCCCCGCCTCCGTGGAATGGGGCTTCTCACTCGCCATCTTCTTCCTCGGCATGTCCGCCGCGTTTGCCGGGCCAATGGTGGAGAAAAACATCAAGAAATCCGCACTCGTCTCCATGGTCTGCTTCGTGGTCGGCTTCGCCGGCACGGGCGTGAGCATCGCCCTGAACTTCCTGCCGGGCGTGTTCATCTGTTATGGCGCGATCATGGGCATCGGCCTGGGCGTCGGTTATCTGACTCCGGTCAAGAACCTGATGCTTTGGTTCGCCGACAACAAGGGCCTCGCCACCGGCATCGCCGTCGCCGGCTTCGGCCTGGCCAAGGCCATTGCCAGCCCACTGATGGAATATCTCATCGGCACGGTTGGCCTGGTCAGCATGTTCTTCATCCTCGCCGCGGTCTACGCGGTGATGATGTTCGTCGGCTTCCTGCTCATCAAGCGTCCGGCCGGCTGGGTGTACGATCCCGCGACCTCACACGTCAGCCGCAAGACAATCCTCAAGAAGCCCGTGTTCTGGGGCATCTGGATAGCCTTCTATATCAACATCACCTGCGGCCTGGCCCTCATCAGCCAAGAGAAGGACATCCTGCACGATGTGCTCAGGGCCTTCCCGCAGTATGCCAACCTGAGCCCCGCCAAGTTTGCCGCCGCCATCTCCGGCATCATCGGACTGGTGCTCGCCGTGGACTCCGTGTTCAACACGGCTGGCCGCGTGGGCTTCTCCACACTCTCCGACCACCTGAAGCGCCGCGAGACCGTCTATCAGGTAATCTTCATCATGTCGATTGCCGTGTGCTTGCTGCAGATCTTCACCAACAGCATCGGCAACGCTCTGCTGTGGGCCGTGCTGGCCATGCTGTTCCTCGTCAACGCGGGCTATGGTGGCGGTTTCTCGACGCTGCCCGTGCTGCTTGATCAGCACTTCGGCACCAAAACCGTCTCCACCACGCACGGTCTGACGCTGAGCGCCTGGGCGTTCGCCGGTCTGTCCGGCAACCAGTTGGCCTCGTTCGTAGTTGCCCACGCGCCTGATCAGGCCCACCGCTACGCCGCGCTGATTCCGGTGCTCACCGGCCTGTTCGTCGTGGCCCTGATCAGCATCAGCTTGGTCAAGTACCTCGGCGACAGAAACGTCACGAAGGCCGTCGAAGACCGAGGCTGAGCTGCCGCAAAACAACGATTCTGCCGGAGTCGGGCGCATCGATCGCATCAATCGATGTACGTCACGATTTTGGCAGAATCGTTGTTGTTGCTGTTGAGTACCTGAGGTCGTGCGGCTTACGCGCCGACCAGTTCGAGCATTTGGGGGATGCTCTTTTTGCCGAATTCGACTTGCTGGGTGCCGTCGGCGTGGGTGATGACGATGCAGGGCACGCTCATCGCGCCGTACTGGTCCTTAAGTTCGGGGAAGTGCGAGACGTCGTAGGCTTCGGCGCGCACGGCCGGGCTCAGGGAGGCAATGCGCTGGGAAGCAAGCACGGTTTCCGGGCACATCGTGCAGGTGAGCGAGACGAGGATCATGATGTTCAGCGGGTCCGTGATGGACTTCGCGCGTTCGACCAGGTCATCGCCCAGCGGCTGGCCGGGACCGGCCGCGTTGTACAGGCCGAGCACGAACGAGTTGAACTCGTGGCCGGAAGGTACGCCGTGGAAGGCCAGACCGGTGAAGACCAGTGAACCATTGCCGTCCTTGCCGGCCTTGCCGTCGCCCTCAGCCGGCACGCAGATGCGCACAGTTGGGCGGGCGAGCGGCAGGACGCCGGCGACGTCGAATGTGGCGCGGCCGGAATCGTCCAACGAACCATAAGTGGGCAGTTCGGTGCCGTCCGGCAAGGTGACGGACAGCGGTTCGCCGACCACCAAAGAAGTAGGCACAGAAGCACCATCCACCGCCGTGATCAGCCCTGCGGCATCAACGGCAACCGAGTTCAGCTTGCCGCCGGACAGCGCAACCATCTCGCCGATGAAACCCTGCAATTCCGCCGAAAGCGGAGTGCCGTCCAGTTCGAGAGCGAGCGTGACCGGGCGGGTCATGCGTCCGAAGACCACGCCAAGCTGCTGCTTGACGGCGGCGGAGAACAGTTCGCCGGGCTTCTTGGCGGCGCTGGCTGCGGCTGCGGCATCGGCGCTGCGTTTGGCGGGAGCCGGGGCGGGCGTCGTGCCAGCGGCCGAGGCGGCGGAGGCGGCCTTGGCCTCGGACTCCTCATAAGCGGAAGCAGTGGGACGCGGCGGCACCAAGCCGGTTTTCTCGCTCATCTGCTTGGCGTAACGCTCCAGTTCCACGGCGGCAATCGCACCGTCGGCGGTGGCGGTGACCACCTGGCGCAGGTTCTTGACGCGCAGATCGCCGGCCGCGTACACGCCCGGCACCGAAGTTCTGAGGTAGTCGTGCGTGACCACGTAACCGTGGTCGTCGAGCTCCACCACGCCGCGCACCAAATCGGTGGCGGGCACATAGCCGGCGAACACGAAGACGCCGAAGGTGCCGGCGTCGGCGGGCTTCCACGTTTCGGTCTGGCCGGTGGCAAGGTTCAGGATTGAGGCTTCTCGCAGGCCTCCTTGGCCGGCGGTGACGCCCTTCAGCTCGACCTGATAACGCACGTCGATCTTCGGGTTGTTCTTGGCTTCGGCGGCCACTGCGGCATCGCAGGTGAAGTCCGGTTCGCGCACGAGCACGGTGACTTTGGAGGCGTATTTGGTCAGGAACACGGATTCCTCGGCTGCGGCGAATCCGCCGCCGACCACCAGTACTTCCTTGCCGGTGAAGAACTCGCCGTCGCAGGTGGCGCAGTAGGCCACGCCGCGGCCGGCGTACTCGGCCTCGCCCTCGAAGCCCAGCTTGCGCGGGCTGGCGCCGGTGGCGATGAGGATGCCGAAGGTCTTGAGGTCGCCGCGTGAGGTGTGCACGGTTTTGATGTCACCATCCACGTCGAGACCGGTGGCTTCGGCGGAGAGGAATTCGGCACCAAAGTCCTGAGCCTGCTGACGCATGGTCTGGGTGAGCGCGCGGCCCGTGGTGCGGCCCACGCCCGGATAGTTGACGACTTCGTTGGTGATGGTGATCTGGCCGCCGAAATCATCTTTTTCAAGAATCAGCACACGGTAGCGAGCGCGGGCCAAGTACAGGCCGGCCGTCAGGCCAGCCGGCCCGCCACCAATGACGACGACGTCATAGAGATTGTTGGTCTGAGTCATGAAAACTCCCTTACATACACTGGCTCCCCTCTCTGAGGGGAGCTGTCGTAGTGAGACTGAGGGGAGCATATCGGATCAGGCTAGCTCTCGCGAGCACTCCCCCCAGTCGCTTTCAGCGACAGCTCCCCTCAGAAAGGGGGGCCAAGATTACCGCCTATTCAGTGTCGATCACAGCTGGCCGACGAGGTCGAGGCTGGGCTCGATGGTTTCCTCGCCAGGGGTCCAGTTGGCGGGGCAGACCTGGTCGCCGTGCTCGTAGACGAACTGGGAGGCCTGCACGCGGCGCAGCAGCTCCTCGGCGTTGCGGCCCACGTTGGAGGAGATGACCTCGTAGGCCACGACCTTGCCCTCCGGGCTCACGATGAAGTCGCCACGCTCAGCCACGCCATCGGCCTCGTTGTAGGTGTCGAGATCCTTGGCCAGCAGGGCGGTCGGGTCGGCAAGCATCGGGTACTCGATCTTGGCGATCTTCTCGTTGGCGTCGTGCCAAGCCTTGTGCACGAAGTGGGTGTCGCAGGAGACGGAGTAGATCTCGCAACCGATTTCCTTGAACTTGGCGTAGTTCTCGGCCAGGTCTTCAAGCTCGGTGGGGCACACGAAGGTGAAGTCGGCCGGGTAGAAGAAGAACAGGGACCAGTGGCCGAGCACATCGTCCTTGGTCACTTCGTGGAACTCATTGTTCTGGAATGCGTTCACCTTGAAATCGGTCAGTTCATGCTGCAGAAGAGTCATCATCGGTCCTTTCGGGAATTGTTAATCTTCAAGCGTTTACCACCACCTATCGTAATGTGGTGAGCCACGGCTCGCGCGGGTGTAACGTATGAGCCTTATCACACCACCCGCAACCCTTGTGCCCAAATGGCCGTTGCCCCAATCACGACTATGCGCGAATACTCGCTAATATGGCAATCAGCAGCCCGCTGATAATGGAGGTTTCATGGCTCAGTCAGACTTTGAACAGGAATCGACCGCAAACGCAACGTGGAGTCGCATGCTGCAAGGCAACCGGCGCTTTGCCGAGGGCAAGCCCGACCATCCATGGCAGGATCAGGAGACCCGTCAAACGTTGCTTGATGGCCAGAACCCGGATGCCGCGGTGCTCTCCTGCTCGGACTCGCGCGTACCTCCGGAAATCATTTTTGATCAGGGCCTGGGCGACCTGTTCACCGTGCGCACCGCCGGGCAACTCATCGATAGCGCGGTTATCGCCTCGCTGGAGTACGCGGTCAAGAAACTGCACGTCAGCCTGATCTGTGTGCTCGGTCACGAGCACTGCGGCGCAATCGAGGCCGCCGAGCAGGAGCTGGACGACCTGATGCACACCATCACTTCCGAAGCCGACGGCTCACTGGAGGCCGCGGATGCGATGGACGACCTCGACGAGCACATCGCCGCCGCCGAATCGATTATTCTGCGCCAGGCCGGCATGTCCGTCTGGCAGGCGCGCGAAGCCGAGCTCGACGCGCATGAAGATATCGAGCGCGTGCATGTGGCCCACATTATTGAAACTTTGGTGGAGCAGTCTCCTGTCATCCAGCAGGCCCTCGCCGCTGACAAGCTCATGATCGTCGGCGCCCGCTATCAGCTCGATTCCGGCAAAGTAGAAGTGCTGAGCTTCTGAGCGTGCGATCCGCAACATCGCCAACCTGCGTGGGATTTGGCGAATCCTTGGCCATAGCCGCGAGAAACAGCCTCTCTGCACTAGTAATGCCGTCCAGCGCTGGAGCGCATACGGCATCGTCGAAGGCGAGCAACGCATCGGAAACACCGGTCGACACGTCGGCCGCAGTAATGATAAGAGTGCCCTTCCCTTTGCCGAGTTTCTTACTGCCCAGCCAGCACACCCCAATTTGACGTGCCACTCCCCTAGAGTTGAAGCCATGTCACTTGGTTTGAACATCCTCCTGATTTTTGTATTTCTCGTTATCGGTTCCGTGTTCTCCGGCACCGAGTTGGCATTGGTCTCTCTGCGCGGCTCGCAGATCGAGCAAATGGAGCAGGAGGACGCTCGCGGCGCCAAAGTCGCCAAAATCGCACGTGACCCGAACACCTTCCTGTCCACCGTGCAGATCGGCGTGACGCTCTCCGGCTTCCTGTCCGCCTCGTTCGGCGCCTCTTCCATCGCCCCCTACCTGATTCCGGCGGTCGAAAGCTGGGGCGTGCACCCCGGCATCGCCGGCGGCCTGGTGAACATCATCCTGACCCTCATCATCTCCTACTGTTCCATCGTGATCTCCGAGATGGTGCCCAAGCGCATCGCCATGCAGCGCACCGAGCAGATCGCGCGCGCCGTGGTGCCCGCCATCGACGCCTTCGCCGCCGTCTGCCGCCCGATCATCTGGCTCATCGGCAAGAACACGAACGGCATCGTCCGCCTGCTCGGCTTCGACCCGCAGCAGACCGAGTCCGAGGTGTCCGACGACGAGCTGCGCGTGCTGGTCAGCTCCAACACCAACCTCTCCAAGGACGAACGCACGATTCTGGACGATGTGTTCGACGCGTCCGAAACCATCGTCGCCGAGGTGATGCGCCCACGTGCCGACGTGGTCTTCATCGAGGGCGACCAGCCCTTGGCCGAGGCCGCCGCGTTCGTACGCGACCAGCCGTACTCCCGTTACCCGGTGACCGGCAAGGATTTCGACGACGTGATCGGCTTCGTGCATGTGCGCGATCTGCTGGACGTGCGCGATCCGAACGCCAAGATCGTGCGCGATGTGGTGCGCGAAGGCATCTCCCTGCCCGGCACCTCCAAGCTGCTGCCAAGCCTGGAACTGCTGCGTAAGCGCGGCATCCATCTGGCCGTGGTCATCGACGAGTACGGCGGCACGGACGGCATCGTGACGCTTGAGGATATGACCGAGGAGCTTGTGGGCGATATTCGCGATGAGTACGATCTGCCCAGCGAGAAGGGCGGCGAACGCACCACCAGCACCGCGTTCGTCAATGGCGTGGCCACGATCGAGGCCAGCATGACCATTGAGGACTTCGCCGATCTGACCGGCATCGAATTGGAGGACGGCCCGTACGAGACGGTCGCCGGCTACTTCTTGTCCAAGACCGGCAAGATGGGAGCGGTAGGCGACGTGCTGCATTCCGACGACGGCTACAACATGGTCGTCACCAAGGTGGATGGCCGCCGCATCGAAACCATCGAAGTCCGCAAAGCCGGCGCCCCGGACCATGCGCCGCTGCCGGCCGAATCACAAAGCGACGATGCCAAATAGTCGCGTGATATTCACCACCTATTCGTTCGGCCCGGGGCATAACCAAAAAACGTAGAATGAAAGGGCAACGTTCCACCTACTGAAAGAAGGAACATTATGACACTTGCATTTGTTGTGCCGGGCCTTGATGAAGCGGCCAGTGAGAAGGCCATCGCCATCCTGCAGAACCGACTGAGCCAGGAGCAGGAGGCCGCTCTGGTCCTGAAGCACGCACACTGGAACGTGACCGGCCCGAACTTCATCGCCGTTCACGAGATGCTTGACCCCGAGGTCGAGGCCGTGCTGGCCCAGGCCGACGAGACCGCCGAGCGCATTGCCACTCTGGGCGGCACCCCGGATGGCCGTGCTGACGCCATCGTGCGCAACCGCACGTGGAAATCGTTCGACGCTGAGGGCCGCGTGGGCACCGAGGAGTATCTCAAGGCGCTGATCGAGTACTACGACGCCTTCATCGCCGACGACCGCAAGGCCATCGCCGAGCTGGACGAGCTGGATGTGATCAGCTCCAACATCATCCAGGACCACGTGCAGGAACTCGAAAAGTTCCAGTGGTTCATGCGCTCTCACCTGGCATAAGTAAAAGCAGTATTCCGTGGCTCCCCTCAAAGAGGGGAGCCACTTTCGTCTCACGTGAAATAGAGAGTCTCCACATACATAAGTTGGAAAAGTGTATAAAACTCCCCATTTTGAGGTTGGAAAACGTAGCCAAAACCGCATTCTTATGGTTGGAAAAGTGTAAAATATGCGCTATAAACAGTTGGAAAACGTGCCCAGCATAGATGCAAGGCCTACAAATGACTGGAGATTCTCATGCTGCGAAGAAAAATCGAGACACAGCTGGAAGCTTGGAGATCCGCGCCGAAACGCACTGCACTGCTGGTCACCGGAGCCCGTCAGATTGGCAAAACCTATATCATCAGGCACTTTGCCCAACAGCATTACGACCATATCGCCGAGCTCAATTTCATCGAGAACCCTGACCTCGTTGCATTATTCGATCGGCCCCGCGATGCCAAAAACCTACTGATGAGGCTGGAACTGGCCGTAAATACGCCATTAGTACCCGGCAAAACCCTGATTTTCTTTGACGAGGTCCAGCGTTGCAAGGAAATGGTCACCGCAATTAAGTTCCTTGTAGATGATGGTCGGTTCGATTACGCGCTTTCCGGCTCGCTACTTGGAGTCGAGCTCGAAGATATACGCTCGGTACCGGTCGGGTACCTGACCGAGCTGGATATGTATCCACTGGATTTCCAAGAGTTCTGCTGGTCGCAGCATATCGGCAACGACGTATTCGATATGCTTGCCGAATGCTTTGCCAAGCACCAGGAAGTGGATGAGTTCATTCATCAAAGGCTCATGGAGCTATACTCCAAATATCTGGTCATCGGCGGCATGCCTGCCGCAGTCGACTCGTTCGTGGCAAACGGCAGCGTTGCGGACGTGCGCACTATACAAGAGAACATAAAGCGTGAATATCGCCGCGATATCAGCCAATACGCGCGCAAAGAAGACCGGCTGCATATCCGCGCTATCTACGATTTGGTGCCCAGCGAGTTAAATAACCCAAACAAGCGCTTTACCTTCGCCAAAATCGAAAAGAACATGAGATTCCAATCGGTTGCTTCCGATTTCGATTGGCTGGTCAATGCGGATGTAGCCGTCGCCGCGTACAACGTGGACGAACCGTGCACACCGTTGGAGATGAGCAAGGAACGTAACCTCTTCAAACTCTTTTACAACGACGTGGGTCTGCTTACCGGCTCGTTTCTCAAGAAAACCGCGCTCGACGTACTCGACGGCAACCCTGATATCAACTACGGTTCAATCTATGAAAATGCGGTGGCCCAAGAGCTACGCGCTCACGGATTTGACCTGTACTACTACAACAGTAAGAAGCTTGGCGAGCTCGATTTCCTCATCCAAGACCGCAACGATCACGTGCTGCCGATTGAGGTGAAGTCCGGCAAATCCTACAAACGCCATCGCGCAATGGACAACGTGCTCGTCCACCCTGAATACCATCTCAATACAGGCTATGTGCTTGGCCCGTGCAACGTCTCAGTCGAAGGGAATGTAACCTACCTGCCTGTATACATGGCCGGCATGTTCCATAACGAATGACGGGCCGCACACTTAGTCAACAAGTACATGTCGGTCAGATGGTTCGGACTGGTCAGAGGGCCCGCTCTGATCAGTTAGGTCGGTCTGAACGGACTGGCTGGGCTGGTCGGCCTGAGTAGCCCGTTTGGACCGATCCGGTTCGCCCTTGCTGGCCTTCACACTGCTTCAGCTCCAGCTGAAGTTCGCTGATGCGCCGTTCGAGTTCGTCGATGCGCCGCACGTGTGGCGAAGTGAGACTAAGGGGAACCGAGAGATGGCTCACAGGCCGAGGGCACCGGCCACGGCCATGGCCTCGTGTTCGGGATCGGCCTGGCCGATGTGTACGTTGACGTGAATTTCGTCATCGCCCGGCTCTTCGAGAATGTCGGACTGGGATTGCAGCATGCTCGGCTTCATGAAGTGGCCTTGGCGGTGGGAAAGGCGTTCCATCACCTCGTCGAATGTGCCCTGCATGTAGACGAACACCACGCCTTGACGGCGCAGCTTGTCGCGGTAGATCTTCTTCAACGCCGAGCAGGTGACCACGGCGGGCTCGCCGGCGGCCACGCGCTCGTCGATCCACGCGGCGATGGTGTCGAGCCAAGGCCAGCGGTCTTCGTCGGTGAGCGGGTGTCCGGCGGCCATCGAGATGGTGGCGCATTCGGACCATGCGGCAAATCGTCGACGAATCCGATCAGGCCATCAGCCACATCGCCGGCACTGAAGCCTGACCCGTCATCGTCACAGCACCACGCGGCGGTTGAGGTCGCGGCGCAGCGTCTTCCAGCCGGGTAGGTAGGCGGTCATGCGGCGCTGGAATCCGGCACCGTGGCCGCTTTCCCACAAATGCGTCATCTCATGGACCAAGACGTATTCCAGGAATTGCGGTTCCATCAGTCCCAATTGAAGGTTCAGACGGATGCGGCCGGTTCGCGGTGTACACGATCCCCAGCGCGAGGTCATGACCCGTAGCGTGATATGCGTGGGCTGCCGGCCGACGACCGGCCCCCACTTGGCCAGCAGCTGTGGCAACGCGGCGTTGATCGCGGCCGCCGCTTGTCGTTTGCGTTCGTCGGTCCAGATTTGGGAGCGGTCAAAATACGGTTGGACATTCGTACCGGCTTGGCCTGGCCCGGCGTCACCAATTCCCGGACGACTGATATCACCGGTTTTCGGACGACCGGCAACGCCTCCATCATGGCCGCTGGCACCAGCTACACCACGACCTCCGTTCTCGAAGCCGGCGCCCTCGTTCAATGCCATGATGGAGCGCCGTTGCGCCTCAGCCATGCGCTGCTGCTGGGCGAGAATCCACGAATGTCGCTCTTTGACGAAATCCGCAATGCGACTCTCGCTCATCCGCATCGGTGCGGAGATTTCGACGCGGCCGCTCGGCGGTTTGATGCGCAGATACAGGTTTTTGATGGGTTTGCGCGTCAGGTGCAGATGGATGCCGTCAATGTCCAACGACTGCCCGGCGGCAGCGGACCGAACGGATTTCGGCGCACCGGACTTCGGAGCGGTGGATTGACGACGGCGATAAGGCATGCAAGTCATTCTTGCACAACGGCGGACAACAAGCGGCACACAATGCCGCCCCTCACGAATCGGCAACCGCCCCTTACCCCCACGCGCACGCCCTGTCCGACTATGTGAGATCCCGTATCACGAATCGCGAGGAACCGTACTACGTGCTGCTGGACGAGGTGCAGTACGCGATCTCGGACGAGGAGATGCGCGGCGAGGAGCCGCCCCGTCTGTACGGGGTGCTCAACGGGCTGCTGCGCATGCGCAACGTGGACGTGTACGTGACTGGCAGCAACTCGAAGATGCTGTCCACCAACGTGATGACCGAGTTCCGCGGCCGCGGCGACGAGGTCCGCGTCCGCCCCCTGTCGTTCGCCGAGTTCATGCAGGCGTACGACGGCGACGTCCAGCACGGCTGGGCCGAATACGTGATGTTCGGCGGCATGCCGCTCACCTTGTCCATGAGAAGCGACGAGCAGAAGTCCCTCTATCTGAAGAACCTGTTCGAGGAGACCTATCTCAAGGACATCGTCTCGCGCAACGGGCTGCGCAGGTCGCAGGAGCTCGACGACCTGGTCGACGTGCTGGCCTCCTCCATCGGAGCCCTGACCAATCCGCCCAAGATCAAGGCCACGTTCGCCAGCGTGCTGCATTCCGGCATCAGCACGAACACCATCATGCAATACATCGGCCATCTCGAGGACGCGTTCGTCATCGAGGAGGCGAGACGGTTCGACGTCAAGGGACGCAAGTACATCGGCAGCCCGAAGAAATACTATTTCGAGGACATGGGGCTGCGCAACGCGCGACTGGGGTTCTGCCAGATCGAGCAGACGCACATCATGGAGAACATCGTGTACAACGAGCTGCGAACACGCGGCTACAACGTCGATGTGGGCGTGGTCGACCGGCGCGGCACCAGCGAAGGTGTGCCGTACCGCAAACGCCTCGAGGTCGATTTCGTGGCGAACCTCGGCAACCGGCGCTGCTACATTCAATCCGCATACCAACTGCCCACACCGGAGAAGGTCGCGCAGGAGAAGGCCTCGCTGCTCGAGATCGACGACAGCTTCCAGAAGATCGTCCTCGTACGCGACGTGGTCAAACCCGTCCGCGACGAACACGGCATCCTCACGATGAGCGTCTACGATTTCCTCCTCAACCCGGACAGCCTGACGATGTGACGCCGGACGGCCGGCAAATGCCCCGGAACGCAGCCCCCCCCCCACTCCTCGAACACCGGGCGGGTTCTAGTGATCGTTGCAACACCTGACCTACCGCAAGGAGGGTCAGGTGACCAGAAGCCACCGAAACGAAGACCGTGGCGGGGAACACCGTTGGACGTTCAACGGCGTCGAATATCCGACGAGGAAGCTGATGTGCGAGGCGAGACGCGCCGAGTACGTGCGCCTGCTGGACGAGGAAGGCATGAACTTCACCCAGGCCGCGCACGCGGTCGGCGTCTCGAAACGCACCGGCAAGGCGTGGCGCAACGGCAGGACGCGCGCCACGGGAAGGAACGAGTGTATGTGTTCAATAGGGAGTTGAGGTTTTAGTCACGTAGTTTTTTCGGGTTTAGGCAGAAAGGCATGCCGACCACCCGTGGGCCTTAGCCTGATGGTGCTTCGAATCCATTCGGGAAAGGGCCGGAAAGGCAAATGATCAGCATGCCCAAAATACAGTCTATCCGTCAGAGGCGCAGGAATGGGGAGTCCGTCGCCTCGATCGCGCGCGGCGAGAAGGTCAGCGAGCCGACCGTGCGCAAGTATCTCAAGGCCGACGACCTGTCGGCCAGGCCTCCGGTAAGGAGACGCCGTGGCTCGGTGCTCGACGAGTGGATTCCCGTGATCGAGGGCATGCTCGCCGAGGACCGGGAGACCTGGCACAAGCAACGTCACACGGCGACGCGCATCCACGAGCGGTTGCGTGACGAGTACGGGGTGGAGGCGTCGTTGTCGACGGTGACCCGGACGGTGGCCCGGTTGAAGCGTGAGTTCATGGCGGAGCGCGAGATGGGTTTCCTGGACCTGTCGTGGCATCCGGGCGAATGCCAGGCGGACTTCGGCCAGGTCGACGTGCGCTACCGGGGCGTCGTGACGCGGATGCGGCATTTCGTGTTGGATTTCCCGTACTCGAACATCTCGCCGTGCCAGCTGATGCCCGGGGAGAACGCGGAATGCACGTGTCAGGCTTTGCTTAACCTGTTCGAATGGCTGGGCGGGGTGCCCCGGCGCATCGTGTACGACAATGCCGCCGGCGTGGGCCGCCGACGGTTCGACGAGATCCGCCTGACCCGCCTGTTCCAGGCGTTCCAGGCCCATTACGGGTTCGAGTACTCGTTCTGCAACCCGTACTCGGGCCACGAGAAGGGCGCGGTCGAGGCCAGGGTCGGGGCCGTGCGCCGAAGGCTGTTCGTGCCGGTGCCCAGCGTGTGGAGCCTCGACAACTTCAACCTGCGCCTTCCCGACCGCTGTCTCGAGCTGGGGGACAAGGACCATTACAGGAAGGGCGAGAGCCAGGCCGGCCTGTTCGAGGATGATCGCAAGGCGCTGCTGCCCCTGCCCGCCAAGCCGTTCGACGTGGTCACGTGGACGAGGATGAAGGCCGACAAATACGGAAACGTCACCGTCCAGGGCCGCCACCGGTACGCGGCCGGACCCGAACACGCCGGCCATGAGATGATCGTCGGCCTGAGGGCCCTGGAGGTGGAGATCCTCGATGCCGAAGGCAAACGCGTGATCACGCATCCGAGGTCCTACGGGGACAAGCCGACCGACAGCGGCGACCCGTCGAGCCAGCTCGGGCTGTTGTGCGACCGGCCGGCGGCCTGGCGCAACAGCCGGGTGCGCGACGCGATGCCCGACCCGCTTCGCGAATGGATCGACGCGCAGGACGAGGCCACGCGGCGCGACAGCCTGCGTGCCCTGCTGCACGCCGACGGCGAGAGCGGCTGGCGGGCGGCCGTGGCCGGCATGCTCGAGATCCTCGAATCCACCGGAGGCACGGACCGGGCCGGGGTATGTCTGGCCGCGGCACGCCACGCCTCGGGCCTGGGACCCGTGGCCTACGACGACCCCGTGGACCTGAGCGAATACGACATCGCCTACACCAAGGAGGACGAGTGAACCAGAAGAACGGACGGACCGACCCCGGCCCGCTGCGCGAGCGGGCGAGGAGCCTGTTCATCTCGCAGGCCACCATCGACGAAACGCTCGAATGGGCCACGCCCCGCCAACTGGACGCCATCGACCGCATGCTCGCCACGGAACTGGCCAACAGGGAGGCCTCCAAACGGGCAAGGCTCATGCGCCAGGCCCGGTTCCCGGTGCCCAAAAGCCTCGACGGCTACGACTTCGCGAACGTGCGCCTGCCCGACGGATACACCAAGGAGCAGCTGACCGGCCTCGATTTCGTGGCCAAGGCGCAGGACCTCGTGTTCTACGGCAAGACGGGACGCGGCAAGACCCACCTGGCCACCGCCCTGGGCATGCTCGCCATCGAGCAAGGCAGGAGCGTGAGGTTCCGGCAGACCGCGGAGCTCGTGCTCCAGCTCGGCAAGGCCAAACGCGACGGCGCCCTCGACAACCTGCTCAAAGACCTCGCCCGTGCCGACCTGATCATCCTCGACGAGTTCGGCTACGTGCCCTTCGACATCGACGGGGCCCGCCTCCTCTACCAGATCATCGCCGGCAGCTACGAGCGGCGCAGCATCATCTTCACCACGAACATCGAGTTCAGCAAATGGGGGACGATCTTCGCCGACGACAAACTCGCCGCCGCGATCATCGACCGCATCGTCCACCACGGACGCCTCATCGAATTCACCGGCCCCAGCCGACGCGTCAGCCAGGCCCTCATGTTCGGCAAGACGGACAACCAGTAAAACAAACCACCGGCCGGCACTCCTCATGCCGAAAACCGAAAAAAATTAGTGACGAAACACGAAACACCGACTTGACTAAATACAAACGAGAAACCCCTGGTGGACTGGTATCGTTCCACCATGGACAAACCCAAGACCCTCCATCCGCGCTACCTGAGCCAGGAGGAGCGCATCCAGATCGCGGACCGTCTGCGTCTGGGCGATTCGATCCGCGCCATCGCCCGCCTGCTGGGCCGCGACCCCGGCACGGTCAGCCGCGAGGTCGAGCGCAACAGGAATCCCGAGTCCGGCGGTTACGAGCCTTACCGCGCCCAGCAGAAGGCCGCGGACCGGCTCAAACGCCCCAAACCGCGCAAGGCGGCCGAGGGCACGCGACTGTGGGACGAGATCGCCGCCGGGTTGCGCAGGCATTGGAGCCCGGAGCAGATAGCCAACCGGCTGAGGCTGGACTTCCCGGATAATGGGGATATGCACGCGAGCGTCGAGACGATCTACCAGGCCATCTACCTGCAGGCCAGGGGCGAACTCAAGCAGGAGCTGAAACGCGCCATGAGGCAGGGGCGAACCGCCCGCAGACCCCAAGGCGGCCAAGGCCGCAAACCCCGTTTCCGCGAACCCATGGCCATGATCTCGGAGCGACCCCCGGAGATCGAGGACCGGGCGGTCCCGGGCCACTGGGAGGGCGATCTCATCACCGGCAGCCGCAACAAAAGCGCCATCGGCACGCTCGTCGAGCGCACCACCAGGTTCACGATCCTGCTGCACCTGCCCGACGGGCACGACGCCGAACACGTCCAGCAGGCCATCATCGACAAGATGCAGCACCTGCCCAAACTCCTGCGCAACAGCCTGACCTGGGACCAGGGAGCGGAACTCGCCCTGCACAAACGGATCGGCGCCTCGCTGGACATGGCCGTCTACTTCTGCGACCCGCACTCCCCGTGGCAGCGCGGCACCAACGAGAACACCAACGGGCTCCTGCGCCAGTACTTCCCCAAAGGCACCGACCTATCCGTCTACCCGGAGGACTACCTCGACGCGGTCGCCGAGGAACTCAACGACCGGCCACGCAAAACCCTCGGGTTCATGAAACCAAGCGAGAAGATCATCGAACTGCTCGACGCCGCGTGATAACCTCAACAACCGACAACGTGACCATGGAAGGCCGCTCAAACCTCAGGTGTTGCAACCACCACTAGAATCTGCCCCGCCTTCGCGGTGGCCGAGGACACCATGACGAGACAGCCGAGCATGATGGCACCCAGCAGAGGGTGCCGAAGTTCGCGATGACGTACTGCCACAGGTCCGCCCCGTCCGTGTAGCCGTCGAAGCGCAGCGCCGCGACGGGGACGAGAAATCCGTCAAGCGCATGCGCGGCGGCAGATACACCGTCCTGAAGAACCCCGGCAAGCTGACCGACAGACGGTCCGAGGCGTCCGGGAACCTGCGGGACACGGACCCCAAGGGCCGGCCCTACCGTTCATGGCGGCTCAGGGAACCCCTCCGGACGATGCCCAAACGACCGGCGACCAGGCCCGGACCGAACTGAACCGCCGGGTGTTCCGGGCGTCCCACAGCCGCATCCCCGAGATCGTCGAACCCGCCCGGAAGATCCGCCGTCATGGGCCCGACATCCTCGGGACAATCGAATTGGGCTGTTCAAACGCCAGGCTCGAGGCGTCCGACAACAGGATCAAGGTCACCATCCGCATGGCCTACGGCTTCCACCACGCGAACAATCCCATCGCGCTTGTCATGCTCCGCCGCGGCGGACTCGACATACGCCCACCACAACCAAGAACCCAACCCACGAAAACAGCAGAAGCCTCATATGTATTGGACATTTCTGCGCAGAGAGGGAGGTGTAACCGCAGCATTACGGTGTGAGAACGCAAGGTTACGTAGCTGGGCATTGACCGTCGAGCCGGCAATCATGGCGCAAGCGACAATCGCGACACGCCGTTATTGACATACCGCCGTTCAATGGTATTGTAATCACTTGTGCGCTTTTGAAGCGTATGGATCGGGCCCGTAGCTCAGCTGGTTAGAGCGCATCCCTGATAAGGATGAGGTCGGAGGTTCAAGTCCTCCCGGGCCCACAGGAAAAATGAAGCGGCCGCGAGCCGCTCTTTTTTTCTCACGGGGCTATAGCGCAGCTGGTAGCGCATCTGCTTTGCAAGCAGAGGGTCGCCGGTTCGAACCCGGCTAGCTCCACAGACAACCCTTGGAATAATACCGATTCTGAGGGTTTTTGCGTTCTTGTTCGAGGGATTCTCCCAGTCCGCCATGGCCCTCTCCATCGAAAAAGGGGTGGTCCTGTTAAGGACCACCCCTCGAGGATTCAGACCAACCGCGTGGTCATTGTCGCTCCGTCTTCATGGAACGGTACACGAAAATCCTTCGCCTTGCGGCGATATCGCCCGGACCCGGAGGACTACACCTTCCTCTCGGGTGGAAGGTACCGGCAGATAATTGGCTCTTCCGGTTTTGGTGTGTAGGGGGATGCTTATAGGTGGGCTTGTATGGTGTGTCTGAAGCCGCCGGTGTGGAGGAGGCTGCGGGTCACGCCAAAACCGGAAGAGCCGGATGATTCCCTGCAAGCCGATCACGCCAACCCGACCCGACGACTAATCAGATTGAGGACGGCTGAATTAAGCTTGGGCCCTCATGATACGACATGTCCTGCGACCGACGCCAGACACAACGGCAGCATTCTGCCCACCATAGGGCGTGTCTTTAACCAGAAAGTACCCTCAAATACGTTCAGCAAGATATATGCACGCAGAACAGCCCTTCCGCATTATCTTATTTGACATAGAGCATGCCCCTTCCATTCCACAGAATCAAGCAAATAAACGAGCGGAGAGACTGGACACACCGCAAAACAATGGCCCAACCCCTCCGCTCGTTTGTTATGGAAGGAAGAGGGATGAATAAGTATGTTTACTTCACTGACTTGATGAAGACGATCAGCACCGCGCCAATCAGCGAGCAGACCGCTGCAAGCGGGAAGAGTGCGTGATAGCCCACCGAGGAAATTAGCGCCGCCGCAACATCCCACGCACCATATTCAGGACAAATCCAGTCCGTTGTTGTCCTTGGCTTTGCTCACCATATCAGTCAAATCGGGGTCGTCCACAGACACCGCGTTCTGCTGACTGAGCGTCAACGATAGCGAGCCATTATAGGAGTCGCCGTATTCGTCCTTGCCGGACACGCTTATGGCAATCGAATTCATCAGACGCTTTCTGCCGTAGTTCAGATCCACGGTGATAGTCGG
The DNA here is from genome assembly GCF_000196555.1 of Bifidobacterium longum subsp. longum JCM 1217. Classification (NCBI taxonomy): domain Bacteria; kingdom Bacillati; phylum Actinomycetota; class Actinomycetes; order Bifidobacteriales; family Bifidobacteriaceae; genus Bifidobacterium; species Bifidobacterium longum. The sequence continues at coordinate 19,237 of NC_015067.1, read as the reverse complement.
CATCTCCGGCTCTTCATCCGTGCCGAAATCCCAGTTGCGCACATTATCGAGCGCCTGACGGTACTCATCTTCAGCATCGTCCACGCCGGCATCCTCGATTTGCTGAATCACCCAGGATTTCAGATGCGGATACTGCGCTTCATGACTGATCCAGTAATTCACGAAATGCTGAGACAACGCTTTGATATCGATTTGGTACGACAGCTGCGTATTGCCGGCAGACTTGGCAGACGATGTATTCGGGAACAGCTGGCTGCGCACATTCTTATCTTCCAGCTCCACGCCGAAATATTGTTGGATGAATTTGCTGGCCTCGGCCTTCACCTCGGCAGACGTTTTCGTGCCCTTGGCCCGGTCGATGTCGTTCGAGTACCCATCGTCGTTCATCTTGTCCAGCTGATCGTAGAACGTTTGCTCCGCGCCGGTGATGTCCCAAGCACCGTTCTTGACCAACGCATCCTTGACGTTCAATATCAAGTCCGCCACATCACTACCAACGCCGTTCCTTAAGTCATCTTCATATTGGTCGGCCGGGTAGTAGATGTAGTAGGGGTCGTCATCATACCAAACGTTTTTCCCGGCGAATGCGCCTTTGTGCCAAGCGAGGGTTGTTGCCTGTTCATCTGTCTTGATGGTCACAGACGCGGAGGAGTCATTGGTGGTTTTGCCCCAGCGAATACATGCCAGACATCCGCGCGTCAAGGGAGTCGTCAGTGCTGCTGTGGGTTCTGAGTTCGTATTTGGTGCTGCGCAGAGTGGACAGCGAGTTGATCGCGTCGAAGGTGACGACCAGCGGATTGGTGGGCTGGAAGCCCAGCATCGCTTTGACGGCGGTGAAGTTGGGGACGATGAATGCCAAGGCCGCCACCAGAATCGTCGCAAGCAATGCGCAGAGAACGGCGATCAGCTTCTTGCTGGATTTGCGCGGCGGTGCCAGGACGGCGGTTGCATCAGTCGCCTGATATGCGGCAGGAGCGGGAATCGGCAAAGCTGGCAAGGGAGCAGTTGGTGCCGGCTGTGGGGCAGCGGGCGCGGCGTAAACCGATGGGGCAACCGGCGCGGCTGGTATCGATGGTGGTACTGAAGGCGCTGGCACAGCAGGTGCCGGTATCGACGCAGTCGGTACGGCTGACGATGCGGCCGGCACTGGTACAGACGCAACCGGTGCGCTGTCTACAGACGCTCCACATGCCGGGCAAAATCGTGCCGGCCTATCAACTCTATTTCCGCAGTGGCCGCAGTACGCCATCGTGTGCTTCTCTTCCTCAAATCGGCTTGATTGCCATTGCTTCAATGTTACTCTTCAGCATTACGCCTCAGCCAGCCCCTACGCGTAACGATACGAAACGCGGCAGCCTTAATGCGGTTGTTTTGACGCGATGCCAACATCGAGCTCTGGCCAACGTTCTGGTACTCGGCTACATCTTGCTGCGAGCCAAGAAGCAGGCCATCGCTCGCGCCGACGAGGCCGAATGGCGGCCTAGCCTCGCTTTAAGCCTCAGGCCAGCACCTCCATGGGGTGATAGGTGGCGGTGTGGTGGCCGGTGATGGGGTTCCATACCCGTTCGGCGAATGCGCGCAGACGGGCGACGCCCTCACGCAGCTCGCCGGCATCTCCGGCGTAGGAGAGGCGCACGAAGCCGCGCCCCTCCTCGCCGAAGGCCTCGCCGGGGACCACGGCCACGTGCTCTTCGTCCAGCAGACGGTCTGCGAATTCACCGGAGTCAAGGCCAGTCAGGCGTACGTCCACAAAGGCGTAGAACGCACCTTGCGGTTCAATCAAGCGCAATACCGGGCATCCGGCCAGACCGTCCAGCACGATCTGGCGCTTGGCGCGGTATTCCTCGCGCATGGCGGCCACATGATCCTGCGGACCGGCCAGTGCTGCCACGCCTGCGTATTGCGCCAAGGAGTTCACCGAGGAGTGCATGAGTTCGGCGATTTTACCGGTCTGTTCGATGACCGCTTCGGGTGCCAGCAGGTAGCCGATGCGCCAGCCGGTCATCGCGTAGGTTTTCGACAGGCTTTCCACCACAATGGTGCGGTCTTTCATGCCCGGCACCGCGGCAATCGATGGTGCCACGGCTGCCTCTCCCCCAAGCGTTTCCCCGAACGTTTCCCCAAACACGAACGGATGGTAAACCTCGTCGGAGATGGCCCAAATATTGTGCTGCTTGCATACTTCGGCAATACGCGCCAGTTCAGCGGCAGAAGTTACCGCGCCGGTCGGATTGCCGGGTGAGTTGATGATTACGGCGCGGGTGCGCGGGGTGATCGCCGCTTCGATGTCCGCCGCGTTCACGCGCATGCCGTGCTCCGGACGCAGCGCCACGGTGACCGGGCGGCCGCCGCACAGCATCACTTCGGCGTCATAGGAAGTGAAGAACGGCGAGGGAATAATCACTTCATCGCCGGTGCCTACCACGGCTTTCAGCGCCAGAAACAGGCCAATCGTGGCACCGTCAACGGCTTGAATCTCGGTTTCGGGATCATAAGTGAGTCCCTTCACACGGGCGGAGTAATCGGCCACGGCCTTGCGGTATTCGGGGACGCCGAGCACGTTGGTGTACCGAGTGCGGCCAGCCTGTGCGGCCTCGCAAGCGGCCGCCACGATATGCGGCGCGGCCGTGGCGCTGGGCTCCCCCACGGTCAGTGAAATCGCGTCAGGCACGCGCTCTACACGGTCGAATACGTCTCGGATGCCGGAGCGCGGGATATTCAGGGCTTCGGCGGACAAGCTCGCGGGCTTGGCGGTCGGCACAGCAACCCGTCTGGCAGCAGGCACAGCAGCAGATGCAACTTCGGACAGAGGCATGTTGGAAAACTTCTGCATATCATCCCTCCTCAATGGAATTATTTCGTCGTTCTCTTATTTCAGAAGGAATTATTACATTCAATTAGGACTTTAGGCATAAACATTCCACCACACAACAGAAAACACAGGAAGAACTACTGAAATTACCAGGCAAAATCGGAAAGCCATCGCATTCCGGCAACAGGTACAGTGAACACAGAGCACAACGAACGGAGAAGACACCATGACCGCGATTGACGAGACCGACCAGCGCATCCTCACCATGCTGGAGGCCGACGGCCGCGCCACGCTCGCGCAACTGGCCCAGGCGACCGGACTGTCCGTCTCCGCCGCCCAGTCGCGCGTGCAGAAGCTGGAGAAGCGCGGCATCATCAAGGGATACAAGGCCATCATCGACCAAGAGCAGCGTGGCTTGCCCATCAGCGCGTTCGTCAACGTGACCCCGCTCGACTACTCAGCCGAATCCTCGATTCCGGACAAGCTGAACAATATCGACGGCATCGTCTCCTGCTATTCGGTGGCCGGCGCCCCCAGCTTCGTACTGGTGGTACGCGTGGCCTCCCCCACCGCCCTTGAGGAATTGCTCAATCTCATCCACCGCACGGTGCCGGTAAGCACCGAGACCACGATGATTCTGCAGACCTACTTCGCGCACTGACCGCGAACCCGGTAACCTGCGCGCCGAAGACCTCGGCCCCTACGGCGCACGATTCCCAACGGGCACATCCGACATCACCCAAGTCCACCTTTATGTCCACTATATGAACGCACCTTCGGTGTGATGCAGCTTCCATTTCGACCCGATTCACGCACAGACAGACATCCAGCAATCGCCGAAAAATCTAACAAACGGAAACTTGAACCACCCCATAACCACGCCGATAGCTTTCCCGTTATCCGAGCGAGACTCTATGCAGCAAGGGCCTGCGCGCATAGAATAAAACCGTCTTAATTCCCTAGCAAATCGAGGAGAATCATGCTCACTGACGAGTACATCAAGCGTGTCTACGACCAGGTCGTTGCCCGTGACGGCGATCAGCCGGAGTTCCTGCAAGCCGTTCGCGAGGTCTTCGAGACCCTGCAGCCGGTTGTCGAGAAGCACCCGGAGTACGAGAAGGCCGGTGTACTGGAGCGCATCGTCGAGCCGGAGCGCACCATCAAGTTCCGCGTGGCCTGGGTTGACGACGAGGGCAAGGTTCAGGTGAACCGCGGCTACCGTATCCAGTTCAACTCCGCCATTGGCCCGTACAAGGGCGGACTACGCTTCCACCCGACCGTGACCGAGTCCGTCGTCAAGTTCCTTGGCTTCGAGCAGATTCTCAAGAACTCCCTGACCACGCTGCCGATGGGCGGCGGCAAGGGCGGTTCCGACTTCAACCCGAAGGGCAAGTCCGACGCTGAGGTCATGCGCTTCTGCCAGGCCTTCATGACTGAGCTGAGCCGCCACATCGGCCAGTTCACCGACGTTCCCGCCGGCGACATCAACGTCGGTGGTCGTGAGATCGGCTACCTGTTCGGCCAGTACAAGCGCATCCGCGACGAGTACTCCGGCGTCCTGACCGGTAAGGGTCTGGAATTCGGCGGTTCCCTGGCCCGCACCGAGGCCACCGGTTACGGCGTGTGCTACTACACCCAGGAAGCCCTGCGCGTGCTGCGCAACGACTCCTTCGAGGGCAAGACCGTCGTGATCTCCGGCTCCGGCAACGTGGCCACCTACGCCGCTCAGAAGGCTGAGCAGTTGGGCGCCAAGGTCGTCACCGTCTCCGACTCCAACGGCTACATCTACGACCCGAACGGCATCAACGTCGAGGTCGTCAAGCAGATCAAGGAAGTCGAGCGCGGCCGCATCAAGGAATACGCCGAGCGCGTTCCGGGCTCCGAGTACCACGAGGGCAGCAAGGGCGTGTGGACCGTCAAGGGCGACATCGCTCTGCCGTGCGCCACCCAGAACGAGGTTGATGGCGAATCCGCACAGAAGCTCGTGGACAACGGCGTGACCGTGGTCGTCGAGGGTGCGAACATGCCGTCCACCCCGGAGGCCATCGAGGTCTACCAGAAGAACGGCGTGCTGTACGGCCCGGCCAAGGCTGCCAACGCCGGTGGCGTGGCCGTCTCCGGCCTGGAGATGAGCCAGAACAGCTACCGCCTGTCTTGGACCTTCGAAGAGGTCGACGCCAAGCTCAAGTCCATCATGGAAGAAATCGTCGCCAACTCCCTGGCCGCCGCCAAGGAATACGGTCACGAGGGTGACCTGATGCTCGGTGCCAACGCCGCAGGCTTCGTCAAGGTCGCCAACGCCATGGTTGCCCAGGGCGTGCTGTGACGCTTGCCGCTGAGCAATCGCTGAGCAGTGCTGAGCAATACTAAGCAGTACTAAGCAGTAGCGTAATGCCCTTGCTTCCCCGTGAGGAGGCAAGGGCATTGCTATATGTACAACGAGCAACAAGTGCTATCCCAAATACGTAAGCATTACGCACCACTATACGAGTGAATTCTTGGATATGATCATCGATCCAAGCTAACTGCATTCAGAGGGGTACTGAATATGGGAAACCCCGAGTATAAACGCCGTCATTGCAACGCTTATACTCGAGGTTTCGTGGTTCAGGTACCCCTTTGAAAGCAGTTGGCTTTCTGCAAAGCCATCAATGTACCTCTTTCAACGGAGATAGCCCCCCGTCTACAAGGTCACCAGGTCCGGTTCGCAGCAACGCTTTCAATCACTGCTGGCGATTGCGGCGCACTGCTACCAGCGCCAAGCCAGCAACGAGCAGCGGCACGGCGACTACAACCACCGCAATGATGGCCGAGCCGGTTTCCGGCATGGTGTCGGCCTTGGCCGCCGAATCCGCGTTAGGCGAGGCGTTGCCGCCCGGCTGAGTCGGCTGCACATCAGTGCCGGTCGAGTAGTTCGGGTCGTAAGCGAATGGCCACGCGCCATCCGGCACAACCCACTGACCAGCCGCCGAGCCGAAGCCCAGTGCCGCGAGCAATTCAGCACGCTTCGCCTGCACCTGAGCCTCATCCAAAGCAGACATCGAGCCGAGCACGACGTTCTTATAATCAGCCGGATCAAGCAGCGCGCCGGTTTCATCGTGGCTGGCGTATTCCGCGAATCGCACATCATCGTGGAAGGTCACGTCCACGCTTTTGCCGCTCTGGTTCTTGCTGGTCCACACATTCCAACGATTCTTGGTGATCTTGCTGGACATCGTGCTGTCGAGGTAGGTCACGGCCGAGGAAGTGTCCGTATACGCCGAGTTCTTCGTACCCAAATCCACGCCGGTCACATAGCTGCTGCCGTCGCCCTTACGCACCTGCGTGTACTGCGCGAACGTCTGCCACGGGCGGCCCAGCGAAAGCTTGGCATCGTCGTCATATGCTGCGGCAACGGTCAAGTTGCAGCGGTCAAACACCAGGCCCACGCCGGACTTCTTGGTGTTGGCGGCGGTGAAGTAGCCGTTGTTCTTGCCGGCGAACGCGGCCATGTGCAGCTCGGTGCCGGCGAAGTAGGCGTTGGCGTCGCCGAACACGAAATCAACCGTGCCTTCGATGTAGCCGCCGTCCACGTACACGCGGTTGCCGGCGCCCTGCACGTACAGAGTGTCCTGACGGCCGATGATGCGGCTGTTCTTCAGGTACACCTTGTCTGCCTGGGTGTTCAGCGCCACGGCCGGCGTCTGCTCGCCCGCCGCCGTGTGATCCACCACGTTGTAATCGTTCTGGAAGGTGATGCCGTAGGCGGAGAAACCTGTGGCACCCGCGCCAATGGTCACGGTGGCGCACTTGTTGGTGCCAAGGTCGAATTCATCCTGCGGCACAAACTTGCCGTCGGCATCGAATGTGTTGGACGAATAGTAGCTGGCGCGAATCGTCACCGCGCGCTTGGCGGTCACGTCGGCGTTGGCGAAGGTGACGCCCGGCTTGGTCACGGTGATCTTCTCGCGATAGTCGCCCGGAGTGATCTTCAGCACTAGTCGGTCGGTTTCGGAAGAGTCGTTAGCATCCAGAGCGGCTTGAATGGTCCGGTACTGGCCGTTCGGGCCCACGGTGACCGTGTGGCTGGTGGCGGCGGGGGAGCCGGCCGCGTAGTCGATGGCGATGCCGGTCAGGTACAGGCTGCCCGTGCCTTCAACGGAGAGCGGCACGTAGCGCGTGCTGTCGGTTGCGATGGTTACAGCAGTGCCGGTGGTGATGTCCGTACCGTCGAGCTTGAGCGTAGGACCGTACAGCTGGCCCTTCACGGTGACTGTAGCGCCGCCCTCGGCCTGTGCGACCGGAATGTACAGGATGGTTCCAGCGTTCACCTGAGTATCGCTGCCGCCGCTTGCCGCGGTAGTACGCGGGTTGAACTTGGCGCCTTGCGCCCGAGCGTCGATGGCGACGCCTTGGTAGTTGTCGGTAGGCCCTGCACGGCCGGTCGATCGATGCCGGTTTCCGTGAAGTCCCAGTTCGTGTCTTTGGCCGCGACCGTGGGCGTACCGGGGAACTCGGGTTCCGGCTGCTGTTCGGCAAGGGCGATGCCGTTGAGATAGGTCTGGGCAGTGAAGGTGACGTTTACCGTACGAGCCGACTCCGCAGCAGGCAAGGCGATAACTGTGTTGTCGCTGCTCACTTCACCGGCATCCGCGGTAATAGTGGTGGTGCCGCCGGACAACGCAAGGGTGATGGTGGCTGTATTGGTGTGGGCTGGCACCGGGATGCTGATGATGGTTCCGGCGTTGATCTGGGTGTCATTGGCGCGCGGCGCAAACTTGGCACCGTTTGCAGTGGCATCGATGGTCAGCCCGTCGAACGTCTGGGATCCGCCTTGTATAGTGCCGAGAGCCGCCAGCTCAGTGTTGTTCGCGGGATTCAGCACCCATTCGCGATTGATGGATTCCGCGGCTTGCGTGCTGCTGGTGGTGCCGGTGCTCGGCGACGTTGCTTCCGCGGCCGATGCAGTGGCTGCCGCACCGCCAAATATCATGCTTGCAGCCAACAGCACACCGGCAGCACGAATAATGGTGTTTTTCATGGGTGTTCTCTCTTATGTATCGATGTACAACAACGAAAGCCGCTTTCGGAACACCCGAGTCGGTTTTGCAGCCTGAAAGCAGGGCTTCACCTGCTGAGGGGAACACGACTATCGGGCATTTCCCAGCCTGTCTTCGCGTTCAAAATATCACCGAAAAAAATGCGACTGGAACCCCGTAGCACAACAAGAAAAAAGGGGGTGCACCCCATGTGTTGGGATGCACCCCTAAGTGGTCAATAAGGGGGAGTTGGAATGGGACTCATGACTCCCCCCCAGCGGCGCCAAGCTGCCACACGCTGGCAGACCAACACCACTGTGTGCATTCTCTGCGTCGGCGGCAGTCCAAAACTTGGCCCAGCAACGACGCTTGCTGTGCCCAGCGTCGGCAGAGGGCCAAGAATTGGACGCATACGACACAGAACGCACCCTCAGCGTCGGCAGAACTCCAAGATCTGTACCGCTGACGACGGTAAGCCCTCCACAGCGTCGTCAGAGATACAAAACCTGTCCCAACACCGACGCCTGCCACCCCCAGCGTCGCCGGAGTCCCAAGTCTCGGCCCAGCAACGACGCCTACGAACCCCACACATAAGAAACCGCACCTCCGATCATCGAATCTGAATTACTTCAGTCCAACAACCGGGGTGCGGTTCACTGAGGGGAGTTCCGTCAGTATAGCTATATCAGTCGTCGCCGAGCGTGACGTGCACGCCGCCGACCAGCGAGCTGACCACGTTGTAGATCAGTGCCGCAATGGTGGCCAGCAGGGTGAAGATCACCACTTCAACAATCGAGAAGATGGTGACGCCGGAGACCACGGTGGTAAGGGACAACACGTTCTTGAGATCGAAACCGCCTGCATCAAGACCGGTGGAAGACACAATCTGCGTAATCTGGCTGAATACACCGACCACATCAAGCAGCACCCATACGATCGCGGAGGCAACGACCTGAATAATCGCCACGGCGATGGACAGCATGAACGTCACCTTGGCCACGGACCAAGCATCCACGCGGGTCAGCGACAAGCTCATGCGGCGAGCCCTGGGGGCGCTACGGCGAGGTGCCGGACGCACGGGAGTGGCGGCACCTGAAGAAGGCAACGCGGATTCTTCCGGATCGCTGGACACGGAGCGTGCCACGCGGGGAGCGTGCTCAGTACCGATCAGCGGCTCGACATGCTCGTTCTGCGTATTGCCGACTGCCGGCGGTATGATCCGGGGCTCGTTGTCTTCGAGATTCTCGCTCATCGTTTCTCCTTAACAGGCTTGGCGGTAGCCTCTGCTGTATGCGAGGCTACCAGCTTTTCAGGACGCTGCTCACGCCTCGTCCGCGTTGTTCACATTCTCGCCGGATTGTGCGGTCTCGGCGGTGCCGTTCGCCGCGGCATCGCCGCCATCCTCGGGCTCGTCCTTCTCCTCGTTACGGGCGATGGAGAGAATCGTGTCGCCCTTGTCGGGCTTGGCAAAGGTCACGCCCTGGGTGTTGCGCCCGGTGCGTTTGACTTCGTCCACGTTGGAGCGAATCACCTTGCCGGACTTCATGATGGCCATGACCTGATCGTCTTCGGACACCACGAGCGCGCCGACCAGAGCACCACGGCCCTCGACCAGTTGCACGGCCTTGATACCCAGGCCATTGCGGCCCTGCAGACGGTATTCGCTGATGGCGGTGCGCTTGGCGAAGCCCTCGTTGGTGACCACGAACAGGTCCTTGTCGGAGTCGCCAGGGACCACATCCATGGCCAGCAGGCTGTCGTCGTTACGGAACTTCATGCCCTGCACGCCGGCGGTCTGGCGGCCCATCGGGCGCAGCTGCTCGTCGTCGGCCTGGAACTTGAGGCTCATGCCGAGTTTGGAGACCAGGATGATGTCGTCCTCGGCGTTGCACAGCGCGGCGCCGATGAGCTCGTCGGCGTTCTCGCCGTTCTCGTCGGCCATGAGGCGCACGGCGATCAGGCCGCCCTGGCGCGGGGAATCGTACTCGGCCAGCGGGGTCTTCTTGACCTTGCCGGAACGGGTGGCGAGCACCAGATACTTGGCCACCTCGTAGTTCGGGATGGACAGCACGGTCTGGATGGACTCATCAGGCGCGAACTGCAGCAGGTTGGCCACGTGCTGGCCCTTGGAGTCGCGCGAGCCCTCGGGCAGCTCGTAGGCCTTGATGCGGTACACGCGGCCCTTGTTCGTGAAGAACAGCAGCCAGTTGTGCGTGGAGGTCAGGAAGAAGTGATCCACCACGTCGTCCTCGCGCAGCTTGGTGCCCTTGATGCCCTTGCCGCCGCGGTGCTGGGAGCGGTATTCGTCGGCCTTGGTGCGCTTAATGAAGCCGGAGTGGGTCACGGTGACCACCACGTTCTCTTCGGCGATCAGGTCTTCGACGTTCATCTCGCCGGAGAACGGCAGGATCTTGGTGCGGCGGTCGTCGCCGTACTTGGCGACGATCTCGTCGAGCTCGTCGCCGATGATCTTGCGCTGGCGTTCCGGCTTGGCGAGGATGTCGATGTAGTCGGCGATCTTGCGCTGCAATTCCTCATGCTCGGCCACGATCTTGTCGCGGTTCATGCGGGTCAGCGTGCGCAGCTGCATGGCCAGGATGGCGTCCGCCTGCACCTGGTCGATGTCCAGCAGCCCCATAAGGCCCGTACGTGCGGTGTCGGTGTCTTCGGAGGCACGGATGAGGGCGATGACCTCGTCCAGCATGTCGAGGGCCTTCAGATAGCCCTGCAGGATGTGGTCGCGCTCTTCGGCCTCGCGCTTCAGGTACGCGGTGCGGCGGGCGATCACGTCGAGCTGGTGGTTCACCCAATGGCGGATGAAGGCGTCCAGGCTCAGCGTGCGCGGCACGCCGTCGACCAGCGCCAGCATGTTGGCGCCGAAGGTCTGCTGCAGCTGGGAGTGCTTGTACAGGTTGTTCAGGACCACCTTCGGCACGGCGTCGCGCTTGAGCACGAGCACGAGGCGCTGGCCGGTACGGCCGGAGGTCTCGTCGCGCATGTCGGCGATGCCCTGGATCTTGCCGTCGCGCACGGCCTCACGAATGGAGACGACGAGGCGGTCCGGGTTGACCTGGTAGGGCAGTTCGGTGACCACCAGGCACATACGGCCGTTGATCTCCTCAGTGTTGACCACGGCACGCATGGTGATCAGGCCACGGCCGGTGCGGTAGGCCTGTTCGATGCCCTTGTGGCCGAGGATGGTGGCGCCGGTGGGGAAGTCCGGTCCCTTGATGATGCGGATCAGGTTTTCCAGCAGTTCCTCGCGGCTGGCGTCCGGGTGGTCGAGCGCCCAGTGGACGCCGTCCGCCACCTCGCGCATGTTGTGCGGCGGGATGTTGGTGGCCATGCCGACGGCGATGCCGGCGGAGCCGTTGACGAGCAGGTTCGGGAAGCGGGCCGGCAGCACGGTCGGCTCCTGGGTCTTGCCGTCGTAGTTGGGCACGAAGTCGACGGTGTCCTTGTCGATGTCGCGCACCATTTCCATGGCCAGCGGGGCCATACGGCATTCGGTGTAACGCATGGCGGCGGCCGGGTCGTCGCCGGGGGAGCCGAAGTTGCCCTGGCCGTCGACGAGCATGTTGCGCATCGACCAGGACTGGGCCATACGCACCAAAGTGTCGTAGATGGCGGAGTCGCCGTGCGGGTGGTACTTACCCATCACGTCGCCGACCACGCGGGAGCACTTGTTGTAGCCGCGATCGGGGCGGTAGCCGCCGTCGTACATCGCGTAGATCACGCGGCGATGCACGGGCTTCATACCGTCGCGCACGTCCGGCAGGGCGCGCTCGACGATCACGGAGAGGGCATACGCCAGATAGGACTCGCGCATCTCCTGCTGCAGGTCCTTGCGCTGGATGCGTTCGCCGGTGTCCATCAGGCCGTAGTCGGTAGTGTCCGCCTCCTGCGGGCTCAACGGCTCCATCGAGCCGTCCGGCGTGAACTGCTCGTCGCCGGTGTTGTTTTCATCTGCCACTGTTGTTCCTTTAGTTGTCTAAGTCCGTTGTGTACCTCCCTCTGACGAGGGAGGTTGGAGGATTCCGTTACGCATCGATCCAACGCACGTTCTTGGCGTTGCGCTGGATGAAGAGGCGGCGGGGTTCGACCTCATCGCCCATCAGCATCGAGAAGGTCTCGTCGGCCGCGGCGGCGTCCTCGATGTGCACCTGCTTCAGAATGCGGTGCTCGGGGTCCATGGTGGTCTCCCATAGCTCCTGGTAGCTCATCTCGCCCAGACCCTTGTAGCGCTGGATGCCTTCGCCCTTGGGCAGCTGGCGTCCGTTGGCCTTGCCTTCGGCGAGCACGCGGTCGCGCTCGGCGTCGGTGTACACGAAGTCGTGCGGGCCCTTGGTCCACTTCAGGCGATACAGCGGCGGCATGGCCACGTACACGTAGCCGGCGGTGATCATCGGGCGCATGTAGCGGAAGAACAGCGTCAGGTTCAGGGTGGCGATATGCGCACCATCCACATCGGCATCGGCCATGATGATGACCTTGTGGTAGCGGACCTTGGAGATGTCGAAGTCCTCGCCGTAGCCGCCGCCGACCGCGGTGATCAGCGATTCGATGGTGTCGGACTTCATCATGCGGTCCAGGCTGGCGCGCTCGGTGTTGAGGATCTTGCCTCGCAGCGGCAGGATGGCCTGCGTGATCGGGTTGCGGCCCTGGATGGCGGAGCCGCCTGCGGAATCACCCTCCACGATGAACAGCTCGCACTCTTCCGGGTTGTTCGACTGACAGTCCTTGAGCTTGTCGGGCATGCCGGCGGACTCGAAGATGGACTTGCGGCGGGTGTTCTCGCGGGCCTTCTTGGCGGCCAGACGGGCGCGGGATGCCTCGATGGCCTTCTGGATGATGTTCTTGGCCTCGGCCGGGTGGGCATCGAACCAGTCGCCGAGCTTGTCGGTCATCACGCGCTGCACGAAGGTCTTGGCTTCGGAGTTGCCGAGCTTGGTCTTGGTCTGGCCTTCGAACTGCGGGTTGGTGAGCTTGACGGAGATCACGGCGGTCAGGCCTTCACGCACGTCGTCGCCGGAGAGGTTCTCGTCCTTGTCCTTGAGGATGCCCTTGTCTCGCGCGTAACGGTTGACCAGCGAGGTCAGCGCGGCGCGGAAGCCCTCCTCGTGAGTGCCGCCCTCGGTGGTGGAAATCGTGTTCGCGAAGGTGTGCACGGCCTCGGAGTAGGCAGTGGTCCACTGCATGGCGAGTTCGGCGGAGATGCCGAGCTTCAGGTCTTCGGCCTCGAAGCTGATGACGTCCTCTTCCACCGGCATGGCCTTGCGCACCTTGACCAGATAGTCGACGTAGTCCTTGATGCCGTTGAGGTACTGGTAGGTGACGGTCTGGTGCTTTGCGCCGGGCTCGTCCGCGGCGTCGCCGGCCACCTCGTCGCCGGCCTGGTCGTTCTCACGCTCGTCGGTCAGGCTGATCTTGAGGCCCTTGTTCAGGAAGGCCATCTGCTGGAAGCGGGAACGCAGCGTCTCGAAGTCGTAGATGGTGGTCTCGAAAATCTTCGGGTCGGCCCAGAAAGTCACAGACGTACCGGTGGACTCGCCTTCGGTCATCGGCTCGCCCTGCTTCAAGGGCGCGGTGGGGTGCTGGTCGATGTACGTCTGGGTCCAGTGGAAGCCCTGACGGCGCACTTCGATGTCCACGCGGGTGGAGAGTGCGTTGACCACGGAGATGCCCACGCCGTGCAGACCGCCGGACACTGCATAACCGCCGCCGCCGAACTTGCCGCCGGCGTGCAGCTTGGTCATCACGGTCTCCACACCAGAGACGCCCTCGCCGGGCACCTCATCGACCGGGATACCTCGACCATCGTCCACCACACGGATGCCGTTGTCCGGCAGAATGGTGATCTCGATATGGCTGGCGTATCCGGCCAGCGCCTCGTCGACCGAGTTGTCGACGATCTCATAGACCAGGTGGTGCAAACCGCGCGGGCCGGTGGAACCGATGTACATACCGGGGCGGATACGCACGGCCTCAAGTCCTTCGAGCACCCTCAGATCGGAGGCCTCATAATGCTCGGGGGCCATGGATTCGTCAAGTTCGCCTTCGGTCAATTCCGCATTGTTGATGCGTTCCGCAGCCGCCTTCAGCTGCTCCTCTTTGCTGGTTTCGTCTGCCAACAGGCTTCCTTCCGTGACTACAGGGTCAACCTCCGTCATGAAGGTCATTCACGGAGGTGATATGGCTTACGAGGCCCGTAAAGGGCTCTTCTAGCCATTTGACCATACTGCATGTGATTTTACTCGTCTAACCCGACGAGCGCCATAGCGAGGCTTCTGCGAATTTGTTTGGTATCTTGGCTACCGCCGCCGAGCCCATTTGCGTGTGTATCCGGCGGCCGGGCCGGTCACGCGAATCTCGGTGATGGTCAATCCTTTGAGATTGCGACGGATGGTATCGGTGAGTTGGGGGATAAGGTAGGTCAGCTGCGTGGCCCAGACCGTGGATTCGGCGCGGATGGTCAGTACGCCGTCAGTGAAATCGGCGACTGCCGAATGGCTGGCGATGGCCTGACCCACCACTTGGTCCCAATGGTTGCGCAATTGCGCAAGCTTCATATTCGCCGTCCAGACGCCGTTGCCGGCGATGGTGGTCATCACGCTGCCCAGTTCAGCCGGATCGCGCCCCGGTTTGCCGAAGTTTTCGATGGCCTCTTCACGGCGGCGTCTGTAGTCCTTCAAGGTCGCCCCGCGACGGGAGAGCCGCTCGAATATTTCGGCCGGCAGTTTGGTCTCGTCCAGGTTGAGTTGGCGGGCGATCGGCGGGTTCATGACACTTTCCGTTCTACGGACGCGCTGTCCACCGCGGTTTTTTCGTCATACCCACCCAAACTCTCATTTTCCCGCGAATTGGACAAATTGCCCAGAGTTGGCAATATCACGGAAGCTGGTTCGTCCAGTGCGGCCACGTCGATGCGATGGGCCGATTCATAGTCGGGCACATCGCCTTCAGCGGCCACGGTAATCAGCACCTGATCCTGTTTTCTGGCGAAATCAAGAATCTGCGTGCGCCGGCTGTCGTCAAGCTGGGCGAACACATCATCGAGAATCACAATCGGCTGCAATCCCAACCGGTCACGCACTATTTCGAACAATGCCATTTTCAAGGCCAACGCCATCGTCCACATCTCGCCGTTCGAAGCGAACTCGCGGGCGGGAATACCGCCCAACTCAAGGTTCATGTCATCGCGCTGCGGACCGATAAGGTTCACGCCGCGAGCCACTTCACCGGGGTAGATGCGTTGGAAATGCTCGCTAATCTGCGGATGCGGATCGTCGAACATCAGCACTTCGTCGAATGAAGGCGCATAAGTGAGCGTCACCTGCTCGCCGGCACCGGCCAAGTCGGCGTAAATCGCGGCAAATGGCTCGGCAAGCAGACCGATCACATGAGCGCGCATACGGGTCAACGCCACACCGGCTTCGATGAACTGGCCGGTCCAGATTTCCAAACCGCTCAGAACCGCATCCATCGGCTGGCCATTGTTGACATTGGCATTCAATTGCTTCAACAATGTGGCACGCTGTTTGGCGATGCGCGTGAACTGTTGCAACGTCTGCATGTATCCGGGCTCGAGCAGAGCCGCAGCCTGATTCATCATGGTGCGGCGTGCTCCCGGATCGCCGGACACCAACCGCTGATCTTCGGGAGTGAAGGAAACGCTGGGAATCTTGCCGATGATATCGCGCAGATACAGCGACGACCCCGAGTTGATGCGGGCTCGGTTGGCACCACGCGCATGAATTGACGCTTCATACGTAGTGGTTTGACCGGCATCATCAGCGACGTTCGCGCGGATGGTGGCCGTGGTCTGCCCGCGTTCGATCAGCGGCAACGTGCTGGACGTGCGATGGCTCGATCCGGTGGACAGCACTTCGACGGCTTCCACCAGATTGGTTTTGCCCAGACCGTTCTTGCCGAACAGGATATTCACGCCTGGTACGAAATCGACCACTACCTGACTCCATGAGCGGTAGTGGTCGAGTGCGAGACGGGAGATGTGCATTAGCGAATCGTTGGAAATTCAGGGATTTCAGTTGTTAAAGCGCATCGGCACGAGCAGGTATCGGTAGTCCATGGACTCGTCGGAATCAGCTTCCTGCTGGCCATTGAACTCGACCGGCTTGACCGGGGTCGTCATTTTGATGCGCACGAATGGTTCGGTTACGGCGGACAGACCCTCCTTCAGGTAGGACGGGTTGAATGCCACGGTGATGTCGTCGCCATCCATGTCGATGTCCAGTGTTTCGTTGGCCTGAGCCTCGTCGACCGATCCGGCGGACAGCGCCACTTCCTGACCGGTGAAGGTCATGCGAATCGGAGCATTGCGTTCGGCGACCAAAGCCACACGGCTGATGGCGTCGAGCAAATCCTGCTTGTTGACTACGGCCTGAATCGGATATTCGTCGGCGAACAGGCGGTCGACCGCCGGGAATTCACCGTCGATGAGCTGGGAGGTGGAGACGCGGCCGGCGTTTTCGAAGCCGAGCAGCGTCGGGCTATCGGCATCGAAATCAAGGCGGATGTTCTGGTGCTCGTCAAGAGCACGGGCCACATCCTTGAGCAGGGAGCCGCGAACCAGCGTGGTGGTGTCGACGTCCGGGTTCTGCGGAGTCCAAGTGAAGGTGGCGCGGGCCAAACGGAAGCGATCGGTGGAGGTCATGACGACCTTGTCGCCTTGGAATTGCATGCGAACGCCGGTCAGTACCGGGCGGTTTTCTTCGCGGGAGACGGCAACGCACGCCTGGTTCACGGCCTGAACGAAAGTCGGGGCATCGACTTGGCCGAGCATGGCCGGTACCACAGGCAGATCCGGGTACTCGGTGTCGGGCATGAGCTGCAAGGTGAACTTCGACTTGCCGGACGTGATGGTCAGCGTGGAGCCGTCGGTGACCAGGTACGTTTTCTCCGAACGCAGCGATTTGGTGATATCGGCCAGCAGCTTGCCCTGAACCAGTACGGAACCGGCTTCGTCAACGCCGGCTTCGATGTGGTGGCGAGCGGAAATCTCGTAGTTGAAGGCGGAGAATTGCAGCGTTCCGTCAATGGCTTCCAGCTTGACACCAGCGAGAATCGGGTTGGAGGGACGTGCGTCGATGACTCGGGAGGTCCAGGCTACGGCGTCGGCCAGGGCTGCAGTATCGATTTCGACTTTCATGTGTGATTGTTCCCTTCGTCGGATTGGCTGAGAAATATTCTAGCCGTTAGGTGGCGAACTTACGTACGCTGGATGACCGGCTGTTACTATGGCGATGATGCTTTTCACGTAACTGAGTAAGTAATCGCCATAATAAGGCCGGTGGATAGTGTGGATAAGTAGGGCTGAGCCCTACAACTGCAACGGTTCATAAGTCCCTGAAAATTGTGGACAAATTCTGCATGGCTTGTGGATAAGTGGGCGAGTTTTCCACAGCCAGTTCGTCGAATTTGAGTTTTCCACATCGAGGTCGCGGTTATGCACGAGTTTTCCACAACAAAACAGTGGGTAATCCACGAGTTATCCGCCGAGTTTACCCACATCTGTGCACAACTATGTGGATAACTTTTTTGGTTTTCGCACTTTCGCACGGCGTGTTGAAGACTGTTTTTTCGTCGAGGAGAATCGATTCTGGAGACCGTTTTCGGCACTTTTTCCGTCTCGCTCGCCCAAACCCGCAAAATCGGTCCTCAGAATCGATTCTCTCGTTTCATGGTTTTTTGCGTGTTCCCCTTCGAAACTCCCCTCAGTCGTCTGCGCCGACAGATCCCCTCACAAAGGGGAGCCATGAGGAATCTAATGTCTCGAATCCGTTGCCTCGACGTATCCACCAGAATCCGCCTGAGCAACCAAAAACGGCACTTTTCGGAAAGTCAGTCCAAAAAGTGCCGTTTTTCGTCTCTCAGAAGCGTTGTGTCAGTTGGTGTTGCTTTGCTTGAGGCGAACCGTGAGCTCCATAACGTAGTTATAGATCTCCTGTTTTTGCTGCATTCGGTCACTGATTCGAGTGCAGGCATGCATTACTGTGGTGTGATCGCGTCCGCCAAAGACCTGGCCAATATCCATCAGGCTCATACTGGTCATTTCGCGAGCCAGATACATGGCGATCTGACGAGGAACAGCCACGTTTTTGGTTCGTGATTTACCGACAAGATCCTCAAACGTCAGGTGGAAGTACTTCGCCACCTGACTGATGATGTCCGTGGGCTTGATTTCCACATCGGTGGTGAAGAAGTCCTGCAACGTCTGCTCGGCCAAGGCGCGGGTCACCGGCTGATTACTCAGCGAGGCCACGGCCGTAACACGGGTTAGCGCGCCTTCGAGTTCACGAATGTTCTCGGTGAAGCGTTCGGCGATGAGGTCCAACACATCGCTGGGGATTTTCGAGCCGTTCATCGAGGCGATCATGCGAAGAATGGCGATTCGGGTCTCCAGATCCGGCGGCTTGACGTCTACGGTCAGGCCGGATTCGAAGCGCGAGATGAGTCGAGCCTCGAAACCCTTCAAATTCTTGGGCGCTACATCGGAAGCAATGACAATACGCTTATTTGCCTGATGCAGTGCATTGAACGTATGGAAGAACTGATCCAAGGTGGCTTCCTTGCCGCCGAGGAACTGGATATCGTCAATAAGCAACACATCAACCTGTCGGTATCGACGGTTGAATTCAGCAATCTGCCCCTGGCTTTGGTTCGGGTTTTGCAGCGCGTCAATGAATTCGTTCGTGAATTCCTCAGACGTGACGTATCGAACCTTCAGCCCGGGATCCTTGACCAGTGCATAGTTGCCGATGGCGTTCAGCAAGTGGGTTTTGCCCAGGCCCGATCCGCCATAGATACACAACGGGTTGAAATCCTGCCCGGAACCTTCGGCCACGGCCAGTGCGACCGTACGGGCAAAACGGTTGGAATCGCCGGGCACGAAGGAATCAAACGTGAAGTTCTTATTGAGATGAGTCTCGGGATCGCGATTCATCTTCTGCTGACCGACCGGGAACTGCGGCTCGGTGGCGGGCATCGGTTCCCGCGGTGCGGCTGCCGGCTTTGCACCATAGGATTCTTTACCGAATTCGGCGACAGTCGGAGAAATTTCCGAAGGATATGGCTGCGCCGGCTTTGCCTCCGAAAGCGGTTCGGGCTCGGTTTTCGGCACGACCTTGAACGCGGGAAACATATTTTCGCCGGTTACCGTACGCAATGCCTGAAGCAGGGAATCGTTCAAATCACCCTGAATGGCTTGAAGCGTGTCGTTGTTGTCCACACACAGCACGATGGTCGAACCGAAGACGCCTTCAGGAACAACGCCTTCCAACCAGCCTTTTTCTCGTGGGCTGAGCGAAGCGCTGTGTTTGAGCACCGTCAGCGTGTCTGACCAGATGTGGGCGGCCTCGATTACGGGGTCGCCGGAAGCGTTAACCAT